>NZ_BSST01000001.1:2503969-3129962 GCF_030161395.1 Thalassotalea insulae
GGTACTGCAACAACTAACTTCTGACAGCAGTCAAATGTTAACACTAAAGGGCAAGATAGAGCTTCATGGTCAGACTCAGGCCGTTAGCGTTGAAGTTTTAGTGAGTAAAATGGCAAATGGCTTTTTAGTTACCAGTTTGGCTCCGCTATTAATTAAAGCGCAGGACTTTGAACTAGTAACTGGTATTAATAAATTAATGGAGCTTGCTAAGCTACCCAGTATCAGTCATACCGTACCAGTTAGTTTTACCTTAAGTTTTACTCGTGAGTGATTTGTTGGGATTTGAATTGTTCAGCGGGTAAAATATTAACGGTTTGATACAGTTCTGAATACACCAAAACTACCTGATTTTGCACAAGTTGCTGATGGACTTGTGCAATCTTTTCTTCAAAAGCAACATCATGGTCTCCATAATCTGTCCCTTCACGTAAAATAAAGGCTTCGATAATGGCATTGAGGGTATCGGCTGTCAGTGACTGGTAAGGGATCAACATAGTGAAGATTTCGTTATTTAAACGGATGAATGCTTAAGCTCAGCTTCGCATAAATAATGCGTTTCTAACAGTTATTTTTACTGACTTCCGCGTTATTTTAATGTGAAAAATCCTACATGTTGTAGGCTTTTAGCTGTACTTACTGACTAGATCAATTGATTGATCAACAAGCCCTTACGGGAATCTTCGTCTTTTTTATTAATAATTGCTGTTTGTAATAACGTGGAAACTTGTTGTTGCTCTGCGGTTGTCTTAGCAAAATCTGTATCTTCAATACGTGAACGTGATGCCGAGACATTGACTCGTGTGGTTTCATAACTGACAGACTGGCTACTTAGGGCGTTACTATTTGCACCTAAAGCCGCAGCGTTTTCATTGATAGCAGTAAGCGCCGTTTCTAGTGCAGCTTGTGTTGCTTCAGGATCACTAGCATCAAGGCCAGCAAGGAAATTTGGATCGCCTAATGCTTCGCCGGCTACGGTGTTGATTTGTTCTGTGATTTGGTCAAATTCACCCTGAATAGCATTATTATCACTTAAAGGATTCGCTGATTGAATGGATAACACATTGGCTCGTTGTAGCCCTTCAGAAATCGAAGATAACTGTCCTTCCTGGACATTATTGGTGTTAACTTGATCCTGGGCATTATAACTAAGCTGTTGGTAACCATCGATTTGCGAAGTCAATCTACTGGCTATTTGCAGACCCGCAGCATCATCGGCAGCACTATTAATACGTTTACCAGACGCTAATTTTTCGTCTTTTTCCTCTCGCTCTTTGCTAAGTCGATCGATAACACTTAGTGCTGGAGAAGATTGATTAATAGATAAAGCCATAATGTACCCCTTTAAACAATGCTAAGTGTTACTTATCACTTATACACGCGGCGTAAAGTATAGCAGAAAACACAAATTTGGTCACATTATAAACAATGTTAGATATGAACAGGTTAGATAAATTGAAGCTAATCCTGTTCAATTCATATTGAATAAAAAGTTGGTTATTAGTTAATGACTGTTTTCAATATTTTTTAAAAAGTAATAAACATAAAAACCACAGATACCTAAGACAATTGCTAAACCGATGAATGAGATTAACACTACAGGATCATTGATTAACATATCGAAAACGTTCATGACAAACCCCTTGCTTAATTAGGGCATGTTGATCTTTCATGGTTGTTTTTGTAGTACTTTGTTTAGCATGAACAAAAATCAAACAGCAAAGTCAACACGCCTCAGATATATTCCACATAAATTATGGGTTTATTTTATACCTGATAAGCAAGGACGAAATGATACAGATCAATATTCTGTGATAAATTCGCCGATATTGATTTAATAACTCGCTTGACTGGCTTTTTTCGCTCTTAAGTCTATTTGTTCAAGAATCTGCTCATGGAGTGATTCTGCGCGCTCTCGACCTGTTTTGATGTCTTCAATACTGAGTTTATGTTCATCCATGTCTCTACTTTTCTCAGCTGGCTTATAGCCACTTTTAGCGGCAATATAATTCCATACGTAAGACATATTAAGATCTTTCTTAACGCCACGTCCTTCAAAATACATCAGTGCTAAATTAAATTGTGCTAACGCATAGTTCTGTCTGGCCGCTTTCTTATACCAGGTGACTGCACGCTTAGAATTTTTATTGACGCCGATACCATCGGCATACATCACTCCTAGATTAAATTGTGCACTGGCTAAATTTTTATTGGCAGCCTTTTCCATTAGCACAAAAGCCGTTTTTAGATCTTTATCGACAACTTCTCCCTCACTGTACATCACCGATAGAGAAAATAATGCGTCAGGGTAATTTTGGGCTGCCGCTAAAGTTAATAATTCAAAGGCTTTTTGTGGGTCTTTTTTCACACCCCAGCCGTTTAAATGGATCATTGCCATTTGATATTGCGCCGGGGCATATTGTTCTGCTAACAGTGGTTCAAATTCTGCTATCGCTGCTTTAAACTCACCACGGTTTAATTGAAAAATACCTAACTCTAAATCACCGTCAAAACTAAAAACTGATGCACTTGAAGTTAGTGCAAGAACCAGTACTGCTCGTTGTAATCTTTTCATGGGGCACCCAAGTCGTTAATTATTTTGTTAATTATTAGTTTAATATTGTTAAGTGTAGCAAGGGAATTAAAAATTACGTTAATGTTGTGACATTATTTCTTCAATTTGTTCTTCTAATTCAAGCCAATGCGTTTCGTTCTCTGAGATTTTCTGTTTAAGTTTTGCTTGCTGTTTTAACAATTCCGACAGGCGAGATTTATGTTGTTCTTGATAGATCTCTGTGTCCGCCAGTACTTGCTCGACTTGATCTAGTTCCTGTTGCCACTGAGTAACCTTTCGCTCATATTGCTGAGCTTGCTTTTTTAATGGCGCAGCTTTTTTTCTTAACTCTGCTTGTTGTTTGCGTTGTTGCTTTTTATCCAAGCTGGTGTCTGAGGTAGTTATTTTATCGCCTTGAATGTTGATTTTCTTATCGTCGTTAAGCCATTGCTGATAGTCATCAATATCACCTGAAAATTCGCTGACTTTACCGTTAGCGACTAAATAAAATTCATCGACGCAGGACTCTAATAAGTACCTGTCGTGAGCGATAAGAATAATTGCACCGTTAAATTCCTGTAATGCCAGTACTAACGCTTGACGCATTTCCAGATCTAAATGGTTGGTTGGCTCATCCAACAGCAGCAATTGTGGCTTGTCTAATACTATTAGTGCTAGTACCAGTCGTGCTTTTTCTCCACCTGACATCGTATTGACTGCTGATAATGACTGATCGCCACTAAAGCCAAAGCGTCCTAAAAAAGTGCGGGCCTGAAGCTCCCCAAATTCAGGTTTAGCACGAATAATATGTTCAATCGCATTCGAGCTCATATGCAGTTGTTCCAACTGGTGTTGAGAAAAGTAACCGATACGTAATTCCTGTGCACAATAACGAGTACCATCGAGTATATGTATATCGCCAGCCAGCGATTTGATTAGTGTTGATTTACCGGCGCCATTGCGACCGAGTAAGCCAATACGGCTTCCCGGTACCAAGGAAATATTGGTTTGATCAAGTATTTTAATATCTTGGCTATAACCACAATTAGCATTTTCTAATGACAGAAGCGGATAAGGCATATAATCTGGCTTTTCAAAACTAAACGTAAACTGGCTATCGACATGTGCTGGTGCTAAATCCGGTAATTTTTGCAAGCGCTTTAATCGACTTTGTGCCTGTTTTGCTTTACTAGCTTTAGCGCGAAAGCGATCGACAAAAGCGGTTAAATGAGCCACTTCTTTTTGTTGTTTTTGATATTGGGCATCTTGTTGTGCCAATTGCTCTGCTCGCTGGCGTTCAAACGAACTATAGTTACCGCTATAAAGTTTGGCGGTTTGTCGTTCGATATGAAGAATTTGGCTGACGACATCGTCAAGAAAATCACGATCATGTGAAATTAATACTAGCGTACCGGTAAAACGTTTCAACCAGTTCTGTAACCAAATAACCGCATCTAAGTCGAGGTGGTTAGTCGGCTCATCCAGCAACAATAAATCACTGCGACTGATCAGTGCTTGAGCTAAGTTTAATCGCATGCGCCAGCCACCGGAAAATGCTTTTACCGGTTGACCAAGTTGTTCTTGCAAAAAGCCTAAGCCATGCAGTAACTCGCCAGCTCGAGCGGGCAGACTGTAACCATGAATGATATCTATCTGATTAATCAGTGTTGCTTCTAAATTGCCATCGTTGTTAGCTCTTGCTTCTGTCAGTTGCTGCTCTAACTCACGAAATTCTTGATCACCATCAATGACATACTCCAATGCAGATTTTTCTAGTGCAGGCGTTTCTTGTTTAACCGTTGCTATTTTCCAGGTAGACGGCATTGATAGCTCGCCGGCATCAGGTTGCAGCTGTCCTAATAATGCGGAAAATAAAGAAGACTTGCCACAGCCATTTGCCCCAACTAAGCCCACTTTATGGTTAGGGTGGATAGTAAAACTTGAACGGCTAATTAAGTTTTTAATGCCTCGGTCTAAGCTTAGGTCGACTGCGGTGATCATGAAAAATCCTGATAATTGATAAACGCCGCTATTGTCGCTTTTCCTTAGGTTGTTATTCAAGGTAAAATATCGCTATTGACTCAGATTAATTAAAATTGAGAATAGTTGTGAAAAAAAGGTTTATAGCTGGTGCGGTGTGCCCTAAATGTCAGGCAATGGACACTATGGCGTTAACAAAAGAAAATGATGTCGAAACTGTCACTTGTGTTAATTGTGGTGAACAGATGACTCAGCCAGAAGAGCAAGTTGAAAAAGCAACACGCCAGCACGAACAAGTGATAGGGGTTTTTAAGCCTTAAAATATCGCTAAGTTGTGTCATTAGCAGTGATTATTTGCCGATTTTAAACAAGCTTGGCAAATAAACACGTGCTAGTAGTGAATTAATAGTGTGGCGGAGGTGGTTCTAATTCTTGCTTATCTGACATGTTTGGCTGAGCTTCTTTAAGTCTGGTTGCGATAAGCTTTAATTGCAGTTTTAGGTTAGTAATTTCTTCTTGGTGCACTGCAAGTTCATGATTTAATTGTTCAATAACATCGTCTTGAAAGGCATTTCTTGATTCAAGCGCTTCAATACTTTGTTCTAGCTGTTCTATTGTCAGGGAAGACTGGTTCGCCATGATTCTGCATATCCAGATGATGATTCAGTTAATATCAGGCCATTATCGCTAAAAGCGACGCTATAAACAACTGCCCCGGCGGGACGAATATCATCGCGGGGAGTTACTCGCCAACTGTCAAGGCGTTTGCCACTTGCTACTTCCCAGATACTCACTTTACGTGATGGTGCGCCAGTAACTAAATATTGACCGTCTGCGGAGAAGCCCACTGCGCTAAATACTTCTTGGCGGTTGGTGTATTTTAACTGGCTGACTAATTGACCATTAGTCAGGTCCCAGATATTTGCTGATTTTTTGCTGTCGGCGCTGAAGGCGTAGCGGCCTTTCGGGTCTAATGCTACCGTAGTGACCCGACTCGGGTGATTAAACCGGTAGATAACTTGACCGCTTTCGGTGTCCCAGACGTAAGCAACGAAATCGTTTGAACCTGAAATAGCGATGCGGCCATTAGGTAGCATATCAACGGAATTGACCTTTTCCTGATGACCTAAGAATTCGATTCGACGACCTGTTTTTGGTGCAAGGTGCACTACTTTACCGTCACTTTTGCCAATTAAGATATATTTACCATTATTAGCAACGGCGATATCGCGAATATTGGAGCTGCCGATTTGCCAGTAGCCTTCAGATTTTCCTGTGGTGGTATTCCACAGAGAAAAATTAGTTCTGCTGGCGGTTAATACATGGCTGTTATTGTCAGCAATATCGGCGGCTAACACTAGATTATCGGCGGTATCTTGTTGCTGAGACCAGTTGAATTTTAATGCATTATTTTCGATATCCCATAAGCTGATACCGTGATGAATTGACGAAACAACACTTAAAGTTCCATCGTTGGAAATATTAGCCGCATAAGCCCCTTCAACCGCATGTTGCCAACGGATCACCGGCTTTTGTCCTGCGGGGTGGCAGGCAAGTAAAGATAAACAGAGTAGTACTAAAATGACTGAATATCGTTTCTGTTTACAAATAGTCAAAATTTTATGCTTTTATCAGCTCACATTTACCGTTAGTATAAGTTCTTTTTTTACACATGTGTATCGCACAGTAACTTTGTTATTTTATCAAAGATCAAAAGAACCTTAACGGAGAATTAAATGAAATTGTTTAAACCCACTTTAGTGGCAATGGCTCTTGTTTCAGTAATTGGTTGCCAACAAGAAGCAAAACAAGAAGAAAAAGCGCCAGTATTAGACACAGAAGTGCAAAAACAAGCGTATGGGTTAGGGGCATCTATCGGTATGTTCACACAACGTAATTTGTCTGAGCAAGAGAAACTTGGTTTAACCTTAGATCAAACCTTGATCCTTCGTGGCTTTAAAGACAGCTTAGCGGGTAAGTCAGTAATTGAAAAAGAAGAAATTCAAGCTTTGATGATGAATTTAGAGCAAAGCATGAAAACTAAGCAACAAGAAGCGGCGACTAAAGCGGCAGAAGCAAGCTTAGCTGAAGGGCAAAAATTCCTTGAAGAAAATGCCAAGAAAGAAGGCGTTCAGGTAACTGAATCAGGTATTCAGTACGTCGTACTTGCTGAAGGCGAAGGTGAAAAACCGCAAGCAACGGATACGGTAAAAGTTCACTATCGTGGCACATTCTTAAACGGTGAAGAGTTTGATAGTTCATACAGCCGCAATCAACCGGCAGTATTCCCATTAAACCGTGTTATTGCTGGCTGGACTGAAGGTGTTCAGTTAATGTCAGTGGGTTCTAAATTCAAGTTTACTATTCCTTCTGATTTAGCATACGGACCAAATGGTAACCCACCTCGTATTCCGGGTAATTCAGTCTTGGAATTTGAAATTGAATTATTAGAAATTCAAAAAGCGGAAGAGCCAGCTAAAGTTGGTGACGCAGCTACTCAATAATCTTGCGTTAATCTTATAATGAAAAACCAGCGAATTACGCTGGTTTTTTTATGTGCAGGATGCACGGTATAGCGCGGGTTCATGGATGGACAGGAGCGCATATGTGCACGACTGCATGGATGCAGGAGATAGAGAGAAGCAGGATGCCAGAGCCGAGGATGCACGGTCAGTTTTTTAAAACTAAGTACCTGCATCCATTGCTGGCATTAGCGCGGACTCATGAACGAATAGCTGCGTTTAAGCTAGCATTATAAACTGTTATTTAGCACTTCACTGAGCCTCACCGCAGCTTGCATCATACGTTGTTTTAACAGTGCCTGGTATTTCAGATGATAGTCGTTGGTTAATTTAATCGTTTGGTCTTGATTTGATTGGCAAACTTCGCCGCTATTATGGCAATACTGCAGCGCATCACTTCTAACTATCGTCAATGACTCATTGGCCCAGTCAATAATAGTGCTGTGACGCCACTGTTTAACCGGCGCAGTGCTCAATGCGGTTTTGAGCCCACGGTAAAGTGAGTGCTTAAAGGTGGAGTAATCAAAGTTTTCCTCAGGCTTATTTAATGGATAAAGTAAGCACTCATCCCAGTACCAGTGCAAATTGCCACAACGGCCGACCGCAGGTATCACCTTGTTTTTATTGCCGCCTAAATCGCTGGCAAAACTGACATGTAGCGGCTGGTGAATATCGCCGAGCCAATGGCTTAAAAACATTAAAGCTGCGACTTTTTCATACTTGTCTTGTGCTTTGATTAATTGTTGTTGATGATAAGAAATGGCCTGAGTGAGGCAGTCTTTTTCGCAGGAATTTTCATTAATGCCGGTGTGTTCTCTAGCCACATTTAAGTAATGCCAAGATTTAAACCGGGCAAAACTATCTTCTCTTTTTATTGCATCCGCCCAAGTGCAACTATCGGCAAAGCTGATTATCTGATTTTTCGGTTGATGGTTATAGCGATTAATTGCTGCCTGATCTTTTACTGGCAGCGTAGCTAATAGCTGAATCACTTTTTGCTGGTTAGCAGGGGGTAGTAGTTCGAAGCTTAGCTGGCACACTAGCTGATGACCAAGTTTTCCTAGTGCCCAGCTTGGTGTTGATAATATACTTATCGATAGCAGTAATAATAAAGATAACCGTCTTTTCATAACACGTCTCATCATTTTGGCTGACAATTTATAGCATTAATCACGAAATAAAAATATGCTTAAGCTTATACTTAAACTAAGGTCGCTGATGTTTGGAAAGAAATGGATCATTTTGATGTTGTTATTGTCGGTGCTGGTGTCGTTGGCTTGGCGATTGCGGCCAAGTTTTCACAGCAATTTAAAAAAGTACTGTTAATTGAGAAAAATGCTCATTTTGGTGAAGAAACCAGCAGTCGTAACAGTGAAGTGATCCACGCTGGCATCTATTATCCGCAAGCGAGCTTAAAAGCGAAACTTTGTGTACAAGGTAAACTCGCACTATATGATTATTGTGAAAAAATGCATATTCCCTATCAACGTTTAGGAAAATTGTTAGTGGGCCATAATGCAGATGAAGAAGTGTTTCTTAATAAAACAATCGCTATTGCCGAACATAATGGTGTTGACGACCTGGAGTGGCGTTCACAACGAGAATTACAAACAATAGAGCCTGAATTGTCTGCGTCTGCCGCGTTATTCTCGCCTTCTACCGGCATTATTGATGTTCACCGTTATATGCAAAGCTTGCTTGGCCAGTTTGAACATCAAGGTGGGTTATATGTTGCTCATACTGAACTGTTATCGGCCGATTTTGATGAGAAAGGGTTTAGGGTAAAGCTATTAAGCGTGAATGAATCAATTGAACTGACCACTAAATTATTGATTAATAGTGGTGGCTTACACAGCACTAAAGTGGCAGAAAATATAAAAGCCATGCCCGGTGCTTTGATCCCTAAATTGCACTATTGCCGCGGTCATTATTTTTCTTATTCAGGTGCCAGCCCGTTCAGTCACTTGATTTACCCAATACCTGAAGCGAATGGTTTAGGGATTCATGCCTCATTAGATATCGGTGGTCAGCTCAAATTTGGTCCCGACACTCAATATCTAGAGACTCTGGATTATGATGTACCAGAGCAGTTACGTGATAAATTTTATCTGGCGGTGAAAAAGTATTTCCCGAGAGTGCAAAAAGAGAAATTGCAACCAGCTTATTCAGGTATTCGGCCAAAATTACAGGGCGAGCACGACGGCTTTTGTGATTTCAATATTCAGCTGCCTAGCCAGCATGGCCTGCCAGGGCTAGTGAATTTATTTGGCATCGACTCGCCAGGCTTAACCTCAAGTTTATCGATTGCAGATTATATTGTTGAACAAGTGTTAGATGGTTAATTAACCCGAACATTAATTAACCAAAGGTTATAAGCTATATTTAATTATTTATTCAAAAATAGTGAATATTTTGTCATTATCGTTTTGCCACTAATTACATTTGTGCAAAGTTTTTCAAGGATGGTGGCAAGATGTAATTAATAGTTGTCTGAATAGAAGTGAACTCTCTGGTGAATTGGTAGGACAATCAGGCTGCGATTTAATGATCGAATTTAAAATCATTAACGAGCAATTTTTTCGGGTAGCTTTTTGCTACCCTTTTTTTTTGGAGCGTCTGGTGGCTTATGTAATGCGTGAATGATTTTCTAATTTGCACTTAAAGTTGTTGCTTCACTGTTTATAGTGACTAGTGATAACCTAAGATAAAGTGAAAATCGTATTGATTGTAATCTGACGGTTCGTTTTGTTTATTGCCTGTTTTTGATTGCTTGATTATTGGCTCGTTAGTTAAATGATTAGTTTCTTGCGCTTTACTGTTTTTTGAAGCTATCTGATCTCGCTTATTTAACATCAGTTTCACCTGTATAAATTATGTTATGACACTATCCTAAAGCTTGATAAATAACGATTAAAAAAGAAATCAACAATGTAATGAAAGGTTGAAAAATAATCGTCATTCAATCAGTTTGTTCATTGATTGCAACGGAAATTGTTTTTTAGCAGGTATGGGTTAAATCGGGAATGGAAGTAATTACTGTTGATAGAAGGTGCAAATTCAGATAATTGTGTGATTAGCATATTTACTTTATCGGCGAGAATACAATCATGTTTTAGCATCGGATAGGTTTTTTGCCAATATTGATCAAGCCATAATACCGCCCAGATTTCAGCTTTATCTTCTTCAAGACCTGACATTGCATAGCCGTTGACAAAGCCCGGGTAAGGGTTGGTAAATAAGGAAACGTTACTGCTTCTAGCATTATGTCCGCCATCACCATAGGCAAAGTTTGCGACGTTCAAATTTTGCCAGTTCGGATCTTTGTAATAAGCGCTGCCAAACAGTTGTTGTTCCAGCATATGATAAAATTCATGATGAATGACTCGTCGGGCATATCCTTCATTTTTAGCATTAATATCATAGTAAAGTACTTCATTAATATAGTCAGGTACTGCCGCTCTATATTGCTCACCAACGTATAATTCTTTGACAAAAATAACCGTTTTCAGATTTGACAACGTAATTAACTCAGCAGGCATTTTGCTAAATTCTTGTTCAAAAATATTAAGGTAATTATCTAGTTTTTTGCGATCGTTTTCTCTGAGTATTTGATAGCTAATTGGCCAGTGACTAGGCACAATCTTACGAGCATCTGAGGTAAAAGTTACATGATAGTATTCGCTGTATATTGGAAGTAATTGCTCGGTTATTGGGGCTGACAACTGATTCAATGAGTTTAAAGAAGAACAGCCTGCTATTAGTAATGTTAAGAGTACACAGAGGTATTTATAGATCATTAACAATCATTTCCTAAGTTTCGAAACTGATTGGTGAAACTTCTACTGATCTTAATTGGTTCATCAATATGCTTCATCACCGCAAACATCTGCTCGCTTTCGCTATTTCGAATATGATCGAGTAGATTAATATTAATAATAGTGCTGCGGTGAACTTGCCAAAAATACTCTGGATCAAGCTGCTGTATGATTGATTTTAATGGAAGTTTCAATAATGAAGTACGTTCTTCGGTGACAACCTCTATATATCGGCCACATGCTTTAAAGTAGATAACATCGTTGATTGGAATCAGCCAAAGCTTATTGCCAATTTGTACTCTTAATCTTGAAAGGTAAGTTTTCTTCGTTAAGCCCTGTAATATATTGAACATATCAATTGGTAGATCAGTTAAGCGGCTTTTTAATCGTTCTATACAATTTTTAAGCCGGCTATCAGAATAAGGTTTCAGCAAATAATCGATAGCACCTGAGTCAAACGCTTGGATCGCGTATTTATCGTATGCGGTGACAAATACTACATGGCAACTGTGTTGAGCTTCACATACTACTTCAAGACCTGAGACATCTCCCATTTGAATATCTAAAAATGCAACATCAGGTTTAAGGTTTTCCATCAATGTCAGAGCTTCTTTACCTGTTTCGGCGACAGCAATTATTTCTGCTTCAGGCCAAAATTTTTGAATTTTATTGATCAGGCTTAACCGCAAGATCTCTTCATCTTCAGCAATCAATACGTTAGTCATAAACGGGAACCTCTAGTACGGCGAGTGTTTCTTTTTCTGGGAGTGCTTTTATCGTGAGGGCGGCATCATCACCATAAGTGATTTTCAGTCGAGATTTTAAATTCTCTAAGCCTGTCCCGTTATTGCTTGCTGTGTAAAGTCCTGCAGAATCACTCACTATTGCCTTGATATTCTTTTTATTTGTCATTGCACAGGATATGGTAATATTTCCTTTGCCATTGGTTTTCTCAATGCCATGTTTTATCGCATTTTCAACTAGTGTTAATAATGACATTGGCACAATAGGTAAGTGTTCTAGCTCTTTTGGGATTTGGATATCAAAGTCAAATTTATTTGAAAATCTGACTTTTTGAATGCTCAGGTACCTGATAAGCATTTCTTTTTCTTCCCCCAGTTTAACAAATTTATATCTGAAAACGGGAACGGTTGAACGTAAATATTCGGTGAGTTCTTCCAGTAAATATTTCGCTTTTTCAGCATCAATATCAATTAAGTTATGGAGACTTGCCAGAGTATTAAAGAAAAAATGAGGTTCTATCTGAGCTTGTAGTAGGTGTAATTCTAACTCGGTTTGCTCACGTACTTTAAACTGTTCAATGTATTTCTGTTTGATCAGCTGGAACTTTGGTTGTGATTCTCTATTTTGGACATATGCCATGACAATCACAGCCCAGGTAGTTGATAAAAAAGCCGAGGATGAATAGACCAGCGCCTGAATTATCGGGTGTGTCTGGTTGTCACTCCAGTTAAAGATGAAAAACACGATAGGGGCACTAATGGCGAATGACATGATGCCTATCATCAATATTCGGGATAAGTCTAGTTTGACATCAGGTCCTCGGGATAAAAATAGGTAAGTAAACGCCAGTGCGAAACCAAAAACATTCATTACTTTAAAGTAACCAATAAACGCGGTATAGAGTGATGCAAAGTTAATTTGTTCTGATAAATAAATATCATAAAGCGCCCTTAATAGGGCAAAAGTTGAGTTGATCAACAAAATCGTAAAGATATTCCTTACGGTCATTAAATAGAAACTTGCTTTGATAGACGTTATAAAACTGCTCATTACTTATTTATGTCTCGGTGAATTGTAAAAATACGCCATTTCTACAGATAGAAATGGCGATTTAATGCAATGTCAGCGTTTAAAATTTATAGGTCATAGAAACTGTAGCAAATCTACCTATGGTATCAAATAGTCCTGCGGTATATCCTAAGTGATAGCTGGCGCCTCCGCGATTTGCCATTGGTAATTGCGGGGTTTCTTTATCAAATAAGTTATTGATCGCTAAATTAAAATTGAGTTGTTTGTTAAGCCAATAATTCACGCTAAGGTCGGTATACACCACGGCTTTGGTATATAATGGATGCCTATCTTCAGCTGTCGCATTAATGTCTGTTTTTTGTTGATCGATATAGCGATTGGTTAAGGTTGCTGAAAAATCCTGATATTGGTAAGTTAAATTAATGTTTGCTCGCCATTTAGGAAAGGCAAGGCTATCAACATATTCTACTGGCGGCGAAAGTTGGTCAGACTGTAATTGCCGCTCTATTAGCTTTGACAGTATGGTATTTAAATATACTTGCCCATAACTGCCAAAATCGTATTGATAGTTAATGTTGATATCTAAGCCCCTGACTTTATGTTTAGATAAGTTTAACTGGGTGGTTTCTACCAGCGATATTTGGCCTTGCTCATTGCGCGAGACGTAATCACAAAATACATTGTCTGTGCTCAAAGAATCTACACAAGAGCTGATAATGGAATTAACACCGAGTGAGTTTATTTCACCACTAAGATCGATATCCCAATAATCAAACACTAGATCCAGATTTTCAATCCAGCGCGGAGAGATAACGGCACCTATGGTGGTTGTTTTTGCTTCTTCTGGTTCTAACGCTTTGTTTCCTGAGTTATTGGTAGTGGCCCAGGTCCAATAAGGAATATTGGCTGAGTCTGCCCCTAGTGTTGCACAGTTCTGCGTGCGGGTAGGGCTGCCATCAACGCCCCAAGGACTACAAGGGTCGTTAACCCATTGGCCGCCGTAACTTTCTGTGGCAAATATTTCGTTGATATTAGGTGCTCTAACTGCCTGAGCGAGAGAAGCCCTAAATTTAATATCATCAATGGGTTGCCATTCGGCGCCAATGTTCCAGCTGGTATTTCCTCCTGCTGTACTATAGTCGGCATAGCGCACTGCACCTTCTATCGATAGTGATTTCGCAAAGGTTTGATCTGATAGAAGCGGAACGCGTAGTTCACCATATACTTCAGTGACGTGATAAGAACCTTCAACAGGTAAGGTTACTGAGTTCCCTGTGCCTACACCGCTTTGCGATATTTCAGAAGGAATTGAACGGCTTTTTTCATCCCGGTATTCAATACCTGCTGCAAAGGCCAACTCACCTGCAGGTAGCATAAATATTGGGCCAGAAATATTCGCGGTGAATAAAGACTGTTCTATTTCTGATTGGTCAGTATGTTCGGGTAATGACACGTAAGACAACATTTCATCTGTTAGTGGTTGAAAAACGTTAACCGGAACACAGCTTGAATCGCATGTCGTGCCCCATACGCCGATAGCGGCATCCCAATTACTTTGGCGAATACCACCATAATTAACCACATCGCTTTTTGCTTTACCGTATTGAGCCGAAGTGCTCCAGTAATAGTCTTGGTTGATGTAGCCTTCTAATTGGCCGACAATTTGGTAGATTGAATTGCTCCAATCTGCGCCACCTTCGCCTAATTCCGGAAAGTAACCGGCCCACTCTAATCCTTGTCCTGTGCGGTTAACCTCATTTAATTGTTCGCTTGAATAAAACGGGTAGTCTGTTGGCAGGTAATTGCCGCCATATTCTGCATAGGGTGACCAACGTTGCTCGGAGTCCGAACGGGCATACTTGCCATCTAAAAACAGACTCACATTATTCGCGAGTTCTTTTTGATAAGTCAGGTTAACATTGAATTTTTCAGAAGGTACAGACAGGCGTTGGTATTGATAATCACCGTGATAATAGCCTTTGCCATCGGTATAAGCGCCAAAGAAGCCTTCACTGGCGTTGCCTAATATACCGCCTGGTCCCATCGCAGTTGGTGAAATAGTGCCGTCACTGTTTTGCTTATAAACTTTGCCGTCGATAAAGAAATTTCTGTCAGACTGATTCCAAAAGCGAATATATTGCTGCACTGTGGTATCAGGTACGCCGTCAATGGTGCCATCCGGGTCGAGTGGATTTTCTAAATAGGCGATATCATTGTCAACATAACTGCGATTTTTAGCTAAAATTTCTTTGGTTTTATAGTAGCTAAAATTGGCAACCAAATTTCCACCAAGTACTTCCCGACCATGAGTGATATCGAAAGCCGTGCGCTCGCCATCTTGTTCATTAGACTGACCAAATGAGGCTTTTACTTCTGTACCTTCAAAACTTTTTTTCAAGATAATGTTCATGACGCCGGCAACTGCGTCGGCGCCATAAATAGCAGACGCGCCACCTGTCATAATTTCAATGCGATCAATTAATGGCACCGGAATTGACGAAACGTCCACGATTGTTGTGCCGGTAAAAGATGGCACATGTCGTTTACCATTGACTAACACCAGCGTGCGTTCTGCTCCTAATCCTCTGAGGTTTTGACTGGCCATGCCGGCAAAGCCGTTAAAGTTGCTGGTGGTATCGCCTAAATCGGGAACTGAGATCGGTAATTTATTTAAATAATCGTTAATATTTAAAGAGCCTGAGCTGGTGATGTCTTCGCCTGATACTGAAATTACTGAGGTTACCGCTTCCATTTCTGTCCGTTTTATCCGGCTACCGGTAATTTCAATGACTTCGACCTGTTCCTTGTTTTTAGATTCGTCTGATACTTGTTCTATTTGCTGACTATTGGCCCATGGTGCATAACACGCCGCCATAACAGCTAATGTAATCGCTGATTTTTTTATCTCTGCAATAGATTTGCTGTGTTTCATCTCGTTTATTCCCCTTACCTGTCTGTAGTTTTTGTTATCGACTTTGGCTATCCAATCAAATCTCTGATTTCTATGGCAGAGGGAATGAAGCTAAGCGCTTTTAAAATGTCACAGAATGACGTTATTTTGTTATGAAAATTAAGCTTATAGAGTGCCTAGTAATCTACATTGCTTGTTAAGTTTACCTTGATATAAAACTTATTTGTTTCAATTTTATAATGACTTTTGAAATGAAATTTCTGTTTATTTACCGTCGGATAAAGCCTTAATGTTTGACCATCAATAATGACATCTATAGGCATATCAAATTCAGCAACATCACTTTTCCACCAGTATTCAACTGTGTTTTCTTTTTCACGGGTTTCCAGAACAGGTAAGTGATTAAAATAAAGATATTGGTCAAAAGTTTTTTCAAAATCGTAATCAAAATAATCATTGAAAAAATTAAGTACATCGACTGTTGTGAGTATTTGCTTTTTAAAGGTTAGGGTAAAAGATTTAACGCCAGCCCACCATTTTTCATCATCTTGCACTATGTGTCGTAAGGTATTAATAAATAATGCTCCTTTGAAATAAATATCACTGTTTGGCCAGTGTGCCACCGAAGGTTCACCAATTAATGGTAAGCGAGTAGATATACCTTAAAACTTAGTGTTATAGACTAAAGGGATTCTCATTAACTTTTTCTTTCATGCATAGATAGCTTTAAGTTCTGCTATTACATAGAAATGAGCATATCGGAGAATATTCTCATTCCCGAATAGATTCACCAAGTAAGTGATATCACACCAGAAGTTAATTTTTTATTTCTTTTTGGAATAAAAAAGCCGTTTCTATTCTTTTTCTTTTAGTTAGTGACCGTCTATATTTGCACCATTATTTTGAAATGGGCGAATTGACACTATGTTGCCAGATCAACAGAATTTAAATCAAACAATGTTAGATGCCAATCAGCTGGCGTCGCTACAGCAAACTATTGGTAATTTTTCCCCGCTGCAGCTTGCCTGGGCAAGCGGCTATTTAGCAGCAAAAGCTGAAGGCGCTTCGTCGGCAGTATTACCGGTAGCCGCGAACAGTCAAGCGTCATCTACGTTAACGATATTATTTGGCTCACAAACTGGTAATGCTAAAGGCGTGGCAAAAGCATTGGCTGAGCAGGCACAGGCACAGGGCTTAACTGTTGACTGTAAAAACATGGGCGAGTTTAAGCCGAAAAGCATTAAAAACGTTTCTCATTTATTAATTGTTGCCAGTACTAATGGTGAAGGCGAGCCGCCTGATGATGCTATTGCATTTCATGAGTTTTTATCGTCAAAGAAAGCACCTAAATTAGACCACTTGCACTATAGCGTGCTCGCGTTAGGCGACACCAGTTATGAGTTTTTCTGCCAAACGGGTAAAGACTTTGATGAATATTTAACTAAGCTTGGTGCAAAACAAATTGCGCCGCGTGTTGATTGTGATGTTGATTATGAAGACGCTGCCAATGCCTGGTCGAGCGACATCATCAGTAAAGCGAAAGATATGCTGGGCGATGCTACAGCAGTTTCTAATGTTGTGGCTATGCCTACGGTTGGCGCAGCTAGCCAATATAGCAAACAGAATCCGTATGCTGCAGAACTTAGTGTCAGCCAAAAAATTACTGGTCGAGATTCTAATAAAGATGTTCGCCATATTGAAATTGATCTGGGTGACTCTGGTATAACTTATCAAGCCGGTGATGCACTGGGTGTCTGGTTTGAAAATGACGTTGAATTGGTTGCAGAGTTAATTAGTGAGCTTGGTTTTGCTGCCAATGATCAGGTTGAGTTGTCTGGTGACACTTTAACATTAAAAGAAGTGCTAACCTCAAAACTGGAAATTACTCAGACTTCAGTGAACTTTGTCAGCTTTTGGGCTGAGCAGTCGAAAAATGCTGAACTATTAGCGTTAGTGGCTGATAAAAATGCTGCGCGTGAATATGCAGCAAACCATCAAGTCGTTGATGTGGTTAAAGCGGCTCCTGCAAAAGTAAGTGTTCAGGCTTTTATCGAAGCTTTGCGTAAAATCACCCCTCGTTTATATTCTATTGCGTCAAGTCAGGCGGAAGTGGAAGATGAAGTACATTTAACCGTTGGCTTGGTTGAATATCAGGCAAATGGCCATACCCGCAGTGGTGGTGCCTCCGGCTTTTTAGGTAAACGTCTTGAAGAAGGCGGCGAAGTCAAAGTGTTTATTGAGCACAATGATAACTTCCGTTTACCGGCTGACGGTAATACCCCGGTGATCATGATCGGTCCAGGTACCGGTATTGCGCCGTTTAGAGCTTTTTTACAAGAGCGCGAAGCAACTGATGCACAAGGTGATAACTGGTTGTTTTTTGGCGATCAAACCTTTACCCAAGATTTTCTTTATCAAGTGGAGTGGCAGGCTTATTTAAAATCTGGCTTGTTAACTAAAATTGATTTGGCTTTTTCTCGCGATCAGGCAGAAAAAATCTATGTTCAGGACAGATTACGTGAAAGTGCTGAACAAGTATTTGCCTGGTTAGAAAAAGGCGCACACCTATATATCTGTGGTGATATGAGCCGAATGGCAAAAGATGTTGAAGCGGCGTTAGTGGATATCATTTCAGAGCAAGGCAATAAAACGGCTGAACAAGCACAGCAATATTTAAAAGATTTACGTGACGCTAAGCGTTATCAGAAGGATGTATATTAATGACTGATACAACTCAAGCACATGGTCCTTTAGTCGTTGAAGGCAAGCTGGCTGATAACGAGCGATTAAAAGGCGAAAGTAACTTTTTACGCGGCACTATTGCGCAAGATTTACAAGATCCAGTCACTGGTGGCTTTACTGCTGATAACTTCCAGCTGATTCGCTTTCATGGCATGTACCAGCAAGACGATAGAGATATTCGCGCAGAACGCACTAAGCAAAAATTAGAACCATTACATAATGTTATGCTTAGAGCGCGGATGCCTGGCGGTATTATCAAGCCGGAGCAATGGCTGGCGATTGACAAGTTTGCTGCGGAAAAAACCATGTATGGTTCAATTCGTTTAACCACACGCCAAACGTTTCAGTTCCACGGGGTGTTAAAGCCAAATATCAAATTAATGCACCAAACGCTTAACAGCATAGGTATTGACTCAATCGCCACTGCTGGTGACGTTAACCGTAATGTCTTGTGTACTACTAATCCTGTGGAGTCTGAACTTCATCAGGAAGCTTATGATTGGGCCAAGAAAATAAGTGAGCACTTGCTACCAAAAACTCGCGCTTATGCGGAAATTTGGTTAGACGGTGAAAAACTCGAAGGTGCTCATGGTGAAAATACCGAAGAGCCAATTTTAGGCAGTCATTACTTGCCGCGTAAATTTAAAACGACGGTAGTTATTCCCCCACAAAATGATGTTGATGTGCATGCGAATGATTTGAACTTTGTTGCTATTGCTGAAAACGGAAAGTTAGTGGGCTTTAATGTGTTAGTCGGTGGTGGCTTAGCCATGACCCATGGTGATAAGTCAACCTATCCACGTAAAGCGGATGATTTTGGCTTTGTGCCATTAGCAAAAACATTAGAAGTTGCTGCGGCAGTGGTGACCACCCAGCGTGATTGGGGCAACCGGGTTAATCGTAAAAATGCCAAAACTAAATACACGCTAGATCGTGTAGGTACTGAAGTGTTTAAAGCGGAAGTGGAAAAACGTGCTGGCATCATGTTTGAAGCGTCACGCCCGTATGAATTTACCGGGCGGGGGGATCGTATTGGTTGGGTTGATGGTATTGATGGTAAACATCATTTAGCGCTGTTTATTGAAAATGGTCGAATTTTAGATTATCCAGGTAAACCATTAAAAACTGGTGTTGCAGAAATTGCCAAAATCCATCAAGGGGATTTTCGCATGACCGCCAACCAGAACCTGATTATTGCTGGCGTTGCAACTGAAGATAAAGCGCAGATTGAAGCAATCGCCAAAGCTCATGGTTTGATGGACAACAGCGTATCTAATCAGCGAAAGAATTCCATGGCATGTGTGGCGTTTCCAACTTGTCCGTTAGCCATGGCAGAAGCAGAGCGTTATTTACCTGGTTTAGTGAATGATGTTGAAAGCATTTTAGCGCAACACGGTGTCAGTGATGAGCGTATTATTTTACGTGTTACTGGCTGCCCAAATGGTTGTGGCCGCGCTATGTTGGCGGAAATTGGTTTGGTGGGTAAAGGTCCAGGAAAATATAACATGCATTTAGGCGGTAATATTGCGGGTACCCGTGTGCCAAAAATGTATAAAGAAAACTTATCTGAACAAGATATTTTGACTGAAATTGATGCTCTGGTTGCCCGTTGGGTTGCAGAACGAAATGCCAATGAAGCATTTGGTGATTTTGTTATTCGCACCGGGATCATTGCTGAAGTTAAAGTCAGTAAGCGAGATTTCTATGACTAATGTGAGTGCGCCGGTGTCAGGGACGGTGATCAATAACCGATTTCCTGCCTCTTTGCCAGAACCCTGGTTAGAACAATGGAATGAATCACTGGAACAGCAAAATGCAACGGAACGTGTCGAGTGGGCGATGGAGAATTTGCCCTCGCAATTTGTTCTGTCATCAAGCTTTGGTATTCAGTCTGCGGTAATGTTGCATATGTTAACTCAGGTGGATGCGAATATTCCGGTATTGTTAACTGATACCGGTCATTTGTTTCCGGAAACCTATCAGTTTATTGAGCAGTTAACTGATAGATTGAAGTTAAATCTACAAGTGTACAGTGCGAAAGAAAGTGCTGCTTGGCAGTTAGCGAAATATGGTGAAGAGTGGGCACAGGATGAAACGTCATTAAAAGCGTATAATCGTCGGAATAAGGTTGAACCATTAGAACGTGGTTTAACTGAATTGAACGCTGGTACCTGGTTCTCCGGCATTCGACGTCAGCAATCTAGCCATCGTGAGGGATTGTCTGTTGTTAGCATTTTACGTGGTCGTTTTAAGGTTCATCCCATTATTGACTGGAGCAACCGAGATGTTCATCAATACCTGACTAAACATGGCTTACCGTATCACCCGTTATGGGACAAAGGCTATGTTTCGGTCGGAGATACTCATAGCACCCGGCCATTAACTTTAGGTATGGATGAAAGTGAAACCCGCTTTTCAGGAATGCAACGAGAATGTGGTCTGCATACCGATGGTGATGGTATCTAAGCAGCGCGAAAGATTACTGTTTTATAGAAAGTCAGAAGTTATTTGCTTCTGGCTTTTTTGTTTCTAAGCTATGCGAAATAAACCTGCTAACTCTTGTTTAATCGTAGTCAGATATTTATTGTTGGCATTGTCGGCAATTAGCTGGGCCAGTTCGGTACCTATCGGAGTAAACTTATAAAAGCTTAACAGGCAATTATTTCTTTCTGCGTTAAACGTTAATGGCATGCCATTATAATTGAGGGAGATGGATTCGCCCTTCGCTATTGGCGTTGTTTCCGTTTCCTGAATGAATATCAAATGATTGTCTGCTAATGTCAGTAATTCTGAATAAGACAGCCCAAACGAGCTTAAATTGATTTTATGTTCTCTGTCTTTACTGAAAAAATTAAACAAACCTGGCATTTGTGAAGCACCAGAGATGATGCGCATACTCTTATGATATTGATCTTTTACTGCCAGCGAGCAGGCTTTGGATAGCAATTTAGCTTCATTAATACTTAAGGTGCGAAATGCTTGCAATGATTTTAGTGAAAAGCTACCGGGGGCGGTAATTTCTCCGGCAAGGATTTTGGCCCATAGATCTTGCATGGTTTTATTACTGACATCTTCTGCCAAAGTAGTAAAACTGTTAAACCAGTCTTGATCCGCGCGGTCGGTTACTTCACTGTCAGAACAATATTGAATGGATTTATGAATAATGCTTTCTAAGTTTTGCTGTTTGCGCAATTGTAATAGTCGTTCACGTTTTCTTGCCCGTTCTTCAATAGGCTGCTGTTTGTCAGCTTGTAATAACGCGCCATCGATAACAAATTGTCGCGCCAGCCCTAATAATTGCATCTGGGAAGATGGGTTGGCATTGTGTTGAGTTTTACTCTCAGGAGTTACTTTATCGGCAGAAATAACTTGCGAACTGGCTTTAGGCGACGTCACTGTGGTTGGTGTGGTGGAAGAAGTTTTAGTGATTTTCATGCTAACGTCCTAATAACCATATTATTTCCGATTAATTTATCCAGTATCGTTTGCTTTGATTAGTTTGTCTATCGTTAACGCACGATGAAATAAAAAATAGGCAATTGAATAAACTTCACCTATTATTTACAAATAGATAACATGTCTTTGAACTAAAGAGTGAATATTGACATTGTAGGTTGAATATTCTGTCACTCACTTTTATTATGTAAGTGAAAGCATTTAATTTATAATGATTAACTCTTACTAGCAGCACATGAATAGAGTGGCTTGAAGTCTACTTATTTCGAGGAATATATGCAGGCATCCGAAGAAACAAACGATGATTTTTTGTTTATCGATGATAGCGATGAAGACGAGATTCTAGAGGACTCAGGCGGCGATACATGGAAAGTGTTGATCGTAGATGATGATCCGGAAATCCATTCTGTTACCCAGTTAGCTCTGTCTGATTTGGTTGTCTTAGGTAAACGTCTTGAATATCTTCATGCTTATTCTGGCCGTGATGCCTGTCAATTAATCGAACAACATCTTGATATTGTTTTAGTCTTGCTTGATGTGGTGATGGAAACAGATGATGCTGGGCTAAATGTCGTTAAGCATATTCGAGAAACCTTGCTACGTCAGGATATTCGCATAGTTTTAAGAACCGGGCAGCCAGGTTACGCGCCGGAAGAAAGTGTCATTAAAGATTATGATATTAATGATTACAAGACTAAAACCGAATTAACACGTCGTAAATTAGTCACCACGGTTTATGCGGCGATTCGCTCTTACCAACAAATTGATACTGTTACCCAAAACCGTATTGGCTTAGAAAAAATTATTGGTGCGGCTGCTGAATTGCTGGAATTGCACTCAGTGCATGAATATGCCGAAGGGGTACTGACGCAATTAAGTTTATTAAGTGATAGCCAATCCGGCGTTTTTTGTGCCCGTGGTCAAGGTATCGTCGACGGCGCTGATGACTTAAGTTTATATGTTTTAGGGCAAAAAGGTCTTTCTACTGTACTTAATAATCAGAAACTGGAAATGTTATCAAATGATGCTATTCAGCAGCAGATAGCTAATTGTTTTCAGCAAAAACAACGAGTTTTTAATAAAGATAGTGCCAGCCTGTATTTAGCCAGTGGCGGCTACCGAGCGGTAATTCATTTAACTTTAAACGCTGCATTAAGTGATATTCAAAAGCAATTAATTGAAGTGTTCTTAAGTAATATTGCTATCGGTTACGAAAATGTTCATCTGTTTCAGAAGTTACGTGATGCTGCTTATAAAGACTGGTTAACTGAATTACCGAATCGACTTGAGTTCGTTAATTTACTTGATGGTTTTGCTCAAAGTGATGAAGCTAATTTGGTGGCAGGGTTAATTGACATTAACCACTTTAGCGATATTAACGACGGATTAGGACAAGATCTAGGTAATCAGCTATTAATGGCAGTTACTAGCCGAATGAAATCAATGGGGGAAGATTGTTGTTTTGCCCGTGTTGGTGCAGATGTCTTTGGTATTATTGGACCAAAAGATAGCGTTAATCCTGAAAAATTAAACGCCTTATTTGTTCAGCCTTTCTCGGCTGGTGAACAAAACTTACCGATTAATGCTTGCTTTGGTTTGTGTGAAAAGCAAGATGCTGGTGCCCGAGGCGTTAAAGTACTCAATCAGATCAATATCGCGCTTAATTTAGCGAAGAAAAGTACTCAAGAACACTATGTCTATTATAAACAGGAAATGGAAGAGCAGACCCTGTGGCGTTTAGGCATGATCAGACAACTCAGAACAGATTTTGCTGATAATCGTCTGGAGCTTTGGTATCAACCGCAACTGAATTTGCAATCCGGCAAAGTTATTGGTGCAGAAGCTTTACTGAGGTGGCGTACCGCTGATGGTCAATTTGTATCTCCCGCGGTATTTATTCCATTAGCTGAATATTCTGGCTTAATCATTGATATTGGTGATTGGGTCATTAATCAGGCGTGTCAGCAAATTAAAGTTCTTGAAGAACATTCATTTACTGATGTTGGTATCTCGGTCAATGTTTCTATCCCGCAATTTAGACGGGAAAATTTTGTTGATAGCATTATGGAAGCAACTAACAAGCATAAGGTTAAACCACGTAAATTAGAGTTAGAAATCACTGAAAATATTTTAATGGATGAACCTCAGGTTGTGATTGATGCCTTAGTTAAATTGAAAGAACAAGGGATCAGCATAGCGCTGGATGATTTCGGTACCGGTTATTCTTCAATGAGCTACTTGCAGAAATTACCGTTAGACCGTTTAAAAGTTGACCGTTCATTTGTTAACGATATTGCCAAACCAGAACATGCGATAATTGCAGAAACTATTATTAACCTTGGTAAACAGATGAACTTAAAAGTCATTGCTGAAGGGATTGAAGATCAAGAGCAACAAGCAAAATTAAAGTCGTTGGCATGTGATGAGGTACAAGGTTTCTTCTATGCTAAGCCGATGCCTGCCGATGAGTTTCTTGCGTTCTTAGAAGCTAATAAATAAGTTTTAATCGCAGAAAAATTGCCGCAAATAGAGCTGAGTATTTTTACTCAGCTTTTTTATACCTGTAATTCTGCATTAACAACGCTGTTACTATAAAGTCTATGGCAACAGCATGTGATGGCAGTCAAATGAGTGGACTATTGTGCGTTAACTGGTAAAACTTCATCTCGACGTAGTTCAGTCCCTTGACTTGGGTTAAGCGGAATTTGCAGCGATAACAATAATGAACAGCAGGCAAAGCCTGCACCGACATAAAACACTAAAGACGAGTTAATGAGCCATACCATACCAAGCAATACCGGGATGACGACCGCAGCGATATGATTGATAGAAAAACTAACCCCCGCACTAGCAGCAATATCTTCTGGCTTTGCGATCTTCTGGAAATAGGTTTTTATCGCAATCGCCAATGCAAAAAATAAATGGTCGATAACATATAAGATCGCAGCAAAGGTGGCATTTTCAGCCAAGCCATAGGCGATAAACAAAATAATCAAGCCGATATATTCAAAACGCAGGACTTTACGCTCACCAATAATGCCGATCAGCTTGCCGATTTTAGCGGCAAATAACCAATTAAAAACATAGTTAATCAAGAACAGAGCACTAATATCGGCAACACTATAATGAAATTTCTCAACCATTAAAAAGCCAGCGAAGACAACAAAAATTTGCCGGCGGGCGCCACTGAAAAAGGTTAATGCATAAAATAGCCAGTAGCGCTTGCGTAAGATTAGTTTCTTTTCCTGCTCGGCTTCAATTGGAAACTGCTGGAAACTTAGTGCTAATAATAATGTTAAGGTAAGGGCTAAGCCGCCAAACAAAGTGTATGTTGCCTGATAAGACCAGGACAACCATTCCATCAGCAGCCAGATGCTGCTGTAGGCCAGTAATGAAGCGATAGACTTAGCTGATAACATACGCCCCATAAAATGGGCTGCCTTGTCTTTATCAATCCATTGCAGCGTCAGTGATTGGCTAATAGTTTCAAAATAATGAAAACCAACTGACATGATCACAGTGGTGACATATAAGCCGATAGCACTTGGAAAATAACCGGTAATTGCTACGCCAAAGGCGGTGAGTCCCAGAGCAGCCAACGCAAACTTTTGTTCTCGAATAAATAACAGCAGGTAAATTGCCGTAAATGCTAGAAAGCCAGGTATTTCTCGTAGGCTTTGTAAAATGCCGATTTCTTTACCTGTAAACTGGGCTTTTTCAATAACAAAGTTATTTAGCAATGCCATCCAGACAGAAAAAACCAACGGCATAATAAAGGCCATCGCTAAAAGCAGGTTTTCAGGGGAATTCAGTTTTGCGGAGAGTTTCATGGCGATTGGTTATTGTGAGTTAAAGAACTATTTTAACCAATTGGTGTTTAATAGCCATTAATTAAACGCACGATACCTGATCAAAAACTGTGTTGATATTCAACGGTTATTTGTTGTCCTCGCGCCGGTAATTGTCGTAATGGCTGATCGTCTATTTCGCCTATCGTGGTGATAGTGGCGTGCTGATAGTCTTTATCCAAAAGATTTTTGACCGTTAAAGTAAGGGTATTTTTGTCATTTAGCAAATAGCGGCTATGTAAATTAAGTAAAGTTAACGAATGTTTATCGGTTAAAGTATCGATACGGCTGCGCCAATGAAGTTGTATGTTGTTTTGCCACTTGTCGCTAATTTGCCAGTTAACGCCCAAGAGTCCATAGCTTTTTGGGGCCAGTAATTCGGAAGGGAGTAACATCGCCGTTGCATCAACCTTTGAATGGTTACGGAAGATGTAGCTAAAGTGACCATGTAACTGCCATTGTGGGTTGATAGTCCAGCGCCATTCATTTTCTAGTCCGCTCGTCTGATTGGAAGAAATATTGGCTAATTGGGTGATATCGTTACTGGTATCAAAACCAATTAAATCGGAAATATGGTTTTCAAACAGGGTGGAGGAAAAAAAGAAGTCGTTACTGATGTATTGGTAATTAACTTCTGCCGATTTTAATACCGTTGGTTTTAACGTTTGGTTACCGTCAACCAGCCCGCTTTCTTCGTCATACAAATCACCCAGTGATGGCACGCGGTAAGCTTCATTGTAGGCCAACTTAAATATATGATGGTTATCGGCTTGATAAACTAAAGCAACTCTTGGATTGGTTCTGTTGGCGATGTCGTTATAGGTGTCTAATCTTAGCCCTGCCGTCAGACTGAGTTTCGTCGACCAATGAGTTTGTAACTGTAAATAACCACTTAGTGTTTTGCGACGAGTGTCGAGTACGATTCTTTGATTGCTCTCACCAAAAACCGTTATATCATCCAGGTACTCCAGATCGCCGTAAAGATTGTAGTTACTTTTAATCGCAGCGTTTGGTAATTTACTTAAACTCCAGTCAATACCGGAAGAGAGCTCAAACATCTCGTTGATCGGATAGATAAAATCAACGCCTGCCTGTTTATTGTCATAGGAAAAATGTTCGCCAAACAGCAAAGGTGCGGCTGCAAATATATCGTCATTTTGGGGTTGTAGCATGGCTACCGAGCGGCGGTGACCCTGATGCCACTGGCCACTAAAAGCTAACTGTTTATCGTCAGTTAAGTTCAATGTATAACTAAGCTGATGAATTAAGTTATTCTGCTGTAGTTGATTGGCCTGATTGTTAACCCGGCGAAAAAGATAAAACTGTTCGAATTGGTAGTTTTTATATAGCGTTAACCACTTAAAATTTCGATAGTTAACTGCGAACATTGCCTGTGAGCTTTTATGAGGATCTGAGGTTTGTTGTTCGATGGCAAAACGGTCAAATATCATCCGGTAGGTTTCGCCATCCTGTCGCTCTTTGTCGAATGAAAAACCTAGTTCCCAGTCATTAACTGTGTATTGCCATGCTATGCTGGCCTGTCGGGAATTGAGTGTACCAGCGGAGACAGTCAATTCGGGTTGAATTTTGGTGATTATGTTAATAACGCCATTAAAGGCATTAGCACCATAAAGCGCAGAACCTGGCCCTCTGATCACTTCAACACGTTCAACCT
Source organism: Thalassotalea insulae (assembly GCF_030161395.1). NCBI lineage: Bacteria > Pseudomonadati > Pseudomonadota > Gammaproteobacteria > Alteromonadales > Colwelliaceae > Thalassotalea > Thalassotalea insulae. The sequence goes on from NZ_BSST01000001.1 coordinate 2,531,243, forward strand.
GACTGAGTTTAAATGCACGTATTAAATAATTGATCCCGCCGGTGTAGTCTTCATTAATTCTCTGACCATTGAGCAAAAATAAAATAGTATTGGCATATTTTTGGGCATGACCACGGCTGACCATGTAGGAATCATTGCCCTCTATTGAGTTATAGGACGCATAAAAACCTGGAATATGGTTCATAAGCTCGACTAGCGACTTTACCCCTAAGTTTTCGATGTCTGAGCGAGTTAAGAACGAAATACTGGCCGGCGCAGTCAAAGCTGTTGTTTCACTGACCGTTGCTATGCTGACAGGTGTCTGCATTAATTGCTTAAGGGACAGGGAAAAAATATCATCGAGTGAATTAGCGCCGCTGTTACACGTTACCACTAGCAGTGCTGGTAAATACTTTGGTATTCGGCTCATTCATATCCTTTGGCATTTAAAGTTATAGGAACTTGATACAAAACTTATATCATCAAAAAACTTGTGATCCTAACCCTATTAATAGCTTGGCTTTAATAATTACTCAAATTAATACGCTTAATTAAAACGCTTGTTTAAAAAATTTGCTTTTCCATTTCTTTCAAGGCACACTCAATCAACTATTATTAGAACGTGTTGAGCTTTGCTGTATGAGCTTGGCTGAAAAAGCAAACTTGAAAGATCGACACGCGTTAAAAAAAGCACGATTGTTCACCCGACATTTAATTGAGGAGACCAGGCATGTTATTTCAAGGCAAGAGCCTTTCTGCCGAGCTGTTGGACAACGGTATTGTTGAATTTAAGTTCGATGCCGAAGGTTCAGTAAATAAGTTTGATCAGGAAACATTTAAAGAATATCGAGAAATTGTAGCTGCCATCAATAATTGCAGCGAGGCAAAAGGTGTATTGGTAACGTCTGGTAAGTCTAGCTTTATCGTTGGCGCTGACATTACTGAATTTTTGGACATGTTCAAAAAACCAGAAGATGAACTGGTGCCGTGGATTAAAGCGGGCTCGGACGTATTTGACAGCTTTGAAGATTTAAACATGCCGACCGTAGCAGCGATTAACGGTTTTGCCTTAGGTGGCGGCTGTGAAATGACTTTGGCTTGTGATTACCGTATTGCCGACAGTACCTGCTCTATCGGGCTACCGGAAGTGAAATTAGGCTTAATGCCTGGCTTTGGTGGCACGGTACGTTTACCACGTATCATTGGCGCTGATAATGCCGTTGAGTGGATGTCGACTGGTAAAGCGCATAAACCAGAGCAAGCATTAGCAGTTGGGGTGTTAGATGCGGTAGTCGCACCGGAAGGTTTACGTGAAGCGGCACTTAAAACCTTACAACAAGCGATAGATGGTAAATTGGATTGGCGCGCCAAACGTCAGCCGAAACTGGAGCCGCTAAAACTATCACCAACTGAAAGTGTCATGACTTTTACCACTTGTAAGGGCATGATCGCGGCTAAAGCCGGTAAGCATTATCCCGCGCCTATGGTAACGGTTAGTACGATTGAGGCAGCAGCAGGTTTAGATCGTGCAGGTGCCATGGCATTGGAAAATCAGGGGTTTGCTAAGTTAGCTAAAACTGATGCTGCGACTGCGCAAATTGGTCTGTTTCTGGCTGATCAGGTGGTTAAAGGAAAAGCGAAAAAGGCTGGTAAGTTAGCAACGAAATCTGTTGATCGTGCTGCAGTATTAGGTGCTGGTATTATGGGTGGCGGGATCGCTTATCAATCCGCCTATAAAGGCACCCCGATTGTCATGAAAGATATTAATAACCAGGCGTTGGATCTGGGTTTAACCACGGCTGCCGGTATCTTATCAAAGCTTGCCGATCGTGGTCGTATTAACGCTAAGAAAATGGCTGGTGTGTTAAATAATATAACGCCAACTTTAAGTTATGACAGCGTTAAAGATGTTGATATTGTTGTTGAAGCGGTAGTTGAAAACCCTAAAGTGAAAGCTGCAGTGTTAGCGGAAGTGGAAAGTCATGTTAGTGAAGACGCTATTGTCACTTCAAATACTTCTACTATTTCTATTGATTTGCTAGCACAAAGTGTGAAACGAAAAGATAAGTTCTGTGGCATGCACTTCTTTAATCCGGTGCATAAAATGCCGTTAGTGGAAGTGATCCGTGGCAGTGAAACATCCGATGAAACGGTTGCCGCCGTCGTTGCATATGCCGCTAAAATGGGTAAGTCGCCGATTGTAGTGAACGACTGTCCAGGTTTTTACATCAACCGGGTGTTATTTCCATATTTTGCCGGTTTTAGCCAATTATTGCTCGAAGGTGCTGACTTTGTTGCGGTAGATAAAGTGATGGAAAAACAATTTGGCTGGCCGATGGGACCTGCGTATTTACTTGATGTTGTTGGTATCGACACTGCAGATCACTGTACCGGTGTGATGTCGGAAGGTTTCCCAACACGAATGGCTAAAATTACTAACGATCCGGTTAGTGCCTTGTATCAGGCTGATCGTTTAGGCCAGAAAAATGGTGGGGGCTTCTTTGATTACGGTAAAGATAAACGTGGTAAGCCAACCAAAGTAGCAGCGCAGGCCGCATACGATCTGTTTCAAGTGGAACAAAAAGAGTTTACTGCTGATGAAATTATTGCCCGCTTAATGATCCCTATGGTTAATGAAGTGATTCGTTGTTTAGAAGAAGGCGTCGTTGATAGTGCAGCTGAAGCGGATATGGGGTTAATTTACGGCTTAGGTTTCCCACCGTTTAGAGGTGGTCCAATTCGTTATCTTGAAACCTTAGGGTTAGATAACTTTATTGCTATGGCAGATAAATATGCGCATTTAGGTGAAATTTATCAGGTAACCGATGGTTTAAGAACCATGGCTGCCTCAGGCCAATCATATTTTACAACTGATGTTAAACAAGCGTAGGAGCCTCTCATGAAAGATGTCGTAATTATCGATACTATTCGTACACCAATGGGACGCTCGAAGGCGGGCGTTTTCCGTAATGTTCGTGCAGAGACACTGTCTGCACATCTGATGCAACAGTTATTAGTGCGTAACCCTAATTTAGATCCAGGATTAATAGACGATATTATCTGGGGGAATGTTAAGCAAACTAAAGAGCAGGGCTTTAATATTGCCCGTAATGCCCAGTTATTAACGGATATCCCTAAACATGTTGGCGCGGTCACCGTCAATCGTTTATGTGGTTCATCAATGCAAGCCTTGCATGATGCCACTACTAATATCATGGCGGGTCAGGGAGATGTCTTTATTGTTGGTGGCGTAGAGCATATGGGCCATGTGCCTATGATGTATGACGTAGATTTTGATCCGGCATTAAGCAAGTATATTTCTCGTGCGGCCGGCAACATGGGGTTAACCGCAGAATTATTGGGTAAACAACATGGCATCACTCGTGAACAACAGGATGCGTTTGCTGCCCGCTCACATCAAAGAGCACACCAGGCAACATTAGAAGGCCGCTGGGCTAATGAAATTGTTGCTACCCAAGGCCACGATGCTATTGGGGCTTTATCTTTAATAGAGCACGATGAAGTGATCCGTCCGGAAACCACTGTCGAGACGCTAGCAGGGTTACGACCAGTGTTCGATCCTGCTAATGGTACTGTTACTGCTGGTACGTCTTCAGCATTGTCAGATGGAGCGTCAGCGATGTTAGTAATGTCTGCTGATCGTGCCAAGGAACTTGGTTTAACGCCTAGAGCTAAAATCCGTGGAATGGGGGTTGCAGGCTGCGATCCATCGACTATGGGGTTTGGTCCGGTTCCCGCAACGAAAAAGGCATTAAAACGTGCAGGCTTATCGCTTGCAGACATTGAATTAGCAGAGTTTAATGAAGCATTTGCCGCTCAAGCGTTATCTTGTGTTCGTGCATTAGGGTTAGAAGAGCGTGCCGAAGATATGGTTAACCTTAATGGCGGTGCTATTGCCCTAGGTCACCCGTTAGGATGCTCTGGGACTCGTATTACCGGGACGTTATTGAACTTGATGGAAGGACAAGATGTTAACCTTGGACTTGCAACTATGTGTATCGGTTTAGGCCAAGGTATTGCGACTATTATTGAGCGTGTATAACGCGTTTATTGATAGCGAATAAAGTATTAAAAAACGCCAAGCCGTAATAAAGGAGCTTGGCGTTTTTATTTGTTGGTTTATTTATTGTAACGGAAGTTTTTAGCTATTATCCAAGGAATAAGCTTATCGGCTGCCATTGGCTTCGCATAATAGTAGCCTTGTACTATTTCTCCCCCTAATGATTGGAATTTCTTCAATTGTGCTTTTGTTTCAATACCTTCTGCAATCAATCGGTAGTTAAAATCTTTACTTAGCCCGATAATACTTTTTACGATCGCCTCATCTTTTTTATCTGTTTTAATATTTTGGATAAAAGCTCTATCTACTTTTAATGTGTTAAGCGGTAATTGTTTTAAATAATTGAGCGAGGCGAAGCCGGTACCAAAATCGTCTAAGGCAATGTTAATGCCTAGTGCTTGGCATTTACTTAATACTTCCACTGCCTCATCAATATTTGCTATTGATACTGATTCCAGTACCTCAATTTCTAGTAGAGAGTAAATACTTTTAGGGTAATCAATTAAACTTTCGTGTAAGCGATCGATAAAATCTCTTTTGAGAATATGAGCGGGCGTAATATTGATACTGACCTGAATGTTATAACCGGCTTTACGCCAAAGTGCACATTGCTTTAGAGCATGGTTGATGACCCATTCACCTATTTTAATTCCCATCGCTGAATGTTCTAACGCGTGTGAGAAGTAGCTAGGTGAAAGTACTCCTTGCTCAGGATGATGCCAGCGAATTAGCGCTTCGACACCAATGAATTCATTAGTTATGCTGTTAATCTTAGGTTGATATAACAAATTAAATTGTTTGCTGTCTATTGCGGCACCAACTTCGGTCAGTAATTTTCTCAGCTGAACTTGTTTTTTTTCTTCTTCTGGATCAAAAAATGAAATTTTATTGCGACCAGAATTTTTTGCCTGATACATGGTTTGATCGGCGCGGCGTAATATTGTATCTGCGTCTAATTTAGCATCGTGAATAATAGTTACGCCAATACTGGCTGATATTTTAACAAAGGACTCATTAGGTAATTGTATTGGCACACTTAAAATTAATAGGACACGTTTAAGTAAATCTTCACACTCCTCAATGTCATTAATGTCGTCTAGCAGTAGTACGAATTCATCGCCTCCTATTCTGGCTATAGTATCACTGGTACGTAGCGTATAAGTTAATTTTTTTGCTATTTCAACGAGAACAAAATCACCAGCGTCATGACCGTGATTATCATTTATCGGTTTGAAGTGATCTAAATCGATAAAAGCCAATGCGGCTAGCTTTTCTTGTCTTTCAATATGTTTAATGGTTTGTCTTAACCTGTCCAATAATAATGGCCGACTAACAAGGCCAGTTAAATTGTCAAAATGGGCAAGCTCATTAATTTCTTGCTCATATTTAGCTTTACTAATGGCGTTTAAAATTGCATGGAGTAGTTGAGTTGCCTTTAAGTGGTTTTTAATTAAGTAGTCACTGGCTCCTAGACGCATGGCTTCTGCTGCAACTTCCTCACTACCTAAGCCGGTGATAATAATAACAGCACAATTTTTATCTAATTGGGTACGAATTTGGTTTAGTAACTTCAGGCCGTCTTCGTTACCGAGGCGATAATCAACAATAATACAGTCGTAGTCACTATTTTTTATAACTGCAATAGAGTCTTTAACAGATGAAGCTTCTTCAATGGAAGCTGGTAAATCAACCAGCTTCAACAAGCGACGTATTTTTTCTCTATCGACATCGTCATCATCGACTACAAGTAGCTTTAAGTCACTAGTATTCATCTATACCTATATCCTTATAGGGCTTTATGGCGTCATTTCTACAGCTGTTTGATAGCTGAGTAATAACGATGCTAGCTTTGAAAATTGCGGCCCAACAGCAGACTTTACCATGTAACCGGCGACATTATGATAGTACGCCTGAGTACGGTCAGTTTCTGAGTCTGATGTTGTTAAGACAAAAATGACTAAATCTTTCAGATCTGACGAGGTTCTCACTACCTCTAAAAACTCTAAGCCGTTCATAACTGGCATATTAAGATCTAGTAAAATAATTAGCGGGCGCTTTAAAGGGCTATATTCTTCATCAGCCCGCAATATATCGAGTGCCTCTTTGCCATGAGTTGCCAATACAATAGGGATATTCGGCGCTACTTTCGATAAGCTTCTGACCACAGCTTCTGCGGCAACATCATCGTCTTCCACTAATAAGATATTGAGGTTTTTAATCATGGGTATCTTTCCTTATAAAACGCGGCCACCAAATATGAAAAGTTGCGCCTTTTTCCGGACTGTTATTTTCTACGCATATGCGTCCACCATGGGTTTCTGCTAAACGTCGACAAACAGATAAGCCGATGCCGGAGTTGCCTCTTTCTGAGGAAGTGACCGTTTGAAATAACCTGAATATCCGCTCTGTTGCAGCTTCTGGGATACCGGGGCCATCATCAGAAACGGCAAAGTGCAACATGCTATTTTCGCGGTGGCAGGCAATATTGATGGTGCCTGCTTCCTGGTCATGGTGCTTAATAGCGTTGCTGATCACGTTGCGTAAAATGGTTTCCAGTGGGGTCAGGGTTGATCTTATTTGACCTTCTGAAATGTCGAGTGTCAGTTTAAATGATTTTGGAATTTCCAAAAGTGCTAAGGTATTGTCGATGAGTTCTTTTATATTAATCGAGCGAATATCGGATTGAATATTCCCGGCACGGGCATAGGAGAGCAGGTTGTTAATCATAGTCTCCATCTTATCGACTCGTATGGAAATACGGTCGATGTTTTTATCAATATCTGGTGAACGTTCTGCTGGTAAGTCTTCTTTAATCCATTCCAGAAGATCTGATATGCCGCGCAGAGGGGAGCGCAAATCATGGGAGGCTACATAAGTAAATTCTTCAAGATTGGTGTTGGTCTCTTTAAGTTTATTTTCCATGCGTTTTCGAGTGGTAATATCCACCAGTGAAACCAAGATCATTTTATTGTTGTTTTCGTCAACAAACGGCTTTAAGCCTATTTCTATCGGAAACTCTCTGCCATCAGCGTGTAGAGCCGTTAAATCTCGACCGACTCCCATCATTCTGACGCTTGGCTGTTCAGTATAAGATTGTCTTAAATGCTGATGACCATTGCGATAACGCAGCGGTAGCAGCATTTCAATTGACTGACCAACCAGTTCGTCTATGCTATAGCCGAAACAGCTGCATAATGAGGTGTTGGCGAACGAGATAGTCCCTTCTTGACTGACGACCAGTACGCCATATGGGGCGTGGCTGACAGAGTTTTTAAACATTTGATTGGCTTGCAGGCGGGCAGAAATGTCGACTAGTGTAGCTAGTACTAGAGTATGACCATCGACCTCAATAGGATTTAAGCCTATTTCTATCGGGATTTTTTCGCCATCTTTTTTTAAGGCAAATAGTTCTCTGCCTGCCCCCATTTGCCGCTTTGCTGGGGATGTTAAAAAGTGCTGCATCAGTGATTGATGCCTACTACGGTATTCTTCTGGCAACAGCTTTTCTATATTGCTATCAGCCAATTCTTCCAGTTGATAACCTAAGGTGTTAGCAAGTTCATGATTACAATGTAATATATTGCCTAGTGAGTCGACCACTATGGCACCGGAAGGAATAATATTTACTAGCAAACCCAGTTGCTGCTCTTCTAACGAGAACCGTGTCTTTATATCCATATAATAGTAATTATTTTAAAAAGCGCCTATGTCTTTTTATAGTGCAGAAGTACAATAAAAGCGAGTTTTAGTCGCAATGTTTTTGATGAAACTTTTGTTGCGTGACAGATGAAACTACCCGTTCTACGGGCTGGTTCCAAGTAATAATAAATGTTTTATTAGCAGCTTAGGAAATATCTTCAAACGCTCTAACTTTATCGCCAGTTCATTCTGATTGAAGTTGTTATAGCCATATATCTGCTCTTAGGGAAAGAGCTGTGCTAATAACATTTTCGTAAAAATAAAGCCCAATAGCAAAGTTTGTTATTGGGCTTTCATTCAAATTTGACTTACTAACTTTTAAGCTAACGAGTCTTGTAATGGTGGTACCACCTGTTTCTTACGAGAAAGTACACCGTCTAACCATACTCGACCATTTTCTGATGCTTTACCGTAGGCTTTTTCGGTTAAGTTATCGTTGTCACTGACTACTAGTACTTCCGAACCTTCTTTCATAATGTCGGTTAATAACAACATAACGCTATGGCGATTACCTTCGGCTTTAAGCTTGGCGATATCAGCTTCTAGCTGTTCTTTGATGTTGTCAAAGATGGCGAGGTCGATCACTTCTAACTGACCAATACCGACTAAGTTACCATTCATATCAAAGTCTTTAAAGTCACGTAATACTAAGTCGCGGATTGGTGTGCCTTCAACAGCCGATTTTACTTTAAACATTTCCATGCCTAAGGCTTTTGGATCGTCAATGCCTGCTATTTCAGCTAATGCCTCAACACATTTGATATCGGCGGTGGTACAGGTTGGCGACTTAAAGATAACGGTATCAGATAAGATCGCGCACATCATGGCGCCGGCGATGTTCTTCGGGATTTCAACATTGTGGAAATCGTACATCATCTTGATAATAGTATTGGTACATCCTACCGGACGGATCCAGCACTCTAATGGCGTCGAGGTAGTAATATCGCCCAGTTTGTGATGGTCGATAATACCTAAAATAGTGGCATCATCGATATCATCAGGGCCCTGTGTACGTTCTGAATGGTCAACAATATATAAGCATTCACCTGCATAGCTCATTTTAAGCTCAGGTTGTTCAAAGCCAAATTTATCTAAAATAAATAGCGTCTCAGGTGATAATTCACCTAAACGTGCAGGTACCGTCTCTTCACCTAAGGTAGTTTTTAGATAAGAAAGCGCAATCGCTGAACAAATTGAATCAGAATCCGGAATTTTATGTCCGACAACATAATGTGGCATATTTTAATCTCATATGGCGTTAATCAGTAAACTAACGCTATTTTAACAAACTTTCATGAATAAAAAAAAGCCACTTAAAGTATAAGTAGCTTTCTTTTGAGAATATAGTGACTAAAAGGGGAAGCTTTTAGTTATTGTACTTATTGATAGTAGCTTAAGCAGGTTTCGACTTCGTTTTTCGAACCCATGATCACTTCCACTCGTTGATGAATGCTATCCGGTTCTATATCCATAATACGACCTTGTGAAGTCATGGCTAAACCACCTGCCTGTTCAATTAAAAAACTCATTGGATTGGCTTCATACATCAAACGTAATTTATAAGGTTTTTCCTGGTTTTTGTTGTCAGCAGGGTAAGTGAAAATACCACCGCGGGTTAATACTCGGTGAATATCTCCAACCATGGCTGCTATCCAGCGCATATTGAAATTTTTGCCGCGAGGGCCCTTTTCACCTAGCACCAAATCATGAATGTAATTTTTCATTGGTTGCTGCCAGAACCTTTGGTTTGACATATTTATTGCGAATTCTTGGGTATCCTGAGGCACTTGCACATTGCGCTCTACCAGCAAATAGCCCCCATGGGTTCTATCTAATACATAAAAGTGGGTGCCTTTACCTGTGGTCATTACTAACATCGTGGATGGACCATAAAGGACATAACCAGCACAAACCTGCTTATGACCTGGCTGTTTGAACATATCCGGATTATCGGCAGCCATGTCTTCAGGGGCTTGGTGAATGGAGAAGATGGTACCTATTAATGAATTAATATCGATGTTGGAGCTGCCATCGAGAGGATCAAAAGAAACGATAAACTTGCCGTTTGGGTCACCGGCTACTGAAGTGTCTTCTTCTTCAGAGGAAATCGCTTTAACAAAGCCAGACTCAAGCAGAATATCTTTAAATAATTCATTTGCAACAACATCTAGCTTTTTTTGTACTTCACCCTGAATGTTTTCATCTAAGGTAGAGCCTAATAAGCCTCCTAAATGTGCCTGACTGACGCGAAAAGAAATTTCTTTGGTCGCTGCTAAAATGGTTTTTATTAATGAAATCAAATCTAAAGGTACATTATCCTGACGTAAAGCTGGGGCAAGTCGCTGCATGGTTTTACCTAATTCTTTAGTGAAATACTCTTTTTGAGTAAATTAGTTATTGTTTCTTTTTACTTCTGCTGGCAGCTATACACTGACTAAGTAAAAGTAGGTACGTTAAAGTTTATCGTTTTTTAGCGTTAAAGTAAGCATAGCAATGAAAACTGAAACCTTTCACTCTCGCTTTCATTGCTAATTATAACAATAAATTGCTGCTTATCTGTAGTGTTAAACGGATAAATTTTAACTCAATGGCTGTTATGTATGGCCACAACCTTAAGCGACTTTTTATTGTTCTTGTCGTCTTTTTCAGCCGAGATTGCGAAAGGATGAAAAACGACTTGAGGGGAAGGAGTCCTCAAGTCGCAGTGCAATTAGCACAACAGTAGTGCAATTCCACGAAAGCAGGTAGTGCTAAACGACCTTTGCGGTGTTACTCGTTTGGTAAAATCTTGGGTTAAATCTCTGTAATATTTTAGTCGGGGTCAGCACGATAATATTGCCAATAAAAATCAGTAATAGACCAAAGAAAGTAAATCCACTCCACTGAAAGTTCTCAACAAATGTCGAGATGATCACAGCAACCGCTGGAAACATTATCGTGCTATATGAGGCCTTATGAGCACCGATATTATTGAGTAGTGTTAAATAACAGGTAAATGCCACAACAGAACCAAACACTGCGAGATATATTAATGACGAAATATAAGAGAACGTCATTGAAAAAATGAACGGTTTCCCTTGAACTATATTCATTAGTGCCATAAATAGAGCACCATAAAACATCCCCCAGAAGGTGGTTGGCAATAATGCCAGTCCCTGCTTTTGATTGCGCATTGACAGCATATTACCCGTTGAAGCAAACAACGTGGCGATAAAACAAAGAGCGAGTCCTAGTATTGCCTGATGATCAAAAGTTGTTTGATGAACTTCTGGCCAGAATAGAGTGACAATTCCTAGAATACCGATAGCACCACCTAGATAGGCGCGAATGGTGATCTTGGTCTGATACCAGAGACGGGCATTAATAATGTTAACAAACAGAATTAAGGAAAACGCGATGCAGGTGAGTGCAGAATTAATATATTGCTGGGCATTGTACAACAAATAATAGTTACAGCTAAATAGCGTCATACCAAACAAAATTAGTTGTAAGTGTTGTTTAGCATTAAAACGCAGTGATTGGTTTTTCAGCTTACAATAAGCAAACAGTATTAACGCCGCCAAACCAAATCGATAACTTAAAGACGCTTCGTGGGCGACGTCGCCTAACTGGTAATTAATAGCGATCCAAGTTGACCCCCAGATCAGCACTGTGATCAAGTATAACAGGCTATTGTTCATCGTTAGTCTTGCCCTTGCTGTCGAGAAAGGCAACAGATACGTTCAATTTGCTTTGCTAGCGGAATGGATGGCGATTCCTGAACAATCAGTGTTTGTGCTAACTGATTATTTGCCATTACATTAATCCATTGTTGTACAAGTTGTTTAATCAAATAAGCAAAAGTCATCGTCATCTCCAATAAAGCTGTTGTTAGCACTAGGGCTGATAGCCTGATATCTACTAATGTATGTTGATAGACAGTTTACGGATAATTTGTTTTAATAACATATACAAAAAAATAGAAATAGAACCTATACAGTTTATGCGATTACTTGATAAATCAGCACCAGAATTTTTGTATCAACAAGTCATCGATTTTATTGAGCGACAAGTTGAAAGTGGCATTTTAAAGCCCGGCGATAAGTTGCCGAGTTTGCGTAAGCTCAGCCAGCAATTTGAAATTAGTGTTCCTACGATAAAACAAGCATATATAGAATTGGAGCGTCAGGGCATGATTTGTGCCCGGCCACAATCTGGTTATTACTTGAAAGCAAAACAGGCGAGAACTTTATTGCCAATGCCGGCAAAGTGGGCTTGTTGTCAACCAGTAGAAGTGTCATGTCGCAGTCTAATTGAACAGGTTTATGATGCGATTCATCTGCCTGATACGGTTGCGTTAGGGATCTCTAATCCGGTTAATGCCCATCCACCTGATAAAGCGCTGGCTCGTTTAATGCGTACTGTTTTAAGCCGGGTTTCAGCGAAGGCGGTCAGTTATGGTCCGTTAAATGGCGATGCTAAATTACGTTTAACCATAGCATTAAGGTATCAGGAGCTGGGTATTGATGTGAATCATCAGGATATGGTGATCACTAATGGTGCACAGGAAGCAATTGCAATTGCCTTGCAATGTGTGGCGCAGCGCGGCGATATTATCGCGGTTGAGTCACCGTGTTATTTCGGTTTGATTGAGCTTATCGAAAGCCTGGGGATGAAAGCGCTGGAGGTATATACCTGTACTGAAGATGGTGTTTGTGTCGATGAATTAGCTAAAGTCTTAGAACAACATCCGGTTAAAGCTTGTTTGTTTTCGACTGCGATCAATAACCCACTGGGTTCTATGATGTCGAACGAACACCGTCAGGCATTGGTGCAGTTGTTGGAATCTCGTGATATCCCGTTAATAGAAGACGAAGTCTATAGTGATATCTACTTAACAGAACAACGTCCGGTACCAGCACAGCTATATTCGGAAAAAGGGTTGGTGATGTCTTGCTCATCTTTTTCTAAAACTGCAGCACCAGGTTATCGTATTGGTTGGCTAATTCCGGGTAAATATGAGGAAGAAGCTAAGCGAGTTAAACGGGCAATATCGTGCTCAACTACTATGTTGCAGCAGTGGACATTAACGGATTATTTGTTAAGCGGTGAATATGATCGTCACTTACAAGTGCTTAGAAAAACCTTACGTTATAATTGTGAGCGGATGCGAGCATTAATCGCTGAGCATTTTCCTAAAGAAGTGTGTATTTCTCAGCCTCGGGGCGGCAGTGTGTTATGGGTGCGTTGTCGATCTCATGTTGATACCAAAGAACTGTTTTTTCAGGCGATTGAAAAAGGGGTCAGTTTTGCCCCTGGCGAAATATTCTCTCCTTCCGGAAAATACAAAAACTATATGCGTATTAGTTTTGGTGTCCGTTGGTGTGAAGCTATCGAAAAGGCGATCAAAACCTTAGGTGAATTAGTGCATCAATATCCTGTTAATAAATAACCCTAACCTGGTTAAATAATAATTAATGAAATCATCAGATAGCATAGATCTTAGTAATGAACAGCGTAAACTACCATTAGCGTTTCTACTTCCGTTATTGGCGTCAATTATCGCAGTGTCACCGCTGGCGATTGATATGTATTTGCCTGCAATGCCGATACTTGCAGAGCAATTTAATACTGAAATTCCGAGTGTGCAAAATAGCTTAAGTGTTTATCTATTAGGTTATGCTTTAGGGTTATTGTTTTTTGGTCCGTTATCAGACAAATTTAGCCGACGAAAACTGGTAATAGTTGGGCTAACGGGCTTTGCGCTAGCAAGCTTCTGTTTACCATTTGTTTCCTCTATTAATCAGTTTATTGGGGTACGCTTTATCCAGGCATTTATCAGTAGCGCTGCAACTGTGGTCGTACCGGGAACAATACGAGAACGCTACGGTAAAAATACCGCGAAAGGTTTTTCTTATGTCTCGATGATCATGATGTTAGCGCCTATGGTTGCACCTACGATGGGCAGCGTATTGTTACTCAACAGCTGGCAAACGATATTTTTTGTTTTGGCTGGTTATAGCGTGATTGTGTTGCTCTTGGCAATGGTGTACTTGCCTGACGTTGAGCATCAACTGTCATCTGCAAATATTAGCTTTATCCAGCGTTATAAAATTGTGTTCGCGCATAAAAAAGCGCGTTTTGATTTGATTACTTCTATGGTGGTTTCTTTGGCGTTTTTTGCCTTTATCACCTCTATTTCTTTTGTTTATATTAAGGTTTACCAGGTATCAGAATTTACTTTTAGTATGCTGTTTGCCATCAATGTGTTGGGCCTAATGACCGCTCATTTTATCAATACCAGACTAGTGGTTCGTAAAGGGTCTCGAACTATGCTGAGTTACGGCCTAATACAGGCTTTATTTGCTGCTACTTGTTTGGTGTTTGTTAATTATTGGCAATTGCCTTTAGTTTATACCGTAATTTCGTTATTACTCTTAATGCCGAGCCTGTCGATGATAGCAGTAAATGCTGATGCTTTGATTTTACTAGAATTTCCGCAGGAATCTGGTACGGCTACTGCGGTTATTGGGGTGTTACGCTTTGGCATAGGATCACTAGCCGGGCCAATCTTAGCGTATTTTTATGACGGTAGTGCCTTACCTTTTGCCATGCTGATGTGGTGTGCGATGTTGGTGGTATTGCTCTCTCAGCTTATGAATAAGTTGACGAAAGAAGTAAATGAATAACGAACAGCTTTGATTAATAGGTGACGTGCTGGATAGTACAAAACTGAGGCTGTGCTTGGCTTAGTTATTGCTCGTTTGATGCTTCGTCCGCCTGTTCTTTCAGTTCAACCTGTTTAAGGCGCCAGGTTTTTAACTCAGCATAGTAATGATCCCAAACACAGGGATTACAGGCACTGTCACAACATTCACTATCTGCGGGAGGCAGTGGCTTTTCGTTTATTTCGTTCATATTTACTACTCATTTCTACTGGCTTAAGGAAAATTGCCAGAAACTTAACGTTATTTTACTATTTTTTGCTTGTTATTGCCACGAGTTGCAACATGGCACAGTGGTTAATCAGACAATAAAAAGCCCTGTAAGTACAGGGCTTAAATAATCAAGAATGGTGAGTTACTCACTTTCAGAGAGTTTTTTCTCTAAATAGTGAATATTAGCGCCACCATTGACAAATCCTTGATCGTTAAGGATGTCTTGATGTAGGGCAATATTCGTTTTAATACCGTCAATCACTAACTCGCTTAAGGCATTACGCATACGCGCAATAGCAACATCACGATTATCGCCATAGGTAATTAATTTACCTATCATGGAATCATAATGAGGCGGCACAGAATAATCAGCGTAAATGTGAGAATCCCAGCGCACTCCCATGCCACCTGGTGGATGGAAACGGGTGATTTTACCTGGTGAAGGAATAAAGGTTCTTGGATCTTCCGCATTAATACGGCATTCAATTGAATGGCCTGACACTTTAATATCTTCTTGCTTATAAGATAAGGGTTGCCCGGCAGCAACACGTAATTGCTCTTTAATTAGATCTACGCCAGTGATCATTTCAGTAACTGGATGCTCTACCTGAATACGAGTATTCATTTCAATGAAATAAAACTCACCATTTTCATAAAGAAATTCAAATGTACCCGCACCGCGATAATCAATCTCGAGACAAGCATTGCAACAACGCTCACCGATCTTAGCTCGCATTTCCGGCGTAATACCAGGCGCAGGTGCTTCTTCTACTACTTTTTGGTGACGACGCTGCATTGAACAGTCGCGCTCACCTAAATGAATCGCACCACCTTGGCCATCAGCCATCACCTGAATTTCAACATGACGTGGGTTTTCAAGGAATTTTTCCATGTAGACCATATCATTATGGAATGCAGCGCGCGCTTCTGATTTTGTTAATTGGATAGCATCTAATAACTCAGACTCTTCGCGAACGACACGCATACCACGACCACCGCCGCCACCGGACGCTTTTATAATCACCGGATACCCGATGCGTCGACCATGAGCAAGGTTTAGTTCAGCATCATCAGTTAATGGGCCATCAGAACCAGGTACGCAAGGTACTCCTGCTGCTTTCATCGCTTTAATTGCTGAAACTTTATCACCCATTAAACGAATACTTTCTGCTTTCGGGCCAATAAAAGTAAAGCCTGATTGCTCAACTTGTTCTGCAAAATCAGCGTTTTCCGCTAAAAAACCATAACCAGGGTGAATGGCTACAGCATTGGTGACTTCGGCTGCAGTGATAATGCTCGGAATATCTAAATAACTGTCAGTAGCCGGTGCTTTACCAATACAGATGGTTTCATCTGCTAATAGTACGTGTTTTAAATTACGATCGGCAACCGAATGGACGGCAACCGTTTTTATACCTAACTCTTTACATGCGCGCAGAATTCTTAGCGCAATTTCGCCACGGTTGGCGATAACGACTTTTTCTAACATGGAATTACCCTTACTGGTTGGGCTTATTCAATGATGAATAGCGGTTGATCAAATTCAATAGCGTCTTCGTTGCTCGCTAAAATTTCTTTAATAACACCAGATTTATCCGCTTCGATTTGGTTCATCATCTTCATGGCTTCTAAAATACATAAAGTGTCGCCGGCATTGACGTGTTGACCGACTTCAACAAATGCCGGTGCATCAGGTGAAGCTGCTGAATAGAAGGTACCTACCATAGGTGAGCGTACTATATGACCGCTTAAGGTTTCAGCGGCTGATTCTGTCGCAGGTGCAGAGGCTGGCGCAGGAGCAGGGGCAGCTACCGGGGCTGGAGCAGCCATAGGTGCAGCAATCATAGTGCCACCACGGCTAATGCGTACTGACTCTTCGCCTTCTGAGATTTCTAATTCGTTAATACCTGATTCTTCTACTAATTCGATAAGTTTTTTAATTTTACGAATATCCATGAGATTACCTTATAAACTGTTTTTTATAGTTTCTAATAAGCAATTAATTATTTTAATTACCCTGTGTATTGTTTAACCAATCTGTTGCAGCATCTAATGCGTAGCGATAGCCATTTTTACCACATCCGCAAATAACCGCTTGTGCAATATCGGAGAAATAAGAATGTTGGCGAAATGCTTCTCGGGCATGAACATTAGTTAAGTGAACTTCGATAAACGGAATATTGACCGCCAATAGAGCGTCTCTAAGGGCTATGCTTGAATGAGTAAGTGCTGCTGGATTGATAATGATAAAGTCTACTTGTTCAAATGATTGATGAACTTTATCGATTAATATATGTTCGGCATTTGATTGCAAATGACTTAAGTTAATATTGTGGTTTTGTGCAATATCCGTTAATTCATCCATGATAGTTGCTAATGACAGTGAACCATAGATCTCAGGTTCTCGCTTGCCTAGCATATTTAAGTTAGGGCCATTAAGCACTAAAATGTTAAACTTTGCTGTCATCTTTGTTAAAACACCACGTAAATATAGTTTATGTCGTTATCATCACACAATTGCTGTAATAATGGAATGATGAATTGTATTTTGCAATAAATTATAAAATTAATCGCATATTATAGAGTTTTCGCCGAAATTAGCAGCAAAATACTGGTCTAATCTCTTTGGGTTGGTGTTTTTTATAGCAAACAGACCTAAAAATTTGTCATTTAGCTTATTTTTACTAGACTTAGTGTGAAAAAATATGATTCTATTTGTTTTAATTTTAATTACTTAGCTACTTTTCATTGCTAATTGTTCGTCTCGGTATGATCAGATAGAACATTATTGTGTCAGTGATAAGGATATCGTTATTCTTCGTGTTCTTAAATTGAGTTTGTTTATTCTGGGCGTAAGTACTGTGAATTTTTCATTTGCAGTGGATATTATTACTCATCGTTCAGTCACGGTAGATTCAATCAATACGGCTCAGCTCCGAAGAATTTTTACCATGCGACAACAACGATGGGGGGATAATAAGCCAATCGTGGTGTTCGTCTTACCAAGTCAAGATCCTCTTCATATTAAATTTTCAACACAAGTATTAAAAATATTTCCCTATAAGCTCGACAGAATATGGAATAAATTGACGTTTTCAGGATTAGGTGTTGCACCAAGAGTCGTTAAGTCTCAACAAGAATTAATTCAATTAGTCAGTGCAACCCCAGGGGCTGTTGGCTATGCGGAAAAAGTAAATAAGGATAAAGATGTCAATGTTGTTACTATGGCAAAGTAAAGGCCTCAAATTTCGTATTAGGCAATGGCTGAGAACATTGGTCTGTATGCTATTTACTTCTGCGGCTTATGGCTATGAACTTAATAATGAGTCATGGCAAGTACATGGCTTTCTGGCGCAGGGAATTATAGATGTTAACGGTACTAATTTTGTCAGTGATGAAGATGAATTATCAACGGATTTAACCGAATTAGGGGTAAATGCCTCTTATCGGGTAAATGATATTATTCGCCTTACTGGTCAAGCGGTTTATCTTAATGGTGGTAACCGTTACGTTGAAGGAGCGAGAATTGACTATGCGTTAGTGGATATTGGTTTGCTTCATGACGAAAACTGGCTGGTTAACCTTTATTTAGGGCGTTATAAAAACAATAATTGGCTTTATTCCAGCACCCGGGATATTCCTCATGCCCGGCCGAGTATTATTTTGCCGCAATCAATCTATTTTGATGGCTTTCGAGACATTGCTATGGGGAGTGATGGTGCCGCGTTAAAAATAAGCTATAGCTCAGAGGAATATGGTAATTTTGATATTAACCTTAACTATGGTGCTTCAAAACTAAGTACTAAAGATGTCAAATTACTATTAGGCGATTTAGTGCATGGTAAGGGGGATCAGGAATACGATGCACAAGGAAGTTTTTACTGGCAACCGGAATTATCTCCATGGCAGTTTGGCTTTTCAATGTTGGATGCCAAGTTTAAATATCAACACACAGAGTTAGATTTTTTAACTGATGCCACTTTTACTTTCCAGCAGTATACCGCTAATGTGATGTATGAAGGTGAAAAGTGGCAATTTAGTAGCGAAATTTTTCAGCAGCACTTTACTATTGAAGGGTTATATTTTAATGGCTTTGAAAATAAAAGCTTAGGACAAGGGGCCTTTATACAGTCGCAATATAACTATAATAATCAATTGTCGTTTCTAGTGCGTGGCGAACGCTTTTATCAGGACAAAGATGATAAGAATGGCAGCAAACTGGAAGTGATCTCGCAAGGTACTGTCCCTAGATATTTTGCTTATCAAAATGATCTAACTTTTGGTGTATCGTATGACTTTTCCAGTTCATTTCGTATGCAGCTTGAATATCACCAAGTGGAAGGTACTGCCCGGTTAACCCCTATTGTTCTGCCAAATGCGGCAATTAATGACAGAGAAAAATGGAGCATTTTCGCTGTACAACTCATGTATTGGTTTTAGATGATGAATAAATTATTCGTTAGTGTTCCAACCAAGTTATTATTGCTGGTGATCAGTGCTTTATTGTTACTAAGCGCTGGTATTTCAGTGATGTCTATCGATCGTTTGAATAAAGAGTTCAAGCGCTTTCAAGTGGAAAAAATACAGCAAGGTCAGGATCAACTGAAATTACATAGTGATATTGCGAAAAACCAATTAGGTTTGTGGATTGAATCTTTTACCGATATGGTGCAACTAGATTCGATTGATGATAACCAGACGCTGGCCTTAGCTATAGAGCGTCAGTTTGACGCCTTACAAATTAATCATAATGTTGATAATGCCTGGTTAATTGACAGCAATGAAAATTTGCTTTATCAGTCAAGCGCTGCTAATTCAGATATTCGCAGTGCTGCAAACTCCGCCTTAAAGACCCAGCAACCTTGGTATCAGTTAACATGCGACAAGCGATGTTTGCAGTTAATTGCCGTGCCCTTGATTAATGCAAATGGTGAATCAGTGGTGATAGTGATGACTATTTCTTTAGTCGATATTATCTATGCGATTAATCAGGCATTAAATAGTGAAATTGCCGTGGTCAGTTTTGCTAATAATGAACAGGCCTTGATCGCTAATGGATTGTTTGTATCTTCATCAAATTTAGCGCTAATGAAGCAAATTCTTAAACAAGATGCTGCCAATGCTTTAGTAAAAAAAGTGAAACAGCTGGGCTTGCAGGTAGGGATAGCGAAAAGTAGCTACTTAATTAATTTAATGCCGCTAGCGCAAACAGATAATCGGCAATTTTTTCTGCTACTTGCGGATGACGTTAGCTCAATTACTGAAGAGTACAGCCAATACCGTTTGCAGTTTTTACTGTCGGCGTTATTGATTTTTATCACGCTGGCGGTGTTTGTTTATTTTGTTACTAATCCATTTACTAATCGTATTTTAAAGTTATCTAATGCCTTACCCTTATTGGCCCGTAAAGAATTTGAAAAATTTCGTCTGATCCAGCTTAATCGCCGTCGGCTTTTTGCCGATGAACTGGATATAGTGGCCGATTCAGCCACTGAACTGAGTTATGAATTAGAGCAGCTTAATATTGAAGTAGAGCAAAAAACCAAGGAGCTGGAAAATATCGCCATGTATGATCTGCTGACCGGTTTGCCCAACCGTAATATGCTTAATTATCACTTGCGAAAATCAGTAGCCAATATTGCCCGTTATAAGCATGGCGTAGCGGTTTTATTTTTAGATTTAGATGACTTTAAAAAGGTTAATGATAGCCATGGTCATTCGGAAGGTGACAAGTTATTGATAGAAGCCGCCAATCGCTTGCGTGTTAGTGTCCGTAATATCGATTTGGCCTGTCGCTTTGGTGGTGATGAATTTGTCGTTGTGCTCAGTCATGTTAACAGTGAGGTTGATGCGATCCCGGTTGCGGAGCAAATTTTAGAAAGTTTTAAAGCGCCGATTAAAATTGGTTCCAGTATTTTTTATGTTTCTACCAGTATTGGTATCTCTTATTGCCGGGATGAAATTTCTAAACCGGAGCAGTTGATCAGCCAGGCAGATATTGCCATGTATGAAGCAAAAGACAATGGCGGCGGTCAGTATCATATTTATCATCAAGACATGTACCAAAGAGTGGCGCATCGGGTGATGATGGAAACAGAAGTGCGTCAGGCGTTAGCGAAAGGGCAGTTTAGCCTGAGTTTACAACCGCAAGTGATGGCAAAGAGCAAGAAAATTTATGGTTTCGAGGCATTGCTGAGGTGGCGACACCCAGAAAAAGGCATGATCTCACCGGATGACTTCATTCCTATCTTAGAAAATTCTGAGCACATGGTGGAACTAGGTTATTGGGTGATCAGACGCTGCTTTGAAATAGTAAAACAATTACAGCGCTATGGGTTAAAAGATGTGCGTATTGCGATGAACCTGTCGGCAGGGCAGTTCGTAGATGGCAATTTACCTCAGTATTTACATGCGTTATTAAGAGAATTTTCTTTACCTGCGCGATTATTTGAACTGGAACTTACGGAGCAAACATTAGTGAAGGATATCGACCGGGCAATTGAAATGATGAACAATTTAAGGACGATAGGCTTTTCATTTGCCATTGATGATTTTGGTACGGGCTATTCGTCTTTGGCGTATATCAAAAAGATGCCAGTAGATGTCATTAAAATCGATAAAAGCTTTATCTTTGGTATGCTAGAAAATCATGCCGATTATCAAATTATCACTTCAACGATTGCTATGGTGAAAAACTTAGGGCTAACCGTAGTTGCAGAAGGGGTGGAAAGTAGTGCGCAATTGAGAAGTTTATCCGAGAGTAATTGTGACATTATTCAAGGTTATTATTTCTCTAAACCTGTGCCGGAAAAAGAGCTATTAGCATTTCTTGATAATCACGTGGTAGATGGCTGTTGGAAAACGGCGCCTCAGGTGACGTTTCAGTAGTGAGCGCTTTTGATGGGCACTCACTACGATATAATTAGAAAGTGGCATTAATGTGAGCGGCGAATTGCTCTGCTCCCATAAAGCCGGTTACTCGTTGTTCAGTTAATTCTTGGCCATTAAGATCAAAGAACAAGATTGACGGCAAGCCGAAAATATTAAACTGCTTCATCATAGTGATAGTTTCAGGTGATCCCATATCGGTTAAATCCATTTGAATTAATACTGTATTACTAAGGGCTTGCTGTACTTGTGGCGCAGGAAAGGTGTATTTTTCAAACTCTTTGCAGGCAATGCACCAATCAGCATACAGATCGACCATTACAGTTTTACCGTCACTGTTTGCCTGTTTTACCTGTTGCTGCAGCTCCGCTAAGCTACCCACTATTAAAAACATCTTGTTATGCTCTGAGTTGATTACCTTTGTTTGTGGGGCCGAGTGTATTAACTGGTACGCTTGATTAGCACCATAAAACATCATTAAAAAGATCATCAGGCTGCGTAGGCCAAACCAAAAATTCGCTTTAGTGCCTTGATTGGCAACGTAGAAGTAACTGGCGGAACCGAGTAATAATGCAATCCAAAGTATATTAGCAAAGGTTTCTGGTAAAAAGCGCTCTAATAAAAAGATAGGTACAGCAAGTAATAACAGACCAAAAATGTTTTTAATAACATTCATCCAATTACCGGCTTTTGGTAACAATTTACCTCCTGAACTACCTAAAATTAATAGTGGTAGCCCCATCCCAAGACTCAGTGCATACAGGGCTACGCCGCCTAATACTATATCGCCGGATTGTGAAATATAGAGTAAGGCACCTGTTAGTGGTGCTGTTGTGCATGGAGAAGCGACCAGGCCGGAAATTGCTCCCATGGCTAATACGCCAAAATAAGAGCCGCCTTTTTGGTTATTACTTAATTGATTGAGTTTATTTTGCCAGCTAAGCGGCAAAGCTAAGTTAAACAGGCCAAACATGGATAAGGCTAAAAAGATAAACAAGATGCTTAATACGATTAACACTATCGGGTGTTGAAACATTGCCTGAAATTTAGCACCAGCTAACGCGACGATTATACCGAGTAAGGTGTAGGTAATTGCCATCCCCTGAACATAAACAAAGGATAAGCTAAAGGCTTTTTTCGTTGACAGAGTGTCTTTTTGGCCAACTATAATACCAGTTAAAATAGGATACATAGGGAAAACGCAAGGGGTAAAGGACAGTAATAACCCCCCGATAAAAAATGCGATTAAGGTCAGGAAGGTATTATTCCCTTTTAGCATTTCGACTAACTGATACTGCTCGCTTTTATTAGCACCCTGATTTGCGTTTTTTCCTGTAGTTAAAGGAAGTGTAGTTGGTTGTGATGCTTGATTAAGCGCTGATAATACTGATGTAGCAGTGGAGTTAAATTCACCGAGTTCAACGGTTTTAATAATAGGTGGAAAACACAAACCAGCTTCAGCACACCCTTGATAGCGGATAAAAATTTTACCCCCGGTTGATACTTGCTTTAGCGGTATGGTAAGTCTGAGAGGACCTTTGTAAATTTGCTGTTTACCAAAAAATTCATCCTCATGATCTATGCCTGTTGGCAAAGCAACTGGATCAAAGCTAACGGCTTCACCAGTAAATTTAAACTGCTTCTTGTACAGGTAATAACCTTCTGCGATATCGAAGGACAGGGTTAAGGAAGCGCCTTGTTGGTCAAAATTAAAAACAAAGGCTTGATCAGGCTTTAAAAATTCATCTTCATTACTAAATAAGGATGAAGAGGAAGTATCAAATACAGAACTTTGTGCCTGAACAGGAAAATTAATACTAACGAGTGACACTAGCAAAAGAATGGCTAGTACTAGGTTGTTTTTATTTATCATTTGGCTAACGACTCATCTATCCATTGCAAATATGCATGACTACCTTGAGTGATATCTAGAGCAATAACTTCCGGAACATCATAAGGGTGTAATTGTGTTATTCTATCATTGATAACAGGAAATAATTCAACTTTGGTTTTTATTAATAATTGCACTTCTTGATCTCGTTCTATTTTACCTTGCCACTGATAAATTGAAGTTATTTGAGGCAAAATATTAATACAGGCGGCCAGATTTTCTTTGACTAAGGTATCGGCAATTTGCTCTGCAACTTCCTGACTTGGGCAGGTAGATAAAATGACGTGATACATTAACTGTACTTCCTTAAGATTAACTTAACAGCAGAGCATACTCGGCTTACATTTTTAATCAATAGTATTAAGGCAAGGGTATATGGTTGAAATAGACCTGACTATCCCCATATCTGTTTCAATGAATTCAAAATGAGCCTGGCATGTTTAAGATCTTATTTCTGTTATTTATCGTTATTCCTATCATTGAAATTGCTGTGATAATGCAAGTAGGTGCAATCTTGGGAGCTTGGCCGACAGTTGCTATTGTTATTCTGACTGCCTGGTTAGGCGCGAAGAACGTTAAACAACAAGGAATAGCGACTATTCAGTCGTTGCAAAATAAAATGGCGCAAGGGGAAGCTCCCTCAGATGAAATTGTTGCCGGATTACTCTTACTTGTTGCCGGCGTATTATTAGTGACTCCTGGCTTTGTTACTGATATTTTCGGCTTATCTTTATTAGTACCTCAGTGCCGAAAATTGTTGATCAATTCAGTGCGTAGCCATTTAACCGTCAGTAATTTTGGCACGGGTCAGAGTTTTAGCTTTCATAGTCAATCTTTTAATTCTCAGCATCAAGGTCATACAGCGTTTGATAACGAAAGCCCTGGTGCTGGAGAAAAGTTGCATAAAGGGAAAACTATCGACGGTGAGTTTGAACGGAAAGAGTAAAATTTTTTTAAATTGGCACTTGTGAAGTGGTAAAACATCCCCATTTCATAGCCAAACAATTATGTTAAACCTTAAATTTAGTTTACATCTCAGGAGAGAAATCAATGAGCATTCGTCCATTACACGATCGCGTAATTATTAAACGTAAAGAAGTAGAAGCAAAATCTGCTGGCGGCATCGTTTTAACGGGAAGCGCTGCTGAGAAATCAACTCGTGGTGAAGTTGTTGCAGTAGGCAATGGCCGTATTTTAGAAAACGGTGAAGTACGTGCTTTAGACGTTAAAGTTGGTGATCAAGTAATTTTTAATGAAGGTTACGGTGTTAAAACTGAAAAAATCGATGGTGAAGAAGTATTGATCCTAAGCGAATCAGATATTTTAGCAATCGTAGAATAGTAACCACTTATTGTAGGTTGAACGTTAGTTCGACAAACTAATAGATTATAGGAATTTAAGACAATGGCAAAAGACGTATTATTTGGTAATGATGCACGCGTTAAAATGCTTAACGGTGTAAACATTCTAGCAGATGCAGTAAAAGTAACTTTAGGTCCCAAAGGCCGTAACGTTGTATTAGACAAATCATTTGGCGGCCCAACAATCACTAAAGATGGTGTTTCTGTTGCGAAAGAAATCGAACTTGAAGACAAGTTTGAAAATATGGGCGCGCAAATGGTGAAAGAAGTTGCTTCTAAAGCCAATGACGAAGCGGGTGACGGTACAACAACTGCGACAGTACTTGCACAATCAATTGTAACTGAAGGTTTAAAATCAATTGCTGCCGGCATGAACCCAATGGACTTAAAACGTGGTATCGACAAAGCGGTTATCGCAGCGGTTGAAGAATTGAAAGGTTTATCAACGCCATGTGCTGATAACAAAGCGATTGAGCAGGTAGGTACTATCTCAGCTAACTCTGATGAAACTGTTGGTAAAATTATTGCTACAGCAATGGAACGTGTTGGCACTGAAGGTGTTATCACCGTTGAAGAAGGCCAAGCATTAACTGACGAATTAGACGTTGTTGAAGGTATGCAGTTTGACCGTGGTTATTTATCACCATACTTCATTAATAATCAGGAAAGTGGTGCGGTTGAATTAGAAAACCCGTTCATCTTATTAGTGGATAAAAAAATCTCTAATATCCGTGAATTATTAACGACTCTAGAAGCCGTAGCTAAAGCTGGTAAGCCGTTATTAATTATTGCTGAAGACGTAGAAGGTGAAGCGTTAGCAACATTAGTTGTTAACAACATGCGTGGCATCGTTAAAGTAGCTGCAGTTAAAGCGCCAGGTTTTGGTGACCGTCGTAAAGCGATGTTACAAGATATCGCAACATTAACTGCCGGTACGGTAATTTCTGAAGAAATTGGTATGGAGCTTGAAAAAGCAACTTTAGAAGATTTAGGTCAGGCGAAACGTGTAGTGATCTCTAAAGACAACACGACTATCATCGATGGTATCGGTGAGCAAGCTGACATTGAAGCACGTGTTGGTCAAATTCGTGGTCAAATTGAAGAATCTTCTTCAGATTATGACAAAGAAAAACTTCAAGAACGTTTAGCTAAATTAGCTGGCGGTGTTGCGGTAATTAAAGTAGGTGCAGCAACTGAAGTTGAAATGAAAGAGAAAAAAGCACGCGTAGAAGATGCGCTTCATGCAACTCGTGCAGCGGTTGAAGAAGGCGTAGTTGCTGGTGGTGGTGTTGCTTTAGTTCGTGTATCTGATGCAATTAAAAACTTAGAAGGTGCTAATGAAGACCAAACACATGGTATTAACGTAGCACTTCGCGCAATGGAAGCACCTCTTCGTCAAATCGTTTCTAACTGCGGTGATGAAGCGTCAGTGGTATTAAATGAAGTACGTAACGGTGAAGGTAACTATGGTTACAATGCTGGTAACGGTACTTACGGCAACATGTTAGAAATGGGTATCTTAGACCCGGCGAAAGTAACCCGTAGCGCATTACAATTTGCAGCTTCTGTTGCTGGTTTAATGTTAACTACCGAAGCCATGGTGACTGATGCGCCACAAAAAGACAGCGGCGCTCCAGCTATGCCTGATATGGGCGGCATGGGCGGAATGGGTGGAATGGGTGGCATGATGTAATTTATGCTGGCTTAAATTGCCTACTTCATCGTTGCTTGATTACTCGTTTAAGAAACACTAAACGTCGTAAGTGAAGCGCCTTGAATTAAACAATTTACTCTGCGCATAAATAGCATTCGCTACTTAACGCTTTCTTGATATAAAAACCTGCTTCGGCAGGTTTTTTGTTTTGTTCAGTAGATAAAGCGACATATTAAGTTAAAGGTGGCGGTAATGAACTGAGTAACTTAGTGTTGTTGCACCCTAATTGTCATCGACAATTACATGTATGCTCGTAGTTGTATTTGAGAAACTTGGTATGTATAATGATTAAATATTCAACTGGTCCGATGAGTTAAGAGGCAGTGCCTTCAAATATCGTAGCCATGTTTATTATACGTTGGGCAGTGCCCAAATACAAAGTAGGCAGTGTCTATTTTGGTGATTTACTCGCAGTTTTTGTGTGGCTAAATTGTCAGTGACAACACGGTTTAGAGTAGTACTCGCAATACAAATTCTGCTTTCGTTCCTGAATATTTTTCAGGATATATATTAACCCTTATTATGGGCTATATTATGACACAACGAAAGCAAGATTATTCGACACCTAGTTGGGGAAAATCCTGTGCTGTGCAAATAAAGCAAGCAGAATTAATAGTTAAAGGTATAGGAAGTTTATTAACCTCTATTCAGGAGATTATTTTTTCACTCAAAAAGCTTTGGCTCGGTTTAGGTGGCCCAACTGTTTTCTATTATCTCGGTGAAAAAGTTGATTGGCAGGCTCTTAGTGCTGTAATTAACTAGTTAAAGTCGCTGGTCTGTACTTAGGTTCAGATTTATAAAGGCTTGAGCCGTATGCGGGGAAACTCGCACGTACGGTTCTTAGGGGAGGGGTAGCTAGCAATAGCTACTCCTTACCCGACGTAAAAATCGGTCCAAATCGCTTTTTAGAAAAACCCTAACACATCGATGTTAGGTTTTTTTTGTGTCTGGAATTTCGTAAAGCTTCGTCATTTTAGGGGGATAAAGTGGGGGAGCGATTTAACGTCCATGTGTTGTTTCTAAAGCGTAAAAGAGATCGACTGCCTTGTAATGTACTTTCATTTTTTGTCTCATAAAGGCAAGTGGAAAACTTATACATCTTTGTAAATATTTGGTTCGTAAATTGCTAATAACTTGAGTGCAGCATGGCTTTGACACTAACTATTAGCAGCACTACATATTCAAGTGGCAAAAGATTGCCTAAACGGCAAATAGATTGAAAGAGCTGCTAAGCCTACAGCAATGTAAGAGGGAATTTTTATGTATGTAAATAATTATACAGCAAGCAACTATGTAAATAGAGCAATTAACACAACAGTGGACGCGGCTGAAAGATCGGCAAATTCGCAAGTACACAGTGGTGGCTCTGCACCTGAAGTAGATAACCGAGAAAGTTACGTCAAATATATAAATTCAGCCAGCGATGAACAGTTGGCAGGATCTATTGATGCAATTAAAAAATATGGGCCTCCAGTAGCCATGTTTAGAATGAGCGATATTGTAAATGCAGCTAATCAAGACGAAATGCATGGCCGTATTGGTAGGGCGATTGAGCACTTTGATGTAGAAGCACAGCAATATCACATACAGGAGCTCGCAATTATCAATGAAGGTGAGCAAGCTGGAAAGTCTTCAAAGGAAATTCTACAAGAGATTGTCGCGTTGCGTGATCAACAATCAGAGTTATTCAAGATGGGAACTAATTGGGGAAGCAAAGGGCTTGCTCACCCTGACAATTATGAAAAGTTGGTTGCAGCAACTCCAAATTACGTTAATCTTTATGCGTAGCTGGAGTAATAAAAGTGCAGTTTACCCTTCTAAACACTACCTCATGACAATGTAGGGGCTTCTATGTGTAGAGAGCTTTAGTTTCATCGCTCAGTCAATATTTACTTGCATTACTACTCAGTTGCGCAGAAATATTATTGCGTAAATTCATCCAGTTACTTTCATAACCCCATGCAATTTTAAACTCATCATCGGCCTTTGAACTGTCTAGCATATCTTTAAGATCAAAAACTTATGAAAAGTTTTCTTCGTTAACGTCATACCTTGTCCAGCCACGTACTTCCATATCAATATACTTTAAATAGCTAGACTTAAAATCATTCGCAGCGGCAACAAAATTCGGGCTTTTTAATTTACTATTTGAAAAATAGCGTTAATCAGTTTGCTTAAGCTGAACAAAGTCATAGGAAGTGGCGCTCTTCTCCTTCTCAATTAAAGTACAAAACTTATCTATTTGAATCGGTAGTGATAACACTCGAATATTTAGTTAAAAAATAAATGAGAATAAGGAGGCTCCATCCTCCTTTGGGTTTAAAGATATTTAATCAAAGCTTCACTAGAAATTAAGAGCAAATAATTTATTATTTTCGCCGTACATTTCAATCATACCTTCGAAGCTAAAACCTAGCTTTTCCAGCAAACCAGAGGAGCGCAGATTATCGATTTTAGTAATCGCTACTATTCGATTTAATCCGTAGTCATGATTCGCACTTTTTAGCACTGCCAAAGCAGATTCTTTTGCGTAACCCATAGACCAATATTGTTTTAGTAAGGAATAACCTAAATCGGCATCTGCTAATGTGTCTCTTTTAAGCAGACCGCACATTCCAATGGGCTCTCCTGTTTCCTTTAATTCCACCAGATACAAACCGAAACCAAACTTCTGATAAGTTGCTATTGGGCCATCGTTCAAATATTTTATCGCATCGTCTATTGTTCGTACTTTTTTGTCTTCTATATTGGCGATATATGAAGGCTCATTCAAAAGACGAATAATAAACTCAGCATCTTTTTTCGAACAATGTCTAATACGTAACCTGTTCGTTTCACAAATAATCATGATATACCTCTTTATAAACTTTATTGCGACTGTCTAAAACAGCAACTAAATATTGGAGAAGTTCGATTATTGCGCTATACAAAGTATGAGGTAAAATGATATAAACTAACCTAACCATTAGGTAAACTAATAATAGGTGGTCACGCTATGAATAAATCCCCACCTTTAAAGGCTATTCAATATTTTTCAACCACAGCTCGTCATTTGAGCTTTAGTAAAGCCGCACAAGAGCTGTGCGTCACGCAAAGTGCCGTCAGTCACCAAGTAAAATTATTAGAAGAGTTTTTTAATAAGAAACTGTTAATACGCCAAGGCAAGCGAATATCCCTAACTCAAGAAGGTGATGATTTAAATTCTGTCGTCAGGGACAGTTTACAGCGTATAGAAACAGTGAGTAATCACATTCTTAAAGAGCCTGAAACGCATTTAAAAATAATAGCCCAGACCTCAATAGCCACCGAATGGCTTGCCCCAAGAATAGCATTGTTTAAGCAGTCATACCCTGATGTTTCATGTTATCTAACCATGGAATCTATGGCAGCAAGTTTTGACGCACAGGAATTTGATATTGTCATAGGTACATGGCCTACGCCCGATAACTTTGTATCTAAAAAATTAAGGGATGAATATTGGTTCCCGGTATGTGCGCCATCGCTTAGTGCTAAAATTAACGCCAATCAGAGCGCCTCTATTTTAACGCTACCTCTATACTCTTCTGAAAATGGAGAAGATTGGCAACTATGGATGCAAAGACAACAACTGAGACGTCCGGCGATCACCAAAGTTGAGCATTTTGGCCTAGCCTTACTAGCCACTAAAGCCGCATTGAGTGGAGAAGGTGTTGCATTAAGTAACCAATTTTTGGCAGAAGATTTAATTAAACAAGGAAAGTTAGTCTCGTTTCCTCAATGGCGATATCAGCTACCCTGGGGACAGTATCATGTGCACTATCGTCAAGGCAGTCATTACTCTAATGCCATTCAATATTTTGTGGAATGGTTGCAGTTACAAATCAGTAGCGATAGAAGAGCTCAATGTTAGGCGTCATTTAGCTATTGTAGTGGAACTGTTAATTTTGCCACCTACTCAGAGGTGTTACTATGCATCTCATCAAACGTTAGGTGGCATTTTTAAGAGAGTAATATTTAGCTTTGAGCGCAATATATTACTATTGAAGCCGCTAGAAATACTTATTGAGCACTATTTTGTGATGTTTTTAATCCATGTTGTGAGTGAGGGCAACACGTCAGGTGCAAAGGCATCTGCTTGTAGCAGTTGAAATTTCAAGTACCAATCTATTCCACTAAGACCATTAAACTCTTCAGCATGTAATAATTGATGATTTGCTTGAGCAAACATTCGGTAGTGTAGTTTGTTTTTATCATCAGCATAAGGCAGTTCTTGTATCACTTTTAGAGTGTTTTGACTGTCTACCTGTGTATCTTGTGCACCCATTAATACCAGTAAGGGGATATTGAGCTGTGCAAGCCCAGCAGTAGCGTCTTCATGCATATTCATGCTGATAAAGTTAAACCTAGCTTCGTCGGTAATGGGGGCTGGCATATAGGGATGTTGATGTAAATCATCGGCTTGATACGCAGCAAAACCTTGTGAAAATAACTGATATTCTTTATCGGTTAAGTTTAAAATTTCTGCTTGTGCATCAAGATCATTTTCTGTGATAACGCCTTTATCGATAAGTCGTAGCATCATTTGATAGGCGCTTTGCTGCTGCCAATTAATGGCAGGGCTGATTAATGCGGCAAAATCAATTGACGTATTGTTTATGTATGGTAATACCCAGCCTGCTTGACTAAACCCTATAATGCCAATAGAACCGCGATAGCCTTTCTGGCGAAGATCATTGATGACATCTTCCACCTCAATTGCTCGATCATTCATTGATTGACTTAGCCAATTACCAGTGGAATTTTCCACCCCGGGTTTATGCCAACTCACTGCACTGATGCCTTGTGCATTCAAGTGGTTAATGATAGGTAAATAATAGCCATGGGAGTCATTATTTGAAGGGCCATCACCGTGAACAAATATTGCGATAGGGTTAGATTTACTGTGTTGTTTCGTAGCAAATAATTGAATAGCTAAGTTATTTTGTTGCGATGTAACGAACCATTCATCATATGTTTTATTCTTTTGACAGCCAAAGCACAATACGATTAATGTGCAAAAAATTTTTACTCTATGCATCTCATCATTCCTTAAAAAACTGAGGATTACTAGCTTAACCAGAAGCTCGAAAAAATCTGTAAGAAAGGGTCGTAAAAGTGTCAGTAATTGTGAGGTAGTTGCTATTTGAGGGACAGTGAAGTGTTTGTTGTTCATAAATCCTAAGTAGGCTTGTTTTAATGCTTTCTTAATAAAAAATGTTTCTCTTTTCTATATATTGAGACCAGAAAGCACTCCATTTTTTTCATTGGGTACAGCAATAGCATTTTTGTGGCAATTTGTAGCGATAATATCAAATAGTTTTATATTGGTTATTTTTATTGGCTGATGCGCATTTTATTAAAAAATGTCTATATTTAAACTAAATTCTTAGTATCTAATTATATTGGAGTTTCAATGGAGTTTTTTAGAAAACTGTCCGTTAAGTTTAAAATCTTACTAATTCCTGCAGTTGGCTCTATCGGTTTTATTATTTATCTATCGATAAGTATGTATACCTCTAGTGTTGCGGTTGGCTTACTTGATAATGCGGAAAATGTCAGGTTTCCTTTATTACAAATATCAGAAAGAAACCTGGTTTTATTAGATAAAATAAAAAAAACTTTAAGTGATGCTGTCGCCGAGGGGGAAGTTGATTTGTTAAATGAAGCAAACAATATGGCGGAGCAAATAAAGGGGAATTTTAAGAAAGCGGCGGGAGCTGATAGAGAAACAGCAAGCCAGCTAAATGAGTTAGAAAAACAGTTTGAGGGCTATTATCAACTCGCTTATACCATGTCATTGGAAATGGTCAATGGTACGGCAGATTTCTCTAATCTTGCTGAACGCAGTAAAGAGATGTCCAAGAAATTATTAAATTTGCAAAATGACCTAAGCAAGTTTCAAAAAGCGCAAATGGCTTCGTTTACTAGTGCTTTCACGCAGGTGAATGAAAAAGCTGAAGCAACCATTAATATCGGTATTGTGATGGCGGTAATAACTATTGCTTTACTTTTTACAGTATCAGTTTCAATTAGTAGTGCCATTCGGCATAACCTAGCAAAAGTCGTTGAGTCATTTAAAGGAATTGCTCAGGAAAATGGTGACTTAACGGTTCGTATACAAACAAATACTAAAGATGAAATAGGTGAGCTTGTGCATTGGTTCAATTTATTTATGGATAAATTACAGCAAGTGATAAAACAAATTGTTGATACGGCAAAGCCTTTAGCAGAAACAGCTTCAACTGTAGATGATTTATCTGAGTCCTCAAAAAATTCAGCTGAGCAACAAATGCATACGGTGGAACAGTCATTATTATCTGTGAATGAAATGAGTCAGAGTGTTGCTTCTATTACCAGTAATGCTGCGGATGCCGCTGATGCGGCAAAAAATGCGAATGAAGAAGCCGATAAAGGGCACTTGGTAGTGAATGACACCATTGAGGGAATTCAAGAACTGGCAGAAAATATTACCGAATCAGCAACAGCGATACTAAAACTTCAAGAAGACACTAATCAAGTTAATCAGGTGCTGGAAGTGATAAAAAGTATTGCGGAACAAACTAATTTGTTAGCTCTTAATGCTGCAATAGAAGCGGCTAGGGCTGGAGAACAAGGGAGAGGATTCGCTGTAGTGGCAGATGAAGTGCGTAGCTTAGCATCAAGAACACAAGATTCGACTAAAGAAATAAATCAAATACTGGTTCAATTGCAGGAAGCGGCACAATCTGCAGTGTTAAAAATGGAAAACAGTAAAAATCAAGTAGATAGTAGTGTTACGCGGGCAAATGAAGCTGGTGAAAGTTTATCTGCGATTACTGAAACCGTTAATATTATTACCGATATGAATAGTCAAATTGCTGTAGCGACAGAAGAGCAGCATCAAATTTCTACTTTACTGGTTGAACATGTTGAAGACATTAAAAAAAGGGCTGAAGAGGCTACGTTGGGGTCAGAGCAAATGAACAAGGTGAGTCATCGTTTGTCTTCTTTAGCTTCAGAGCAAGAACAAATAACGAAACTTTTTAAAGTATAATGGATATTTGAATAGGATGCTGTAATCAAGGAGCGAACTTTCTGAGAGGATTAGAAGCATGATCAGGTTGTTATTTTGCCGTCATTAAATGTTTTAAATAGAAATTTGGCTTATCGACCGTTAATAATATTTAGAGTAGTCTATTTATTGTTTTTGCTTATTTGTTCAGCCCTAATTGCTGTTGCGGTTAAAACCGATATTGAGCGAATTAAACTAGATACAGCAGCAGATTTTTCTTCACGAGTACAACAGCTCGACACGACAATTAGTCATCTGGAAATGATGGCAACCATCTTGTCGCAATCTATGACATATACTGTTGATTATCAAGATGTTTCACAAAAGATTGATGTCTTAGACTATTTTAACTTAGGCGACGGGTTGTATAGTCTCAAGTATATTAGTGAAAACTATCAAAGTAGTATTTATAGCAAGGCTCCGAAAACTGAAGAGCAAAGAAATCGATTAGAGTTATTGGTTAAAACAGGTGCGTATTTACCTCATTTTTTACAAGAAGAGCGAATTGAAAAAATAGCGGTATATAATAAGTTTCCGTTGGCTAAACTGGTCTATCCCAACGAAAGAAAGGCATCTCAAAGAAAGTTTCAACGAGAATTAGCTGACGGTTATTGGGAGTATTTTTGGCAGAATCATCAACAGCAGAATATTTTTTGGAAGCTTATTCAAGTTGATAAAGGTTATAAATTATCTTTAACAGTGAGCATATTGGACCCAGAGAATGGCTTGGTGGGGTTAATTCAATTTATCTTTTCACAGGATATTTTTGATCAGGAAATTTACCAGCCAAGTGGCCCTGATTCTCTGGTGTTTTTATCTGAAATCTCTGACCAGGGGTTACTGATTGCCACCACCAAATATGGCAAAGATGAAGACTCGATCGGTAAAGCATTTAACATGCAGGAAGGAAAGAAATTACCTCTGCAAATGGTGCAACTGTTGCAATCATTGGATGATTGGGTATATCAATCGAGCGAATACTACTTATTGTCAGTACCAATTTCAGGTGTGTTTAATCTCGTTTATTTAACGGATGCAAGAAGCTTTAGCTTTTTAGCCTCCTCTTTGGTTAAATCGGGGGCTTTCATCTGGGGGGCACTGGCATTAATCGGTTTATTTGTCGATCGTTTGATATATAACAATTTAACTAAGCTCAAGCAGAAAGATGATGTGTTAACAGAAAAAAATCAGTTGCTTGTTTCTACGCTTGAAAACCTTGAAGAGGCTCAAAAGGAGTTGATTCAAAAAGAAAAAATAGTCTCTTTAGGTCATGTTGTTGCTGGCTTGGCACATCAGCTTAATACGCCACTCAGTATAGCGATCACCGCTGTTTCTTATATTCAAGATTCGTTAAAAAAGTTTACCGTTAAACTAGATAAAGGGATTAAAAAATCGGAATTAGCAACGCTTTTAGAGAAAGGTTATGAATCATCTATGTTGATCGGTCACAATTTGGATAAAGCGACCGATTTAGTTGATAACTTTAAACTGTTAGCGGAGGACGAATCTGAAGACGAATTAAATCAGTTTAATGTTGCTGAATATACTCAAGCTGTTTTGCAGGGATTAAAACCTGCGTTAGAAAAACGAAGAATCAAATCCCACATCAATGCTGAACGTGATATTAAGATATTTAATTACCCAATGTCATATACGCAGATTATCGTGCAGTTGTTGAATAATGCGGTGATTCATGGGGTAGACAAGGGGGGGAATATCACAATTAATATTTACCGAAAGGCTGAAACTTCAGGAGCCTATATAGAGGTAGTAGATGACGGTAGAGGGATTGATAAGGAATATATTGATAAAGTGTTTGAGCCCTTTTTTACCTCTAAATGTGTGGCAGAACAAGTGGGTTTAGGCTTGACTATTGTCCATAATCTTGTTTTAGGAAAAATGTCGGGAGAGATAAAAGTTATTAGTGAAAAAAATCATGGCTGTTGTTTTTCTATTTATCTTCCTAGTTTAATTTAACTCTTCAAAAAGAATAATTTAACCACAGCACTTTGGGTAATCGCTAGTTTAAACGTCTGCGCATATCTGTCACAACCAAACCATATTCATTTTATTTGCCATCCACAAAAATTGCCTAGTGTATCAAATACAAACAAAGTACAGCAGCTGCTAAGAAAACTTTGAACCAATTGTTGTGTTTTTTCGTTTAATGACTACTTTTAAATTAAGAATAATAAAAACAATAACGTATCACGTGATTTATTATTTAATACTAAGGAATTGCATATGCTATGTCTCTTTAAAAGCGCAAAGCGGATAGTAGTGTTAGGTCTCTCTATCATATCCCTTATCGTTATCAATCAAGCCTTTGCTGAAGTGGCAATTATTGTTCATCCGAGCAATAGTTCAAGCTTTGACAAAGCGACGATAAAAAAAATTTTTTTAGGAAAATCCAAATCTTTTTCCAATGGCCGGGCGGCAATATTGCTCAGTGCTACCCCTAAAGATCCAATCACCGAAGAGTTTAATAAGAAGGTGATTGGTAAATCCAGTAATCAGGTCAATGCCTATTGGTCAAAAATGATCTTTACTGGCAAAGGAACTCCGCCGCAAGAAATGGCATCAACGAGTGAAATTATTGCAGCTATTTCGGCGAATCCTGATGCTATTGGTTATATGGATGCCTCTGCGGCAACCAGTGCTGTAAAAGTCGTCGCAACGTTTTGAATAGGGGCAATATGATGAAATATTTACGTTTACTTTTAATATCGTTTGTAATTGTTGTAGCGTTGCCAACGAAAGCGGACATTAAATTTAGTGGCTTTGGCTCGATAATCGCGGGAAAAACATTGGGTACAGTTGATGATCCTTTTAATCCTGGTCAGAAGCGTGATGAAATACTGACTGCAGATTTTTATGATGTCGGTCAGTATGACAATGACATTACCTTTAAAGCGGAATCTATCTTTGCGTTGCAAGCAGTTGTTGATTTAGGGGATAAGCTTTCGGCTACAGCACAATTGGTTGCCAAAGGCGTTGATGATTTCGAACCTGAGTTTGATTGGTATTATTTAACGTATCGGGCAACAGATAGCTTAACGTTAATGGCGGGGCGAAGAAATATCCCGATGTATTATTTTTCTGAGTATTCAGAAGTTGGTTATGCCTATCCCTGGATGCGCCCGCCTTCAAACCTTTACTGGTGGCAAATCACTCAATTTAACGGGGTGAATGCTATGTATAGCTTTGATTCCGGTGATTATTCAAATACCGTCACTTTGTTCTATGGTAACGAGTATTCACGGGATAATACTGAAATGGGGTATTATGAAGTGTTATTTGGCGGAGAAAGCAGTACCGTTGTCGATGAGTTCTGGACTGATATAACTGGGGTTAACTGGAACATTTCAGGTGATATTTTTGACTTACGATTTGTCTATTTTCAGCATGATATGGAAAGAACCCGACATTTTATTGATACAACGTCAGATCAGCTGAACACTAGTCAAAAATTCTATGGTTTTGGTGGTTCAATTGATTTAAATCCTTTTACCGTTTTATTTGATTGGAACTTTGTTACCCGAGATGACGGATTAGGTACTGAATATCCAACGTATCTTATTTCTCTGGTATATAATATTGATGATTATCAGCCATATATTGCTTACTCGAAAGCTGATCATGAACGTACAAAACTCAAAATTGATGATTTAGAAGAGCATTATATTATGAGTTATGGTGTGCGTTATAACTTCTTGCCTAATGCCTCTTTTAAAGTTCAATATGATCATTTTGTCGATCAAGGTCACGAACCATCAGGTTGGGCATATCATGGTGATTCAGATACCATCAGTTTAGGTGTCGATTTTGTTTTTTAATACTCGGTTCTAATGATATCAATACCTGAATAAGGGTAAACTTTTGATGATAAAGCCTGCTTCGGTGGGCTTTTTATTTGCCATCCACAAAAATTGCCTTGCGTATCAAATACAAACAAAGTGCAGCAGCTGCTAAGAAAATTATGAACCAATTGTTGTGTTTTTTCGTTTAATGACTACCTTTAAATTAAGAATAATAAAAACAATAACGTATCACGTGATTTATTATTTAATACTAAGGAATTGCATATGCTATGTCTTTTTAAAAGCGTAAAGCGGATAGTAGTGTTAGGTCTCTCTATCATATCCCTTATCGTTATCAACCAAGCCTTTGCTGAAGTGGCAATTGTTGTTCATCCGAGCAATAGTTCAAGCTTTGACAAAGCGACGATAAAAAAAATTTTTTTAGGAAAATCCAAATCTTTTTCCAATGGCCGGGCGGCAATATTGCTCAGTGCTACCCCTAAAGATCCAATCACTGAAGAGTTTAATAAGAAGGTGATTGGTAAATCCAGTAATCAGGTCAATGCCTATTGGTCAAAAATGATCTTTACTGGCAAAGGAACTCCGCCGCAAGAAATGGCATCAACGAGTGAAATTATTGCAGCTATTTCGGCGAATCCTGATGCTATTGGTTATATGGATGCCTCTGCGGCAACCAGTGCTGTAAAAGTCGTCGCAACGTTTTGAATAGGGGCAATATGATGAAATATTTACGTTTACTTTTAATATCGTTTGTAATTGTTGTAGCGTTACCAACGAAAGCGGACATTAAATTTAGTGGCTTTGGCTCGATAATCGCGGGAAAAACATTGGGTACAGTTGACGACCCATTAAATCCAGGACAAAAGCGGGATGAAATTTTAACCGCAGATTTTTATGACGTTGGTCAATACACTAATGATATCACTTTTAATGCCGAGTCCATTTTTGCATTACAGGCGACGATGGATTTGAGCTCGAAACTGAAAGTAACGGCCCAGCTTGTTGCTAAAGGGGTTGATGATTTTGAGCCTGAGTTTGATTGGTATTATTTAACGTATCGGGCAACAGATAACTTAACGTTGATGGCGGGACGAAGAAATATCCCGATGTATTATTTTTCTGAGTATTCAGAAGTTGGTTATGCTTATCCATGGATGCGTCCACCTTCAAACCTTTACTGGTGGCAGGTGACTCAATTTAACGGGGTGAATGCCAGTTATAGCTTTGACTGGGGGGACTATGCAAACTCAGTGACATTTTTCTACGGTAATGAATATTCCGATGATAATGTTGAGATGCTGTATTACGATAAACTATATGGCGGTTCAGCAAGAACAGTCAATGAGTATTGGACTGATATTACTGGGGTGAACTGGAATATCTCAGGTGATAATTTTGATATACGCTTTGTCTATTTTCAAAATGATAGAGATAGGGAAACTATTCAGCAAGACGGTAGCATAGATCCTTACATTCCTTTTTCTCAAACGTTTATGGGGGTTGGCGGTAGTGTAGATATACAAAGCTTTACTTTGCTGTTTGATTGGAATTTTGTTGATTATGATGATGATCTTGGCACTGAGTTTCCCACCTATTTAGTGTCGCTGGTTTATAATATGGGGGATTATCAACCTTATATTGTTTATTCAAAAGCAGATCATGAAAGAACGAAAGTACCAACAAAAGATTTAGAAGAGCACTATATAATGGGATATGGGTTACGTTATAATTTCCTGCCTAATGCCTCTTTTAAAGTTCAATATGATCATTTTATCGATCAAGGTCACGAACCATCAGGTTGGGCATATCATGGTGATTCAGATACCATCAGTTTAGGTGTCGATTTTGTTTTTTAATACTCGGCTCTAATGATATCAATACCAGAATAAGGGTAAACTTTTGATGGTAAAGCCTGCTTCGGTAGGCTTTTTTATTTATTACTGTAATTATATATTTTATCTTAGTCGCCTTTAGTTAATCATTGACTCTTGGGGGCGCAATGTCCGCGATTGAAAATTGGT
The DNA here is from genome assembly GCF_030161395.1 of Thalassotalea insulae. Classification (NCBI taxonomy): domain Bacteria; kingdom Pseudomonadati; phylum Pseudomonadota; class Gammaproteobacteria; order Alteromonadales; family Colwelliaceae; genus Thalassotalea; species Thalassotalea insulae. Next base: position 2,570,684 of record NZ_BSST01000001.1, read on the forward strand.
TTTTAATATTGATATCAACAGCAGACTTTTTCATATGCCTAAGGAGAGGAGCGACCATGAATGATTATCACTATGCTGGTTTTTGGCTCAGAACCACTGCTGCTATTATCGATTCAATACTTATATTAATGATTATTAGCCCCATTTTAACTGCGATATACGGCACTGATTATTGGCTTAATGGTGCAGGGGCATCAGGTGTGTGGCATATTTTGTTTAATTATTTGCTGCCTGCATTAGCGATTATTATTTTTTGGTGTTATATGTCGGCAACACCGGGAAAAATGGTCTGTCAGCTGACAATCATTGATGCAGATACTGGGGAAAAACCCTCGACCAGGCAGTGTATTGGTCGTTATCTTGGGTATTATGTCTCTATGTTACCCTTATTTCTCGGCATTATTTGGGTCGGATTAGATAAACGCAAACAAGGCTGGCATGACAAATTAGCTGGCACATTAGTGATTAAGCATAGCTCAGCTAACGTCGTTGATGAGGAAGTTAATTGAAAGTTATTAGAGAAATATATGGACGGTCATCTTATAAATTTTCGACTTTATTTGGCATTGTTGGTGTAGTTATTGGAATTTTTGCATTCTTTTTTAATTACTTTATGGTGCCAGCTACGTTACCTGGTTATTCGGTATTGGTGGCTCCCGCTATTTTTTTCTTGGGTTTTTTTACTGAAGAATTGGACTTTAATACTAAAATGATTTGCTATCTTTCGGGACAATTTTTCGGTTATTTTACCTGTGCTTACCTTTATCATACTGTAAGATTTATTAGTAAAAACAGCGTCGATAAAATATAGTATCAACTCGCGCAAACAACACGCTATAGGGAGAGATAAAAATTAAGCAATTATGGATTATGAGTTATTTGCTTGTGCTGATTTGGTCAGTCATTAATCCACACGATCTTTTTACCTGGTTTTTAGAAGTAGCACCGGCACTCATTGGTGCTCTGTTATTGGCGTTTAGTTATCACTCTTTTCGATTAACACCTTTACTATATTTTTTCATTTTACTCCATTGCCTAGTCTTAATGATTGGCGGTCATTATACCTATGCTGAAGTACCATTTTTTGATGGGTTGTTTGGCGCAGAAAGGAATAATTACGACAAGCTTGGTCACTTCTTTCAAGGCTTTGTTCCAGCACTGATTGCCAGAGAAATTTTACTGCGTAAGCATGTTGTTAGCGCTAAGCGTTGGTGTCATTTTATTTGTGTCTCTATTTGCTTAGCGTTCAGTGCTTTTTATGAGTTAATTGAATGGTGGGTAGCATTATTAACAGGAGAAGATGCTGAAGCTTTTTTAGGTACGCAGGGCTATATTTGGGATACCCAATCAGATATGGCATTGGCCCTTTTGGGGGCGATATTGTCTTTAGCTTTACTTCATAAGCTACATGATAAGCAACTAAAATCACTGACCATGCAGGAAAAATAATGCTGTGTATCGGTAATTGCGAGAAACCATTCAGCTTAAATTCATTTACATAGGTTAAACTGAAACTAGTGTTGGACTGTAATAGTTTGCAGATGGTGCGTGAATTTATTCGTCTCAATGACAATTAATTACATATTTTTTGCATTAATTACGGTCTAATTAAAGTGAGAAGGAAAATTGAGGGCAACATGATGAAAAAAGTCACAGTTATTTTATCGACAGTGTTGGCACTATTGCTCACTCCAGCAACTTTAGCCGCAACTACTAAGGTCAAGTGGACTAACCCAGATGATTATCACGATATTTATGCTGGCGAAGAGCATCGCGCGAAATTTAAGGCGCAGGTATTTTCTAGTTTGGAGAAACATTTTGCCAAATTAGCGCAACAGTTACCTGAAGGGCAAAGGTTGAATATCGAGGTGACAGATCTTGATTTAGCCGGTGATGTTCATATTGGTGGCATACGGCGGATCCGTATAATAAAAGAATTATTTTATCCTCGTATTGAATTTTCATATCAGTTATTCGACAGCAGTAACCATATAATTAGCTCTGATAAAATCAATTTGAAAGATATGAATTTTATGTATGGTTCTACCTTGAGATACAGAAATGAACGCTTCGGTTATGAAAAACGTATGCTTGATGATTGGTTTAAAAAAACATTTAGTGACGATACCGCAAAATAGTTGTTAAAAAGCCGAACTGAGTTCGGCTTTTTTTATCGTCAGTACATCAATGGATATACTTTATTATTACTGAGCAATGGGAAAGTCTTGTGTAGCTTGTTGTTCAGCTGCAACGCTCACGGTTGCCATTTGTTCTTCCGGATTGGCTATTGCGATACCGTCGTACATTTCAGCATCATCCCCTTCCTCACCCAAGTTACAGGCATAAGCTAAGGTATAATCGCCAGCAGGGACAAAACCGAACTCATAATTATATTGCTGAGTTTCTTCATCAAAGCTTGGTGCTGTGCTATCAAACGGTGCTATTGCCCCTTCTGGAGCGCCGTTGTTGGCTTCTTCGCTATTAAAGTTATCGGCAAGTAGGCTGCTATCCAGTTCATTACCTTGATAGAGGTAAATCATGTTACTGTCAGCAACACAGTCGACACCAAGCTGGTTAATGGCATCAAGATCAATCGTGCCAGAAATAGAACCTGATTCGGCATTATCTACAACTCTGACTCCTGTAGGTTTAAGAATGTAACGGTCAGGGCCTGGGTTGTAGGTCATGGATTTGCGTAAATTAAATTCGATGGTAACATTGGCGTTATCATCGCCATCAGCCAAAGTAATACCACCAAGTTTTAATTGTTCGCTTGGTAATTTAATCGGCTTGATATCACCATCTTTTTCTTCTAAATATGTGGCATCAATATCGTCAGTTAATACTGAAACAAATACTTGATTGTAATCTCCGGCAGCTATGGTGGCGCCTTCTAGGATGTTAAATTGACTGGCACCTGTATATTGTAATAGATCGATTTGTACTGTCTCAGCATCTTCGATGCCTTCGGCTTCATTTGAGAAAGTATCAAAGGTAACGTCGTCACCATCCTCCATTTTAAAGGTTACGCTATCTATTGTGATCACGACGGCTGCCGCATCATCGACTGGCGCATCAGAGATACCTAAGGTTAAACTTGCTGGTTGTGGTTCACTGGGAGTATTAGGAACAGTGTTGCTATCTGAGGAGCTTGAGCCACCGCCGCATGAAATTAAGGAAATAATCAGGCCGCTTAAAACGCCCACTTTATATGGAATTTTCATGGTTTACCTTTCATTATATTTTAAGGTTGAATAATAATTATAGTCTAGAACGACTATAGTTTTAGGGGGCGTGTTGATTCTACTACTGAGTGTAAGTTTTTTCAAAGTTTCCTAATACGCTAAACAGTTGCTCAATGCGTTTGACTAAGGAAATTAATAGCTTTTGATCTTGGGATTGTTGCCATTTTAGCAAATCATCGGCAACTTCTTCGACATAGGGTTGAAAAGTATTCGCAGAACTATTAAAGCCTGCATCTTTTTTAAAGATAGCTTCAAAACTTGCCAGTTTTTTCTCTCGTAAATCAGCAAGCGTTGCATCTGCAGTGAGTGATTTTTTTAAAATGATTGAAATATTATCGATTAATTGTTGGTTTACGTTTGCAGTCATAAGTATTAAGAGTATCGAAAAGATTAACGCTATTATGCCAAAGTTAGTGGGGTTTTGTTAGCTTCACCAGCAATTTCTCTGACAACTTTTGGCATTAAAAAGCCTGGCAAAGTTGCTAGCATGGTTTTGACTATGTCTTGTACCTTATTTGCTTCAACATCAAAGTGGGCGACGCCTTGTACTTTATCAAAAAGGTGTAAGTAGTATGGGGTAATGCCATGATCGAATAATTGTTCACTGAGCAGACATAAAACATCAGCATTATCATTAATTCCTTTTAGTAACACGCTTTGGTTGAGTAATGGAATACGTGCAGCGCGTAGCTTTTCAATTGCATTTATTACTTGCTGGTCAATCTCATTAGGATGATTAATATGAAACACTAATGTGGATTTTAGGCGGCTCTGTTGTAATGTTTGAACTAGGTCGTCAGTGATGCGTTGTGGAATAACTATTGCCATACGCGTATGAAATCGTAAGCGGTTAATATGCGGGATTTGTTCAAGTTGATTGATCAACCAAGTTAAGTGACTATCATTAGCCATTAAAGGATCGCCACCACTAAAAATGACTTCATTGATTTCCGTGTGTTCTTTTATGTAAGTAAGCGCTTGCTGCCAACGTTGTTTGTTGGGGCTATTATCCTGATAAGGGAAATGGCGGCGAAAACAATAACGGCAGTTTATTGCACAACCTGCTTTCACTATCATTAATACCCGATGTTTGTATTTATGTAATAACCCTTCTGCTGCCGTGTCATGTTCTTCCAATGGATCAATACTAAAGCCATCGCTAACAATATATTCTTGCGACAAAGGCATCACTTGTTTAAGCAATGGGTCGTTAACATCAGCTTTTTGCATACGGCGAATGAATGGCTTAGGTACTCGTACGGGAAATAACTCACGGGCTTTGAAATGCTCGAGATAATCATCGACAGGAATTTCAAGCATTTCCAGCAACTTTTTCGGGTCAGTGACAACTTCGGCTAATTCTTTTTGCCAAGAAGTATGCAAATTATCACTAATTTGGGTTATGATTTGCGGCATTTATTTTACTTAACTCTCTGTGTTAATAAAAAGAGAACAATTTTATGGCGAACTATAGCACTAACCAATTCAAAGCCGGTCTTAAATTAATGATCGATGGCGAACCATGTAACATATTAGAAAACGAAATTGTTAAGCCGGGTAAAGGCCAAGCATTTAACCGTGTTAAAATCCGTAAACTTATTTCAGGCAAAGTGCTTGAAAAAACATTTAAGTCAGGCGAGTCGGTTGAAGGCGCTGACGTAATGGATTCAGAGTTAGGTTATTTGTATGCTGACGGCGAATTCTGGCATTTTATGAATAATGAAACGTTTGAGCAAGTTGCAGCTGACGAAAAAGCGATTGGCGATGTTGCCAAATGGTTAGTAGAAGGTGATCTTTGTACTATCACGTTCTGGAACGGTAACCCAATTTCTGTTGATCCACCTAACTTTGTTGAGTTAGAAATTACTGAAACGGATCCCGGTTTAAAAGGTGATACAGCGGGCACTGGTGGTAAGCCTGCAACTCTTAGCACTGGTGCCGTGGTACGTGTACCACTGTTTGTACAAATTGGTGAAGTGGTAAAAGTGGATACACGCTCAGGCGAATACGTCTCACGCGCAGGTAAATAATAACTTTATTTTATCTGTTGATCGTTATCAGAATTATCAAAAGGCTCAGCTAAATGCTGAGCTTTTATTTAGATAAATAGAAACAATAAGTTAGCTAATAAAATTAGCTGACAACTCAAATGACAAAATATTCAAATAACAAAAAATTCAAGGAATTGATAATGAAAAAAAGAGTTTTACTTCCGTTATTACTGTTGACCGCCGCATGTGGCGGTGGAGGCGGTAGCTCAAGTAGTCCAAAAGCTACACCCTCTACACCAACCAATCATTCTCCTACTGCTGTCAATGATGTAATTAGCACATCTCTATCAACGACTATTTCTATTGATGTGCTAGCCAATGATTCAGACAAGGATGGAGATGAGTTAACCATATTATCAGCGACCACAGATCACGGCGGAACGGTGGCTGTTGGAAACGGTGTTCTTTCATATACCCCAAAAGATAACTTTCTAGGTACAGAAACTATTACTTATGAAATAAATGATGGTAACGGAGGAAGTGCCTCTGCAACAGTAGAGGTTGATGTTAGTGTTACATTAACATTGAAGGGTAAAGTAACTGATGAGCCTATTGCTAATGCAGTAGTAGTTGCATCAATCGGAGAGCAATCTGTTGAAGTCTTAGCCGATAATGCTGGCAATTATTCTTTGGATATTTCCAGTAATAGCTGGAACAGCTTTGTCACTATTCATGCTACGGGGCAAGACAATCAAGACAATGTCGAGCTTGTCAGCCAAGTTGGTAGCGTAGAAAAAATCTATTCAGTCAAAGGTGATGATAACATTATAGAAAAGTCTGAACTACAAGGTGTAAATGTTACTAATATTACAACCGCTTCTTATGCGTTAACGACTCGAGCTAATAATAACGAACCAGCAACTAATCAAGCAGAATTAGAGATGTTGGAATCAAAGCTGAATGCTCATTCGGTATTAGAACTTGCCGCGGCAATTAAAAGTATTGTCGATAACCCGAATGCAACTATGCCGCTCGGAGTTGATACTGTGCTAGATCTGGCACTGAACGAAGAACTCGCTAGTAATCTGATCGAGAATGTCTCTGATAGCAAGATGCAAGAATTGTTCGCGGCAATAGCCAATGATAATGAGTTAACGACTCCTCTATCCTTAGAAGATATCCCAGAAACGCTTTATTTAACTTTTGGGACGCAACTTTATAGCTATTATCGTAGTCAACCGACAGCTGGTTGGAAATTACAATTTAATGATGACCAGTCAGGTGTTATGTATACCCAAAAAGGAGAACCGCTAAATAAACTTACTTTTAACTGGTCAATTAATGATAAGCATAGTCTTACTATCGTTTTCAGTTCACCTGTGACTCAAGAATTATCGTTTACAGACCAAAATGGCGGAGAAAGCACCTTAATTAATGGCATTCAAGAGTTAACTGAACTGACATTAGTTCGCCTAACTTCACCTGAGACCGTTGACGCTTACATAGTAACAGCTAGCTATAATGCAACTTACGATGACAATCAATACAATCGAAGTGGTGACATTTTACAAATTGCAGCAACCGCTAAAAAACACAGCTCATCATTATCTTTTACTGCTAATGAACTTACAGCGGGTACTGCTACTTATGCTTTACCGGTAATTTTTCATCAAGCTGATAAGAATATCTTTGCTGATATTTTAGTGTTTCATTCAGATGGTACATTAAATTCAAACGATTCATCAACTTGGTCAATTAACGATGATGGTCAGTTAGTTATCTCTTTGGCTGATGGTCGCTCTATACAATACCAGAAAATGTTTGAAGAAGATGACGGCGTGACTAATGTGCAATTAACCATTTTTGATAGCAATAAAAATATTATCAGAACTTTCGCTGATCTGATGATAAAGCAGCAAAGTGATATTAAGCTTTCAACTGAAGATTTGACAAATAATTACTGGCATTTTATTGATGAAGGAGCTGACTGGGGCTGGGTTCCCAATTATGGTCTATTAGACCACCATTACCAAGAAAAAGATAGCGTTAACTGGGGAGATATAGATGAAAACGGTTTTCAAATTTATAACTATGAAACTATTTTTTATCTTAACTATAACGATTATTATTCGCAGTTTCACGGAACACTTGCATCTTTTACGTTTGCATTTTGGTTTTATGATAACAATGGTAATTTTGGTATTGAGGGAAACCCATCTGAAGACCAGGGCACGTTTGAAGAGAATGAGCGCTTTAATCGTTATTACAATGAGTGGACGCTTAATGAGCAAGGAACAAAGCTGACAATGAATGAAGGAATGAGATTTCCACTAAATGTTTGGGGTAAATTTGAAATTATTCCAATGCGTCGCAATAATAACCGGTTATATGTTTTAATATCTAATAGTTATGGCGAACCGTTTGAAATTCGACGTAAGAATGTCACATTTTTTACTTTAACACCAAGAGGTAACACTCCAAATGCACAAAGTGATAAAGATAAAGCGTCAACAAGTTTATTAAATATGAAAAAATTACATAAGGTTAATCAAACACTACATTAAGAACTTGTGTAGGTTGTAACAAAACCAAATATGTTAACAATTTGAGCTCAGCATATTGCTGAGCTTTTATTTAGATAAATAGAAACAATAAGTTAGCTAATAAAATTAGCTAACAACTCAAATGACAAAATATTCAAATAACAAAAAATTCAAGGAATTGATAATGAAAAAAAGAGTTTTACTTCCGTTATTACTGTTGACCGCTGCATGTGGCGGTGGAGGCGGTAGCTCAAGTAGTTCAAATACTAATCCAACAAATCCAACTACTTCAGTTGATCCTGTAACAAATGTTTTAAAAGTTAAGGTTGAATATCAGGATTACTGCGGAAATAAAACGGCTAGCCATGATGCCCGTTTAATTATTCATAATGCTGATTTTACTAATAAAGAAGTGATATCACCTGATGAATACGGTGTTATGGTGTATGAAGCTGAGAGTGATAAAGCAAATGTTTCTATCGTCTATCCAGGATTCACGGATAAAGAAGGATATGTTCAATTAAGAGTGAAAACATTAATGGAGCAACCTTTATTGGATATTGGTTCAATTACTTTAAAAACAGAAGATCGTACACTATGTCATTGTGAAGATGTTGATTTAAAAGTTGATTCAACTAGCGATTTATTAACTGGTGATTTCAATATAAAAGTTAATGCATTGCAAAAAGTATCATATGAAAGCACAGAAACGGGAGTATTAATTAAAGGATATGAAGCGTGTCACGTAAACTCACAAGGTTTTGGAGATAAGCTAGTCACAATTACAGCTCCTAACTATGGTGGCTCTGTTGCCGCCTATAAAAAGGGCTACCAACCATCAGATATATTGACTACTGAATATCAAGGTGAAAGCTTTCTTTTCAATGTTATCGGTAGTAATTCTGTTTTTAGAATATATGAAACTTGGGCCGACGGAGAGCTTTTTAGGCGTGATTTTTTATGGAATGATTCATCTCCATTTTATTATTATCCTTACAATAGCTTGAATAAGGAATATATAGCGGGGTGGGGTTATGAAACTGTTAATGTAGACTTGGAAAATGCGGTTTTTGAAAGGTATGTATCCAAGCGTTATGACCCATTGGGGGATAACGATATTATATTGCCAGATCTAAGTTCTGATGACTTTGTGAATGCAATTCAAAGTGATTTCTCCAGTTATGATTTTTCTGCTTATACTGATTTTGACTTTTTAAATATGGAGGTTATAGGGCGTGAAGAGGATGATGAGAGTTTAGAGTTTTTTTGGCAAATTATAATGCCATTAAAAGGGCAGTTTCCAGAGTTTAGTCATTTAGATATAGAAAATATCATAGCTGACTGGAAATTAAAGACAAATGTGAATCTTATTTCTACATCAATTGCTTTGGAAGGTTATCAAGAAGTGAATGGATATCAGGATTATATTACAAATAATCACACTGAGTTTAAATTTTTGGCTGACGAAACTCGTTGGGACGAATTTAAGTCCGTTTATTTTGGTGTTGATGTCGCTGTAGCTGATATTGATATTCCAATGGGTAATATTAAGCCTCTTGCCAACTTTACTAGTCAGGCCATTAGGAAAATTCAAATGGCTAATGTAGCCGAAACCATACAACCTGAAAAAATAAGTTCGAAATTGAACGGATTACCAAGGGTTAAACAATATCATTAGTAACTATATTAGTAGTTAAATTATACTTAGCTCAGGATATTACTGGACTTTCGTTTAAATAAATTCTTAGGTGATTAAACCATCTAATTTCTCAAATTTAATAACAAAAAATTCAAGGAATTGATAATGAAAAAAACTGCTTTATTTTCACTGTTACTTTTGACTGCTGCTTGTGGTGGTGGTGGAGGTGGGAGTAGTTCAACAAATATAAATACTCAGTCTACTAATTCAACTAACCCGACTACTCCGGTTGAACCAGTTAAAAATATTTTAAAAGTTAAGGTTGAATACCAGGATTACTGCGGAAATAAAACGACTAGCTCTGATGCCCGTTTGATTATTCATAATGCCGACTTTACTAGTAAAGAAGTGATATCACCTGATGAAGACGGTGTTATGGTGTATGAAGATGAGAGTGATAAAGCAAATGTTTCTATTGCATATATAGGGAATGCCGATGATGAAGGGTATGTTCAATTAAGAGTGAAAACTATAGTTGAACAACCTTTGGCTGATATTGGCTCGATTTATGTAAAAACAGGTGACAAATCACAGTGTAATTGCCAAACAACCGATATAAGAGTTGATTCAGATAGTGACATATTATCAGGTGAATTTAGGGTCGGTAATGATGGACGTTCTAGTTATCCATTTGAGTATACTGACACCGGAATTTTGCTTAAAGGTAATATTACTTGTCATGTTAACTCAGAAGGGTTTGGTGATAAGTTTGTACGTATTACTGCACCTTACTATGGAGGTTCTGTCGCGGCATTTAAGAACAAATTTCAAGGAACGGAAGTTTTAACGACAGATTATATTGGAGAAGCATTTAATTTTGACGTTATTGGTAATGGTTTGTCGGCACCGGTTAGAATGTATGAAGTAAGATCTGGGGAGCGTGTTATTCAGCGTGATTTTTCATGGTATGATGATGATAACTCACCATTTTATTATTATCTTATTGATGGAGTTAATAAAGCATATATTACAGCTTGGGAAGGCGAGCATTTAAATGTTGACGGTATAGAGTCTATTGAATTTAGTTCACATGGGGCTAAGAAATTTGAACCTCAAGGTAATAATGATATCGTTTTATCAAATCTAGATTCTAATGAGTTTGTTTACTTAATTTCAGATGACTCAAGTGGCTACGATTTTACGACGTACGATGAATTTGATGTTTTTCATATGCGAGTTACGGCTAAAACAGCAAATAATGAAAATGCACTCTGGTGGGAAATTACTATGCCCCTTCATGGAACTATTCCGGAGATTAGTAGTATTGATTTAGAAAGTATCATTGCTGATTGGAAAATCCGAAATGATGTTACTTTGGTTAGTAGCACTATTTATTTAGACGGCTATGAAGGCGTTAGTGGGTATCAAGATTATTTACAGCACAAAGCTACTGAATTTTCGTATTTAGATGGTGAGACTCGTTGGGACAATAATAAATATGTAATGCTGAACTTTGATATTTTGTTAGAAGAGACAGATATTTTATTTGCAGATACAAAGCCTCCAACAGATTTAACTAGCAAAGCTATTGAAAAACTTCAAATGTTTAAAACAACGAAAATTATACCACAAGTAACGTCAGCAATTAAAATGAAAAGGCTATTTAAAAGTAAACAAAACAGATAGTTGCCATGTAACTGTGTTGAAGTTGTTTCATTATATAAAGCTCATTTGGTTAAAGTTGAATGAGCTTTTTCTTTTATAAGTTATTTAATTAATCTCTAGGTGAATAGCGATAGACAGGTTTTTCATCTGGCCAGCTGCTTAACGGGAATGGGTATTGTTCAGAATTCACAGTTAAGAATTGATTAATCTGATAGATATAATTGTTTAAACTCTCGCCAAAGGATTTCAGCGGCGCATTAGCTTTTCTGGTCAGCAATAAAGAAAAGAACTGGAATACTGCAATGATGGTGACTAAAAATCGCGCAAAGCCACCGATAAAACCAAACAGTAGCATAAATAGCCCTCTTAGCCATACGCTGGTATTTTGCCAATTTCTAGTGGTTTCGTTAGTTGCTCTATACATGAAATCTTGCCTCTTTTAATGCTTATTGAATAATACAAAGCAAAAATAAAACCAACAAATTAATCATTTAATATCAGGTGGTTATATTTGATTCTGGTTAGCCTTTCGTTGAATTAGACCAGATAACGGTTAGATTGACCAATTTTTGCATGTTTAAGTTGTGCTTTTATCGTTCAAGAAGATAAGCTGAATATCAGTTTAACGATGTTAAATCCTAATGGTTAAAAGGAATCATTCAATGACAGATGAATTGCTTATGCTGGGAATTAAAGTGTATGTGCTGGCTATGACGTCTATCTCATTATTTTTCCAGTGGCGGATGTCTCAATGGCAACCTGTTTGGGGAGAGTTGGCGGAACTAAAGAATACTCAATTAAGTTATGATAATTCAGCCGCAGAGCAGAGTTGGATGTTAACAGCTTTGTATCGTTATCAAGTAGGTGGAGAGGTTTATTATGGCAGTCGTGTGTCTGCTTGGGAAATGACAGGTTCTGGCGCATTAAGGAATATTCCTGGTTTTTTGACTCGTTACATTGAGCAAGGGCGAGGAGAGCAAGTACGTGTATATCATCATCCAACAAAACCAAAGAAAAGTATGTTAATTATCCCTGGATGGCGCTCTTACCTTCTGACAACAATATTTGGTGGTGGGATCTTTTTGCTGTTTCATTTTGCTCAATAAAGAGCTTCCTTTTACGCCAATAAAAAAGCCTGCAATTGCAGGCTTTTTTATTCAAATGTTTAGTAAACTAATAATTATTAATGACGATTCATTAAATAACGGTCAAAGTAATTAGTCTTCATTGTTTGCAGGTGTAGGGTCGTACCTTCTCCTTCCCATAAACCATGACTGCGGTTTGGATACGACATAAACTGGAACTGTTTATTATATTTAACTAATTCATTAATCAAGCGTTCCGAACCTTGATAATGCACGTTGTCATCACCTGTGCCATGTACCAACAATAAGTTGCCTTTTAAGTTTTTGGCATGAGTAATAGGTGAGCCTAATTTATAGCCTTCCTCGTTATCTGCTAATATGCCTGAGTATCGCTCTTGGTAAATGGTATCGTACAAACGCTGATCTGGTACTGGCGCTAATGAAACACCTACATGATATTGCTCAGGATAACGAAATAGCATGTTTAAAGTCATCGAGCCGCCACCAGAATGTCCCCAAATCCCTACGCGATTCGTATCAATATAATTCCAGCGCTCGGCCATGGCGTTTAACGCATCTGATTGATCACGTGACGATAATACACCAATGGCGCCGTAGACTTCTTTGCGCCATTTTCTGCCTTTAGGTGCGCGGGTGCCGCGGTTATCAATCGATGCAACTAAGTAACCTTTCTCCGTCAACATTTGATCCCAAAGGTATGAGTTGCCACGCCATTTGTCTTGTACGGTTTGTCCCCAAGCTTCACCATAAACATAGAAAATAATTGGATACTTTTTCTTAGGATCAAAATCAGCAGGACGCATGATATAACCATCCAACACGATACCATCTTGAGCGGTTACTTGAAAAAATTCATGCTGTGCTGGCGTTAATTGCGTTAATTTTTCAATCAACGCCTTATTATCCATCATCATATGTTGTTCTTGGTGGTTTTCTACTTTTATTAAACGTTTTTGTGCAGGTTGGGTAAAAGTAGAGTGGGTATGAATTGCCCATTGACCGTCTGGCGACATATGGTAGCTGTTACTACCGGCAAAGCGCTCAGGAGTCATTTGTTGATTAACTTCACTGGCGTCTAATTTACTTCTAAATAAATATCGCTGGCTAACATTTTTAGGTGAAGCTATGTAATATAACCAGCCATTTTTTTCGTCGACGGCTTCTATGCTAATAACATCAAAGTGACCGGGTGTTAGGTCAAGCTTGGTTTTACCATCGCGTGAAATGCTGTAGAAGTGACGCCAACCTGAAGTTTCACTGGTCCAAATAAAGTGTTTGCCATCATTGATCCATTTCGCATCTTTAATACCATCAAGAAAGTTTTCATCAAGCTCAGTGTAAATCTCGTTTACCTTACCTGTGGCAACGTTTGTCAGGTATAAAATATTATGATCTTGCTTGCGGTTTAAATGTTGCACTAATATTTCGTCGCTATTGCCAGTCCAGTTCATCCGCGGAATATACATATCGCGAGAATTATTCGGAATTTTTGCCCAAGTGGTTTTACTGGTTGCTAAATCGACAATACCAATCTTTGCTAACGCGTTAGTTTCACCTACCTTAGGGTAAGGGAAGGTAGTAATCTTAGGGTATAAACTATCGGTGTTATTGATCATGTGGAAATCTTTACTACCACTGGTATCAAGCTGCCAATAAGCTATTTTTTTACCATCAGGACTCCAGCGGAAACCATCACGAATACCAAATTCTTCTTCGTATACCCAGTCAAATAAACCGTTAATAATGCCGTTACCTGCGCTATCAGTTAACTGAGTGATTTTTTGTGACGCTAGGTTTTCTAGGTAAATATTATTTTCTACCACATAGGCAACACGGCTAGCATCAGGAGAAAACTTGGCAAACATTAGGCTGCTGTCTTTTACATCTTTGCCACCTAAGCGCGACAACTTACCCGAGTTTAACTCAAGCACCCAGTAATCGCCGCGACTTTTTGAGCGCCAGACTTTTTTACTATTGGTGTAAATCATTAATTTTTGGCGATCAGCTGACCAGCTATAATCGTCAATTTTTAACGGCTCTGATTGCCCCTGTGGGATCAATTGTTGAGCGTTAACTAATATTGTCCGTTTTAATGTATCAGGAGCATAGACTACAATATCTTTACCTATGCTAACGGCTTTACCTTGCTCATTTTTAGTCTCGGCGGAGTCTTCTAAAGCGGTGTAACCGCTGCCATCTTTTAACCAGCGAATACGGCCGATATGATCTGAGCTAAATTCACGATCTTTGTAGATGCGCTCTAAAGTTAGGGGATTTTTTGTTGCTTGCTTAACTTGTGTTTGTTTAGTGGTTGTCGTGCTTTGGCAAGCAATCACTGTTGTTGTTATTACGGCGCCAACTAGCCAGCGCTGCATTGTAGAGAGTTGCATAAGTGTTTCCTTTTAAAACCTTGCCGTTACTTTAAATTGTATACAATTTGTAAGCAATGCTTTTTGTCGTAAAAATATGCTAGGTGAGCGGAAAAATAAAGAAGTTAATTTTATTAATAGTATTGAAAAATGGCTAATTTGCCCCATGTTATCAGGATGTTTTTATCGAGGTATTGACTATGGAAAAAGCGCTTGAAATAACAGGCTTGAAAAAAATCTATAAAGGAGGCTTTCAAGCGTTAAAGGGGATTGATTTATCGGTTAAACAAGGGGATTTCTTCGCCTTGCTTGGTCCTAATGGGGCGGGTAAATCGACCACTATCGGCGTGATCACCTCGTTAGTCAATAAAACACAAGGGCAAGTTAAAGTGTTTGGTCATGATATTGATGAAGAGCTTGAAACAGCGAAGAGTTTTATTGGTTTAGTGCCTCAGGAATTTAACTTTAATATGTTTGAGTCGTTGATCAAAATTCTGGTCAATCAGGCTGGCTATTATGGCGTAGAACGCTCGTTAGCTCACGAGCGTGCAGAAAAGTACTTAAAACAATTAGATTTGTGGGACAAGCGCGATGATGCTGCCCGCAACTTGTCAGGCGGCATGAAACGTCGGTTAATGATAGCCCGTGCCTTGATGCATGAACCTAAAATGTTGATTTTAGATGAACCGACCGCTGGAGTAGACATTGAATTACGTCGCTCAATGTGGGAATTCTTACGTGAGTTAAATAAGCAGGGCATAACCATAATTCTCACTACTCATTATCTGGAAGAAGCAGAAATGCTCTGTCGTAATATCGCGATTATCGATTCCGGGGTCATCGTTGAAAACACCGACATGAAATCGTTATTAGCCAAATTGGATTTAGAAACTTTTGTGCTGGATTTAAAGCCTGATAGCCCGCAACCATATTTAAATGACTTTTGTTATCGGGTGATCGATGATCATACCTTGGAAGTTGATGTCAAAAAGTCACAGCGTATTAATGATGTGTTTGTGCAATTGAGCGAACAACAGATCGATGTCCAGAGCATGCGTAATAAAAGTAATCGTTTAGAAGAATTGTTTGTTAGTTTAGTCGGCTCAGGGGAACAAGTGGCCGCTCAAGGAGGCCAGTAAATGTCGTCTGCAAGAAATATGATTGCACTAAAGAGTATTCTGCATAAAGAAGTACACCGTTTTATGCGTATTTGGGTACAAACCTTAGTGCCGCCGGCTATTACAATTAGTTTGTATTTTGTTATTTTTGGCTCATTAATCGGTTCGCGTATCGGTGAAATGGGCGGTTTTGATTATATGGCGTTTATCGTGCCGGGTTTGATCATGATGAGTGTCATTACTAACTCATATTCCAATGTTGCTTCGTCATTTTTTAGTGCCAAATGGCAACGTAATGTTGAAGAAATGTTAGTGGCGCCAGTGCCAAACTGGGTCATCGTCGCAGGTTATGTCGGTGGAGGTATGGCTCGCGGTATTCTTGTTGGCTGTATTGTCACTTTGATCTCGTTGTTTTTTACCGATATTCAAGTACATAATGTTTGGGTGATTATTTTGACAGTGGCATTAACCTCGGCAACTTTTTCCCTTGGTGGCCTAATTAATGCGATATATGCTGGTAGTTTTGATGATATTTCTATCATTCCAACGTTTGTCTTAACACCGTTAACGTACCTTGGTGGGGTGTTTTATTCGATTAGTCTGCTGCCTGAGTTTTGGCAAGGGGTGTCAAAAGTTAACCCGATTGTTTATATGGTCAATGCATTCCGTTATGGCTTTTTGGGTATTTCAGACGTTGATTTAACCGTGGCGTTTGGCGTACTTGCGATTTTTATTATTACTTTGTTTACTATCGCGATGACGTTAATCACTAAAGGTATAGGACTAAGAAGCTAATGAGCGAAGCGGTTATTGGGGATTCAAAGGCAATAGTGACGAATCAGCCGGGTATTCACGAAAAATTGGCTGAGATTGTTACTAAGCATCTGAAGCATCCTTCAAAAAAGCCATTTCAGCCGCATACTCTAGAGGCGTTTGAAAAGGCAAATCAGGCAGTACAGGCGCATGATGGTCCGGTGATTTTAGATTCCTGCTGTGGTGTCGGACAAAGTAGCCGTTTGCTGGCAAAACGTCACCCAGATGCCTTAGTCATAGGTGTTGATAAATCTGCCCATCGTATTAACCGCAATGATGAGTTGTTGGTTGAACAAACAGAGACTCATGACATAAGTAATTACTTACTATTACGTGCGGATTTAAACGATTTTTATCGATTGGTGAAACAAGCAAACTGGCGAATCAGCCAACACTATATTTTATACCCTAACCCTTGGCCAAAAGCTAAACATGTGCAGCGTCGTTGGCATGGCAGTGCGGTCTTTCCAGAGATCATTAGCTTAGGTGAGCAACTGATTTTACGTAGTAATTGGCGATTATATTTGCAGGAATTTTTATTTGCCGCTGAGATTGCAAACCGCAGTGGGGAAATTATTGAGGTTAACGACCCACAAGCGTTAACGCCGTTTGAAGCTAAATATCAAGCCAGCGGTCAACAATGTTTTCAGCTACTAATTCGCTGATTTGGATCAGAGGCGATTGTTTTACTAATTAAGTGGTGATTTTTACTAAACATTAGTGCATTTATTGCTTACTGATTAAGTGAAATTAACTGATGTTTATTTAAAATCCATATTAAACAAATAGTTACATTTTTGGTCTAAAAGTTGATTAACTCTCTTTATTTAGCGAGGAGAGTTCAAAATGACTAACAACATTAAAAAGAATGTACTTATGATGGCATTGAGTAGCTTAGCGATTGTAGAATTAGGTCTTGTGTATTTGGCAACTTTGGTAGCGTAACTACTTGCTCTATGTGAGCTGTGGATAAAGAAAAGACAAGACTTTTAGCGTAATTTTTATTAAAGTGCCGCACTTATATTGAATATTTTGCTTGCCAAGGCAAGCCAAGAATAGTGATTAAGTATGACGGTAAGTAAACGCGCGGCTAAAGCGACAGAAGAGTCTTTACATCGCATTTTTACCATTCCAGAGGCGCCTGATTCAACATTAGGCCGCATTGAGCAAGAAATGTCGCAAAACTTAGCGGGTTTTCTTGGTGCTCATATTGCCGCGAAAGAAATGGCATTATCAGAGATCGAAAGAGACTTTGCCTGCTCAGAAATTCCTGAACAGCCAACGTTTGTTTCTGAGCATATGCATCACTTGCTTAATAAATTGGTGGCGCAATCAGTTCATACCTCAAGTCCGAGTTTTATCGGTCATATGACCTCAGCGTTACCTTATTTTATTTTACCGCTATCCAAGTTGATGGTGGGGTTGAATCAAAACCTGGTTAAAATAGAGACATCAAAGGCATTTACTCCATTAGAACGCCAGGTGTTAGGTATGATGCATCGGCTGGTATATCGAGATAATGAAGCGTTTTATCAACAATGGATGCACAGTGCTAATCATTCGCTTGGTGCGTTCTGTTCTGGTGGTACAGTAGCTAACTTAACAGCGCTATGGGTGGCGCGTAACAATCTATTGAAAGCGAATGGTGACTTTAAAGGTGTTGCCCGTGAAGGGCTTTATCAGGCGCTGAAACACTATCAGTATGATGGTTTAGCTATTTTAGTCTCAAGTCGTGGTCATTACTCACTGAAAAAATCTGCAGATGTGCTAGGTATCGGCCAGGACAGTGTAATTGCTATTCCAACCGATGCGAACAATAAAGTTGATTGTCAGTTATTACGGGCTAAATGTCAGGAATTGACAGAAAAGAATATCCGGGTGTTAAGTATTGTTGGGGTTGCCGGTACTACGGAAACTGGCAATATAGATCCTTTGGTAGAGATGGCCGAGATAGCGCAACAATATCAGTGTCACTTTCATGTAGATGCTGCTTGGGGTGGTGCTACTTTGCTATCTGAAAAGCATAGATCTTTACTCAAGGGGATAGAACTGGCTGATTCGGTCACTATTGATGCTCATAAACAAATGTATGTACCTATGGGGGCTGGGTTGGTGGTTTTTAAAAACCCGTCATCAGTTGCTGCAATTGAACATCATGCGGAGTATATTTTACGTAAAGGTTCAAAAGATTTAGGTTCACATACGCTGGAAGGCTCACGCCCTGGTATGGCAATGCTGGTATATGCCAGTTTACATGTGATCAGCCGACCAGGTTATGAATTATTAATTAATCAAAGTATCGAAAAAGCGAATTATTTTGCCGACTTGATCGATCAACACCCTGATTTTGAATTAGTAACTAAGCCTGAGCTTTGTTTATTAACTTATCGCTATAACCCAGCAGTAGTGCAGTCACTACTAGTCAGCAGCGATAAAAAGCAACAAGATCAAATCAATGTATTACTGGATAAACTGACTAAATTTGTCCAGAAACGACAACGGGAAAATGGTAAATCTTTTGTTTCTCGGACACGAATTGAAGTGCAAAAATATCACGGTAGAAAAACACTGGTTTTTCGAGTGGTGTTAGCGAATCCGTTAACTTCTAAAGATATTTTAACGGATATTCTGGCGGAGCAGATTGAGCTAGCGCAGGAAAGCCGCAATGTCCTTCCTAAACTCATTTCCCTAGCTAGCTAAGGCTGTTAATTTTATCTATTTGACTATAGAGCTCTTACTGTTTGATAAATAAGTAAAAGCTCTTTTGTTGTCGCTAAATTTTTACAGTTACTAGTTTCTAATCGGAAGCTTTTACTTTCATGTAACTTTCAAAATGAAAGTTGTTGTGTAATAATTCCTTTGTGGTTACATTTCCGGGAGCCGTACTATGCAGAGTGTAGAGAATAAGATGCCAGAATTTATTGAAGAAAATAAAAGCGACGAATTGCCAATTGAACAGCAACTCATTGAAGCACAAAAAGAAATTGAAGATTTAAAAAGTCAGCTTATGTGGATGGAACGTTCATACGAGTAGGCTATCCCCAAAGCAGAAAAACCGGAACCCAGTTCCGGTTTTTTTATGTATAGGATATGCGGTATAACGCGGGCTCAAGGATGAGCAGGAGCGTATATGTATAGGATATGCGGTATAACGCGGGCTCAAGGATGAGCAGGAGCGTATATGTATAGGATATGCGGTATAACGCGGGCTCAAGGATGAGCAGGAGCGTATATGTATAGGATATGCGGTATAACGCGGGCTCAAGGATGAGCAGAAGCGTATATGTATAGGATATGCGGTATAACGCGGGCTCAAGGATGAGCAGAAGCGTGTATATGAATGCAAAGACGTAGGAGGTCGAGCGCAGGATGCCCGAGTCCTAAAATGTCGGTCGAACGCAGAGTCAATGTGTAATTGGCTCTGGATGATTACAGTTTGACTTGCAGGTTATCGATTAATCGCGCTTTACCACAATGAGCCGCCGCTAAAATAACGAGCTTTTTGTCATCTTCGCTGGCCGGTTGTAAGGTGCGAGCATGACAAATATGGATGTAATCGGTTTTTAAACCGGCGTTATCGATAAAATTAGCGGCTTTTTTTGCCAGACCAATAAAATCGTTATTATCTTTGATTTGTTCAGCAAGCCATTGAATATTTTGGCTTAGTGCCGGTGCGATTTTTTTTTCTTCTTCGGTTAAGTAACCATTGCGAGAACTTAACGCTAGGCCGCTGGCTTCTCTGACGGTTTCCACTGGGATAATTTCAATTGGCATCGACAGATCTTCTACCATGGTTTGGATCACTTGTACTTGCTGATAATCCTTTAACCCAAAACAAGCAACATCAGGCTGCACCAGGTTGAATAATTTACACACTACGGTGGCAACACCACGAAAATGTCCAGGACGGCTTTCACCACAATAGCCTTCAGATACATTAGGCACTTCAACAAAGCTTTGTTTATCTAAGCCTTTTGGATAGATAATTTCTGCTGTTGGTGTGAACAATAAGTCGGTGTTCGCGGCGACCAATTTTTGTTGATCATCTGCTAACGTTCTTGGGTAACTATCAATGTCTTCATTTTTACCAAATTGCATCGGGTTAACAAAGATACTGGCGACTACTTTATCTGCGTGTTTATGTGCTTCGGTGATTAATGCTATATGCCCAGCGTGTAAATTTCCCATAGTAGGCACGAAAGCAACTGTGAGTCCTTGTTGGTGCCAGGCTTTGATGGTTTGACGTAACTCTGCTATTTCACTGACTGTTTTCATCTGACTGCCTATTTAAAGATATGTTCATCGCCTGGGAAGTTGCCGTTTGTCACTTCTGATATGTATAATTCAATTGCCTTTTGTATATCGCCAGTATCGATAAGAAAGTTTCGGGAAAACTTCGGCATATAACTACAAGAGATGCCTAATGCATCATGCATTACCAAAATTTGTCCGTCAGTATCTTTGCCAGCACCGATGCCGATAGTCGGGATAGTCAATGCTTGAGAAATGGCTTTTCCAAGCCCTGCGGGAATACATTCTAATACCAAGAGTTGAGCACCGGCTGCTTCAAGTGCTTTTGCGTGGGCAATCATTTCTTCCGCTTTTGCCTGATCGCGACCTTGCACTTTAAAACCACCAAAGACATTGACTGATTGCGGCGTTAAACCTAAATGAGCACAAACGGGAATTCCACGTTCTACTAGTCCTCTGATGGTATCTTCAAGCCACAGACCTCCTTCAAGTTTCACCATGCTGGCACCTGCTTGCATTAGCTTAGCCGCGTTAGTGAATGCTTGCTCTTTGGTGGCATAGCTCATAAATGGCATATCACTGATAATGAGTGTATTTTCGACGCCCCGCTTAACGCACTGGGTATGATAGGCCATATGATCAATATCAACGGGCAGGGTATCATCTTGTCCTTGCAACACCATGCCTAAAGAATCACCAATTAAAATAGCGTGAATGCCAGCCTGATCAAATATTTTAGCAAAGCTTGCATCGTATGCGGTGATGGTTGAAATTTTTTCACCTTGCAGCTTCATTTTTTGTAAGGTTGCTGTGGTAACTTTTGCCATGCGAGTTCCATTATGTAAACAGGGAGGTTATTTTTATTGTTTGTCCCAAATAAGCTAAGTGCTCTATTCTAGCGTATTTCTAGTTGTTAGCTCAATTGGCTGTGTATCTTTAGTCCGTTTGATGGAATAGCTTTAGCGAGTTTACTAACGCTATCGCCATCTGGTAGCAATAGCCCGTCAGCTATTTCTGCTAACGGCAGCAGGACAAATTCCCGCTCTTTTAAGCCATAATGTGGCACAGTTAATCGCTCATTTTTGATTACTTGATTGTCAAATAGCAGGATATCAATATCTAGCACTCGTGCGCCCCAACGTTCATCTTTACGCACTCGTCCAGCTTTTTGTTCTATCGTTTGTAGTTGATCTAATAGTTCAAGCGGTGCAAGTTCAGTTTCCAGGGCAAGCACTGCATTCATATAATCTGGCTGATCTTGCGGCCCCATCGGGCGACTATGATAGAGCGACGATAGCTGAGTTATTTTGCTTTGCACAATGCCTTGAATGGCAATCACAGCTTGTCTGATTTGTTGTTCGGGATCAGCAAGGTTACTTCCTAATCCGATATAGGCAATACTCATTGTTCATTGGCCGTATTTTGTGTTTTAGGCTTACGTCGTTTTCTCGGGCTGCGGCGAGCACAGGTGCGGCCTATTGTCTTGACCATTTGTTGTTGGGTGTCATGACCTGTCGTTTGAAAGTCGGTCCACCATTTGGCTAATGCTATTAGTTGTGGATCTTGCTCTATTTCCGCACGTAATAGTAGAAAATCATAACCGGCTCTGAATTTTGGATGTTCAAAGGTCTTAAAGGCCTTTTTACCTTCTCGTTTAACAAGTTTATCTTGTAATATCCAGATATCTTTCATTACCGCTTGAAAGCGTTTTGGGATAGCGATGCTGCGTTGCTGCTCTGCCATTACTTCCCCTAAGGCGCTGAAAAATGCATCTTGTGGGCTTAGCTGAGCTTGTTGGCGTAATTGTTCAACTTGCTTTTGTAGCGGATACCACAACATCGCGGCAAATAAAAACGCCGGGGTAACCCGTTTGCTATTATTAATTCGGCTATCGGTGTTGTTTAGTGCTTTGCTAATAAACGCTTCAAGGTAAGGAAATTCTTGTTGGTTTGTCGATTGAGCGACAATAGGGAAGAAATACTTAAATAGTTGATAATGGCAAAGTTGTTGATAATTGCTAAAGGCCTTACCTGCTAGAAATAGTTTTAAGAACTCTTCGAACATTCTTGCTGGTGGAATATTTTCCAACAGTGGCGCTAATGTCGAGATTGGTTGCTCGGTCTCCGGTGCTATCTTCATATCAAGCTTAGTCGCAAAGCGGATCGCTCGTAGCATACGAACCGGATCTTCACGGTAGCGAGTTTCAGGGTCGCCAATTAAGCGAATAATACATGCTTTGATGTCGGCAAGACCATTGGCAAAATCATAGATCTTAAAATCAGCGCTTGAGTAATACAGGGCATTGATAGTGAAATCGCGGCGCTCGGCATCTTCCTCGATTGAGCCATAAATATTGTCACGTAACAACATGCCGTGTTCACTTTGTTTGGAGGTTTTCTGGCAGTCCTGTTGTTTTTTCGGTGCGCTGTCGTGATGCCCTCTAAAAGTAGCCACTTCGATGACTTCGCGGCCAAAGACAATATGGGCTAATCGAAAGCGACGACCGATTAAGCGGCAATTACGAAATAAACCTTTAATTTGTTCCGGGGTCGCGTTAGTCGCAATATCAAAATCTTTCGGTTCGAGGCCAAGTAAAATATCACGAACACCACCACCAACTAAGTACGCATCGTAGCCTGATTTATTCAGACGATACAGGACCTTAAGTGCGTTGGCACTGAGTAAGTTGCGAGAAACCGGGTGTTGATCTCTGGTATAAATTTGTGGCGATGGATAATGAGTAACAGCTTGTTTTTTTGATGCTGATTGACCTAAAACTTTTTTACACAGATTGATCACGCGTTTGATGACACTATACCTTAATAGACAATAATAAATTTTGATGGCAATTCTATAACAGCAAGCAACAAAAGAGAATGAAAAAACAGCAATGTGGTTATTTTAGCTTGGTCTAGCTAATCGCTATTTGTTGTTTTTTCGGCACTCGGACTATTTGCCAATGCTTAATGGCCCAGTTAATGATGTCGGCAACCGGATAAGAAATGAGCTCTGTGGGTGGTTGCTGTCCTAAAAAGTTTAACGCGGCAATCAGTGAAGGTTGAGGTTTGTGATTATCTATTGCTGGCGCTTTATTTTGTTTACTTAATTTATAACCCTCACTGGTTACTGCTAATGGTACATGAGCAAATTGTGGTGCGTTGGCATTTAAAATACGATAAAAGCTTAGTTGGCGGCAGCTGGGTTCTAATAGATCACAGCCTCTCACTACATGGGTAATTTGCTGGAAAATATCGTCGGCAACCACTGCTAGCTGATAAGCAAATAAGCCATCTTTGCGTAGAATAATAAAGTCTTCCTGGGCAAGTAAAGCATCGCAGTGAACTTCCCCCTGGATCAGGTCGTTAAATGTCGCTATACCATGTGGGTTGATAACACGAATGGCGTTATTGTCTGCCGGTAATGCTAAATCACGGCAGTGACCCTGATAAATACCACCACTGGCTTTTATTTGGGCGCGGGTACATTGACAATAATAGCATTGTTGCTGGGCAAATAGTTGTTGAATGAGTGCCTGATAACGCTGAGTTTGCTGGCTTTGATAAAAAACCTGTTCATCCCAATGTAAGCCATATGCATCTAAGGTATGTAAAATCGCGTCGCTGGCGCCTACTTGCTCCCGGGGGGGATCTATATCTTCAATGCGTACCAGCCAGCTGCCATTATGCTTTCGAGCATCAAGAAAACTTGCTAATGCACTGATCAAAGAGCCAAAATGAAGATTACCAGATGGAGAGGGAGCAAAGCGACCACGGTATTGTTGTGGTCGCTCAGTTATTTGAGTCATCGCTATTGTTGAGGAAAGAAATTAACCAGCGAGTTGACGTTCTTTAATTTCAGCTAACGTTTTACATTCAATGCAAAGGTCGGCTGTTGGGCGTGCTTCTAAGCGGCGAATACCAATTTCAATGCCACACGCTTTACAGAAACCGAAATCATCCTCTTCGATTAACTGTAACGTTTTTTCGATTTTCTTAATGAGTTTACGCTCACGGTCACGGGTTCGAAGTTCTAAACTGAACTCTTCTTCCTGCGCTGCACGGTCTACCGGATCCGGGAAATTAGCCGCCTCATCTTTCATATGAGTCACGGTACGGTCAACTTCTTCTCTCAATTGTACACGCCAAGCATCTAGGATTTTTTTGAAATGCTCTAATTGCTCAGGGTTCATGTATTCTTCGTTAGGTTTTTCTTGGTATGGTGCTACACCTGCCAAGGCTAAAATACCTAAAGCTTTTTGATTTGGCATGCTAAGTCTCCTAATGCTAAATAAACCAAATGTCCTGTTCTGTGGACGTCATTTGATTGCAAGTGCCAATTATAAATAGACCTGAAATATCAGAACTATATTGTGTTACAGCGAATAAAAATCAAGAAAGATTCAACAATTATTTAATTTTTAAATAAAAATCAACAACTTAACGAGATAAAAAATTTGAAGATATTGAAATATTCATCTGCAAGCCCACTTTTTTAGCAAGTTTTACCCTCACTCGTCAATGGTTAGGAGATTTTATTATTAAAATTTTGCTTGAGTGTATGGGCAAAGAGAGCTTAGTCGCTTTGGTTAGCTATTTGGTATTACTAAAAATTCATCACTATACTTAGGCTCAGTTAGGCTCAGGTTAACTCTTAGCCTTCTACTCTATTGTGCTTAAATTTTCACTGAAAGTCAGAGATCAAAATACAAAGCTAACAGAGCTCAGGAAATCAACACAGGGAGTTTTCTTTTGCAAAAAGTATTAGTGACACTGATGGCATTTTGCACGTATTTTTTACTTGTGCAATTTGGTCATCTATTTACTATCCCATTTGGTTTTGCCAGTCCTATCTGGCCGGTGTCTGGTGTTATTCTTGGCTTGTACTTAAGGTTTGGTGCGCCAGTACTCATTGGTGCTTTTGCCTCGGCATTAATAAGTTTTCATCAAGACAGTTTTATTGCCGCATTGCCGTTTTACGTTATTAGCTGGTTATCTGTGATCAGTGTGTTGCAGTTTATGTTGGCTAAACTGTTGGCGCAGCGATTTTGCGTGTTGCCTATTAACACCCATTTGCCCAGTGAAATTGTCAAATTTTTACTGTTAACCGGCCCAGTTGCTGTGTTGATCACCAGCTTAATGTCGATATTTACCTTGGCGTTCTCTGTACCAATTGAAACGGAGGTGTTGCTGTATATAGGGGCGGTTAAATGGATTGGCGATTTCATGAGTATTGTTTTTATTACGCCAGTTATTCTGTTTGTTACCACTAACTCTTTTGTGAAAAAAGCACGTCACTCAGCAGCCTCAACGTTGGCTAGTTTATTTTCTCTTAGCCTGATCAGCGTTATTTTTTTATTGTCTAACCAAAGTTTTCAGCAAAAAAAAATGCAGCAATTTGTCAATGCCACCGAGCCTTTTATTGATCATGTTGAATATGTTCAAAACAGTATCAAACAAAATCTTCATGCCTTGGATGGCTTATATCAGGCCAGTGAAAGTGTTACGCGCGATGAATTTAGATTATTTAGCGAAAATATTAAAAATCCTAATATTGAAATCCAAGGCATAGGCTGGTTACCGTTAATTCATCATAGTGAACGTCAGGCATTTGAAAAAAGTTTATCTGAATTAAATTTTCCAGTATCTACTATTCAAGCATTGACGCAGAGCGGTTTTTCAGTGGCACCTAAGCAGCCACTATATATGCCCATTTTTTTTATCGAGCCGATTGAACAAAATAAGTCGGCACTAGGTCTGGATGTTGCCAGTCACCCAATTGTAAAAGCTAGTGTTGATAAGGCGATTAGTATTCGTTCTTATGTTATAAGCCCTCTACTATCTTTAGTACAGCA
Organism: Thalassotalea insulae; assembly: GCF_030161395.1. Lineage (NCBI taxonomy): Bacteria > Pseudomonadati > Pseudomonadota > Gammaproteobacteria > Alteromonadales > Colwelliaceae > Thalassotalea > Thalassotalea insulae. The sequence goes on from NZ_BSST01000001.1 coordinate 2,597,275, forward strand.
GCAGGATAAATTTTCAGGCGTTGTAGTGTATTACCCAATATATAAACAGATTAATAGTGCCAATAAACAACAGTTTATTGGCTTGGTGGAAGTGGTGTTTGAGTTGGATTTATTATTGTCTAATTATTATCGACAGGCTGAAATTAAGCATTTTAGTTTCAGTTTTACTTATGGCAAAGACAATAGTTTTACTCATCAAGATTTTAATCCTGAGGCAATATTTACGCATAGCGCAGAGCTGGCCTTGTTTGATAAGCACGGCAAGCTTTATTTTACCAGTAGTGCGAGCTTTGAACGTGAGCTAACGGATTGGTTTAGTTTAAGCATGATGTTAGTTGGCTGCCTGCTTGGCGTAATATGTGTGATGTTTGTCTTTTTTATTATTACATTCAACCATTCTCTTAGTCGTAAGGTGAAAGAAAGTACTGCTAAGCTCACTAGTAAAAACGAAGAATTAATGATGGCTAATCAAGCGAAAAACCTTTTTTTAGCTAATATTAGTCACGAATACCGTACCCCGCTTAATGCCATCATTGGTTTTGCCGAAATAGCGCAACGTGAAACCCATGATATGAATACAAAAGAGTATTTGGCCAAGATCCGACATTCCTCCGATGTTTTGTTGAACATAGTTAATGATGTGTTGGATATCTCTAAAATTCAGGCCGGGGAGCTTAAGCTTGAGCAACGTCCGTTTCAGCCATCAGTCGTGACTTTATCAGTAATTGAAATGCTATTAGACAAGGCAAAAGAAAAATCAATATGCCTTGAACATAGCTTTAGTCCTGAGTTTTCTCTTTGGGTTTCTGGCGATGAAACTCGCTTTAAGCAGACCTTTATCAACTTACTTAATAATGCCATTAAATTTACCCATCAGGGGCGAATTTCGATTAAAGGTGAGGCTCAAAAAATCGCAGATAACACTTGCAAACTAACCATAGTGGTTGCCGATACAGGTATTGGTATTAGTGATGAAAATCAGCAGAGGATATTTACACCTTTTGCTCAGGCGGAAGCTTCTACCACTAGACAGTTTGGTGGTACTGGCATCGGGCTATCGATAGTAAAACAGTTATGTTTGATGATGGATGGTGACATCCACGTAACCAGTCAATTAGGCGAGGGAAGTACTTTTACTGTAAACCTTAAGCTACCTTGTGTACAAGCTCCTGAGAAGTCATTAGCCTCAAATGATGTTACTTTTCAAGCGGCTCACATACTGGTGGTTGAAGATAATAAAATCAATCAATTGATTGTTAAAAAGCAACTTGCTCCCTTAGGTGTGAGTTGTGTTTTTGCTAATGATGGTGAGCAAGCGCTTAGTTATTTGTCGACAGCGTGTCCTGATTTGATTTTAATGGATTTACAGATGCCTAATATGGATGGCTTTACTGCGTCGGCCATTATTAAAAAAAATCCAAGTTGGCAACAGATCCCGATTGTTATTTTAAGCGCCAGTGTTGGTAAACAGGACAAGGCTAAGGCAGCTGAACTTGGCATAAACGACTTTATACATAAGCCATTTCAACAGGCAGATCTGATCACAATATTAAGTAAGTATCTGCGTCAAAGCGAGGTTGCGAATCCTTCTCTCAATATTGAACAAGAATCAATAAATTGATAATGAGCAAGTAGATCTACTTTAAATTCAATCACCTGCACGCCACTTTTAAGTGCCAGATCAAACGCCTGCCCGTAGTCATTATCTATATGTCGAGCGATAGTGACCGAATGAATGCCCGAGTGTAATATGGCGAAGAGCAATACCGCTCTATGACCCGACTTACTCATTTCACTAAGTTCCCTCAGGTGCTTTTGCCCTCGAATTGTGACGGCATCAGGAAAATAGCCTTGGTTTTCTTGCAGCAAAGTAGCACTTTTTACTTCAACATAAGTATTGCCGCTGTTATCGGCTGGTTTATCAGTAGACAGTAAAAAATCAATTTTACTCTTTTCTTCACCATAGCTGACTTCGCGTTTTAGTGAGTTAAAGCCACTAAGTTCTTTAATGCGTTGATTGAGCAATGCCTGCTCGATAAATTGGTTAGCGCGAATAGTGTTGACACAAATCAGATCACCATTAGGTTTTTCTGTTAACTCCCAACTCATTGGGTATTTACGCTTTTTATTGGTTGATGTACTGTACCAAACGATGTCTCCAGGATCGGCACAGCCGGTCATTGCACCGGTATTGGCGACATGGATGGTCGTTACTGTACCATCGTCTAATTTTACATCGGCAAGAAAGCGTTTGTAACGTTTAATGAGTGTCGCTTTATTAACGGCTATTTTCATTAGTATCTCACGTGCTAAACATTAACTTTATAGTTAAGGTCTTTAACTTCATCACCGGTAATGCCCCGAAACCCCCATTGATAAGGTGCCTGTTCTTTAATAATGATTTCAATATCAACAGGGGCTATAGCCAACTGGTGTTCTATTTCTTCAAACAGCGCTTTGATAAGCTTTTTCTGCGTTTCTACTTGACGGCCTGCCATCATATTGATTTCGATTACCGTATAGCTGTCAGTACGTCCGCCAGGATAGTAAAAATCTTCTTTTGCTAACGGAATAAAGCGATGGGCACGCTTATCTTCAGGCATGCCTAGTACAGACTGCATACATTGGTGGATTACATCGGATAGCTTAGCTTTTATCGGGTTTAACTGCTCTTTAATACCATAAATTACGATCATATTTTATTCTTAATAATGTCGGTGCTGTTAGGCGTTATCGGTTAAGCTTGCTTGGTATTCATTAAAACCTTCTTCGATAGCCGGGAAAATATCAACAATCTCAAAGTAGGGAACAGTAAATATTTTACTGTCTCTTAGTGCATCGATTAAGAAGTAGTAATCCTGAATTACTTCTGTTTCATATACTGCGATATCACTGCATTTAGTTGTAAAGGCTTCTGCGTCGTATAAACGTAGGGAAACACTGGGGTAACGGGCAAAAATCTCTCCCAGAGTATGGGTAAAATATTCATTTCGCGCAGTTCTGCTTAGAGATAACCATTCTTTAGTGGCATTCATATGAACAAAAAAGGTGTATTTTCTTGGCATAACGGTCCTTTAATTTACAATTAGATAAAGATCTTGGTTAATAACCATCCATAATTCACTAATATCTCATAAATTCAAATGCTTAAAAAGAGTAATTTATTACTGTCTATTATCTGCAAGCTGGACAAGGGGTTAATTTGTTAGGTCAGTAGTGCAATTGACTTGTCACTATGGTTTTTACCGTGCATCTTGCTGACAAATCTCATATTATTTAGTTAGAGCAATTTAGCGGTGAGAAAGAATGACACAAGTAGCTTCAATAGTATTAACTTTTGAAAAACAAACCAATGACTGGCAGCAAGATAAAATCATTCAGATAGTTGGCGAGGTTATTTATATTTATTTAGCCGAAAATGATGAATATGCCTTGCGTCAAATTCAAATGGCGGCGCGTAGTATTGAGAAACTGGGTATTGAACACGCAAAATTAACTGGCTCGCACTGGCAACCGGAAAGTCAGTGGGCATTTGCCTTAGGTTTTACCTGTGTTGGTAAACTGTGTAATCTGGAATTTACAGGGACCAGTGAAGAAATTAACCGTTTAAATGATAAATTAGCGGTGTTTGCCTGGGCGCGAGATCTCACTAACCATACGCCAGCGCAATTACCGCCGCAGCAGTTGGCGCAGGCAGCCATAGATTATATTCAGGCACAGGCTCCTGCATATATTTCAAGTACACTAATTTGTGGTGATGAACTGGCTGAACAAGGTTGGATGGGAATTCACAATGTTGGCAAAGGTAGTATTAATCCTCCTTGTTTATTAGAGCTCGACTTTAATCCGACGCAAGATAAAGAAGCACCAGTAAAGGCCTGCTTAGTAGGTAAGGGCATTACTTTCGATAGTGGCGGCTATAGTATTAAAAGTAGCGCGGGTATGTTTGATATGAAGGCTGATATGGGGGGCGCTGCGGTGGTTGCTGGAGCGTTAGCATTAGCTATTCGTCAGGGGTTGCAGCAGCGGGTAAAACTGATCTTATGTTGTGCCGAAAACCTGATTTCAAATAATGCCTATAAACTCAGTGACATTATTACTTATAAAAATGGTGTCACCTGTGAGGTAGCGAATACCGACGCTGAAGGCCGTATTGTTTTAGCGGATGGCTTATTATTAGCTTCACAAAGTCAACCTGAAATGGTCATTGATGCGGCAACATTAACCGGTGCGGCAGTGATGGCAACTGGTGGTGATTATACGGCGTTATTTGCTCTGGACCAAAAATTAGCGAAGCAAGCACAATTAACGGCGGAAAGTGTCAACGAGCCATTATGGCAACTACCATTAGCTCCTTGGCATCAAACAAAATGTCCATCAGTTTTTGCCGATACTGCTAATAGTCGTACCCAAAAGGGAGGCGGTGCTGGTGGTGCCAGTAATGCTGCCGGGTTCTTATCGCGTTTTGTTGATAATAATGGTCAAGGTTGGCTGCATTTTGATTTGGCCGCTGCTTATAACGGTTCTGCCAATGAAATGTGGGCAGCAGGGGCAACTGGACTAGGTATTGCTACTATTGCTGAATTAATTCGTTAGTAACCATATTACGTCAGGTTTGTATAAAAAAGGTCTAACAAATAGTTAGACCTTTTTGGTTGAATAATATGATTGCTTTAGCTGATGACTACTTCATTATCTTCGATATAGCTGATTAACCAGTTTTTAGCGCTGTCGATATCACTAAAAACATGAAAGGGTAAATTGCAGGTTTGGTAGATCCTTCTTAATTGCATTTGTTGGATATCAGCAGAGTTACTATTTAGGATCACGCTGGCGTTGGCTATCATCCCTTTATTCATGCGGTAGCGGGTAACGTCGATTAATGCTTGCTCGGCATCTGGTGTGAAAATACTGTTGCCATAAAAAGTGACTAAAATTCCCCAGGTTCTGCCAGCAAAATTGTCACAGGCTTGATACATTTCTTGCACATAGGCCTGCGCCGTTACTTCATTAAATGGGCCATGAGCATCAACAAGCAAAATATTGTCTTGTGGTTCTATTTTATAGCTGCCATGTGCTGCTAGTTTCATCTTGACTCTCTTTAACAAAAAGTGAATCTAGTATTAACAATAATTTTAAAGTTTGCCAAGTAAGCAGATTTTCGCCAACAATCAAATTTTTAATGTTTTAAAAAAACAATGAGTTATTTTTGTACTAACGACCAAGTTTTTAGTGGAATATAGCTAACACCATCGGGAGTGGATTTTGAATGGTATAAGCTAAAGCTGTTAATGGTTAAATCTAGCTGACACTTTGAATTATCAGGTAATGATTTTGCTTTGCGATAAATAGTGATATGTGGATGATATTGTCGACTTTCTTGAATGATGCCTAGCTCAATTGCCTGTTGTGATAGCAGAGTCGCAAGTTTTATCAAGGGCTTCGGAAAATGCTGACAGCCGAGGTACAAAGCCTTGGCTTTTTTAAATAAGGCTAATTGGTTGCAATCAATATTAAAGTGTTTTTTTGGCTGTGAAGTTTGCGGCAAAAACTGCTGGTCGCAAAATTCCATCAATGTCTGTTGCTGTTCTGGCTCAACCATGCCCAAAAACGCCAGTGTGATATGTAAATTTTCGCTTTTTACCGGTTTTGCTGTTAGTGACAGATGTTGCTCTCGCCATAACGTTATGGTGTGTTTATCGGTGTCGTTAAGATCTAAGGCAAAGAACAGGCGTTTCATGGCTTAAAGTAATAAAAAATGCGTTAGTGTATCCTAATATAAACTAACGCATTAATGAAGATGTGTGAACATGCCGTTTTAGGCAAAACAGCTGATGGTTTTTAGCTGTTATTTAGCGTCAAACTGCCAGACACTGACCGAGCCAGAAATTTCATTACCGACAACTAACATCGCTGCCGAGCTTTCCGTTGACGGGATAAATTTCATCCCTTCTGGGGCTAAATCACCGGTGATTTCTGCACCTTCTGTGGTGCCGCGGTTAATGAAATAATCAACAAACTGTACATTAAACGGGTTGCTGATGTCATAAACCATGATGCCTGACATTCGCTCTAGCCCTACGAACGCATAGCTACGTTCACCGATTTTGCCTAAAGCCAGCGCTTCGGGTTCAGCACCTTTAGCATCAGAACGGGTATCACCTTCATTGGCATCTTCATCATTGTTAAATGTCGAGCCATGGATTGCTGCTGTGATTTTGCCAATCTGATCACCTGAGTCAAAAACCAGCTCGCCGCTTGCATCCCAAATGGAAAATGAGCGGGCACCATAAGTGTATAACTTGTCGTAATCACCGTCATTGTCTGTATCGCCCTTAATAACTGAAACTTTTAAGCGGCCAAGATCTGAATCATCATTATTAACATCTGAAAATGCCTGTGGATCCAGAGCTAAGTCTTCAGCGCGACTTTCATCACTATAAGATAAACAACCGTCGTCTTCGTCATAATCGATACCGCCTGAACTCATACACTCTTCTTCACTTGCTGCGTCGAAGAAATACTCACGACCATCGCCTTCGTTAGCACTAACGATAAAGTTTGCCCCTTGCCACTGATAGCTAGCAATAGTATCGGGTTGATACATACCGTAGAGATTTTGGTAGCTACGGAAATTGATGGCATCGTCTTTATCTGAAGCATCTAAGGTACTGTTTGCCCAAGATTTAAGGCCCAAGCCCTGGATTTTCACCAAGCTGTCTGAATCTAAATCAACAATTGCTATCGCGTTATTTTCCTGCAGGGAAACAAAAGCGATTTTACTATCGGCGCTGATAGTGACATATTCAGGCTCCAAGTCCATGGCAACCGTAGTATTGATGGTTTGCCCTTTAATTACACGACCACTAGGATTTGGAAACATGGTACCTTGTGCTTCCAGCATCGCTTGCTTATCATTATATGCGCTAAAGCCGATATTAATGGCGCTGTCAGCAATTACACCGTTAGCAATATTGATAATAGAAATGCTGCCTTCTGGATCGACAAGGTAGTCGCCGCTAGGCTCTCCTTCATTGGCAACAACAACTTTGCTGCTATCTGGTGAAAATGCCACCATATCCGGCAGATAGCCAACGTCGATATTTTTAATAAATACCGGGCTGGCGCCTGAAATATCATAAAAGGCAATCTGGCCTTTAACGCCAGTCTCATCAGCAGCCATGGCTACGGCAAGCATTGCTAAATCATCGGAAATCGCAATTGAATTAGCGTCACCTGCGGTGTGCTCTGATAAATCAATTTGTGCAACTGTTGCCATATTGGTATTGGTGATAATACCCTCAGCATCTTGCGTAAGCTCGCTAGCATCTGCGTTTGCCAAATCAAGAACATTGACCGTCGCCAGATCACCTGAACTGTTAATCGCGTAAACCCAGCCGGTAGATTTTTGATATTGTACGATTTCAGCAGCGCCTTCTGGTGACTCTGCATTTAATACTGCGCGAGCTATTAAAGTTGGATTTAAACTCACCGGTGCATTGTGACCGTCTGCACCACTATCGCCTTGTGGTCCTTGCACTCCGGCTACACCATCACTACCGTCTTTGCCATCGTCACCACCACAAGCTGCAAGTGCTAGTGTGATGACACTCGCTAAAGATAATTTTTGTAAGTTGTTCATTATTAACCTGGCTATTGTTATTAAAACGGCTACTGTATGACCTGAAGATGACACTTTATGGTCAGTATTGTGATAGTGAAGTGATACTAATGTGAAAGTTTTGCTACCACTTGGCATTTAACTTTACAATATAGTGATGTTGTTGCTGCGATTTTGTTATGCCATTGTCACTACCTATTGAAGAAATAAAAACAGAATTTATCCATGCGCTTGAGCATCATCAGACGGTGATACTTTCCGCAGAGCCCGGTGCCGGTAAATCTACCCGTTTGCCATTGTGGCTACTGGAAGATAGTGCCAATATTTCAGGTAAAATTTATCTGTTACAGCCGCGCAGAGTGGCAGTAAAAAATATTGCTTATTATTTAGCTGAGCAGCTCGGTGAACCTGTTGGTCAGTCAGTAGGTTATCGATTACGCAATGAGGCTAAAACTTCCAGCCAAACTCGCCTGGAAGTGGTTACGGAAGGCATTTTAGTGCAGATCATGCAAAATGATCCTGAATTGGCTGAAACTAGTATTGTCATCTTAGATGAATTTCATGAACGTTCCTTACAAGCGGATCTGGCATTTGCCCTGGCGCGTGATATCCAGCAAGGATTGCATGAAGAGCTAACGCTGATTTTAATGTCTGCAACTTTAGCGAGTAAAGAATTGCAACAGACTTTGCCGGATGCCGTAGTGCTCAGTAGTCAAGGACGAAGTTTTCCGGTTGATGTTATTTATCGTCCTCCTGCGAATATGCGCTTGTGGCGCGAGCATCTGCTGAAAGTGCTCAAACAAAGTCTTAGTGAATATGCTGGCTCGATTTTAGTATTTTTGCCCGGCAGTGGTGATATTCGCTACCTCGTTGAGCAGTTAGTGGAATTGGCATCGGACAAATTATTGATCTGTCCGCTCTATGGTGATTTAACCCTTAATGAGCAGCAACAAGCGATTGCTCCCTGTAATCATGGATGTCGCAAAATAGTACTTGCCACCAATATTGCCGAAACCAGTTTAACGATTGAAGGCATTAATTTAGTGATTGACAGTGGGTTGGAAAAAGTTGCGATTTACGATGACAGCACGCTTACCAATAGATTAGTGCAGCGCAATATTGCCAAGTCTTCTGCTATTCAGCGCGCCGGTCGGGCTGGGCGAGTTGCCGAGGGAACTTGTATTCGGTTGTTTGCTGAAGAAGAATTCCATCGTCGTAACAGTCAAAGTGAGTTACCGATTATCCAAGCGGATATTCTGCCTTTAGTTATTGAAGCGGCGCGTTGGGGAGTGAGCCGGTTAAGTGACTTGCCATTATTAGATTTACCTATCCCACTAAGTGAAACTATTGCCTGGCAAGCGTTATTTGATATTGATGCTGTTGATAGTAAGCACAAACTCACTGAGCATGGCACACAGCTGGCGAAATTGCCTTGTCATCCACGCTTTGCCCATATGATTATTCGCGCCAGAGAGCTTGAGCAGGACCATCAGTGCCTGGGGTTAGCTTATTTAGCATGTTTGCTGGCGGCATTACTGGAAGAGCGTGATATTTTTACTGCCACACAAGCTGAAGGTTGTTGTGATATTAACCAGCGAATACAACTATTAGTTGCTAGTAAAAATTATCGCCATCGGCAAATTATCCAGCAGGCGAAGCGCCTGGCGAAAATGATTAATAGTAAAATGGCAGAACAATTGCCATTAGATAAAATCGGTATTTTGCTATTTCTCGCTTACCCAGAACGCTTTGCTAAACGTCGCCAGCATGGCGGTGAATATCTAGCCAGCTACGGTAAGGGCTTACAGTTAACACTACAAGATGCGTTGATTAATGAAGAGTATCTGGTGGCGGCTGTGGTTTCTGGCTATCGCGGCACGTTACAAATTCGGTTGGCAGCGCCAGTTGATGTTAATTTGCTGCAACATTGGCAGTTAGTGACAGAGACAGAGCAGCAAGTATGCGCTTACCAAGCTGACCGTCAACGAATTATCGCGGTGCATCAGAAAAAGCTCGGTGGTATTGTTATCGAACAAAGCAATATTAAATCCAGTATCAGTGAGCAACAGGCAGCAGCAGTATGGCTAGAGCAAATTGCTAAACAGGGGTTGAGTTTTTTGAACTGGCAAACACAGGATCAGGAATTAGTGCTGCGTTGGCGTTGGCTCAATCAAACTCAGCAACAAAGCCAATTGCCGGATATCAGTGAAGCTACATTATTAAATAGTTTAGCACTTTGGTTACAACCGTTTTTAACGGGGATTTTTACTAAAGCCGAGCTTAACAAACTGAATGTTTCAACAATGTTGTTGTCAATGCTGGATTATTCACAGCAGCAGTTACTCGACAATTTAGCGCCGAGCTATTTTATCGGACCAACCGGGCGAAAGTGTCCGATCCGTTATAGTCTGGAGCAAACACCGATTGTTTCTCTGCCGATGCAGGAAGTTTACGGCATGAATGCCAGCCCTGTTGTTGGGCAAGGGCAACAGCAAGTTAATTTAACCTTGGAACTGTTATCTCCGGCGCAACGTCCGATACAGGTCACCAGTGATTTAGCTGGTTTCTGGCAAGGTAGCTATAGAGCCGTGCAAAAAGAGATGAAGGCCAAGTATCCTAAGCATTATTGGCCAGACGATCCGGCCAATGCAACGCCAACTAATAAAACTAAACGACATTTGTCGCTTTAGTTTCGTGCAGAATTTTTACTATGGAAAAAATTTATCTGCAAAGCTCAACAGCCGCTATTGAAATAGTTTACAATTTGTCTACAAGGAATCTAGTTTACATAATATGACGTTATTAATTGTTTATTTGACTGTCGCTATCGGCGTGTCGTTTTTATGTTCGGTATTGGAAGCAGTATTACTTTCGGTGACACCGAGTTACGTTGAGCAACTTAAAAAGAAAAAACCGCTTGGTGGTAAAGTACTGGCAAAGGTTAAAAACAATATCGATAAATCGATATCCAGCATTTTGATCTTAAATACTTTTGCCCATACCATGGGAGCTGCCGGTGTTGGCGCTCAAGCTATTCGTATTTTTGGTGAGGAACAAGAAACTTTAATTGCGTTTTTGCTGACCTTAGCAATATTGTATATTTCTGAAATTATCCCTAAAACCATCGGGGCAAAATTTTGGCGTTCTTTAGCGTTACCTTGCGCCTATATTATTAGCTTCCTGGTGAAACTGGTTTATCCCTTGGTATGGTTTTCTACGCTGATCACGCGCTTATTTCATAAAAGTAAGAAAGATGTCATTAGTCGGGAAGAAATTAAAGCTTTTACTGCGTTAGGTTATAAAGGTGGTTCTATTATTCGCCAAGAAAATCAACTGGTTGAAAATATATTAACCTTAAGGGAAGTTAAAGCAGCGGATATTTTAACCCCAAGAAGCGTCGTGCATGCGCTAGAGCAGAATATGACCATTAGTGATGCATTAAGTAATGAGCAAACCGGGAGTTTCACGCGTATCCCTGTTTATCTCGCTGATATTGATAATATTACCGGTATGGTGATTAAGGGGCAACTTTATCAGCAAGAAAGAGAAGGACTGGGAGCACAGCCGATAAAAACTGTAATGCAGCCGCTTTACCGAGTTTCAGAAAGTTTACCTGTGTTGTTACTGCTCGATGTTTTTATCAAACGCAACGAACATATTTTCTTAGTAGAAGATCATTATGGACAAACCGCTGGTATTGTCACGTTGGAAGATGTGATAGAAACTTTCCTGGGGCGGGAAATTGTCGATGAAAGCGATCAGGTGGAAGATATGCAGCAGCTGGCTAAAGCGAATTACCGTCAGCGATTAAAATCTGATTTTAACAAAGTGACGGATCTTGATGAACGAGAAGAAAAATAGTTAATGGTTAACAAAAAAAGCTCAGCGACTGAACAAACACCGGCAATAAAAACGCTCTCGAAAAGACGCCGATTTTTTGTTTTTTCATTAAAGCTACTGCTTATCGGAATAGTACTACTTGCCTTTTATACCTTGTATTTAGACAGCAAGGTGGTGGCTAAATTTGAAGGACAACGCTGGCAGGTGCCGGTGCAGGTTTATGGCAAAGTAGCGCATTTTCAGCTCGGCGATGATATTAATCTTGAGCATATCAAACAGGAGTTAGTGCTTACTGGCTATCAGCGAGTGACTGAGGTTAAACAGGCGGGTCAATTCGCCTTATCAAAAAAACGCATCATTATTTATCGTCGCCCATTTGATTTTGGCTCAGGTATTGAAGACAGCCAGCAAATAACAATAGATATTAACAAGAGTGATGCGAGAGCGACTGTTGAACGGCTAATGGTCGATAATACAGACGTTAATGTTATAGAGCTTGAACCCTACTTGATTGATCGTATTGTACCTGAAAACAAAGAAGATCGGGTGTTAGTACCGTTGCAATCAGTGCCTGAAAAGTTACTGGATACCTTACTTTTGGTGGAAGACCGCGAATTTTATTTCCATGCCGGTATTTCACCCCTAGGAATTTTGCGGGCGCTATACAATAACGTGCGTGCTGGCCGGACAGTGCAAGGCGGGAGCACCTTAACCCAGCAATTGGTTAAGAACATGTACCTGACTAGGGATAAAACCCTGTGGCGTAAAGTTAATGAAGCGATTATGGCGCTTTTGCTGGAATATCGATATTCAAAGGATCAGCTGCTGGAAGCTTATATTAACGAGGTCTATTTAGGGCAGCACTTTGCTAACGGCATTTATGGTTTTGGCTTAGCTGCAGAGTTTTATTTTGGTAGAAGTGTTGCTCAACTCACCAATGAACAGATGGCAACCTTAATTGGAGTGATTAAAGGGCCGAGTTATTATGATCCCTGGCGTTATCAGCACAGGGTGAAAACACGTCGAGATTTAGTGCTTAAGTTAATGTTTGAGCAAGAATTTTTAACTAAATCGGAATATGTAGCTGCAGTTGAGTCAGACTTGTCAGTACGCCAGTCTCGTCGTTTAAAGCCAAGTAAGCAAAAGTTTCCTAACTATATTCAGCTGGTTAAGCGAGAGTTGTCTGAATTATTGTTACCTGAAGAACAGGCGTCTGGCATTCGGGTTTTTACTACTTTTTCTCCCTACAGCCAGCAGTTAGCGGAACATTCGGTGAAGCAGCAGTTAGCTAAATTAGCCAAAAGCGAACAGCATCAGTTGCAGGCGGCAATGTTAGTGACGGATAGAGCAACGGGTGAAATTAAGGCGCTAGTTGGCGATAAAAATAGCGGCTATGCCGGTTTTAATCGGGCATTAAATGCCAAACGACCGATAGGTTCATTGATTAAACCCGCGATTTATTTAGCCGCACTAGAACGTTATCAGGAGTATCAGCTCGGTAGTTTATTAGATGACAAGCCTATTAGTTTTGAAATGGACAACGGTGAAGTTTGGCAGCCGAAAAATTATAGCGGCAAGTTTTACGGGCAAGTGTCGTTACATGACAGCTTAGTAAAATCGCTAAATATCCCTACCGTTAACCTAGGGATGGCTATTGGCTTAGAGCACATTGCTGATTTGATCCATATGCTCGGTTATGATGAAGATATTGCCTTACGACCATCGATGCTGTTAGGGTCAATTAATATGTCCCCCTACCAGGTTAATCAGTTTTACTTACCGTTTGCCAATCATGGAGAGTTTGTTAAAAGCCATGTGGTAGAGTCGATAGTTTCGCCACAGGGAGAAACCTTATATCGATATCAAAATGAGTCTATTCCCTATTTTTCAGAACAGGCAAGTTACCTAACCGATTATGCGCTCACCCATGTTGCCACAGAAGGGACGGCGAAATCGTTAAGCTGGCGTTTAAAAAATCATACCGTAGCTGGTAAAACTGGCACTACTAACGATCAAAGAGACAGTTGGTTTGTCGGTTATGACGATCAGCATTTAGTGACCGTTTGGCTTGGCAGGGATGATAATAAAGCCACAGAATTTACCGGCAGTAGTGGTGCCTTAACCTTATTTGCCGACTTTATTAGTCAGTTTGGCGTTGTAGACAAAGCAGTGAAAGTACCAGCGAATATTGAAGCGGTAAGCTTTGAACAGGCAACAGGTTATCCTTTAGCGGTGGATTGTGATAACAGCATAGATTTCCCCGCGGTTAATATTGGACTCGCTTATCAATATAGTTGTTCTGAATTGTCTGACAAGCCCAAGAAAGAACGATCTTGGTTTGAACGATTGTTTGGTTAAAAGTTAGTCAAAATAAATTGAGCTATTTTAACTAATAAGAATAGTTCTTATTTCACTGCGCTTTGCGTTCTCGCTAATCAGATATTTTTACTTTTCTAGTACTCTAAACGCCTTATTTACCTTGTAAAAAATAGGGCTTTTCTTTATGATCAGAAAAATTTTTTGTCGCTAAGATTGTTTGAACAAAAAATGCACTATGTTGTAGTTTGTTTAAATGAAAAAATAATTGGAGATGTTGGATGAGCAATGCGCCCGTGAATAACGGCCGTCGACGCTTTTTAACAGCAGCTACTTCGGTAGTTGGTGGTATTGGTGTTGTCGGTGTAGCTGTGCCTTTCATTGGTTCCTGGAACCCTAGTGCTCGTGCGAAAGCCGCAGGTGCTCCAGTGGAAGTCAATATAGGTAAAATAGAGCCAGGTCAAATGATTCGTGCCGAATGGCGTGGTAAGCCTGTGTATGTAATACGCCGTACTGAAGAAACGTTAAACTCGTTAGCTAATCATGAAGATCAGTTACGTGATCCTAAATCTGAAGTGCCTCAGCAACCGGTATATGCGACCAATGCTTATCGTTCGATTAAGCCAGAGTTTATGGTGGCATTAGGGGTTTGTACTCACTTAGGCTGTGCTCCTACGTATTATGAAGGTACCTTTGAAGAGCAAGTTGAAGGGGTGAAAGACGGCTTCTTCTGTCCATGTCACGGTTCTAAATTTGATATGGCAGGTCGTGTATTCCAAGGTGTGCCTGCTCCATCAAACTTAGTGGTTCCAGAGCATTCTTATCCAAATGAAAACACTATTCTAATTGGTGTTGGTCCGGGAGAAGCGTAATGAATAACTTTTTAGCATGGATTGAAAAACGCTTGCCATTGATGGATGCCATGAATAAGCATGCGGCTCAGTACCCAGCACCAAAGAATTTTAACTTCTGGTATGTGTTCGGTATTTTGGCAACGGTAGTGCTGGTCAATCAGTTACTGACAGGTATCTGGTTAACCATGAACTATGAGCCTTCAAGCGACGGTGCTTTTGCATCAATCGAATACATTATGCGTGACGTCGATTATGGCTGGTTATTGCGTTATATGCATTCTACTGGTGCATCTGCATTCTTTATCGTAGTGTATATGCATATGTTCCGTGGCATGATGTATGGTTCATACCAAAAACCACGGGAATTATTGTGGATCTTCGGTATGTTGATCTTTTTAGTCTTGATGGCTGAAGCTTTCATGGGCTACTTATTACCTTGGGGTAATATGAGTTACTGGGGGGCACAGGTAATTATTTCATTGTTTGGTGCAATTCCTGTAATCGGTGAAGATTTAACGATTTGGATCAAAGGTGATTATGTTATCTCTGGTGCTACCTTAAACCGTTTCTTTGCACTACACGTTGTTGCCTTACCGTTGGTACTGGTGGTACTAGTATTCTTACATATTATCGCGTTGCATGAAGTGGGGTCTAATAACCCTGACGGTACTGATATTAAAAAACCTAAAGGTAGTGTGCCTCCTGAAGAGCAAAGCAAGTTTAAGTTCCACAAACAATATTCAGAAAAATACGATATTGTTGATGCTGTACCTTTCCACCCATACTACACAGTAAAAGATTTGGTAGCGGTAGTACTGTTCTTAATCGGTTTCTGTTGGGTGATGTTCTTCGCACCTGAAGGTGGCGGCTACTTTATTGAGGCGCCAAACTTTGAACCGGCAAATGGCTTGAAAACACCACATCCAATTGCGCCAGTTTGGTATTTTGGCCCTTTCTACACCATTTTACGTGTAGTACCTGATAAGTTATTAGGTGCTATTGCGATGTTTGCTGCTATCGGTATGTTATTCGCCTTACCTTGGTTCGACCGTGGTACGGTTAAATCGATTCGTTACCGCAGCAAAGCGCATTTAATCAACTTAACCCAATTCTCTATCAGCTTTATTATCTTAGGTATTTTAGGTACCAAAGAAGCGACAGCGACCAACAACCTGATAGGTACGGTTGCAAGTTTTGGTTATTTCGGCTTCTTCGTTGCATTGTGGTTCTACAGTAAAAATGAGAAAACTAAGCCAGTTCCAGAGAGGGTGACAGGATAATGAAAAAGTTATTAATTGCATTATTAACTGTAGTGCCTATGCTGGCTTTAGCATCGGGACCATCAGTACATTTTGATAAAGCGAACAACGATTTAACCGATAAAGAATCATTAAAACGTGGTTTTGAAGCTTATTTAAATTATTGTTTAGGTTGTCACCAGTTGCAGTACCAACGCTATAACCGCACTTTTGCTGATTTAGGTATTAGTGACGAAGAAGGTAAAGCGAAGTGGATGCCAACCGGTGAAAAAGTAGGGGATCATATTACCAATACTATGCCTGCTAAAGAAGCGGCAAAATGGTTTGGTACTGCGCCACCTGATTTAACGTTAATCGCACGTTTAAAGCATGGTGGTCCAGACGAAGTCTATACTTATTTGCGTTCGTTTTATGTCGATGAGTCTCGTCCATTTGGTGTCAATAACAAGGTCTTTAAAGACGTTGGTATGCCACATGTGCTACAAAATCTACAAGGTATCCGAACAATAGACGAGCACGGTAATTTATCACCGGCTACTGGTGGAACCATGAGCGAGGAAGAATACGACGAGTTTGTTCGTGATTTGGTTAACTTCCTGGAATATGTTGGTGAGCCTAATAAACTGGAGCGTGAAGCTATGGGGTATTGGGTGATCGGTTTCTTAGTGATTTTATTTATTCTTTCTTACTTACTGAAGAAAGAATATTGGAGAGATGTACACTAGTATTAGTGTTATCTCACAAAAGTTTTTGGGGGCATTTGCCCCCTTTGTTAGTTTTTAATTAGTTAAAATTTGGAGGCGAAATGGCCGTAGCTGCAAACAAGCGCTCTGTAATGACTTTGTATTCTCATGCAGATGATATGTATAGCCATCAAACACGTATTGTCTTGGCTGAAAAAGGCGTTGGTGTAGACATTCACTTAGTTGATATGGCGAATTTGCCGGAAGATTTATTAGATTTAAATCCATACGGAACTGTACCTACATTAATTGATCGTGAATTGGCGTTATATGAAGCATCAATTATTATCGAATACTTGGATGAGCGTTTTCCTCATCCACCATTGATGCCGGTATACCCTGTGTCTCGTGGTCGTAGTCGTTTAATGATGCATCGTATCGAGCAAGACTGGTACAGCTTAGCGAAAACCATTATTAATGGTCCTGCTGAAGCTGCAGGTAAAGCACGTCAAGAATTAAAAGAAAGCTTATTAAGTGTTGCGCCTATTTTAAATGAAGCACCATATTTTATGAGTGAAGAATTTAGCTTAGTTGATTGTTACTTAGCACCGTTATTATGGCGTTTACCTGCATTCGGTATTGAGCTTGAAGGTCAAGGGGCAAAAGAACTGAAATCTTATATGCTGAAAATTTTTGAGCGTGAGTCATTTCAAGCGTCATTAACTGAAGCGGAACGTGAATTACGTTTCGGTAGTGCCGTATAAGCTATGTCTAAAACCATGACTTCTACTAAGCCCTATATTGTTAGGGCTTTTTATGACTGGATTTCGGATAATCAATTAACGCCTTATATTGTGGTTGATGTCAGCGTCTATGGTGTTATGGTGCCGATGGGCTATGTTAACGATGGCCAGATAGTGCTAAATATTTCTTCGTCTGCTGTTGGTTCTATTGCGATGGCGGGGGAGCAAATTGAATTTAGTGCGCGTTTTGGCGGTAAACTGGAACATTTAGTGGTGCCCTATGGTGCTGTCGCAGCTATTTATGCGAAAGAAAATGGTGCAGGCACTAATTTAGCGATCGAGCATCCTGAAGTTTCTGAACCGGACGAAGGTGAGCAAGATACGGGTGTTAGTTTGTCATCAGTAAGCTCAGAAAAAAGTATTGAGTCAGCTCAGAGCGATAAACCTAAATCGAAAGGTCGCCCTAGTCTAAAAGTGATTAAATAGTGTAAAAGTTATTAGTTTAACTCAGTTCGATCCGATATTATTAAGCCCACTTACGTGGGCTTTTTTATGGAAAAATACGAGGAAGTGATGGATAAATACCTAATTACTAAAGAAGAAATTGAAGGTTATGATGGCGTCGCTAAAACACATTTTCTCAACGGCAATGCGCAAAGAGTGAATAAGTCCTTGGGGGATCTGACAGGATTAACCGGCTTTGGTTTCCATATAATCGAGATCCAACCCGGACATCAGTCGACTGAATTTCATAAACATTACCATGAAGACGAATGTGTTTATGTTCTTGATGGAAGCGGTCAAGCTAGTATTGGTGATGAGCACTATACGATTAAAGCGGGAGATTTTATTGGTTATCGTGCCGGTGGTCTGGCACATACCATTTATAATAACAGTAACGCTGTTTTACGCTGTATTGTCGTGGGCCAACGATTGCCATTTGATGTTGGCGATTATCCCAACTTGAATAAACGTATTTATCGCCAACAGGACATGCCATGGAACCTAGTAGATATCGATAATATCAGTGAACCGGTTGCAGGTAAAAAAGTCTAGTTAATCTTGAAGATAGCAGCAGTGTTACTAAATTGCTGCTATCGTCGAAAACTTATTAATCTGTGTATTCAAACATCTTGAATACGCGATTAACACCACCGATATTGCGAGCTATTTCTACCGCTGCATTTGCTTGATTAGCGTTAACTAAGCCTAATAGAAATACTTCAGCGTTTTCGGTAACGACCTTAATATTAGTGGCATCGACAATATCGCTGGTAAAGAGTGCAGTTTTTACTTTTGACGTTAACCAGACATCATTGCTTTGCGTGGTCACTGATACTGTATTACCGATACGAATTTGATCGTGAATTTGTTCAATACCATCTACCTGGTTTAAGGTTTTGATCGCCAGGTTTTTTAAGTAGCTATTAGGCGCCTGACCAACGATTAGTGCTTTAGCGTTGACACTGACCACTTGTAAATTGGTATTGTCAGATAAGCCATCAACGTTAGCGAGTTTTGCATGCGCGGCCAATTCAATTTTTTGATCATCAATTAGCTTGCCGACACTACGATTGTCATTAATCACTGTGGCGCCTCCAACGACACCAACGACGGCTGCGGTAACACAGCCTTGCAACATCGCAGCTGCTGAAGCTATCAATAATAAATGTTTCAGCTTTTTCATTTGTTATGCTTCTTCTTGTGGGAATAAAGTCGTATCAATAATGTCGCATAAGCAATGTATAACGACTAAGTGAACTTCTTGAATACGTGCAGTGCGTGATGACGGTACACGAATTTCAACATCGTTTTCCCCCAATAGACCAGCAATATCGCCACCATCTTTACCTGTTAATGCAATAATCGGCATATCGCGAGCTACGGCCGCTTCTATCGCTTTAATGACATTGCGAGAATTTCCGCTGGTTGAAATGGCTAATAGCACGTCGCCACCATTGCCAAGCGCTCTTACTTGCTTGGAAAATATTTCATCATAATGGTAATCATTGGCAATAGAAGTGATCGTTGAGCTGTCAGTCGTCAAAGCGATAGCAGGCAAGCTTGGGCGCTCAGTTTCGTAGCGATTGAGTAGCTCAGCTGAAAAATGTTGAGCATCGCCTGCTGAGCCGCCGTTACCACAAGCTAAGATCTTGTGTCCCGCCAATAAGCTTTGCACCATGATCATGCCTGCTTGTTCGATCGGGCTTGCTAATGCTTCGCTGGCAGCAATTTTGGTTTGAATGCTTTCGGTAAAATTGCTTTTAATTCTCTCTAACATAAATGCGCTATGCTCCAATGATTTTGCTGTTAAAAGGCATTTTTAAGCCAATTGATTGTTGGGTGATGGTTATCGCCTTCAATTGCAATAACGTCAAATCGACACGAGGTATTATATTCATTTAATCCTCTTTGGTGCAGGAAAAATTTGGCAGTTTTAGTAAGTTTTTGTTTTTTTGTCGGACTAACCGCAGCAATGGCACCGCCAAACTGACTATTTTTACGATACTTGACTTCAATAAATACTAAAGTGTCCTTATCCTGCATGATCAAATCAACTTCACCATGGCGGCTATGAAAATTGTTAGCCACCAGAGTTAGTCCGTGGTTTTTTAGGTAACGTTCAGCAAAAAGCTCCCACTCACTACCAGCGGCACGGTTGTTGTTTTTCGTTGACTTGCTAGTCCATAGCAACTTGTTCTACCTTGTCTTTTTGATAACTGCCCCAGAGTAAGCTACGGGTCAGTATGCCTTGCTCGTTGAGTTTAAGTACCCCTGTTTGGCCATAATGGCGAATATAAGGGGGTTGTTTTAATACTGAAAACTTGTTGATCAGCGATAAGCTGTCATAACCCATAGCAAAAATACGTTTTAGATTATCATTACTGTTGGGCCAGATATTATTAACGACTTGCTTTAATGCGACATTTTGCTGCTTACTTTTCAGTAACCATGGCATTTCGGTAAATTTAAGTCCGGTCAAATCTCGGCTGTCACTGCGGTCGGCATTATCACTATGGCTACGGGAACTGGCAAAAATAGGGATAATATCGGCAAATGGACTGATATTGACGTCGATATAAGGCTTGAGCAAACGGGTTTCGTTTGGTGTACTGACCAAGTAAATCATATCGATATCTCGGCGATTACGAGCTTCAGTTTTCAGCTTTTGTCGAATACGACGGTCAATTTCATCAATTCGCTCCTGGCTTTGCTCGACTCCCAGGCTTTGTTTGAGTTGTTGTTGCATATCCTTTCTGTTATCAAAGAAAATGATTTCAGGGGCTGTGCCGGTCACTTTCTGCCATTGGTTCACAAAGGTTAGGGCGATATGCTGGCTAACGTTATCGTGCTGACTGAGTACAATTGGGTGCTTGAACTGCTTACGGCTGAGGGTGGTTGCTGCCTGAATTGCTTCATCTTTCGCGTCCATTGAAAACACCATTTGCTGTGCTTTCGCCTGTTGTTGAACGGGTACATTGAGCAATAACGTCGGTAATGTCAGGTTTTGCTGGGCGATATAAGCGTCAACATTAGGCTTAAGTAGTGGGCCGATAATATATTCGATTTCCAGTTCAGCGAGTTTTTCCGCTAGGGTAGCAAAGTCTACAGAGGTAGAATCAATAAAATGTAACTGCATTTCTGAGTTGGCATTATAACCAGCAAGAATGCCTTGTTGTGCTGATTCACCTGCCGCTTGGTGTTTACCGGATAATGGCAGGATAACGGCTATATTGCGATAACGGATGTTTAATTTATCAACGCTCGCATCATTGGATAGTAGCTGCTGGGCGATAACCTGAGCGGGATGCGCCGGATAGTTGCGACGCCATTGAATAAGATAACGTTCTAGGCTTTGTGGCTGATAGCCAAAACGATGAGCAAAATTTAATAGCTGTTGCCAACCAGTGATTTGCGGAGGTGATAAAGCAACCAGTTGTTCTATTTGCCATTGTGACAGCTGATTTAATTGTTGCCATAACGCAATGATCTGGTCATCAGTAGGGTTTTCCTGTAAGTGAAAAGCCCGCAATTGTGCGTCACTGGCGATAAGTAATAAGCCGCGTTTACTTTGTACTTGTGCCAGTAACTGGTAATAAGACGCAGTTAACTGATTTTCATTGGTTAATGCCGATTTTGCTTGTTGTAATGTTTTAAGTGACAGTTCAATTTTATCTAGCAAGTACAGATTTTGCGCTTTTAATAATTGTATTTGATATTGTTGAACATTGCTGCTTGCCAGCGGTATTAACTGCTGAGCCAGCCATAGAGATTTAACATAGTTTTTTTCTGCTAAATATTGCTGACAGGCTTGGATAAGTAAATCAGTCGCTTGAGCTGGCTCACTTTGTTGTGCCTGTGCAAGGATGTCGTCAGCGCTTATGTGACTTGTTTCAATCGCCTTACTCGGTTTAGTAACGGATTTTATTTTTGTCACCCGTTGGCTGGTTGAGCAGCTTAAGGTCAGACTCAATAACAGAAAAATAATTAAAAAGGCCGGTAAGTTACGCATCATATAAATAGTGTTCACCAAGAAAATCTGTATTTTATTCACGGAATTAATCTTATAATAAACCTCATCTCTATTAGCCACAACATAAGTATTCAGATATGGCGGAACAAGCAAACGATACTGGCACTCTCTATATTGTCGCAACCCCGATAGGTAATCTGGCTGATATCAGTCAAAGGGCACTTGATACCTTAGCCCAGGTGGATATTATTGCTTGTGAAGATACCCGTCATACGAAAAAGTTACTGTCATTTTTTTCAATCACTAACAAAACGATTGCGTTACATGATCATAATGAAAGACAAAAGCAAGAATATATCGCAGAGCTATTACAAGCAGGTAAAAATATTGCGCTTGTTTCAGATGCCGGTACACCACTGATCAGCGATCCTGGTTATCATATTGTCAGTTATTTACGAGAACGTCATTTAAATGTAGCACCAATACCGGGAGCTTGTGCGGCAGTTGCAGCACTATCAGTAGCTGGTTTAGCAACAGATCGATTTACTTTTGAAGGATTTTTACCATCAAAGCAAGGTGCTAGACAAAAAACATTATCTGCATTAGCGAATGAAACCCGTACCATGGTGTTTTATGATGCGCCGCGTCGCGCAATAGATACAGTGTCTGATATTGTTGAAACCTTAGGGAGCGAGCGAAAAATAGTGATTGCCCGTGAATTAACGAAAACCTTTGAAACCATCCATAGTGATAACGCGGGTAATTTTTTAGCCTGGCTACAACAAGATGCGAATCAGCTTAAAGGTGAAATGGTTTTAGTGATTGAAGGTGCGGCGAAAAAAGCGCATCAACTCTCGGAAGAAGCGATTAATTTATTAAGATTGTTACTTGATGAATTGCCACCGAAAAAAGCCTGTGCGATTGTCGCAAAGCAATATAATTTAAATAAAAAAGAGCTCTATGAGTTCGCCTTGTCGTGTAAATAAATGCTCTGAGGTTTTATCGCTAAAGTGATGCCTTGATATTAGCTGAGGCCACTCAAGAGTTCGCTGCATTTTGTTAAATGAATGTTTAGTTAGTACTTACTGAGTTAAACGCTAATCAAAACGAGTTTTTATGGTGCTGCTGGTGAACTTAGGGTAGAATGCGCGCCGAGTTGGCCAGACAATCGCTGCTTTATCGTTGTACTTTCGGGTAGACAGATAGAGGGGAGGAAAGTCCGGGCTCCACAGAGCAGGGTGCCAGATAACGTCTGGGCGGCGTAAGCCGACGACAAGTGCAGCAGAGAGAAGACCGCCGATGGCTGGCAACAGCACAGGTAAGGGTGAAAGGGTGCGGTAAGAGCGCACCGGGCCGCTGGTAACAGTTGGCAGCAGGGTAAACTCCACCCGGAGCAAGACCAAATAGGGTTCCTTATGGCGTGGCTCGCGTTGGAACCGGGTAGGTTGCTTGAGCTATAGAGCGATTTATAGCCTAGACGAATGATTGTCACTTTTCTTCGGAAGAGTTACAGAACCCGGCTTATCGGCCAGCTCAATCATTTTAGTAACCGCTTGTTTTTCTTTGTGTTAGACAAGCGGTTTTCTAAAACCTCCTGTCTTTCAATTCCTTAAAGTTAAAACTTGGTATACCAAATGATGCATCGTCTTTATTTATGATCTTTTACTATTATTGAGTTTGAAACAGTGCAAGCTGTAATTGATATTTAGTATTATTATCAAAGAAAAGAGACATTTTATTTCTGAATAAGCCGTATAGCGAACTTGGTTTAGACTTTCCTGATTCATTGAGTTCATTGCGGGAATCCAACCTTAGAGCTATTAATTAAGGCGATTTTATTGAATAAAGACCCTATCAACAGGAAACATTTGAATATTTTTCTTTTTCGTTAAATAAAATCTTTTGTTTATTTGAACTTCAGCTTTTGTGCCAATTAGCTGAAGCAAAGTGCCTTCAGCAATCACTTGTTTACACGACCGATTCTTTACCTCAACTGCTCGGCCTATTGCGCCTTGTAATCTTAATTTTGGAAATGTGGGACTTTGGATTGGCGCTATTTTTTCTATTTCGGTAAAGGTGTTGAGGCACCATTCCTTAGCATCGTAAATAGTTTCAGGATCTGTATTAATAATATCTACATTATTAATGAAGTGGATTAAGGCGGATTTTCTACTATCAAAATCACATGAAATGTCAGGTAGTTTTTTTTGAATTGACCACTTTTTCATGACCAAGTATTTGTTTTGGCTTAACCTAGATAAGCTAGTTGAAGCACCTGTCATTCGGCTAAACCATTCTAATCGATAGGCAGATGAACCAAGAGAATGCAGAAGAACCGTTATATTGCCAAAGTATTCAGAGCGCCCTTCAATGACATTTATTTTTGGCTGTGGTTGTAGATTAATACCTGAGGTGGCTACATTGTGTGCAATTGCTTGAGTATCCATTTCAATTTCGCAAAAAGTCACTTGATATTAATAGCATAGGTTTTAATAGGCTGATTCGAAATTGCACAATTTCTTAGTTAACTAAGAATTTTTCTTAGATATATTTCTTATGTGTTTTGTTATAGTTGTTTCGATTCAAAATAAGGGAATTAATAATGAAGTTTGCACTGATTGATGATCATGCATTAGTAAGGGATGGATTCAAACGACTCATTGAAACTCAGCATGAGTGGCAAGTTGTTGTAGAAGCAAACACTTATTTATCCGCTGTCCAGTCTTTATCAAACACTTTAGTTGACCTAGTAATTATTGATATATCCTTACCTGATAAAAATGGCATTGAACTAGCAAAATACTTACTGGCAAATAAACCTGATTTAAAATGTATTATTGTCAGTATGTATGATCAGAATCCTTATGTCTCCAATGCATTAGAAGTAGGCGTAAAAGGTTATATTTCAAAGCGTTCAGCTAGTGATGAGCTTCTTAAAGGTATTGAGGTTGTTCTCGCAGGCAACACCTATCTTAGCCAAGATGTCATTAATAAACTTCAATTTGGTCATGTTGAAAATTCAACACTAGGGGTGAGCCAATTAACAGAAAGGGAATTGGATATATTGCCATTACTAGCGACAGGAATGAATGCTAAACAAATCTCACAACAGCTAAATATTATGCCGAAAACTGCCCATGTTCATCGAGCAAATATCTATAAAAAGTTAAATGTTACGAATAATTTTGATTTGTTGAAAATTGCGCTCAGTGAGGGGGTTATTACAATGGAAGAATTGACCCTCTAATGGATACTGTTTTTTCGAAAGTTCAGCAATATTTTCCAGCTTTTCAATTAAGTATTGGCAATTGGTCAAGGTACTTATTGATAAGTGTTTTAATCACTCTATCAGCAGCAACGATTGAATATTTGCTTTATTGGTTATCTTTTTCTTTTACCGTTTACCAAGGCTGGGTTAATTGGTACTGGCCTGTTGGCTTTCGAGTGGCGTGTTTAGCGTTGTTTCCGTTTAGATATTGGCCTGCGCTATTGTTATCTGGTGGTTTAGCGCAGTTTTCAATACAGGTGATTCATTTAGGGCAGCCATATGAGCAATATCTCCACTATATTTACTTGTGTTTTAAGCCCGTTTTTATCTTTCGAATATTTGCGATTATCTACGTAAAACTAGCACTCAAAGAGTTCACTTTAACGAAAGTTGTTCCCGCTATTAAGATAATTGCCGCCTGTACGTTTTATCGATTGGTCTCAAATATTTATATCATTTTAAATAATCCTCAGTATCAAAATATTCCTGATGAGCGAAAGTTTGAAATGATGATGGCACAATTTTTAGGTGGCTTTATCGCGATTATTGTCATTGTACCGATAGCTTTTGCGCTTAAAGAAGCGTGGATAAATCGGGGAAAAATAAATATCAGAGAATTAATACATCTTGGTTTATCGTTAGTAGCACTGATTGCAACAATTTTTTTTCTCTACCAAGTTCAACCGCACACAGTTTACCTTATGAAAATACTCATCTTTGTACCTTTGCTTTGGTTCACTTATCGGTTTGGCTGGTTAGGTGCGATAGCCGCTTCAACTACAATTAACGGGCTTATTATATTTTCTCTATTTGGTTTAAATGATACCCAGCAACTGCTGGACAATGAATTGTATGTTATTACGGTCGCATTAATGGGGGTCTTATTTGGTGCGTTAATGTCAGAGCAATCGAAGATTAATCAGGTACTGCAAACTAATAACCGTGAGTTAACTCAATCCAACCAGCAATTATCAGCACTGTCAGCCAATAATCAAGCCTTAGCCAATAAAGTGATATCTATTCAAGAAGAGGAAAGGAGAAAACTCTCCCACGAGTTACATGATGAAGTAGGGCAGAACATTACAGCGCTTAAAGTTGAGCTTAAAGTGCTGCAACACCAACTTGCCAATGATGAGCAATCTAAAACATATCTTCATTTAAATAATGCCGCAGATAAAATATATGATTCTGTGTACCGAGTATTAAACTGGTTAAGACCACGAGAACTTGATGACTTAGGGTTAAAAGAGTCTTTGTGTGGTAAATACTTTGGTGAAAAATTAGGGCTAGCAAAAATAGAATATCACTGTGCGGTTAAAGGAAATGCAGATCAGCTAACAGATAGCCAATCCGTTACTATTTTTAGGATCACACAAGAATGTGTTAACAACTGTATAAAACATTCAAACGCCAGTAATTTCTATTTGTTGCTAGATGTGAGTGACAACACTATTGAGTTAAACATTTCAGATGATGGTCATATAAATGATAACAAGATGATTCAAAATTCAAAGGGTGGCTTTGGTCTCATAGGTATTAAAGAACGAGTTATTGCAGCAAATGGCAACTTTGAGATAGACGATAACGTCGGGCATTTTAAGTTGGTAATAAGGCTGCCTCGTCATTAGCCTAGTACTTTATAAACTGTCTGCCTTGAACAACTTAACGTTTTAGCTATTTGAGTCTTGTTAACTCCTTGAGCAAATAGTTCTCTGATTTTATTGTGTAAATCTATATTAGCTGGTTTGCCACGATATTTTCCTTTAGCCTTAGCAATTGCAATGCCTCCGCGCTGACGTTCAAGAAGCATTGAACATTACAGTTAGATTAAAACGGATTAAGCTTTAACTATGATTGATTTTTTACATGTGTTGCGCAAATTAAAAACCACACAAAATATGGCGATAATATGATATTATACGCGGCTTAGTGTGTTCAATTACATCATGTATTAAAGAGAAAAAATTATGAGTTCTATGCCTCCATGCCCTAAGTGCAATTCTGAATATGTATACCAAGATCAGGAAATGTTGATTTGTCCAGAATGTGCTCACGAATGGGATCCTAACCAAGTTGAAGTTGATGAAGATGCTTTAGTGATCAAGGATTCAAATGGTAACCAGATAGTTGAAGGTGACAAGGTTACCTTAATTAAAGACCTTAAAGTTAAAGGTTCATCTTTGGTATTAAAAGTAGGCACTAAGGCAACCATTAAGCGTTTGGTTGATGGTGATCATGACATTGATTGTAAAGTTGATGGTGCCGGTGACATGATGCTGAAATCTCAGTTTGTTAAAAAGCAAAATTAATTAACGTTAGTTAAGCGCTTATTTATTGGTAAATAAGCGCTAGCTATCTAGTCAGTCGAGTGTCTGTTTCTATAAGCTTTTTTCAACGCGTGGTTAGGAACATAATAGCTAATTCACAGCACATCCTGACTTATCACCTGGCGTAACTGAAGTGGCTTATTTAAAATAGCTCAACTTTAATTTTGCTAATCTTCGCCGTCTTAACGCTATTTTAAGTAAAAATTTAACTTATAGACCAATGCGAACATATCTGAACCTCGGCAGCAATGTCGGGGTTTTTCTTTATCTGGGCAATGATTGTTTACTTAATTGGAAAATTTATTGTCACACTCATGTGTTTCATCGTGACTTAGTTAGTAACAACAGCAACTAAGGTAATCAAGATGATGAAAACAATCATTCACGTACTTGTTTTAATTTACACATTAATGAGCAACGATGGGCAGGCTGCCTGTTTAAACACAAAAGTTTCAGGTCAGGGGCAGGCCATTTTACTTATGCCGGGTTTTATCAGTGATGAACGTGTCTGGCAACCACTGGCAAATTCACTGGCTAAAAACTATCAGGTGCACCAATTGTCGATCGCAGGTTTTGGTAAAAACCCAGCATGTGAGCAGGCAGAGACAATTTATCCGCAAGTCATTGCCGAGCTAAAACAATATCTCAATACAACAGAACTCGACCGGCCGATATTTATTGGCCATAGCATGGGCGGATTAATGGCATATGAACTTGCATTGGCTGATCACTCAGAGCTTGTTGCCGCAATTTCTATTGACGGTTTACCTTTTATCGGCCCGGTATTTACCCGCACTAATGAAACTACGGTGGAAGATATTAGCTACCAGGCAAGGTCAATCAAGCAGCTATATCAACATGCCAATGCCAAGCAACTTAAAATGATGACACAGCAGGGCATTGCCATTCAAACCAAGGATGAAAGTCGTTATCAAGACATTCTCGACATGGCTGAAACGTCTGATCCGGTTACTGCTGCTAATGCTGTCTACGCGGTCATGACCACGGATTTACGCTTAGAGCTGGCGAAACTTAAAACACCTATGTTATTAATAGGTGCATCTGGCGGCTTTACTCAGCCTGAACAACAACAGGCTATTAAAACCTTGTATCAAGCACAACTAGTTCATTCAAAACAAATTGAGCTGAAAATGAATAGCCGAGGGCGACATTTTTTAATGTGGGATCAACCCCAGTGGTTAATTGAAACCATTACGCAATTTATTAAGGAGCAAGCATAATGACGGCGCAAAGCACTATTAATGATAGCTCTTATTCAATCAATCATTATGTCGGGCTGGCTAAGCAAGGAGATAAAGCAGCGTTTACCGCTTTGCTAGCTAAAGTCAGTAATACGGTAAGCAGTATCGCGTTAGCGATCACTAAAAATGTGCAAGATAGTGAAGATGTCTGCCAACTGGTTTTTATTAAAATGTGGCAACAGTTAGAGCAACTAAACAACAATGACAGCCTATTACCCTGGCTAAGACAAGTAACTCGTTACACTGCGTTAAACTTTATTCGGGACAAAAAAGGTGAACGTCAACAAAATCATGATGAACAAGCACTGGAAAGCTTACTTGAGCAAGTGTGCGAGCAGGATCAGCATGAAAAAACCTTGATAAAAAAACAACAGAGTGAGTTGATTAAGGGGCTGCTCGACAAATTACCTGATGAAACCAGAGAAATTGTCATCCTGTATTATCGTGAAGATAGCAATAGTCGGTTGGTTGCTAATTTACTCGATTTAAAAGAAGCGACCGTGCGTAAACGCATACAACGCGCGCGTGATCTTATTAAAGAATCAGTACTCGCTAAATATGGTAAAGTCATTTTGGCTACTGCACCCGTTAGTTTAGTGAGTGTTTTTGCCACAACGGCAATGACCGCCAGTCCTGTAGCGGCTAGTACTTTTGCTTATAGCGCAGTCTCGAAAAATAGTCACTGGCTGAGCAAACTAATAGCTTCGTTAGGTGGTGCTGCCATAGGTGGTGTACTGGCTATTCTTGCTAATAGTTTCGCCATCAACAAGGTGCTTAAGCATATAGATAATCAAGCTGATATCGATACGCTTAAGCGGATCAAATGGCGTAGTAACCTGCTAATTGCGTTCACATCACTGCTTTTTGGCCTGAGTTATATTTACTCAAGCGGTTGGCTGTTCCCGGTGCTGACTTATGCGCTGTTTATTGCCGGGCTAGTTGTTAACGTCAGTGCCACTAACCGGATCAGCATCGAAAATTTGCAGCGCCAAACAACAGTTAATCCGCGTGCAGAAAAGCTGCTTAAACTTACTAGGTTTGGGTGTGTTGTCGGCTGGATTCTCGGTGGCGGTGGTGGCACCTTAGGGTTACTGTATGGCTTATACATGAGTGGCCGCTTTGCGGTGTTGTTTTAACGACATGGGCAATAAGCAATTCGGAGTATAGGTGAGATTATTCCTGTTTAAAGCCTATACTCCAAAAACGCTATCAATTAAGGTAACTGCAATTGATAACGAGTGACTTGTTCACCTTTTGCTAAGGTTTGAATTTTGGGTTCACTGTAACTTGTCATTATCGGGCCAAGCTCAACAGGAAAATTGATTTTCAGCTTTTCACCTTTACCAGTGCTAGGCATAAAACCATCAATATTAATCACAAAATCCTGATAACTCTCGTGTTTATCGCGCTGAGGTAAAACAGCCTCTGCAACTTCACTGCGCAAATATTGACGTAATTGCGTTAAATTCATAAGCCTGATTTGCCGGCTTTGTAAAGGCTTCCCTTCAACCAAAATAGTCAGCTGCTCACTAAACATCTGCTCTAACCGTTGATGAAATTCCTCAAGTTTGCCTTCATCAGAGACCATATGAGCAATTGAAAGAGGCTTGCCTTGCCACTGCATGTGCCTGAAGAGAGCGGTTAATGAGGTTGCCACTCGCACCGACAAATGATTTTTTTGTCGCACCGTAATATTTGCTGTGGTCATATTTAGACCATGAGCAGTCACTGTAGCGGTTTCGAATAAACCGCAAACAACTAATATCAATAGCAATTTTTTCATCTGTTTACCCCTTTCTAGCCGTTTTATCGACAATGACTGGTGACAATATCATTGCTACCTGTGGTGTCAGTGTTATCTAAACGGTAACGGAAGTTGTAACATGCCTTGCCTGACTGATAACCAGACTCACCTTCGCTATAAGCGCGATACATGATCAGGGCGATATTATCCGCAGGAATATGGGTGTTTTCTGCACTCGGTGTTATTTCAATAAAGGTCCAGGTCTTGCCGTCAAACGTCATGGTGTCGTAATCGGTCAATTCAACTTCGGTACCAAAAGTAAAGTCATCAAGGCGCTCATTTTCCCAGTGGGCAGGAGCGGTTAACATTGCACCGGCTTGATCGGCTGTCGCTCGATAACAACCGATAGTGTATGGTGCATCGGTGCTTGAGTAATAGACATATTCGCTGCCATCTCCGTGTAAGTCATAGCCATTACATTCATCTAGCGCTCTATCACCGGTTTTCACATTGTGCGGGCGATAATCAAGATCGGTATAACGGCCGCCGCCATAGTTTACGCCATCGCTAGTTAGTTGGCCGCCGCCTGTGCCGAAGTACAGTGGAATACCATCAAACATATAACCCAGCGGCTTAGACGGATCGTGAGTGTCCATCAAACACAGTGGCGCATAATGGTAGTGATAATCTTCACCGTTGCCAGCATGGGCACCACATTGATCAAGTTCACCCAATAGTACGGTATCGCGATCACTGTAATCTTCTCCCAGTTGTGCCACCTCACCTTGGCTATTCTCTTTTGCGTAATGCAAGATAGGCACACCATCAACCGCAATACCAATAGGATAATGAATGTTTAAGTTGCTGGTAGGCTGTGCAATATACTCTGGTTGTAAAGGCACTGACCAACTTACTTGCTGCTCTAGTGGTACACGGCCAATCCAAGATTGTGTGCCCACATTGGCTTTATCCACCTCAAGTTTTGAGCGTTCGGGTATGCCAACTAAGGTGTTTACTGTCATGGTGGTGCTGTTACAGCTTACTGATACCAGATCACTGTATGCTTCAAAAGCTGCTGACTTAGTTGTACAGTCACTAGGCGTCGAGCTCGGTACATGCTCGTCATTGTTTTGATTGTAACGTATCCGGGTCATGTCGAGACTGGTACTGGCCAGCACCTTATCAGCAATAGCTTCTTCTAAGGTAACGAGATCGGTAGTGCTACCAGTCAACCCTAGGCTACCCGTTGGCGCTGATAATGCGTACAAAGTGACGATATAACTATGCTCTGATGAATCCTGAGAACAAGGCGCGGAGTACTGCTCAAGACTATCCACCGAGTTAATACCAAATACGCCCACGCTGGTATCACCTTCTAATAAAGCCGTTGTCGAAGCAGGAATATCGTAGAGTATTTGATAGGAATGTGCCCCGGCAAAATTAGTGTCTTCAGGATTCGGAAAGGTATACATGGCTAATGCGAAAGACTGAGTATCGGCTGGTGCATTAGCCCAATTCAGCGGCAACATTTTACCATGGTTGGCACCCTCACAGGTGGCACTAAATGGCATGATAAGTTGTGATTTCAGTGCGATACTAGACAAAGTAAAGTCACCAGATGAAGTATCGTCGCCCCCTGATGAATCAGAAGAAGAGCCAATGGTAGCGCGGACAATGACTTCATTATCCAAAATTAAATTGCTACTCCAGATAAACTGAGCATCATTTCCACTGTCATCAAATAAATCGGTAAAATTGGTATAAGCAGGTTTATTGTCAACGCCAACCGTTTCGTTGGAATAAGTGCTGGCACTAGGCCAGCTGGTATCATCAAAGTCGCTGGATGCCCAACTTTGTGGCAGACTCCAGTGGGCAGCGTAAACCTGATCTATGTCGGCAGGCGCAGCAGTACTACAAGAATCGCTGGCACGCAAACCGTTAGTTTGAGTAAGACAAGAGCTATCTGTTAGCGGCGCTGTGTAAAAGGTCTGTGCCTTCCAGTTGCCGTCAGTTGACCCTATGATGTTTCCATTACTATCTTTAAACACTGCCACTAAACCGCCATCACCTGGGTGATAGCTATTACCCTGATTATTTTCTGTGCCAGTACCTAAGTTTTCTTCCCAGTCCACCAGATGCATGGCGACGGTAAATGGTTGTTTCACTTTAAAACGAACAATATTGGAATTGAATTCGGTAAAAGGGACAGGATCTTTACCAACAGCAACGCCATTGATATATAGCTCGAAGTAATTATCAGCAAAAATAAAGGCGCTGATGACTTCGCCATCGGCATCAATTTCGACAATATCGCTATCATTAAGGGCGGCAATAGCATTAGCAGAACTCGTGTAGTTATGACCCGAAACATACGCATTATAAAGATTGCTGGCTAGCGGTACACTGCTGTCTTGAAAACGCACCTCCGCTGGCACTGTCCATGTGTTACCGTCACTATCACTGATACTGCCAATACCAGCTACTCGGCTACCTGCCGGGAATAAATTAGCTTCAACAATACTGGCTAAACCTTGGGTAAGCGCAGGGCTATCAACATCAGTGCCAGTGTCACCGCCGTTACTATTATCTGTTCCTGGGCTATTGTCGCTGGAGCTTCCGCCGCCACAGGCTGTAAGTATCATCGTAATAACAAGTGAGAGTAGTAATTTTCTGGACATGGTAACGACCTTTTATACCCAATTCTCTAAGAGAAATAGTCTTAACATTAAAACCAAATCTGTGCTTTGGTAGATTTGATGCTTATTTTGAATACGATAGTAATTAAATACTATTTTTGTCTGGCGTTCGGTGTCGTCATTGAACGTCAGGCAGCGGTTAGTTCAACATCTTGTCGCTTGTAACGTTTGCGCTGCTGCCATAGCAACGCAATTATAGCAAAAGTGAGTAAAAATAGAGTATTAGGCTCAGGTACTTCAGTGGCTTTAGCGGCGACAAACTCATAAGAAGTATTGGCTTCATCCAGATAAATCAGGGGTTTGGGGATATATTCGATGACCTGCAACAGTCTATCTGTTTCCTTGTTGAAAATGTCTGTTACAAAAGGCTCGGCGCTGGCGGCATACTCAAAATTTATTTTGGCATCCACATAATAGCCCGGGTTTTCGCTGTCCAGGTTTTTAAAAGAGCGGTTGAAGGAAAAGCTCCAGTTAATGGCAGAGATAAAATTATCCGCCACATATTGATCTACCTCGGCTTGGGTCGGGTCTGTTAGGCCAGGTTCGAAACCTTGGTAAGTATCCAGAAAGAAACTCTCAAAGGGATTCCGTATCAATTCGCTATAGAATATACCGGCATCAAATTCGGATCTGAGATAAGACTCACCTTGCAGCCCTATTGCCAGGTGATTGCCCGATGGCGCAGCCATCGGCGCGGTATCGCTGAGGTTTTTATTTGGGTCCGATACCACGCTATTGTCACGGTCATAAAAGTTATACAGTGCGCCAGAAAACCCTTCAGGTATTTTAGTTTCTAGCATCATAACCGTTGCTTGTTGGTAAAAGTCGCGGTTAGCGACTGTTTGATAAAACTTTTCCTGATTATTTGCGTCGTCAAAATCCACCGTAAAGCTTGAGTTAACCTGAAAACGATTGTCTGAGTCATACCACAGCGTCCCGTTGCTGTCGTCAAACTGGAAGTGGTTGAGATCTGAAAAACGAATATCCAGACGGAAATCGTTGTAACCAAAGCCTTCACCGTATTCCAACGGGTTGGTTTGCGTAAGAGTCAGATCTTTTAACACATTGATATAGTTAGCCTGTCCGTAAGGGGTCGTAGTATGGTTAAATTCCAGCTGCACCAAACCGGCCTGGGCGCTTGACATCAATAAATAACTGGCCAGTAGGCCAAATGCTAGTGAGTGCTTTTTCAAAATGTTTACTCCTTAAGTTCTCTTACCTAAATAACACCTTGGCGCTACCGTTACTGCGACACGGTTCCCTATTGACTTCTGACACGCAAAAGTAATAGTGAACAATTGCCTGATTTGAAATAGGAACCGACTTTTATCGACTGTTTGGTATTGTAAATAACAAATGTGCAGAAAATATGCAGAGTCAATCATAAAGTGATTTTTAATGCGTATTCTCTTTTTTAGAATGCACATAAAATGACAAACAATCGATCAAGTTTATTAGGCACTATTAAAGCAAATTTATGTTTTTTAGGCTTGGGTGAAAACCCTCATTTTGTTCGATTTGAATGTTAATATTAACGATGTAGTGCAAACGCCATGAGCATGGCGGTATTCGGAAATTCAAATAAGCGTATATTGCAGAATTCGCAGTTGAATTTCGTAATACACGCTTATTTATCAATAGTTTGCAGTGCCAGTGGTGGTCGATTGCGTAGTGCTTGTCGAAGGTAAGGTAGTAGATGTGGCCTCAGTCTTTTTATTCGAGATAGTTGCTTGATTATCAACGGTGTCGCCTATTGTGACTGTGGTATGGCCTGCTTCAATGGCCCAGTTAGTTAACACGCCGTCTAAAGTTTTCATATACAGTGTTTTGGCTTCGTCTTTGCTCAGTTTATAGTTTGACGAAAACTCACAGGCGCGAAAAAACAGCTCCCTTGTTATTAATACCGTTGGCGTTCTGCCGGCAAGTTCCACTTCTTCTGAATCTTCAGCGGTGCTGGCACTTTTGTCCCCGCCGGTACTGATAAGTGACAAATCAATATTGCCGCCGTCTTTTTGATCAAAGGCCGAGTCAGGTTGAGGCAGGGAACATAGGTAATGGTTATTATCCCGTTTCATCACGTAAATTTGACCCTGACCCGAGGTGGTGGTCAGAATGTGATTATTCTCTAAGGTGCTTTGTTTCGGCGTAGGGAATTCTAACGATGTACAACCGCTTAACAGGGCAAGTAAACTCGTGCTGTAAACTAGGTGTTTCATAGTAACCTCAAAAACGAAAAAACCGGCACACAAAAGTGCCGGAAGTTTTAATAAAGAATAATTAGTTCATTGCATCCGCTAACCAAGCTGGTGCATCAGTTGGGTAGAATACGGCGG
The DNA here is from genome assembly GCF_030161395.1 of Thalassotalea insulae. NCBI lineage: Bacteria > Pseudomonadati > Pseudomonadota > Gammaproteobacteria > Alteromonadales > Colwelliaceae > Thalassotalea > Thalassotalea insulae. The sequence goes on from NZ_BSST01000001.1 coordinate 2,632,695, forward strand.
AATTAAAGCTAATGCGGGTAGGTGCATGGTCACTGGATAAGCCCCAAGTCGATAGTTTACTTTGGTACCATTGCTCGAAAGCAGCCACCACAGCAGGGTGCTTAGCTTTGTAACGCGAGGTTAGTTTACTGTGCTCAACACCTAATTCGGTAGCTTTTTTCAACGCTGAACTTAATTGGTCGCTGTTACCATTTGAGGCAATAATATCAATCCAAGTGATCGCTTGGCTTTCCACGTCGCCAAATAAAACTGGATATTTAGAAATTGAGTTCAAATTTCTGACATAGCGCGCTAGGTCTTCACCCTTCACCACCATCATATGATAATCAAATTGATGCGGGCCGGGGTTGTTTTGCCACTTTTTAATTGAAAATGCCCAAAGGTCGTCTTTATGAATCGGCATGACATCCGTGGTTTGCCACGGCGTGGTGCCAAAAATATTCATTGGCCAACCATATTTCGAGGCAGTAATAGCTCCCGCAGTCCCCATATACTCGATGAATGTGGTTCCTTGAGGTATCAATTTGGCGTAGTTGCGACAGGTGACCGTTGAGCGATCTTTTCCGGCTCCGTCGATATTAGACGCTAAACGCCCATCGGGGAATGACCAAGGCGATTCCGGGTACTTGTAGATACAGCCTTGGGTGCCGGGGCCTTTTTCATAAAAATCTTCATAGAAGAAATTCGCTAAATCCGAGACACTTTCAAGGGCGGCACCGGCTATTACTGCATTTTCCCCTTGGATATTGGCGGCTAAATCAGCAGCCATTTGCTGGCCTTTGCTAGCTGCATCTGCAGCACTGAGGTTATCTATTTCTTCCTGACCTTCCAGCTGTACATAGCGACGACGTTCTGACAAAAAGGCTAAGCGAACGGTTGAAGCAGACATATAGGTTTTGATCAATGAAACAAAATTGTCATGGTTCATATGCACGCCAACCTGAGTTTGAACTGTGCCGGTTTGGCTGACGATGTCGTTGACGATTTGACCGTTATATTTGTAGTCCAGCGTATAGTTGTAGGTATCAATCGAGCTCATTACACTGCCGATCTCCACTTGTACTTCATTCAGCGCGGCTTTGTTAAAGCCTGCATCGACAATGTTCTGCACCTGTTCAGGGGTTGCAGCCGGGTCGTCGCCACCAAAAATTGAGCTGAACGCCTCGCCGATAAGCAGGGATGCCACTTTTTCAGCCAGTTTAACGCCGACATCTGTTGTGCCAGTAGCTGTTGCTGGTTGTGTATAAAGCAAAGTAAATATTGTTGTGGCGGTTGCCAGAGATAATTTGGTTTTTTTCATGGCTATCCTCTACTACCTTAAAAAGAAAATGCTAATAACGGGCAATTGCAACAAATTTCGGGCGTGAATGCTTGGGTGAAAACCCTTATTTTGTAGTGAGGAAGGCGTTATTCAGTTAATAAGGTAAATATCAGTTGTTCTAGTGTGGCTAAATCAACCGGTTTATTGAGCAGCGGCAGTTGTTGAGCGTTAATTTGCTCTACTATGGAAGGGTCGGTATCGCCTGTTAATATAATTGCTTTGACCGGTTCAGCTAATGCCTGGCGTAGCTGAGCGATCACTTCTATACCGGTTTTATCGTCCATCAAACGATAATCACACAGAATAATATCTGGTCGTTGTTGCTCTAAACTGTCTAATGCCTGTTTATCATCTTGAGCGCAAATAACATGACATTGTTGCTCTTCCAATAATAGGCGCAGAGCAAATAAATTATTTAGGTCATCATCAATTAATAAAATCCTGACGCCGAATAGACGACGGCCCTGAATGCGTGGCACTTCATCAACAGGCATTACGGCATTAACGACCGGCAAGCTCAGGGAAAAGGTTGATCCTTTACCAGGCGTTGATGTTACCTTGACTTCAGTGCCGAGCAAGTGCGCCAATTTTTTTACAATTGACAAGCCCAAACCTATCCCCTTGCTGGAGTCACGACGCTTGTTGGCAATCTGATGATATTCATTAAAAACCTTGCCAAGCTCTTCTTGGGGAATGCCTATACCTGTGTCCTGTATCGCCAGTCTAAGCTGATCTACCTGATGTGTAACGCTAATATTTATGTCACCCTGAGGGGTATATTTGACTGCATTGTCGAGTAAGTTGCGCAGTAAGCGAGCCAACACCATAGGGTCCGTTTGCACCACCAAGGGAGTGGAGCTGTAATGTATCGCTAGGCCTTTGTGTGTTGCTTTAACCCTAAATTCATCCAGTAAAGGTTGTATAACACTGTCGAGTGGTACCTGCTGCCAGTCTAGCTCTAGGTCGCCCGAATCAAGACGAGAGAGATCAAGCAGGGTATCAAGCAGGCCTTTTAATGAAGTAAATGAACGCTCAAGGGGGGATAAAATATCTCTATGTTGTTTATCTTTAACGCGTTGGCTAAGCGCCTGAATAAAGAGGCCTATGGCATTAAGTGGTTGGCGTAAGTCGTGGCTGGCAGCTGCCAAAAATCGGGATTTCTCGGTATTGGCTTGCTCAGCCTTGATTTTTTCTTCTGTGACTTGTAGCAATAGGTTAGCGTTGGTGACATCAATGCTAATGGCGTTGGTGACCACTTTGGATAACCGCATGGCGGTGATAGTAAGATATAGACTATAAAGCCCTGCGCCTGTCAGCAGTAGATATTGCTCAGACTCAATGATGCGCAGCGCGGTACCCAGCATCATGGGGATCAGAAATACCATGTAACCCCAGAAGGAATAAACAAGTGCAACCAATAAACCTGTGGTAATACCGAAGATAAAAATAAAGAAGGTAACAAAGAGTTCTGTGGCGCTAGGTTCAGGCAAAAAAGCATAGACACCTATGCCCCAGTTAGTACCAGACAGTAAGAGAAAAAAGACGATAGTCAAATGATACAACTGATAATGTTTTTCTCCTTGTGCTCGCCGATTTTGTATAGGGCGGTAGACAAAAAACAAGCGAAAAAACGTGATCAGCGCAAAGGCTGACACCCAAACCAGCAGTGCGGTGGTATTGGCATCATTTCGCAGCAATATCATTAGAATAATCGCGGCAACTAAGCTGACAACACCTGATAAGTTAGTTTGCTTGATTAACACATCGAGCCTGGATTCCATAATAGGGTCAGGCTGAGCGTTATTATTTAAAATAAACTTTGGCAGAGAAATCACAACAATCCATGACGACTGGCGTAGTGCATCAGCTCGACGGTATTTTTGACCCCCAGTTTCTGCATCAAGCTATAACGGTGATTCTCGACAGTCTTGCTGGAAAGGCTGAGTTTTTGAGCAATGGCTGCACTGTTTAGCCCGGTCAATACTAAATCGAGTACCTGAAATTCTCTGGCAGTTAAATCGGGCGCATTGCTTCCCAGCTCCTGTGCAACCCCTTTAGAGGTAACTTTTTTACCGAGTAAAACATTCTGTACTGCTTTTTTCAGTTCATCGGCTGACATTTCTTTTAGCAAAATGCCATCAGCCTGGCATGCAGTCATCTGGGCAAATAAAGTGCGAGATTGTACCCCGGTTAACATAATGATTTTTATTTCGGGATAGCGTTTTTTAATATATTCCAACGCCGAAAGAGAGCCGCCGCCGGGCATGCGATAATCCATCATCACCAGTTCAGGTTGTTCTGTTTTTACACGGGTCAATAGATCTTCGGCGTTATCTACTTCGGCGATCACTTGCCAAGCTGGTTCACTGCTCAGTATCAGTTGTAGGCCTTCACGAAAAAGCTGGTGATCATCGGCAATCACAATTCGGATGGACATGTTCTTAGAGTACTATCTTTGTGGTTTTAGCTATCTTAATCTCTGCATGCCTTTTTAGAAAGTACTTAGTCAAAATTATCGCTCAAGTAGCTTTTAATGATTTGTCTCTTTGAACTACAAACAAAAAGTTACTGGTGAATAAACCCGTGTGTTGGACTGGCTATTCGCCATCGCTCAGTGTTTGTGAGGAAGAGGATAAGGCAGATCCTTGTCACTGTGGCAAACGCTTTCACAATACGTTAATTCAATAGCTTCGTTTCAGCGCTTAAGGTACGTAATTTCATAACTAATTGAATATTAATCCCAATCTCATTGTAAATGGGTTACAAGTGAAATGTTAGCAAAGCTAATTAGGCTGGTAAAGCTAGCCAAATGCTAGTTTGATCTATTGAACATATCTCTACTAAACATTCTTTGTAGTAAAGTGGGTCTAAGTTTTTGATTCCCACTTAGGTTAGTTGAAGCTTTAATCGTTATCGGCACATTTACTTTGTTGCCAAATACAGTTTTGCTTTTGGCTCAGGTATTTGCGCCATTGTTGTTTTTCTCTATCTGACTCCAGTAAGCTTTGATAAAAGGTTATTGAGAATATACTGTCGTTATAGTCTGGCAACCAACCATCCGTTAGCATCTGTGTTAAAAGCTCCAAAGATTGCTCTTTTTTATTGGTCAGTTGATACCAAACCAGCTCGTGCTGCGCGGGAAATTTGTTGACTTCTTGTCTTAAGCTCAGCAGTTTTGAGAATGCTTGCTGATAGGCTTGCTCTTTTCCTAGTGATTGATAGAGCGAAGTTAATAACAAATATTGACCAAGTTGATCAGGGGTGATTGTTTCCAACTTAATAATATTGGCAAAGTGTTGCTCAAAAAGCGTTAGTGCTTGAGCTTCTTGATCGAAGTGGAGCAAAGCAACAAGATAGGGCATCACCAAATGGTTCTGTTGTGGGGCGAGCAAGTAACGCTGTTTTAGCAAGGCTAATGTTTCTTCTCGACGTTGCATATGCCATGCAAGTGATGCTTTTGCATAAAGTAAAAAGTGTTGTGGAATGTTATCCAGTGCTTCAACTTTATGCAATTCCTCTGTTGCTAATTCTGCTTGGTTTAGACTGAGTAAAAAAATGACATAACTGAGTCTATGCATTGGAAACCGTTTAAAGTAGCTGTCTTCATATTGCTGGTACCAAGCTAAATAATTCTTTGCTCTATCCTGATTTAATGGATAAAAATCAAGCTCGTATAAAGGTCTGTTTTTAAAGTTAGGCGCAATGACGATGCTGCGCTCAAAATACTTGCGGGCACTGTTTAAGTCGCGATTATTTAAATAAGCATATGCTAACCCCCTGAGTACAATGGGATCATTAGGTGCCAGTTTAAAGGCTTTTTTGTGAGCGGTTAACGCAGCTGGAATATCATTTTGACTTCTTTTTAGCTGCCCGTACCAATGCCATATGATGGCTTCTTGTTCGGTTATCGCCAAGGCTTGTTGAAAAAGCGACTCTGATTGTTTGATGTCACCTTGTTGAAATGACTGCCAGGCCAATGACGCAAGTACATTAGGGTTATTGGACTCATTTGCGTGAGCTTTTTCTAGTAGCGGCCGACATAGGCTATCACGTTCAGTTTCAGATAGCGTGTCGTAGATTGTCAGTAAGCGATAGCTATTGCATAAGCCATTTAAGGCCTTAACATTATCTTGATCTTCGCGTAATACTTCTAAATATAGTTGCTTAGCGTGGTGAAGTTGCTCGGGTTCTATTTGCTTGATTAAGTGGCTTGCCAGTGACAACGATTCAAAATGCTGGCTTTGTACATTTTCATTTGATTGAGATGTAAAGAAAATTCCAGTGATAGCTAACAAAAAGACTAAAACGAGCAATATGAATCGTGCTTGTTTAGACTTATCTTTTTCTGGGGTGAACGGGCTTACGTCAACATCGGGGCAGATACGGTACCCTTGACCTGAAATGCGCTCAATGTACACCGCGATTGTTTCGTCTGCAGCAAGTACTTTTCTTAATTGAGCAACTGCCTGATAAACAGAGCTATCGGCGACGACTCTATCTCGCCAAACGTTAGTGATCAGTTGGTCTACGCTGGCAGGGTTATCACCTTGCTCAATTAATGCGGTCAGTAACTGCATTATTTTTGGCGTAACTGTTTTGGTTTTACCGCTTGAAATCAAGGTTAATTGATTCAATTTTGGAAATACTTGCCAATTACCTAACTTAAAAGCTTCCATGTGTCTCTTGTTTAACGTTTTGAATTTTATGTTGTTTTCTTTTTTTAGAAAAATTTTAGATCAATATTATAAATAACTCAGAAAGATAAAGCCCTTCTTTATTAAGCTCATGTTTTTTAAAGGAGGAATGTATGAAAAAACAATTACTGGCGTTAGGTTTAATAGCTCAAATATTCAGCGGCTCTGGGTACGCAAAAGTTGATTTGCTTATTGAAAATACCACTGTTATTTCGCCACTTAATCAACACCAAGTGAGTATTAAAGAACAACATTGGGTCGCAGTTAACGGCAATAGAATAGTCAGTATTGGTTCAGGTACTGAGACACCCGAGGCAAAAAATATTATTGATGGCAATGGAAAATATTTAATACCAGGGCTAATGGATAGCCACACGCATTTAAAAACGATGCCTGGCTTAAATCGCTCAAATGAAAAAGCACCTCAGATGCAACAAGCTTTTTTAGCGCGGCAAGGCGTTAATTACCTCTATTATGGCGTCACTCAGGTGATCGATCCGTCAAATACTCAACAAGGCATAGACAAATTTCATAACAGTGGTCTAACGCCTACTGCATTTTTCTGTGGTGCGATGCCAGTGTACAATGGTTACAATGCTCGAGGAATTGCACATAAAGACTTACATCATGAGCGCCCTTACTATGTCGCGCAAGCAACAGACCCTAAAACACCGGTAGATATCTATAACGCTCATCAGGCAAAACAAGCGGTTAATCGTTTAGTGGATGATGGAGCTAAATGTGCAAAAGTGTATATTGAGGACGGGTTTGGTTTTGCCAATGATATACCGCTAATAAATAACACGACACTGAAAGAACTCACTCAGCATGCCGAGAACTTGCACCTTCCGACCATGGCGCACGCTAACGCAACTGATATGCAAGTTATCGCGGCTGATTCTGGGGTGAGTATTATGGGGCACGGCCTTTGGAACTGGCTGGAAGAGCAGAAAACAACGAGAGAAGGAGCGCTTCCTGCTAAGGTTCGCGCGGTAGCAGATAGCATTATTGAACACGATATTATCTACCAACCAACCATGAACGTGATGCGCTCGCTAGCTGAGTTGATGGTAGAAGGGCACATGACCCTTGCAGACTATAAAAATGTGCTACCGCAGTGGCAAATTAACTGGTATTTATCAGAATCAGGGCAATGGTTTGCTAAAGAAATGTATAAAGATTGGGAAGGAGTACCTATTGCAACAATTATTGAGCGCTTTTCGGCAAACCTTGCTAATGGACAGCGAGTACTGAAATACTTATACGATAGAGGAGTAACAATTTTATTGGCATCAGATACACCGCCCGCACCAACCTATGCCTCTCAACCAGGTCTTGCCACGTATATCGAGCTTCAAGATATGTATAAAGCGGGAATGGATTTAAAAGGTATATTAGCTGCTGCGACGATAAACAATGCCAAGGCATATCACTTGGAGCAAGATTATGGCACCGTTGCATCTGGTAAAATTGCTAACTTGCTGTTATTAAACAGTGATCCGTTGCAGAGCATATCGGCTTTTGATGATATTAATACTGTCATTTTGCAAGGGAAAGCCATAGAGCGAGATAATTTGCATATCAGTAATTTAGGGCAAATAGCGCCGAAAATCACCGATAATTCGTTCTAATTTGGTGATTGTGAGCGTTTTATCATCAAACTGTTATAAGTGCTACAAATGACTATGCTTCGGGCGAACTACTCTTTATTTTACTGATGACGCTAAAGGAAGGGGGATGCATATTTATTGCTACTGATTTATTCATTCAACAAGCTTGTTTGGAAGATAATTCGATACAGAAAGTGATAAAGAGTAGCAACGGATTCAAATTATTATCAAACAAACTGGATAATATAAGAGAACATAGTTAAGCTGTTAAAAGTTAAGCTAAAAAGGATAGAAACCATGAAATTATTATTAAAAGCTGGACTTACAGCTTGCTTGTTTGTCTTTAGTCTCGGCCAGGCAGCTGCCGACTTATACGAATCAAATCAAGTGATACAATCGCAGCAATTTGCTTTTGAAAAATCTCAAATTTTATCTTATGTTGATTCAGCCGAAGTTCAGCAACAATTAATTGAGTTAGGAATTTCATCGGCAGATGCTAAAAATAGAATCGCTAACATGACTCATGAAGAACTTGCTTCTTTAAATCAACAAATTAATGAAGGTGTAGCAGGTGGTATCGTTGGCACCATAGTAACTGTATTAGTAGTAATAGCGGTACTTGATGTATTAGGTATTACCGATGTTTACCCTTTTATTCGTCCAATTACTTAGTGTTTAAATCGACTTGATTCAAATGATAAATGTTATGAAAAAGGCTGGCCTAGTTGCTGGCCTTTTTATTGTTATGGCTGGGTGTCAAACCCCACCTCATACTCAAAAAGTGTTAGCTAACCCTCCCAAAGTGATGCAGCATAAAATTGCGCAAGTGCCATTTTATGCGCAGCAAGCATATTATTGCGGTCCGACAACATTATCAGAAGTGGCAAATTTTTACGGTGTAACCAAAACACCAGAGGAAATTGCACCTAATACTTTTGTTCCAGAGTTAAAAGGTAGTTTGACGATAGAAATGACGGCTGCCACTCGGCAACTTGGAATGCTTGCTTATACTCAGTATGCTGACTTATCCCAGTTGTTAAGTCTGATTGCACAAGATATTCCAGTTATTGTCTTACAAAATAATTCGATTGAATTGTTTCCGCAGTGGCATTATGCCGTAGTGATTGGATACGATATTCATGCAAAGGAAGTCATTTTACATACAGGTTTAACTGAAAATTATCGGCTTGATTTATCTACCTTTGAGCGAACTTGGAAAAGAGGGAAATATTGGATGCTTGCTATGTTGCCGCCCGATAAAGCCAATAAGAATTTGGACCCTTTTATTTATACTAAAGCTTCTCAGGCCTTATTAGACACAGGGCAAGCGCAAGCTGGTATTAAGGCGTTAAAATCAGCAGTAAAACAATGGCCTGAACATTGGTTAGCGTACTTTTTATTGGCTAATTATCAACTCAAAAATTCTGTTCATAACGCACTGGTTTGGTATGCCAAAGGAGTTCAATATGCTAAACAACAAGCTCAATATTTAAATAATTATGCTTATGCGTTAGGTAAAGCTAATTGTTATCATGAGGCGGTTAAAATGATAGATGTTGCCTTAACTCTCAAGCCAGGTGAAGAAAATATACTGGACACAAAAGCGCAACTAACACGTTGGCAAAGAAACGCTGTATTCATTCAGCAGTGTCCAAGTCATGACGTATTTTAGCGCGCTAAACAGGTCATTTTCTGTTAATAGAATACTTAGTCGATTGTTTAAAGTTGGGTTAATTTGCTACCCATCATTCTGCTATTTTCGTTATAAAAATAATGCTTATAAAATAAATAACTAACAAAATTGCAATATTGTCCTACTATTGAAAGAAGGATATAGCTGTCATGGAGCGTCATCACAGAAGGCAGTAAAGCTATGCGTTTAAAAAGTAAAATTATTCTTAATGTTGGCATTGTGGTTAGTATTGCGTTAGTGATGACCTCAACCTTACTTACTTATATAGCGACTAATGATGTTTCCAGTGCGCTTTATTCACAGGTCGAGCAGCGTTTAATTGGTTTGCGAGATGCAAAACGAGAGCAAATATCTGACTATTTTGAGACCATTAATCAGCAGGTGATTTCATTAGCTGACTCCACTATGACTGAAGATGCAGCACAGATCTTTATTAAGAGTTATCAAGACTATATTGGGCAAGCGAAACTTCCTGAAGGCCAGCAGCAGCGGGCGACATTATCCTCTTACTATCTCGATGAGTTTTTGAAGAAGTACCAGACAGAAAATCAAAACAGCCAGTTAGATGCAAACCAGCTGCTCAATACCTTGTCAGATACAGGTATCGCATTGCAATATAGTTACATAGGTGCTAATTCTCATGCATTAGGCGAAAAAGACCAGCTGTTAGCGCTCAACGATGGTTCGCAATACGATAGTGCTCATCAAAAATATCATCCTAAGTTCCGACAGTTCTTACTGCAATTTGGTTTTTACGATATTTTTATTGTCGATAATGCTGGCAATGTGGTTTATTCGGTTTTTAAAGAGCTTGATTATGCGACATCGCTAACTACTGGTGCTTATGCCGATTCCGGCTTAGCTGAAGCATTTGCTAAAGCAAAAAATGCCGATAAAGGTCAAGCGTTTATGACAGATTTTGCACCCTATACACCTTCTTATGAAAGTGCGGCTGCATTTTTCTCTTCTCCTATTGTTATTGATGGTATTGCAACGGGGGTGCTGATTTTTCAGGCACCGGTGGATAAAATTAATGATATTATGACCTATCAGGGGCAGTGGCGAGCTAGGGGATTAGGTGACTCCGGTGAAACGTATTTAGTCGGTAGTGATTATTTAATGCGTAGTCAAAGCCGTTTTCTGTTAGAAGATAAAGCTTCTTATTTAAAAGTACTTAAACAAGCGGGAACGCCAGATAAAGATATTGCCCTTATCGATGCTAAAGGCTCTGCATTAGGGATCGCAAAAGTCGATACCAAGGCGGTGCGTCAAGCGATTAGTGGTGGAAGTGGTTTTGACCTCATTACCGATTACCGGGGCATCATGGTGGCATCCGCCTATGCGGCATTTGATATAGCAGGGAATAAATGGGCCATTTTAAGTGAAATCGATCAACATGAAGCATTTTTAGCATCGGAACAATTGAGTTCATCGTTAACTGTCACCTCTTTGATCAGCACATTAGTGTTAGTTGCCCTGGGAATATTGACCGCTCTATGGCTAGGTAATTATTTATCAGGGCCTATTTTGGTGTTAAACACGTCTGTTAATGAGGTTGCCAATACCTTAGATTTAACTAAACGGATCCAAGACCGGGTTGGTAAAGATGAGAAAGATGAAATTGGTCAGGTATCACGTTCATTTAACGGCATGATGGAAATTATGCATAAGACCTTAACCAGTATGGGGAAGGCATCTAATATTCTTGATCAACAAGTGCACGAGCTGCGGAATAACTTTAATTTGGTTGAGCAAAAGTCGGTAGAGCAAACAGATAAAACCATGCAGTTATCTGCGGCAATTGAAGAAATGTCTACCACATCGGATTCTGTTGCTGAATCTGCAACCTTATCTAGTGAAGCAAGTGCGATAGCGGTAGAACAGGTTCAGTTAGGCACAGATAATATCAATCAAAGTTTAAACGTCACCAAAAATTTAAGCGAAACGGTGCTTGAGTCGACCAAAACAGTGAAAACAGTGGCAGAGCAAGCAACTAATATCGTTACGGTTTTGGATGTTATTCGTGGGATTGCGGATCAAACGAACTTGCTAGCGCTTAATGCTGCGATAGAAGCGGCTCGGGCCGGTGAGCAAGGCAGAGGCTTTGCTGTGGTTGCTGATGAAGTGCGAACTTTAGCACAACGGACACAAGAGTCGACACTTGAAATTCAAACCATTATTGAGAACTTACAAAAAGGTTCAGATGAATCAGTTTCTGTGATGACCCGCGCTGCAGATATGGTGGAACAAACCTTAGTGAGTGCAGAAAAAGTCAGTGAGACTTTCAATTTAATTAGTGAACAGGTCGCTAGTATTGAAATGCAAAACAGCCAAGTTGCGTCCGCCACCATGGAGCAATCTATGGTGGGTAAAGATATGGCGGAGCAAGTCGAACAGATTAATATGCTAGCAGAAGAAAATAACAGCTCGGTGCAAGAAGCGTCTAAATGTTGTAATGCTGTCGAACAGGAATACCAAATGCTCAGTAAGCTGGTGAGCCAGTTTAAACTTTAAGTTAATTAAGTTTAACTGTGCCAGGTACTACCGGCAATTGCTCTTGCTACAGCCACGCGTTGTTGTTGGCCACCAGATAGCTGTGACGGGAAATGATTGGCACGATGTTGCATGCTTACCTGTGCCAATGCCTCTGTGACTAACTGGTTTCGCTCGGCTTTGCTGATGTCGTCACGATAGGACAAAGGCAGCGCGACATTTTCTTTCGCTTTTATCAGTCTTTTCTCTTCCATCTGTTAGCGCTGAAATAATTACTCAACTTCAATTTTGACCTCCTGATGTTCAACCGTTGATATTGCGACTATGCCTTGTGCCAGTATGGTTTGCTGGGCTTTTAGTGTTAGCTTTGCTCGTTCATAATCTAGATGGCTGTTATTAACTAAGGTTTTCTGGCCTAACACTCGGGACTTTAATGCGACATGCTCGGCATTGAGTTGTGCCTACATTTCTTCTAGTTGCCACTGACTTCGGTGACTACCCAATGCACTTCTTTTGGCACAAGCACGCCAATACCTCTAATATCCTTGTTAGCATCGCTTTGATTTTTCAAGTTTTTTGCTAAGCTTTATTATGATTATATAGCATGTTCGCTTTAAGCTAATAGGTAGGGGCAAGTCGTATGAAGTCATCATATATTTCTAAGGTAAAGGATAAACTTGAGAAGTTGTATCATGGGCAAACCGAATACCTTCAGGCTATAGAAGAGCTTATAGAATACAGTGAGATTGAGCCTTATTTAGAGGAAGTACTTGTTAGTGAAAACTTGCTTGAAAGGCTATTACTGCCAGATCGAGTGATTTGTTTTAATGTTGCATGGGTTGATGATCAAGGTGAGGTGCAAGTGAACCAAGGCTGGCGCGTACAACATTCTAACCTTATCGGGCCATACAAGGGAGGCGTTCGATTTCACCCTAATGTTAATGAGTCAGTGTTGAAATTTTTAGCGTTAGAGCAAACTTTTAAAAATGCGTTAACTGGTTTGCCCATAGGTGGGGCTAAAGGCGGGAGTAATTTCGATCCCAAAGGGAAAACGCGGCGTGAGGTTATGCGGTTTTGCCAAGCTTTTATGGATGAACTCTCTCGCTATATAGGACCAAACACTGACATTCCCGCTGGTGATATCAATGTTGGTACTCGAGAGATTGGTTATATGTTTGGTCGTTATCGTCGGTTACAAAATCAGTTCTCTGGTGCAATGACCGGTAAAAGTATAGAGTTTGGCGGTAGTCAGGTTAGGGTGGAATCTACCGGCTATGGTGTCATTTATTTTGTTGAGAAACTTTTAGAGCATCAACAAAAATCATTGGATTCGATGAAAATCATTATTTCGGGCAGTGGCAATGTCGCACTTCATACCGCGAAAAAAGCTATTGAAAAAGGCGCGGTTGTGTTAACGCTTTCTAATAGTAAGGGCTATTGCTATCGTAACGCGGGATTTACTCAAGAAATGGTTGATGAACTCATTAGCAATGAATCAAGACCTAAACTGGATAGGTTAGCGGAAAAATTTAATGCCAAATGGTTTGATAATGACACGCCTTGGGAAGTAAAAGCAGATATTGCGATACCATGTGCTACCCAAAATGAATTAGGCGCAGAAGATGCTAAGCACCTTATTGATAATGATATTCAGTTTGTTCTAGAAGGGGCGAATATGCCATGTACTGCGAAAGCTGTTGAGCTATTTGAAGGTAGTAAAGTGGTTTTTGCACCTGCTAAAGCGGTAAATTCTGGAGGTGTCGTTGCTTCGACACTTGAGATGGGACAAAACGCGATATTTTATCCTGAGTCATTTGACCTTGTCTCAGACAAGTTAAAAAACACGATGGGCGATATTCATGATAGTTGCATCTCTCATAATGAGAGTAGCTATTTGAGAGGAGCTAATAGTGCTACATTTAGTCGGTTAATCATTGCGATGGCAGAACAGGGCGTATAGCCACTAATTTTCCCCGTTATTCTTTAGAGGAGGTATTGTGAAACTGGAAGTTCATGATAAACACCGAGAACATATGCCGTTGGAAAAAGAATTTCAACAGGTCATTTCGCCATTACAAGAGTTTATTCATCATCAATCGACTGCTGGTCTTTTGCTGGTTCTTGCCACGATCATTGCTATGGTGATGGCTAACACAACTTGGGATCAGGCATATATACAGCTACGTAATTTCAACATTGGTTTTATTTTTGGCGATTTCCAAGTAGTACATACTGCGCTTGAATGGGTAAATGAAGCGTTGATTGTGCTGTTTTTCTTTTTATTAGGGCTGGAAATAAAGTATGAACTATTAGCGGGTGAGTTAAAAGAGCTAAGAAAATCAATGCTTGCCATCGCTATGGCGTTAGGTGGTATGGTGGCTCCTGCGCTAATTTACATCATCATTATGGCGATATTAGACGGAAACGATTGGCAAGGTTGGGGGATAGTAATGGCTACCGATACCGCTTTTGCTCTAGGGCTTTTAGTTTTACTTGGCGCTAGAGTGTCCAAGTCACTGCTCGTGTTGATCACTGCGCTGGCAATTGTAGATGATATGGGGGCTGTCTTAATCATCAGTGTCTTTTACAGTGAAAATGTATCCTTGGTGAGTTTAGGATACGGTGCGTTCATATTATTAATCATGGTATTAGCCAATGTTGTCGGGATTCGCGCGGTTTGGTTCTATTTGCTTTCGGGGATTTTGCTGTGGTGGTTTGTTTCGCATTCTGGAATACATGCTACCACCGCGGGGATCTTAGCCGCTTTAACTGTGCCAACTAAACCTATGGCTGATACTCATTGGTTTACAGCATCAATGGAGCGAGTCTTAAAACGTTTTAGACAACTTGACCGTCATGACAGAACTATATTAGAGGTTCAACAACAGCATGATTTAGCTCAGGCTGCTGAAGAGATATCAAAAACAGTTACTACGCCGGTACAGCGTTGGCAAAGCAAACTTGCTAGACCAATTGGGTTCATTGTCTTACCGCTTTTTGCGCTATTAAATGCAGGTGTTAAATTGCCTGAAACCACTACGTCGATTGTAGTTGAACCGGTTTATTGGGCGTGTTTGTTAGGCTTAGTTATAGGTAAACCATTAGGTATCTTTTTATTTTCCTATATATTAGTGCTATTAGGGGGTGCAGAAAAACCCTCTGATATGCAGTGGAAAGATTTTCTTGCGCTAGGCTGTTTTGCAGGTATAGGGTTTACCATGTCGTTGTTTATTACTAACTTGGCGTTTGTTGGTCAAGTTTTGACTATTGAATATGCTAAGTTGGGGATTATTTCAGGTTCCATTCTCTCAGCAATGTTAGGATTTATTATGATAATGACAAACCCTAAAAAGATAGGCAAGGATGAAGAACAAAAGGAGAATGTGTGAATTTTATCGTATAGGGTTTACTGCTTTTTACTCACCTTTAGAATTGTTATCCGTTAAATAATGGCTTGAATAGCGAAGTAAAGTTAAGAGGAGTGTATGGGAAATCTAACCAGCACTATTTTGCTCAATGACCACCCGATTACGTCCTTGTTTTTTTGCCTGGTATAAACAATCATCAGCGCGCTTTAAGATACTACTGACATTATCATTTGGATGAGATAAAGCGATACCAAAACTTGCGGTGATCTGGCCGACCTCCGGGAATTGATGCTGTTCTACTTTTATTCTAATTTTGTTTGCATGTTGCTGAACACTGTCACTATCTGTGTTGCTAATAGCGATGATAAATTCCTCACCGCCCCAACGGGCGATAAAGTCATGTTCTCTTGCGGTTATTTTTAAGATTTTGGCAAATTCTTGCAGTACGTTATCGCCGACCAGGTGACCATAATTATCATTCACTTGCTTAAAGTGATCTATGTCTAAAATGACGAGTGCAAGTTGCTGATTATTTGCTGTTACATCTTCTAATGCTTGCGGTAAATAATGGTCGGTACGACTGCGATTGTTAAGCTGGGTTAATTTATCGGTAATAGAAACGGTCTCTAACAACAGGTAATCTTGTTCGAGCTTGTCAGATAATTTATTAAACCAATAGATAAGGTAGCCGAGTTCATCTTTATTTTTACGGTGCAAGCGCTGGCTAAAGTCGGTATTACCTAAGGCGAAACTTTTCATTCGCTCAATCACCTGATAAACGCTGCGTCGGGTTGATAATGAAACCACTAAGGTGACAATAAACAGGAATAACATAATAGCAATCGCCATCGTTGCGCCAAAAAACAACAGCTGATTCATTACCTGATTGGTTTCATCGACCGTTTGACGAAAGCCGTCTTGAATTGCATGTTTAAGCTCAGTGAATTGCTGATTTGCTGCATTGTGATAAAACTCTACATCTTGTACCAGTTGGGCTTCTGCAATTAAGCGCTCTTCATTACTGATAATAGTTTTTGCTAATGTATAGGCATTGTCGTAATACAAATTAAAGCTTTGTTGTAGCTGCTCCAGCTGTTTTAGGTCGACCAGATGGGGGTTTTGTTGTAATAGCGCAAAATTGTCAGTGATTTTTGCTTGATGTTGTTCAGTGACCGGTAACCATAGCGGTTCGCCTGCGAGGACTGCGTCTTTAAAGTTGCTACGTATCTCATTAAATAAGTGATTGTTATCGTTAGCGGCTTCTAATAAAGGTAAATAGTGATCGCGAATTTCTTCTATTTTGCCACTGGTTTGTTGATACTCATAATAGCTATAGACTAAAAATGTACTGAATAAGAATAATGCCAATACTGGCACGGCAATCATTTTTTGAAATATCGTCATGTTCGCTTATTTATTGTTGTATACTTTAGTCGCTGTTACGGAATATTTGAATAATGTTAACGGAGTTTAAATGCAATTAAGTGGTAAGCCAAACATTAGCGCACTATACCGCTGCTTTCTATTGATACTTATCAGTTGTTTTACCTTACCTGCGTCAAGTGATAACTGGTCAGATAATTTATTCTTCAATGGTTACTATACACTAGATTTGAGTATAGCAGATAGCGATTTAGCCGTGGTCAGCTCGGTTGGAGAGCAGCAGCAATTTGAGCAGGATAAGCTTAGTTTGCAAAACTCAGTGCTAGGCGGTCAAATTGAATACCAATTTAACGATAATCTTAGTGCCTTTGCCCAAGGAGTCGTTTTTGATAATGATAACTCCGTTAGTACCGCGATTAACTGGGCATACTTAAGTTATGATCTTGGCAACGAGTTCAAAGTACGTGCCGGACTTTTTCAAACGCCATTTCTACAAGGAACAGAACTGAGAACTGTTGGTTATTCCCGGTTATGGGCGCGACCATTAACACCAGGAACAGGTGCTAGCGGCATCAATGAATATCAGGGCGTAGACCTGTTGAAGCATATATCGGTTGGCGAATACCATTGGGATTTTCAGTTAGCCTTTGGCCAAGCAGAACATGATCTCAATGAAGTTGATACCAATGGCATGGAATTGCTTTCTGCTCGGTTAACCTATCAAGATTTTTGGCTTCGCACTGCGGTGATGCATGCTGAGTATTCTGTGCAAACACCACGAGGGCAAACCATTCTCGAGTCAGGTGATGTGCTGATGGTTAGCTTAGAGACGGAAGTGGTGCATAATCAATGGGTAATTAATGCTGGCTTTTCACAAAGTGATTCGGAAGT
This sequence comes from Thalassotalea insulae, assembly GCF_030161395.1. NCBI lineage: Bacteria > Pseudomonadati > Pseudomonadota > Gammaproteobacteria > Alteromonadales > Colwelliaceae > Thalassotalea > Thalassotalea insulae. The sequence goes on from NZ_BSST01000001.1 coordinate 2,650,148, forward strand.
TACGCCGAATGACACCATGTATTACCTTTCCCTCGCTTATCGATTTGATGAAATCACGCCATTTATCTTAATGACAAAGAAAAATCAGTTTTTTGAGGCATTTGAGGCGCCGCAAGTTGACCGTCTTGGGCCTCTTTCTCCGCAGGACCCTCCACCTGCAATGCCACCTAATGCACCACCACCTCCCGATGGTGATGCCGATGCTTATAGCGTAGCAGCAGGAGCGCGTTGGGATTACAGCGATTATTTTGCCTTAAAATTTCAAATTGAGCGTCTCAAAACCAGTGACGATACTGGCCGGTTGAATGCTTTGGCGAATGATGAAAGCAATATCGCGACAATAACGATAGAAGGGGCGTTTTAATGAAACCTTTTATCACTGCTCTGTTATTATTGTTAACTCAATACAGTTATGGACAAACCGTTGTTGTTGTTGGTAAAAATTCACAGATTGAAAGCTTAACGGTTCAGTTAGTGGAAAATATCTTTTTAGCACGCACAACGCGTTTTCCTAATGGCGATAAAGCTCAGCCAATTGAATTAAAAGATAATGTGTTACGCGATAATTTTTATAAGAATATTTCAGGTAAATCATCTAAACAGCTTTACGCATACTGGACCACGTTAGTATTTACCGGCAAAGGTAAACCACCCAGAGCATATTCTGATAGTAAAGATATACAAGCTAAACTATTGGAGCAACCTGGCAGTATCACTTATTTGCCGTTAAGCCAAGTCACCGATGAAATGAAGATAGTGTATAGTTTTCCGTAATACTAGGACTGTTGTTGTTGAAAAATAGCAACAGCTCTTAACAATGCTCAGGTTCTTGCTCGCGCATTGTAACGTTATTTTACTGTGATAAAGCTGCTGATGGTCAGGCGACCAGCATCAGGGGCCGCAGATAAGCCTATATGTGGTTGGATATCGCCGGAATGTAATACATTACTCGGATAGAGAATTGCCCTGTTCATCTGAGCACTAACAGTATAAAACTGCTCAAACAATGAAGTAGACCCTCTAATATAACCTGGACGTTGGTGAAGTTTGGCTGCCATTGCCTGCTGTTTTAATGTCAGGCGATAGCTGTGGTCGCGCTCTGCATTAATACGTTCAAAACCTGATGCTTTGTGACGATAAAACGAGGTACCGCCATGTCTGTGCTCACACAGATAGTGCACCAGCGCAAACTGGTTGTCGGCTGGGGTGTCAAAGTGGGGCAACATCTGAATCGGTTTTAATTGTGCTGGTTTCGTGGTAGCAATAGAGAATGCAGATAAAGTGACGTCAATTTGTGTTGCTCTACTAAACGGTGGGTATTGTTTTAGTAATGGCAGCAGCTGCTTACCTAATAGGGCATGATATGCTTGAGGGGCATTTCTACGTATCCCTGGGTAATAATCCGACGGTTGGGCAATAAAATCTTGCGCTTCATTCGCTGCTAGCTGACGTAGCTGCTGCGGCTTATCTACAAATTGCTCAAATACAAATAACGGTGTTGCTTCATTACCTATATGATGAATGCTGCTGGTAAGCTCTTTACTGAAAGAAACCGTTAACATATCAGTTCGTTAAGCGTTGGTTTTTGCGTTCAATCAGCGAATAAATCTGACCAAGAGACGTGATGATGGTATAAATCGCCGCTAACCAGCCATCGCGGTGTAATTTGCCAACTTGCTCTGTTGTCAGTGCTGCCAATTTTTGCTGATCTATGGTGTAAAGCCCGTTTAATCGGGTCGACTGCTGGTCGGCAAAAGTCACTTCTAACGACAGTGGTTGTATTAACTGAGCTGTGTTTAATGCCTTAATAAAAGCCTTAGTGTGTTGTTCTCCTTGTAAAATGTGCGCTAATGTCTGTTTTATCTGCTGAAAATAGTCACTCTCTTCGCCGTTATCGGTAAAGAGCCTGACCAAGTGTGGATTCGCATCACCTGAATGACTAGTCGATGGGGAGTTAACGATAGCTGGGCTTTCACTGTCGAGACAAACAACATAGTCTTGGTTTGTCGTTGTTGCTTCGCCGTTTGAATTACCAATAAAAAATGGCTGACGTTGAATTTGTAATGGCAGATAAATACTTTGCCATTGTCCGTTTTGCCAAAAAAGATTTTCTTTTGCCTCAAAGCCTAACATTGCTGCACAAACAAACTCGCCGGTGTCGCCATTTTTCGTTAATACGATTGGGTACTGTGTCGCAAGGTTAGTAAACTCTGCGGTCACGACAGGGATTAAATTAAGCTCTGCGCCGTGTGCTTCAACTTTTTGTTTATCTATTTGTATGTCTTGGTGTTGTTTAGGGGTAACTGCCACTAGTCTGGTCATTTTTTTGTTCTCGTTATTATTCGTTACATCACTGGCTTTCTGCCAAGTTAAATTGCTATCGGATCAAATGGTAGCTAAGCCATATTGGCGAATTTTATTGAGCAACTCCCGATTGGTGGGTAGTGAACTCGTTGCCTGATTGATCATGTGTTTATTTTTTGCAAATTGCTCTGTAGCAAAAGCCGGATTATTTAGCTGATGTTGTAAATGGCGATAATCACTTTTAAAGCCCATACCATATAAAACATACTGATAACTCGCAGCCGGAAATACTTCATTGTTGCTGGTAAAGTCATAATCGGCCGGTGAGCGATGTTGCCATAGTCGCATCAGGTCCTGCAGGCTTTCCGGGATAGTGTCAGGGTGCCTATTATCTGTCCAAAAAGCATTATCAGTGCGTTTGCTTAAAATATAATGCAGTTTGAGGAAGTCGATGATCCTGTCCCAGCGATATAAAAAGGTCTCGTTAAAACGCTTAGCAACCACATCCATGACTTCACGGGTCACCGGTAATTGTTCGCTGATCATCTCTGCGGATAATTCCACTAACACTAATGCTGATGCTTCCAGAGGTTCTAAAAAGCCAGCCGATAATCCAACGGCAACACAATTATTTTGCCAAAACTTAGTTCGGTGACCACTTTTTATCGGAATTTTTCTGACGTTGTGTGAATCCAAAGGTTGACCAATATATTGCGCCAATACTTCGCGTGCTTGCTGCTCAGAACTGTACTTACTGGCATATACATAGCCAACACCACGGCGATGCTGGAGTCCGATATCCCAAATCCAGCCAGCTTCTTGTCCGGTAGAAATTGTATGGGAAGCGATCGCGGTGTTTTCATTTTCATAAGGCACTTGCACGGCGAGCGCGGTATCGATAAATAACACATCATCACAGGGCTTAAATGGTACCTGAAAATGTTGCCCTAACAACAGCGAAGTAAAGCCGGTACAATCGACAAATAAATCACCGTGAAGTGCGCCATGTTGCTGAGTTGATAACGATGCTATGTCATTATTTTCTTTGCTGTTGACGGCAATCACATCATCAACAATATGTTGTACTCCAAGCTTATCGCAACAGTGCTTTTGTAAAAACACGGCAAATTTACCAGAGTCTAGGTGGTAAGCATAATTGGCTACGGCACTAAACTCGGGTGTTCTGATGGTTTTCGGTGCTAAGTGTTGTTCACAGATAGCTTCTTGAAAACAGACATCATTGGAAAATGACGATTTATCCGCTCTGTTTAATGTGTGCCAATAGGCGGCAAGATCGTCTTTGCCAAAGCCTTGCGGTAATACTAACGGGTGATAGTAGAAGTCATTTTCAGTGCCGTCGACCCACTTGGCAAACTTAGCCCCTTGTTTAAAGCTGGCATCACACTCTCGAATAAAGTCGGTCTCACTGATCCCCAAAGCGATCAAGGTGCTGCGCATTGTCGGCCAGGTTCCTTCACCAACTCCGATAGCTGGAACTGTAGGGGATTCAATTAAGACAACATTGATGTTCTTGTTGTCAGCCGCCTTATGTTTAGCGGCAATACGTCCGGCAGTTAACCAGCCGGCGATACCACCACCGACCACTACCACAGTGTTAATGGCATTAGTGGTATGGTGATTAGCTTGAGTGTTCGTTTTCATAAGTAGTCACTGATTTACTTGTTATTAAACAAAGAACGGTTATTGCAGCGCAATAACCGTTCTTATTGTTGCGGTTAAAATGTACCGCGAACACCGAAAGCAAAGCGACGGCCACTGTCTTCAACTAATAACAGCTGATTTTTAAAACGACCACGTTTATGTACATATTCTTCAGTGAGGTTAATGCCCTCAAGGAAGAGAGTAATGTTTTCGGTAACATCATAGCTAGCGCTGGCATCTACCTGCGCATAGTCTTCAACAATAGTGACACCATCACCGTTTTGCTGGGTCAGTGACTGCACAAAACTGTCTCGCCAATTGTAGGCAATACGTGCTTGTAATGGGCCATTTTCATAAAAGCCAACTAGGTTATATGAGTCACTTAAACCCGTTAATGCAAAAACCTGTGAAATATCTGCGGGATCTAAGTCTGCATCGCTATCAACGATAGTGGCATTAGCCATTAAACCAAAACCGCTGTCAAAGGTATGTTGCAGCGCGATTTCCCAGCCGTCAACAATCGCTGATTCACTGTTATTCGGTAAGGTATTGGTGAAGGTTGCTACGCCATCAGCGGCATCTGGGTTATCAACATCATTACCGGTTGATGGATCGGTTAACAGGCCACCATTAGCCGTTTCAAAGGTAATTTGCTCAGTTGAATTGATAATAAAGTTGGCGACATTTTTTCTGAAATAACCGGCTGATAAATAGCTAGCATCGGCATAGTACCATTCCAGTGATAAATCTAAGTTGTCAGAAGTAAATGGTTCTAACTCAGGGTTACCTGAACTTGAGGTTAAGTTCCCCCCTTGACGAGTAGTACCAATAACCGTTACTGGCGACATACTATCTAGTGTCGGACGGGTAATGGTTTGCGACGCTGCCAGACGGGCGATCAGTTCATCACTGATTTCCAATTTCACACTGATGTTTGGCAAGATTGCTTCATAATCTGAGCTTTTGGTGATCGATTGTGCCGCGCCGTAGCTGGCAAGCATTTCAGTTTTATCTAAGATCACTAATTCAGACACTGGTTCATCGGTACCATCAACGTCAACATCGGTAGATTCATAGCGCATACCTGCGGTTGCCGATAATGGCATGCCGGCAAGTTCAGTTTCAAAATCAAACTCGGCATACAAGGAGAAGGTTGTTTCCGTCACTTCATATGACTTATTGCGCTTAACCGCATCGAAGCTGATCGGATTGCCATTGGCGGCGGCATATTGCTCTAAAAACGCAAAGTTTGCTTCGCCATCATGGGCAAGCCATGAGGTAGGCATGCGACCGCTACCACTAACGTCACTTAAAAAGTCACTGCCGGCGTTGAAAACATATTGTTCAAATGCATCCATGTTCGGTGCATCCGGGTAACCACAAAACGCACAGTGAATACCTTCGCCTTCATTATCCCAACGCTCTAACGTTTTAGTTTCAGCTGAGTACATAGCACCAAATTTAACCGCGACTAAACCACTGTCGCCATCGTCTAACCAGGTGCTGTCCCAGCGAAATTGATCAACAGTATCTTCCACTGCCCAACCACGGCGTAACATGACATGCGCACGGCTATTGGCGGGATCTAAATGATCAGAAACGCCATCTGGGGTGACGTTAGGATCGTAAGCGGTGTTATCTTGTTCTTGCTGACCACTGTAAATATTGGGGTTAGCGCTGGCAAACTCACTGGCATAAGGCAAAATATTATCATCCACTTGAAAGCGAACACGGTTGGCATAACCAATAAGTGATAACTGATCACCACGCCCATTGTTGGCGGCACGTTCGGCATTTGAATGGCTGATATCGAACTTCATATTGAGGTTATCATTGACATCCCAGTCAAAATTTAGTCCTAACGCGCTGGACTCCGTCAAGCGGTCGAATTTTTTTGCATGCATATCGGTAGCTAAACCAACTTCTTGATACAAATCGATCACAGTACCGTTTTCATCAACCGTTGGACCAGCAGCATCGCCAAAACCTTCAAGGTTAGGTGCAGTAAACCAGTGACCATAAGAAGTAGTGTCTGTTTCTACATCAAAATCTGAATAAAGCGCATCAGCCGTGACAATGAGGTTATCAGATGGTGCGTACTGCAATACTAAATTGGCGTTGGTACGAGTACGATCTTCCGTGGTAACTTTATGATCATAGTTACGTGGTGAAAAAATATTGCCGCTGTATGCTTGGCCGCTTTCGGTCATTGGATTTGGCACACCAACGTTTTCTAACCAACCATCCATTTGTGCCTGATTAAGTCTGGTTTCACGTTCCTGATGAGAAATAGCAAATAGCACCCCAAACGTATCATCATTAAAGGTATTGCTGATCAGCGCTGATACTTGTGGTGAGGTTTCTTCGCTATTGCCGTCGTAAATGCCTTTGATACTACCGGCAACTTTAAAGCCGTTAATCGCAAAAGGTTTTGCGGTGTTAACATTTACAGTTGAGCCAATGCCACCTGACTGCATGGTGGCGGTAGAGGTTTTATGGACATCTAAGCTTTTAACTAATTCAGATGCAATGGTATCAAAACTAAAGGCACGGCTTTGATTTTCTGACGCCATTTGCCGGCCGTTAACCAGCACAGTATTAAACTGCGGACCAAAGCCACGTACGGTAATTAACTGGCCTTCACCACCAGAGCGATCGATGGAAACACCGGTAATGCGTTGCAGCGATTCTGCTAGGTTAGTATCGGGAAACTTACCGATATCTTCTGCAGAAATTGAGTCGACCACACCACCAGCTTCGCGTTTGGCATCCATTGCCCGGCCTAATGCTCCCTTGATCCCCCTAACTTCTATTACTTCAATTTCCTTTGCTGCGGTATCTGCGCTGGCCGGTACTGCGGCAACGGCACTCAATACTGCGAGTACTGCACTGGAAACTTTATTTTTTTTATAATTCGCCATGTCGTTTTTTCTCTCAAAACTTGGATCTATTAAGATAGATAACTGCCCACTTTCGCTAATGTCAGTTTTGAGACCGCTATCTTTTAGCAGCAAATTGAGGGCATTCATTATCGAATACTCACCAATCACAGCGTTGGTTTGCTTGTCTGCAATGTTTTTCATTGGAAACAGCAAGGTGATGTCGGCTTGTTCTGCAAAACTTATTAGTGATAAGTCGGCTCTTTGTCTGGGAATATTAAAAATAACCTTTTCGTGTTTTTCTCCAGCAGTTACCACTGTGGTGGATAAACTGAACATCAGGAATAAAACTATTAAACGTAAACGTATTTTTTGATATTCCGTGTACAGGGATTTTCCCCATACATTCAACAAGGACGACTGGCGTGTAATTTTCCTCCATATAAATTTGTTTAAAATATTATTCATTATTTTTGGCTGACCGCTCATAGTGCACTATTTGATTGCCTAATTATTATTGTTTTCAGCTGTTGGCATCGGAACGAAAAAAGTTGGTAGCATGCTGTATAACTAGCTGTTTATCCTGGATATTAAGCCTGTATGCGTCTTTTTTATAATGTTTTTATTACATTGCATACGTTTTCATCTATCAAAAACCTTATTACAGTTCATACTGTAATTACAAGCTTTAACCAAAGCGCTTAAATAATGAAACAGAAAAAAACTGAAGTTTTATTGGCGGATTTATTAAGCTCATTCGTCTACTAGATATCGCCTCCTGTTACTGGCGAAACACAGATGAGCATAACGCTCTGAATAAGCCGTTGTTGAGTGGAACATAATGTCGAATGACACATTATTTTATAAAGCCTATTTAGCGTCGAGAAAAAGTATTTCTCGCTTGGTTGCCCGTATTGTGCCGCCACATGAAATAGAAGACATAGTGCAGGAAACTTATGTCAGAATTTGTCAAATCGACAATAAAGCGCATATTTCTTCGCCAAAATCTTTCATGTTTAAAACCGCAAGAAATTTGGCGTTGGACTATCAAAAACAGGCTCATATTAAGCTAGTAGATAGTTTAGAAAATGTTGAAGCATTAGAGCAATTATTAACAGAACAAACTAAAGATGAAGTCTACGAAAATGCAGTGACTGATAGTGAGTTTGCTCACTTTTGTCAGGCAGTTAGACAGTTACCACTGCAGTGTCGTAAAGTGTTTGTTTTAAAGAAAGTATATGGCTATTCGCAAAAAGAAATAGCAAGCCAATTAAACCTTAGTGAAAGTACCGTGGAAAAGCATATATCGTCGGGTATGAAGCGTTGCACCTTATTTATGCGTAATGTTACACGCAATGGCGGGCAACAAGACAAGAACTCAGCTCAAGTGAGCAAAGTGAGTACAGGAGGGACTTATGAGTAATATTCATCAATTTCATGAGCACTCCCAATTAAAACAAGAGCAACAGAGTCAGGAAGAGCAGATTTTAGCGCAAGCCAGTGATTGGATTGCCAAACTTGATCGTGGCTTAAGTAACGATGAGCAATATCAGTTGCAGCAGTGGTTAGCGCTTGATAATCAACATGTTGAAGTCTTATTTGAAGTGGCGCAACTCTGGGACAAAATGGATGAGCTTAGCCGCTTAGCTGATTTGTTTCCGCCAAGTCAGCAGCAAAAAACATTTCCTAAATGGCTAGGAGCCGTTGCAGCATCGGTTATCGTGATGCTGACTTTAGGTATTTATTATGCTGGTTTTCAGAGCTCGATATTCGGCAACGCCGAACAGGCGTCTGTAGTGGCGAAACAGATGCATTATCAAACTCAGGTTGGGGAAAGTAGCACCATCAATTTACCGGATAACAGTAAAATGGTGTTAAATACCAATAGTTTTGTCCAGATTACTTATACGCCAGCTGCGCGAGTGATTGAATTACAACGAGGTGAAATTCATATTGATGTCGCGCATGATAAATCTCGTCCACTCAGTGTGGTTGTCGGTGGCAAGGTGATCCAGGCGGTAGGTACTGCTTTTAATGTCGAAGTACGTAATGAGCTGGTCGAGCTTATTGTTACTGATGGTAAGGTGCTGGTTGCAGAGCAACCGTTAGTAACGAAAGATAACGACGTTACGCCTATGACGAGCCGTTTACCGGCCAGTTCAATGGCAATCTCAAAAGGTGAAAAAGTCGACTTAGACTTAACCGGCCAAAAAGCAGAACAAGTAGTGAAAGTAGATGCCGGAGAGCTTGCTGCCAGTTTATCTTGGCGTCAGGGTAACCTTATTTTTCGTGGGGAACAATTAGCGGATGCGATGGCAGAAATTAGCCGCTATACCGATATAGAATTTGAACTTTCGGACGATGAAAAGCTACGTCAGGTGCAGGTAGCCGGTATGTTTAAAACAGGCGACGTTAATGGTTTGTTAGATGTATTAAATCGTAATTTTAATATCAGCTATCAACGGGTGGCAAACGATAAAATATTATTGAAATTTGCAGGCTAAAAATTTGAGCTAATTAAGAGCCGTTGCTGATATCGGCCTGCACAGTATTAATAACAATAAATAAAATAATAAGGGTAAAAAATAAATGAGTAGTAGTTCACCTTCTGAAGCGTTTAATAAAGCGTTTCCTGATGACCACCAACAAGAATATTCCACGTTATATGTGTTTTTTATTTCAGTGGTTGCCGCTATTGGCGGCTTTTTGTTTGGTTTTGATTCTGGGGTTATTAACGGTACGGTCAGTGCCTTAGGTAAAGCATTTAACGCTTCTGATATTTCTACCGGTTTTAATGTTGCTTCAGTATTACTTGGTTGTGCACTCGGGGCATTAGCCGCTGGACCGCTGGCGGATCGTTATGGTCGTCGCATCATTATGATCATTACTGCGTTAATTTTTGCTACTAGTGCTTGGGGATCAGGTATTGCAGAAACTTCAGCGGAATTTATCTTTTATCGTTTATTCGGTGGTTTAGGTATTGGTGCTGCGTCTGTGCTGGCACCCGCTTATATTGCTGAAGTATCACCTGCGGCGTTGAGAGGCCGTTTTGCTACTTTGCAGCAGCTAGCCATAGTACTGGGTTTATTTGCTGCGTTTTTAAGTAATTACATGATAGCGTCTAACGCAGGTAGCGCAGAAGCACTATTTCTCTTTGACATTCCGGCTTGGCGTTGGATGTTTTGGGTCGAGTTAATTCCATCGACCCTGTTTTTTATTGGGGTATTGTTTATCCCTGAGTCTCCTCGCTATTTGGTGGCTCAAGGGATGACAGATAAGGCCGCGCAAGTATTTAAACGGATATCGATGCGCGATACACAAGCACAAATTGCTGATGTTCAGCAATCGCTGCACGGAGATAAGAAGCCAAGTATTGCCGATCTCTTTATCGAGAAAACGGGTAAAATCCACCCCATTGTCTGGGTCGGGATAGCGCTGTCGGTATTCCAGCAGTTTGTTGGTATTAATGTGGTGTTTTATTATGGCGCTGAACTTTGGCAAGCCGCCGGTTTTGATGAATCTCAGTCTTTATTGATTAATGTGATGACAGGTATTACTAATATTTTATCTACTTTTATCGCGATTGCCTTAGTGGACAAAGTTGGTCGTAAGCCGTTGTTACTGGTAGGTAGTGTCGGGATGTTTGTTTGCTTGAGCAGTTTGACCTTTATTTTTGGCAATGCGGGCTTTGATGAATTAGGCAAACTAGCATTAACTGAAACTATGGGGACGGTTGCATTAGTGATGGCTAATTTATTCGTGGTATTTTTTGGCTTAAGCTGGGGACCGATTGTCTGGGTACTACTAGGGGAAATGTTTAATAACCGCATTCGTGGTGCTGCGTTAGCTGTTGCCGCCAGTGCGCAGTGGATTGCTAATTTTGCCATTACTATGAGTTTCCCGATAATGTTAGGTAGCATAGGGTTGTCAGGGGCTTATGGCTTCTATGCGATATCGGCATTGATCAGCGTGTTCTTTATCATACGCTTTGTTAAAGAGACTCGGGGTAAACGACTAGAAGAAATGTAATTCTTCTTAGCTCACTTGATATCTATCTATAACCATCTGTTGATCTAAGGTGGTTATTTTAGCGGGGTGAACTTTACAGTATAAATTTTGTGTAAAGTTCAACACGCCTCTATCCTATATATCCTCTTCTTTTATCTATACTTAGCTTAATTTAATTAATTATTATTCGTCCAATAGCTAAATTATACCCATGCAGGTATTTGAGCTAAGGGAATATTTCAGCTTATGAATGCAAATATTTAAGGAGGATTGTGGGTTTAGTTATTTGTTGTTCATTTACGGTTGTTTGTTCTAGGCCGGTTGCAATCTGATGTGATGGACGGTGTGCGCAGTTATGGTCGTGATAGCAAAGATATGCTGCACAGTACTGATGTCGCTATGTATGCAGCAAAAGCTGCTAGACCTAATGATTATAAACTTAAATCGGCGTTAAATTGATAAGCGTTAAGTACCCGTTGCCGTTTTGCCAGAGCATTTACATTGCGTTTGATAATAACACTATGAAAAATGTTGATTATTAATGTCTAGATAGTATTAAAATCGCTATATTAAGTTAATGTTTTGCGTAGCATTCTAGGGTACTATTTAACCTTAGGTTATTTATTAAGTACTAGTTAAGAGGTTTTTTCATGGCTAAAGCAACATCATTTGATATTGCCTATAAAGCGGGGGTGTCACAATCTACCGTGTCTCGTGCCTTGCGCAATAGTCCATTAGTTAATGAAGAAACCCGGTTGAAAGTGCAGCAAATAGCTCGGGAATTGAATTACAAAGTCGATAAGCACGCCAGCAGCCTGCGAACCCAGCAAAGTAATACCATTGCCTTATTGTTATTTGAAGACCCTACTAATGATGACTCGTTAATTAATCCGTTTTTTTTGTCTATGCTTGGCAGTATCACCCGCGCCTGTGCGCAAAAAGGTTATGATCTGTTAGTTTCGTTTCAACAATCAAGCAATGACTGGCATGCAGATTTTGAAGACAGTAAAAAAGCCGATGGCCTGATTTTACTTGGTTATGGCGATTTTGTTGATTATGAAGAAAAGCTGCTGCAGTTAAGCCAGCAAAACACGCACTTTATTCGCTGGGGTGCACCGGTGAAAAATGACAAGATAGTCTCGGTTGGCTGCGACAACTTTCATGGCGGTTATCAGATCACTGAGCATGTGATTAAAAATGGTCGTACTAAGTTTGCGTTTTTAGGAGATGCCTCCAGCCACTCGCCGGAATTTCTCGACCGTTATCACGGCTTCTGTCAGGCGTTAACCGATAATAAATTGTCGATAAACAGTGAGTTGCAAATTGATGCGATTTCGGTGGAAGATTCCGGTTATCAGGCAGCCTGTCAATTAATTAAAAAAGGCATCGAGTTTGATGCGATATTTGGCGCCAGCGATTTAATTGCCATTGGTGCTATGCGGGCATTGCAGGAGCATGGTATTAAAATTCCTGAACAGGTTGCAGTGGTTGGCTTTGATGATATCGCGGTTGCCAGCTTTACCATTCCGGCATTAACGACGGCAAAGCAAGACACTAAACTAGCGGGGGAGTTATTAGTCGATAATTTGATTGCGCTAATTAATGGAGAAACCCCTGAAACGACTCTGATGCCAACGACACTGATCGTGCGTAAATCCTGCGGTAACTAGCGATTTAATTCTTTGCGTATATCTAAAAAACCTCTTTATCTTTTCTATTAATACAATTATTTGCCTATAAGTGAATATTAATTGTTAATTTCTTGTAATATTCTGTAACATATGGTGCTTTAAATTTCGCCTATTTCAAAACAATAAAAACAAACGGATTTTTATCATTATGAAATTAAAACATATGGTTTCAGCTATGTTGCTGATATCACTCGTAGGTTGTGGCGGAGGTTCAGGTTCAAGCTCTGAATCAGCTACAACCAAACCTGCTTCTAATAATCCACCGGTTGCCAATAATGATGCTATTGAGGTCGGCATGAACGTATCGACGGAACTTGACGTTCTGGCAAATGATAGCGATGTCGATAGTTTTACTTTGGCTTCGGTAACAGAAGCAAGTAACGGTAGCGTGCTACAGAATGACCACAATATTATTTATACACCTACAGATGGGTTTGTCGGTAATGACAATTTTTCGTACACCATTAAAGATAGCATTGGTCAAGAAGCAACGGCCACCGTTAACTTAACTGTTTATAATATTCCACCAACCGCTGTTGATGACATTGTACAAACACAGCAAAGTAGCAATGTTGAAATTGACGTACTTGCCAATGACCTGTCTGTAGGAAAGCATCAATTAACGGTTACTAGTACTTCGGTGCCAGCACATGGCTCAGTTGAGCTTATAGAAGGCATATTAACCTATACACCGACAAGTGGTTTTGTTGGTGAAGATAGCTTTATTTACATAATAGAAGACAGTTTAGGAGATGAAGCGACGGCAAGGGTTAGCGTGAATATCGCGAATGTTATACCAACAACGAATGATGATGAAGCAAGTATTAAGCAAAACGAAAGTATCACGGTAGATGTACTTGGAAATGATAGTGACGCTCTGGGCGATGTCTTAACTATATCGGCCCTTGACGGAGTGAATCATGGTAACGCTAGCATTGAAAACAATAAAATAGTTTATAACCCAACTCCAGGCTATGCCGGTAATGAAACTATCAACTATACCGTAAATGATGGCTATGATGGGCAAAGTGAGGCAAAACTGACTATCAGCATAGATAATGTTGAACCAATAGCCAGTGACGACAGTGTTTATACTTTAAAAAATAAAAGCATAGCTATTGACGTACTCGCGAATGATAAAGATGTCATTGATGATACTTTAACTATTCAAACCGTATCAGCGGCGTTGCATGGCAATGTAACTATCGTTGATGGTAAGTTAAATTACCAACCAATCACTGATTATGTTGGTGATGATGAGTTTGAATATACTTTAGTGGATAGCCATGGTGCATCTGACTCAAGCACTGTTACTGTTAAGGTCGGTACTGCCATTAATTTACAGGGAAAAGTAGTCGGGTATCAGCAGTCAGGATTAGAAGTTGCTATTAAACTTGGAGAGCAAGAATTAACGACTACGACTGATGAGCAAGGCAACTACGCTATTGAATTACAAACAGTTGAGCCAGATAGCTTATTAATTGCTTATGTTGATAATGCAGCTGAAAATTACAACTTACGCGCTTATTTGGGGGATTTAGCTAGCCTATTAGCTGACGTTGATGAAAATGATAATTTTGTCATCCATAAGAATATTACTGATTTAACGACAGCAGAATACGAGTTAATTGATGTAATGCATGAAGGCCATGAATTAAATAACATAGCTGAGTTAATAGACGCTCAGTATGACGCGGATAGCTTTTATCTATTGCAAATGACCATAGCCGCAATGTTAGTTAATCAAGATAATGGTCTGACTTTACCTGGTGGTTTTACCACGGTTAATGAGTTTATTAAATCTACTGAGCAAATGAACCAACAAATGGCAGTGTGGCGAGAATATAATAGCGCCTTATACCATCAGGCTTATACAGATTTAGCAACTAATTCCGAATTAAGTCGTTACCCAAGTAGGTTAACTCAAGGGCATCATTTATTGGTGCCATCTACAGCGCTACGTAATACTAACAGCGGTTTGTACTACCCGATAAATATAGCGCTTTCTGAAGATGGTGGTAACTATTCCGATTCAATCGGCAATGTAAATATTTCATATGATTGGCAGCAAACAGGCAATCAGTTAAAAATTACTTTTGATAGTTCAACAAATGCTATTAGTGAGTCACAAACGCATTATTGTGCTGGTGGAGCGTGGGGTAGCTCTTATTTCACACCTAGCTCGATTGAATTAACGCAGTTATATACAACAGCGCAATATTCAGTGTATTTGCAAAAAACAGAAGCTACTGAAGCCAATCTGTACTGTGATAACGATATTCCTGTTTTTTATAAAACAGTTCGCCATTATTTTTCACGTGAGCTTCCAAAGATTAAAGGTGAATATTACCTTACGACACTACATAATAAAAAACGTGTGTTCAACGATGAATATCGCATTTCACCATCTGCCGGTCTAGTTAATTTTAATGAAAATGGTACCTTTGTTGAAATGCTCACTAATAGTGAAGAATTAACTGGCAACTGGCAGATTATAAATAATGAGCTGCTATTAACTTATCAAGATAATATTTCAGTTAGATATCAGTACATCGCAGATTTTTATGGTGTACCGCGGTTCTTGATTACACATATACAAGATGGTGTAGTCAATGGGGTCAGTAGTGCTTACCTTGTAAAAAAAGCGAATATTACGGTACCGCAGATTACGGCTGGCTATTGGTATTTTGGTGCAATTGAAAGGCCTCCTTTAGATTCATATTTATCGTATTCATTGTCCAGGGTGGATTTTCAAACTGAAAACATAGGTAATTGGCAGACGTTTCTTTCAGGTAATGAGTGGCATACACACTCTGGAGAATATGGTGTATTTACCTGGCGAATAGCCGATAACCGCATTTATCATGATTATTATAAGTTGGATGGTGCTGGAGTTAATTATTGCGATGTTAGTCAAGATAATTGTTATATTTATAATACCGATGAGTTTGAAGTGATTGCAGATATAAACGGAATATATTTTGTCAAGTTCATTTATCATTTTTTTGATGAAACCGGAGCGTTATTCGGTTCAGATAGTGGAATACATTCGTTTAAGTATGTTGCTCACTAAGCAAGGTTGAATGGTGGTTTACAAAAATGTTGGTAAGGATAGCGGAGTATTAAAGTTATTTGCTGAATACGATTAAATCCTGCGGCAGTTAATCGCTTTAATCTGATAAACAAAGCCCGACTAAGTAACACTTAGCCGGGCTTTTTTATTTGGATTTACTTTTGAGCTACTCGTGAGTATAGATTGTTGCCGGTGTGATAAGAGCAAGCATCAGCTGTTGAAAACTAAGCGGTTACTGTTTCGCGCTTTACGCCATTTGGCTCGCTGACTTTATCGTCAACAAAGTAAACTGAAAACGCCGCTAATAACATTGATGCACCAGCCATCATTAGAATGTAAATTGCCTGATTATCGAAAATTGCGGTCAGGATCCAACCGGCAAATAGTCCAGAGATTATTTGTGGCGCCGCGATAGTAAAGTTAAAAATCCCCATATAAACCCCGGTTTGTTTAACCGGAATGCTACCTGCCAAAATAGCGTAAGGCATGGCTAAAATCGCCGCCCAAGCGATTCCTACTCCTATCATTGGAATAAGCAGTGCAACAGCGCCTGTTGGCACTTCTACTTGAGTGATTAATAAGTTTACTGTCGTTAAGCTTGGATCATGTAAAAAGAAGATACTTAAATAACCTAAGCCGCCGGCAACTAACGACATTGAATAGGTCAGTTTACGGCCAAGCTTATTGGCGATTTTTGCCAGAAATACCGAGAATATCGCGGCAAACAGTGAATAGGCGGCAAAGATAATACCGACCCAGTCACCCGCAGCGCCTTTAGCGGCAGCAATATGGGCTGGAATAGTGTTGACGCTGGCTAAGTAATCCGGATCGAACCACTTAGCATCTATGCCCCAAATATGTTGGGTAATTGCCGGCATGGTATAGACCCACATAATAAATAATGCAAACCATGAAAATAATTGTACCAGTGCCAGTTGTTTCATCGTTGTGGGCATAGTCTTCATTAAGCGAAAGAAATTAGCCAGTTTCGCGAGTATTGAGCGCGGTTGTGTAACGTTATCATGGGCTGATAAACCATATTGCCCTGGTGCATACTCTTTGGTTCTGAGCACAGTCCACAGCACGGAACCAAACATTACGCTGGCACCAAGATAAAATGCCCAGATAACTGAGGGCGCAACTTCACCAGTTGGTGCAGTGTTTTCTAAGCCAATAATATTGGTTAAAACAAAAGGTAATATTGAACCACAAACCGCACCAATATTAATCAGTAGCGATTGCACCGAGTAACCGATATTGCGTTGCTCATCTGGCACCATATCTGAGACCAAGGCACGAAATGGCTGAAACGCGACATTAAAAGAGGCATCCATTAATGCCAGCATCATGGCACCAAAGAATAATGGCGTGATCACACTGGCAATGGTGGAGGAATTTGGCATTAATAACATGCCGATCGCCGCGGCTATTCCGCCCATAAGAATATAGGGATTACGTCGGCCGATGCGATTCCAAGTGCGATCGGATGCCGAACCAACAATCGGCTGTATTAGCAGCCCCATAATAGGGGCGACTAACCAGAACAAGGAAAGTGAGTGTAAGTCTGCACCTAAGTCGGACAGGATCCTGCTGGCGTTGGCATTTTGCAAAGCAAAGCCAAACTGCACCCCTAAAAAGCCAAAGCTGATGTTCCAAATTTGCCAAAAACTCAGCTTAGGTTTGCTTTGAACTGATGCCGTTGTTGATGTCGTCATTATTTAAACCTAATGTTGTTAACTGTTTAGTTAAGCGCTTTAAAACGAATTGCTGCGCCACCACTGGTTGCCAGTGGTAAATTAAGCACATCTTTTGCTGTGACTTCTTTTTGCTCGATAATCATCTCATAAGGATTATCTACCCAGTTAGCATTTTTACCATCACGATAAATTTGTGCCTGGTAACGTTTTTTACTGTCTAAGAAGTCTAATGGCAAGGTCAGCGTGCGGGCATCTTCATTGGTTAATGCACCTAAGTACCAATCATCACCATCGCGTTCTTGACGAGCGAAAGCGACATATTGACCTACTTCACCGGCAATGGCTTTACTTTCCTGCCAATCGGTTGGTACATCTAGAATAAACTGAAATGCCGGAAGATTCGCTTCATAGTTACGAGGCAGATCCGATGCCATTTGAATTGGACTGTAAAGTACTACGTATAATGCCAGTTGTTTCGCTAAGGTGGTTTGCGGACGATCGGTATCTGCACCTAAGCCTTTAAATGCCATATCAAACGTGCCTGGAGTAAAGTCCATTGGTCCTGAAAGCATGCGGGTAAAAGGTAAAATCGCCGTGTGTGATGGTGGGTTAGGCGGTGAGCCCCATGCGTTATATTCTTGTCCGCGGGCACCTTCACGGGCAATCCAGTTAGGGTAAGTTCTGCGCAGACCCGTATCTTTAATCGGTTCATGAGTGTTAATACTGATCTGGTATTTAGCTGCTAATTTTACGTTATAAAGGTATTCGTTCGACATAAACTGACCATCGTGCCATTCCATGCGGGCAATGCCATTTTCGTCAATACGTTTAATTTTTCCGCCATCAGCGACATAGCCAGTTTTTACTTGGCGTACCCCGTGTTTTTGATACAGGGCAAAGGCATCAGCCATTTGGTTGCGATAATTAGTTACGCTGCCTGAGGTTTCGTGATGACCGATTAAACGGACACCTTTTGCTAAACCGTAATCGGTGATTTCTTTGATATCAAAGTCATCATAGGCTTTAGTAAAGTTAAAGACATCGCCATTATCGTACCATTGACCATCCCAGCCGATGTTCCAACCTTCAACGAGAACGCCTTTAAAGTCATATTTTGCGGCAAAATCCATATAGCGTTTGGTTTCACTGGTGGTTGCACCGTGTTTGTCACCGCTGCCCCACGTAGTTTCTCCAACATGCATACCCCACCAGATCCCGACATACTTGCCAGGTTCTATCCAAGAGGTATCTTCAATTTTACTCGGTTCGTTAAGGTTTAAAATCAAGTCAGAGTTTAATAGTCCAACCGCATCTTTACTCACTTGTATGGTGCGCCATGGGGTAGTGAAATTAGCGTTTTTTCTCACTAAAACACCGTCATACCAAGGGGTTAGGTCTGCTTTTAAATTTCCCCCGCGCTGCTTTTGTAAGGTCATGCCGGCGTAATCCACTAATGCTGCTTCGTGAATACTTAAGTGATGACCGTTTGGTAATTTAAAGGTAAATGGTGTATGGACATGATCGACTTCGCTAAGTGGCGTAGTGTTATAAATATATTCATAACGGTTCCAGCCACGTGATGGGATCCACCAAGCCGTCACGTCTTGTGGTTGACCAACGTTGAATTCAGTTAATTCATCAGTGATTTCAATATTGCCGTCTAAGCCTTTTTGTTTTGGCACTTCATAACGAAAACCAACACCATCGTTAAATACTTTAAAACGCACACTAAAAGTGTTTGATGTCTGACGATTGGCGTTAAAGGTTACTAACAGTTCATTGTGATGATCGCGAACATTTTTACGTTCACCCCACGGAAGTTGCCAGGTGCTGTCATTAGTGCTGCGCTTGGTGTTCGCTATGGTAAAGCCTTCGCCAAGTTCGGCAGACTTTTTAAAGCGTAAGCCAAGACGGGACGCTTCGAGCGCACTGTCTTTATTAAAGCTAATGCGATAACTAGGTACTTTGTCATCGTTAATGGTGACGACAATATGCTTGTCGGGCGAGCTTACCTGAACCGTTTTAGCTGCGACTAATGGAGATAATAAGCAGGTGGTTATAACCAGCAGTGTTTTTTTCATTATATTTCCTGAGGGTTTTATCAATTTCTACAGCATAAAAGCAGCGGCATTAAAATACAGCTGCCTGCATACGTATTCAGCTTAAATAACCGTTCAACGTTTTAGTTCTAAGATCATTACACTGTGACCTTGTACGCTAATTTCCTTAGTTAAAGCATAGTCGTGCTCAGTGATAATGTTTGTCGCTTTGGTGCTTTGTCCGGTTATTGCTGGGTAATCGTTTGGATTTAACGTGATTTGTTTTTGATTCTTATTAACGATAACCATAACATTGTTGCCTGATATTGAGAGCGGTAACAATCGACCATAGACATAGAGCCCATTATTCGGTGCATAATGAACAAGCTTACCTTGATGAATGGCTGTCGCGCTTTTACGCCAGTTAAGTAATGTTTTAGTGAAGTTTAATACCTCGGTTTGTTGCGTACTGAGGTTAGTTTCGTTAAAAGCATTACTAATGTCAGTTGACCAGCCACCGGGAAAGTCACTGCGAATGATGCCGTGATCGTCGGTACCAGGGTTCGCCATCGCGATTTCTGTGCCATAGAATACCTGTGGAATGCCACGAGTGGTTAATAAAATGCTCATCGCCATTTTATAACGTGCAACGTCTTGGTTCAGCTGAGTGAAAATTCGGCTCATATCGTGATTATCAGTAAAAGTGACTAGATTACCGGGATCTGGGTAGAGAAAATCATTCGCCAACGACTGATAAAGCTGATTCAAACCGGTATTCCAGCTTTCTGCTTTTGTCAGGGCATTAACTAACGCCTGCTGCAGTGGAAAGTCCATGAGACTAGGTAAATCTGTTTGGTAACCGTCCTGGTTTATTTTACCTCGTTGCCAATAAGACACGATCGCCGGGTTAGTGGTCCATTCTTCACCGACTATGTTGATGTTAGGATATTCACGGCTAATGGCTTGGGTCCAGCGGGTAAGAAATTTTCGATCTGAATAAGAGAAGGTATCAACCCTTAATCCGGTGAGATTGGCGTATTCTATCCACCATAATGTATTTTGAATTAAGTAAGTGCTGACAAATGGATTACGCTGATTTAAATCTGGCATGCTAGGAACAAACCAACCATCTGAAAATTGAGTTTTATCATATTCAGTGGCATATGGGTCATGTAAGCTTTCTCGCTTATGATGGGTACCGGTAAATGACTGAGCTTGAAAATTAAGCCAGTCTTTCATTGGTAAGTCTTGCATCCACCAATGTTGAGAACCGATATGGTTTAACACCACGTCTTTGATTAGCCCTAGACCTTTTTGCTGCGCTTTTTCAGAAAGTTGTTGATAGAGTTCATTGGTGCCAAATCTGGCATCTATTTGGTAAAAATCTGTTGCTGAATAACCATGATAGGAATGATTTGGCTGATTATTTTCCACCATAGGATTTGGCCAAATCTGGGTAAACCCCATTGCTGCTATGTAATCTAAATGGTTGATCATACCTTGAATATCACCACCATGGCGCCCACCTTTCGCGCTACGATTTAGTCCTTCGCTCAGTGTAGGCTGGTTGTCATTACTCGGGTCACCATTAGCAAAGCGATCAGGGGTAATTAAGTAAATCACATCTTTTGGGCTAAAAGACTGATCTGCCGCTGAATGGGTATTTCGAGCATTAAAACGATATTGTGTTGATAATACTTTGTCTTTTTTATGATAAAAATCAAGCGTATAACTACCCGGTGTTAAACTGGTTGCTAATTCCAGATCAATAAACAGGTAATTGGCACTGTCTCCTGGATGAACACCGACAACTTTAATCGCTGGTGTTGTAAATTTAGGGGTTAACTGAGCAATGTTATTACCGTGGACCATGAGTTGAAGCTTATTTGATGCCATCTTGGTCCACCACGACAGTGGCTCTAAGTGTTGAATTTGATATTGCTGTGCCTGGCTTATAGCTGAGCAAGTTAGGCTGGCAGCGGTAAATAAAGAAAAGAGTGTTTTGCTTATTTTCATAGTTGACTCTACTTGGTAATAAAAATGGCAGTGCTAAGGCCGGGGACAGAAAAACTTTGTGCTTGTGCGGTACTTTGTTTAACGATCGGGTCAACACCTTGTTGTTGAATCGGATGCAATTGATAGTCTGCCGCCTTGGCAAATTCCAGTGTTTGAGTGTTTGCGCGACTGTTAAACAACACCATCAGTGACGGAGTGTTGTTATCTCCTTGGATACTCATAGCAATTAAGCCAAGTTTTTGCTGGCTGCCAGTATTGTGAAAGTGCACTTTTTCTATGATGTCATCACTATTGGTTAAACGAAATAGCGGTGAAGTCATTCTAAGTTTGATATATTGATTAAATACAGCTGAGCTAAATGCGATATCTTGTGGTGACGCTTTATCTTTACCAGCATTGTGTTGCCGTACGTCGTTAATCAGCAACCAATTTGCCTGATCTTTTTCTGCCGGTGGCAGGCCTGTTTGATAGTTATTACTTTGTTTGCTGAAATCGACTTGATTGAACCAATCGCCATAATCATAGGAATCTCGTAAGAACCCTTTCGAGCGTAATAATTCGCTGCCCATATGAATAAATGGAATACCCTGAGCAAACAGCACGTAAGATAAACTTAACAGCTGCATTCTCACTCTTTGCGCTGTCGTCAATGCGTAAGAAAAGCGATATTGGTTGCTATCCCACAAGGTTTGGTTGTCGTGTTTGGATACGTAATTGATGGTATCTGCTGGATCTAAGGCATACCCGGCAGGCTGATCGCCGTAAGGAATTTCTTTGCCTAGTCGCACACTGTCATTTGCCGTTACCAGTGGGTAATTCGCTAAATTACCGATTAAACCAAGGCGTAAGTGGTCGGCTAACTGGTAATAACGAGCCTGTGCTTCACTGTCATTTTGCAGTTCATTGGGGATAGTTGCTAAGCCGTTACCTATGCCCTGACTTTTTCTTATTTCATTACCTTGAGCGCTAAATGCTCCACCGCGAACTGCATCTCTTAATCGGTCGCTAAAGGTACCTATTTCAGTGCCGCCAAGTTCCAACTGACTGGCCTGAATAAATCGCTGGTTATTGGCCACTTCGCCAAAATTCCAGCCTTCGCCATAAAAATAATTATCAGGATCTATTGCTTGTACTGCGGCTCTGGCTTTTAACATCGCCGATTTGGGTTGATGCGCCATTAAGTCAAAACGAAAGCCGTCGATTTTATAATCTTTTGCCCATACGACTAAGGAATCTATCATCAGTTTTTCCATCATGACACGTTCGGTCGCGGTGTTATCACAGCAAGTAGATTGGGCTATTTCGCCGCTAATCGGGTCTAATCTCTGATAATAGTTTGGTACGATTTTATCCAGTACCGATGTCGGTGCTAAGCCTGCCTGATGAGTGTGGTTATAGACAACATCCATAATGACGCGAAAGCCTAAGTTATGCAGCGACTGCACCATGGTACGAAATTCTTTAATGCGATTGATACCTTCCGGGTTAAGGGCATAACTGCCTTCAGGTACGCTGTAGTGGAACGGGTCATAACCCCAGTTGTAATTATCGAGCTGTCGTAATGAAGAAACTATTGCTTGCTGCTGTTCACTGCTTGGTGGCAGATTCGTTAAGTAATTTAATAATGTTTGTTGTTGATTTTCCAACTGACAAACTAGTTTGACGGATGTTTTTTGGCAAATACTGGCTAAGCTATCGTTACTATCTACGACTTGTGTTTGATCTTCATTAACAGTACCGATATCAAACGTCGGCAATAAATGAATACTGTTAACTCCCGCTTGCTGTAAGGTTTTTAAGTGCTTGATACCGTCGCTGTTTGTTTCGTTAAAGGCAAGGTATTTTCCGCGATAATCGCTATTACTTAGTGTCGAATCGAATGCACTAAAATCACGAATATGGCTTTCATAAAAGATATTGTCTTCTGGTGCGCTAACCGGATTATCCTGTTGATTGAGCCAACCTTCTGGCATGGTAGTGCTATCATTTAAATCAACAATTTGTGAATACTCACTATTAGTTGATAGGCTTAATGAATAAGGATCTGTAGTAATAATGTTTTCCACTTGCCCGCTGGCACTGTGATAGGTTTTTAATTGATAACGATAATATTGACCCGCTAAGCTGGTTGCTCCCGATGCCTGCCAGATGCCACTCGCATTATCTTGGCTCATTACTATTTTTTGGGGAGCTAAAGGCTGTTTTCTTGCGTTATATAATAAGACGTTAACAGATATGGCAGTCGGTGCCCATAGTTTAAAAGTTACTTTATCTGGATGAATAGTCGCACCTAAATCGGTAACTTCATCAGCATCTTGAGACCCTGAGGTATATAAGGCGTCAAGCAACGTAGCGATTTGCACCCGTGTGCCAGTTTCGTTAACCGCGCCTTGTTTAGCACTGATAATAGCGAGCGGTTGTTTGATTAGTTGTTTGATTTCATCCCGGTTGATAGCGAGTGAATAGCTTTGAAATTGTGCTAGGTGTGGAAACTGTTGTTTTACCCAGCTTGGCATCTTAGTCGCGCTTAGTGGGAATGTTTTATTTGCCTCTTGGCTGTTCAAAGTATTGATTAAGCGTAGTGGTTGTTGACTAAATTGTGAGTCAACAAGCATTAGTTCAGGAGTTACCCAATGGGCGGCAGCTAAATGAATAGTGGCAGGTTTGGCAATTGTTGATGACTGAGCCGCCTTATTCTCTGTTAACTGAGCCTGGCATGCCCCAGTAAGTAGTAATAAAGCATAAAGAACGCTACGCATATTTGTTTCCCGTGATTCATTAATTGAATAATAGCTGCTTATTGCGACTTAATTTACGTGGCAATGCCAGTAATAAGAAGTCGGTTAGCTATTTTGCATACGTATTCAATTGTTTGCTAAGTCTTTCAGAATGTAACTATATATGTGGAAATTGCGCTATCTTATAGATAAGGAGTTTTATATTTTATCGGGGCTAGCGTGAAATATGACCTTTTTGCTAATAGCTAGAAAAGGCTTTGTAGTGAATACGTATGCATTGCTGGGTAAGGTTTGAATACGTATGCATAATGTATTTTTCGGTTGCCTACCTCTCTATATTAGTGTCATCCACTTGACGATGTGGATAGCACACTTACATATGAAACACATAAATAGTTATTACATCAGTTGTTGGGAACGCTGAATTATAAATCAAAATACATGGAATGTAGGGGGAGAGATCACACATGGTTAATTTTAAACCTAGCAAGTTAACACTAGCGATATTATCGACAGGATTAATGGCGGTTAGCAGTTCTTCATTTGCCTACGAAGAGCAAGCGGAAAAAGAGAAGAAACAAGCAGCAGAAGAAGTTGAAGTTATTGAGGTTAAAGGCTTTCGTGGCAGTATTGTCGAGTCAATTAACACCAAACGCTATTCATCCGAAGTTGTAGAATCAATTTCAGCCGAAGATATTGGTAAACTGCCGGATTCATCGATTGCAGAGTCGATTGCACGTTTACCTGGATTAACGGCACAACGGTTAGATGGTCGAGCGAGTCGTGTTAGTATTCGTGGTTTCGGTGAAAATGAAGGTGGTACAACTTTTAACGGTCGTGAACAAGTTTCTATCAGTGATAACCGTGGTGTTGAATTTGATTTATACCCTTCAGAAATTATGAGTGGAGTAACTGTTTACAAAACACCTAGCGCAAGCCTTGAAGCTGAAGGTATCGCTGGTATTGTTGATATGCAAACAGTTAAACCATTAGGTAAAGATGAGCGTGTTATTCAATTTAACGGTCAAATTGAGCAAACTAGCTTTGATAAACTAAACCCTGACGGCAACGATAAAGGTTTCCGTGGTACTTTTTCTTATATGGATAAGTTTGCTGACGATACTATCGGTGTTGCTTTTGCTTATTCAACCATGAGTTCTCCGAATCAAGAAAAACGCTGGAATTCATGGGGATACCCAACATTCACTTACCCTGACGGATCTGATGGTTCTATCTTAGGTGGTGCTAAGCCATTTGTTCGTTCATCAACATTAGATCGTGACTCTGCAATGTTAGTCGTAGAAGCTGCGCCTAACGATAAATTGCAGATGACATTCGATGCGCTTTATGTTGATTTTTCCGATGAGAAAATTTTACGTGGTATTGAAGTGCCATTTGCTTGGGGTCAAGGTTCTATTGCTGCTGAAACGGCAACTATTGACCCATCTACAGGTTTTGTAACCAGCGCTATTACGCAAGGTCAACGTGTGGTTGTCCGTAATGATTATGAAGAGCGTAAAGCCGAGTTAACTTCGTTAGGTTTTAACTCTGTCTATGAATTAAATGATACTTGGCAATTAGAATTTGACGCTAGTTATTCACAAGTAGACCGTGATATTTGGAGTATCGAAAGCTATTCAGGTACGGGTCGAGGTGATAGTCGAGGTGTCGCTGATAACTTGGGATATGAGTTTGATGGTGGCAATACTGGCGCAACATTTTCGCACGATTTGGATTATAGTGATTACAACTTGATTCAATTAGGTGGACCATTATCTTGGGGCTGGAGTTCTGCCCTTAATGAAAAGTATGGTGTTGTAGGCTCAACAAATGCTGACGGAGAATACGAGTACCATCCATACGAAAACCAATTACAAGATGGTTTCATTAACGCACCAAGTATTGATGATGAATTAACGGCATTAAAATTAGCCGCATCACATGATATGGATAGTGAAGTCTTTTCGTCAGTAGAGTTTGGTGTATCTTATCGTGAACGTGAAAAAACCAAAAAGTCTGAAGGTTATTTCATGACGCTTTCGTCGTTTAATTACCCAAACAATCCAGGCATGTTAATGGTACCTGAACAATACCGTGAAGGTTCAGTGAATTTAGACTTCATCGGCATGGGCAACATGATTGCCTATGACACTAATGGGTTAATTAAAGATGGCTATTATGATTTGTTAGCTGAAAGCTTAACTAACTCAAGTCATGCAACTAAGTCTTGGACCGTAAAAGAAGAAGTATTATCAGCATTTATCCAAGGTAATATTGATTCTGAAATCAATGGTATCCCAGTAACCGGTAATATTGGTGTACGTTATGTACAATCTGATCAATCTTCACAAGGTAATGCCTTTAATACCGTTGATGGTTTAGTTGTTTCTTCGCCAACAGATATCAGTCATGATTATTCACATGTCTTACCAAGCATTAACTTGTCATTTAGACTTGATGATCAACAAACGTTGCGCTTTGGTGCGGCCAAAACTATCTCGCGTGCTCGTTTAGACGAGATGAATTCATCGGTGAGCGCAACATATAACCAACAGCCAGATGAGAATGGTAATTACTGGAAAGTTGAAGGTGGCAACCCTGCTCTTGAGCCAAAAGAAGCGGTTGGCATAGATTTATCATATGAAAACTACTTCAGTGATGAAGGCTACTTCTCTGTTGCTCTTTTCCACAAAGATCTAAGTGAATGGATTTTTGATGGTACTTATGATGTTGATATGTCAGGTGTTGCTGATCCAGCAACGGGTAATGTTCCGGAAAATTCATCTGCAACTGGCCATGGTAAAGTAAACGGTGGTAGTGGTTCATTATGGGGTTATGAGATCTCAGTTGCTTTTCCATTTAAAATTATCGATGAAAGTTTAGAAGGCTTTGGTTTAATTGCCAGCCATACGTCAGTTAAATCAGATCTTGAAGACCCTGATGGTAATGATTACGAGCTACCAGGTTTATCTGACAGTATTCAGAGCTTAACTTTCTATTATGAGAGAGATGGTTTCCAAGCGCGTGCTAGTATGCGTAAACGTGGTGATTTTAAAGGCGATGTTTACGGTTTAGGTTTCTCAACGAGTCAAGTGGACATTTTAGGTGAAACTATTGTCGATGCACAAATTGGTTACGACTTCGGTGAAGCAGGTGTTGAAGGCTTAGAAGGTTTGTCTATCTTCTTACAAGCGCAAAATATTACCGAAGAGCCATTTACCTCATTACAAGGTGATAACGCACTACAAGTTCGTGATTATCAAGATTATGGTAGTACTTACTTATTAGGGTTTAGCTACAAGCTTTAATCATTAATGGTTAGGTTCTAAGTATTAAAAGCCCTTGCACTTGCAGGGGCTTTTTATATACAGGATGTATGGTATATCGAAATTGCAGGAGCACAATTTCGTGTATATACAGGATGTATGGTATATCGAAATTGCAGGAGCACAATTTCGTGTATATAGGATGTATGGTTAACCTAAGAGTGATGTTGTGCTTCAAGCTATCAAAGTAGGGCTACAATTAAGAAGTGAACGTAGGCTACAGGCTAAGTTTTGCTCTTTAATATTACCACTATAAAAATTAACAGCGTGTACTAAGCTGAACTAGTCATTAATGGTTAATAATATTTTGTCCGATATTGAAAAAAGGTGATTTGTGAAAAAAGATAAGATTGAAAATGTCGTGATTGTTGGTGGTGGTACTGCTGGCTGGATCACTGCTGCACTAATGGTTAAGGTGTTAGGTAAAGCCATTAATATCACCTTAGTAGAGTCAGATAAAATAGGGATTATTGGCGTTGGAGAGGCGACAATTCCACCGATCATTCCGTTTAATAATGCACTAGGTATTGATGAAAAAGCATTTTTAAAAGCAACAAAAGGTACACTGAAACTTGGCATTGAGTTTGAAAATTGGAAACAGCAGGGTGACAAGTATATGCATGCTTTTGGTGGCATTGGCAAAAACTTCCCTTTCTGTGACTTCTATCATTTTTGGGTAAAGAGTCAGCAGTTAGGCTACCCTTCTGAATTTGGGGAGTTTTCATTAAATTATCAGGCCTCGAAAGCGGGGAAATTTGCCAAAATAAACCGTATTGAAGGGACTAATTTGCCAGGCATCGAGTACGCTTATCACTTTGACGCTGGTTTATATGCCAAATTTTTACGAGAGTTTAGTGAAAAACTCGGTGTAAAACGCTTTGAAGGGATTATTGAACGAGTAGATGTCGATAAAGAGTCTGGCTATATTAATACGTTACATTTAGAAGATAATCAAGCCATTGCTGGCGATTTATTTATTGACTGTACTGGGTTAAAAGCTTTGTTGATAGAGCAAACGTTATCGACTGGTTTTGAAGATTGGTCGCACTGGTTGCCATGTGATCGAGCAATGGCTGTGGCTTGTGAGTCAGTTAAGCCTATTGTACCTTATACTCGGTCTATTGCTCATAGTGCTGGCTGGCGTTGGCGCATTCCTCTACAGCATCGTACGGGTAACGGTGTGGTTTACTCGAGTAAGCATATGAGCGACCAACAGGCACAGGATTTATTGTTATCTAGTTTAGATGGTGCACAAATCGGCGAGCCAAAAACTATCTCGTTTAAAACCGGACGTCGTCGTAAACAATGGCATAAAAACGTTGTGGCGATTGGCCTGTCCAGTGGATTTTTTGAACCGTTAGAGTCGACTAATATTCACCTTATTCAAACGGCGGCAACACGCTTATTAAAATTCTTTCCGCATATGGGGATTAAAGATGAAGAAGTTGCAGAATTTAATCGACAATCGCAAATAGAATCAGAACGAATGCGTGATTTTATTATTTTGCATTACAAGCAAACTCAGCGTGATGACTCCGAATTTTGGCGCGCTTGCCAGCGAATGGATGTGCCAAAAACGTTAACTAATAAAATGGCGTTGTTTGAACAAAGTGGAAAAATTTTTCGTGAACAGGATGAACTGTTTACCGAAATAGCTTGGCAACAAGTAATGATAGGCCAAGGATTAGTGCCTAAAGATCATCATCCGTTGGTTGATTCGTTAAGCAAAGAGCAAATTACTGAGCTAATGGATAACTTGAAAACGATTATTGATCGTACCGTTGGAAATTTGCCAACGCATGATGCTTTCTTATCTCAGTTATAGTGGTAGTAATAAATGTAACGTGTTGCTTTTGATTGGTATAATTATTATTAAAATGATTAATTAACTAGACAGCAATTTACCCAGTTTCTTGATCGCATTTAAGCGTTTACCTGTTGTCGGGTGATTAAAGCTTAAACGCAGGTAGTTGGGGTAGCAGTTGCTACAGGAAAATAAATTTCCCGGGGTGATCACAATATTTTCACTAATAAGGTGTTGATAGAGCTCGGTGGTATTGTGGTTAGCGCTAAGTTCTATCCACAGTGCAATCCCCCCATTGGGTAGGGTATATCGAATATCTTGCGGCCAGTATTGCTGGAGTGCTGAAATCAGTTGATTACGCTGCAGCATTAGCTGATGGGTAAAGTAATTGAGGTGCCGGCGGTAGTTCCCTTTACTGATAAATTCTGCAATCCCTTGCTGAGTGGTTTGGTTGCTTGCTAATTGACTGGTAAGTTTTAACCGGATGACATCAGGCATCCAGCGTGCAGCTGCTATCCAGCCTAGTCTTAAATCGCGTGACAGTGATTTAGAAAATGAGCTGCATAATATTACCCGATTGTCGCTATCGAATGATTTTAACGGCGATACTGGCTGTTCAAAACTGAGTTCGCCATAAATATCATCTTCAATGACGGCAAAATCGTGCTGATTAGCAAGGGTGATTAAATGCTGCTTGGCCTGTTCAGACATAGTAGCGCCAGTAGGTGTGGCAAATGAGGGCGTGACGACACAGGCTTTTATTGGCCATTGCTGTGCGACAGCGGCTAACGCTTTAGTGTCTATGCCACCTACTGGAGAAGCAGATACTTCAATGATATTGATCTGTAATTGTTCCAGTAATTGTACTACCCCATAAAATGCCGGACTTTCCACCACCACATTGTCTCCCGGCTGGCAGGTGACAAATAGCGCCAGAAATAATGCGTGTTGGCAACCAAAGGTAATGCACAGTTCATCTGCGTCAATATAGCTGTTTCTCAGTCGGTAACGGGCAGAAATCTGTTCGCGTAGCTGCTTTGAGCCTAATGGCGCATCATAATACATAGTCGCATTACGGTTATTTCTTTGTGCTTTGCTGATATTACGGTGCAGTTCGATTAAGTGGTTGGAAAATGGTGCTGCCGGTAGGTTAGGTAAAATATCAAAGGCGGCACTACGCTGCATAATATCGTAGAAAATTTCAGGCACCGAGACCATTGACGGTAAACTCTGTGGATACTGTTGCTGTGGCGCTTGGTTATCGCTTGGTCGTTTACGGACAAAATAACCCGCTTGAGGTTTGGCAAATAGCAATCCGTTTTTTTCCAATTCTATTAAGGCGCGAATAATAGTGTTTTTTGCGACACTATGTTGCTGCATCAAGGTTCGAATAGAAGGAATTTTTTCACCAACAGACCATATTTTATGATCAATTTTATCTTCGATAAATCTGACAATTTTTTGATAGGCAAGCATGATTTTTCTGCCATAAAACTAAACTGTACCCATTGTAATTGATTTTTCTGTCACTGTCTGGTGCTTGGTATAGGCAATAAAATAGCAGCTCATTGTACTGCTATTTTATTGCGTGAGGACCTTGCCATGCATCAGCTTACTAACCATAACGAACAAGTCATTTTTCAAACTAAGCACATTGATGGCAAGCATCATATTCGTGAACAACATGGCCGCTATCAGCGGATGCGACGTTATTTAGCTTGGTCATTAGTATTATTATTCATCGCTTTACCTTTAGTACAGTTTCAGGGGCAGCAAGCATTACTGTTTGATATTGCCCAGCAAAAATTCAATGTCTTTGCCTGGTCTTTCTATCCGCAAGATTTAATGCTGTTTGTTTTTATCTTTTTATTCAGCGCATTTGCTTTGTTTTATGTCGCGACCCGATATGGCCGGGTATGGTGTGGTTATACCTGTCCGCAAACTATCTGGACCATGATGTACTTATGGGTGGAACACAGAATAGAGGGTAACCGGCAGGCAAAAATAAAACTCAATAACAGTAAACTTACGCTAAAAAAACTGCTGATAAAAACGGTGAAACACGCTATCTGGTTTACTATTGCGTTAGTTACCGCGACGATATTTATCTCTTATTTTATACCTGCTCACCAGTTATACAGTGATTTATTACAACTCGACATTTCTTTGTTGACCTTTAACTGGATCGCATTTTTCGCTTGTTGTACGTATATCAATGCCGGATTTATTCGTGAAAAAATGTGTGAGCATATGTGCCCTTATTCACGATTTCAGTCGGTGATGATGACAAAAAGTACCAAGGTGATCAGTTATGATCACCATCGAGGGGAAGGCCGTGGCGCACGTAAAATGAATCAGGCCATACCGCAAGGATTAGGAGATTGTGTTGATTGTAAACTGTGTGTGCAGGTCTGTCCGGTTGGTATCGATATTCGCGAGGGCTTGCAATATCAATGCATCAGCTGTGGTTTATGCATTGATGCCTGTGATCAAACCATGGATAAGTTTTCCTATCAGCGAGGACTGATAAAGTATGCCAGTGAGCACAAACAACGCATTACCAGCTGGCGTAATATTAGCTATCTATTGGTATTGGCAACAATTTTAGCTGCTGGGAGTTATTGGCTTATGCAGCGTAATACGTTTGAAGTGGCAGTATTTAAAGACAGAAATATTTTGTATCGCGAACTTGCCGGCGAGCTCATTGAAAATAGCTATCAAATTAAGATTTTTAATAAAAGCCAGTCGCTTGCATACTACCAACTCAATGTGAATGGCATATCGGATGTCAAGCTTAAATCGCCTGATAAAATAGTGGTACAGCCAGGCCAGCAAAAAATCTTAACAGTTAATGTTGTTGCTAAGTCTGTGACTAGTAACTTAGTCAAAGATAACAATACGGAGATTCGCTTTATCGTTAAAAACTTATCTGAAAATCAGTTAGTAAAAGTAAAATCTACGTTCTATGCGCCGAGCTAAAAGTAAAATGCCAACTGACAATCAGTTGGCATTTTCGATGGTGTCATTAGTTCGTTAGGTATATCACTTTATTTGGCTTTGAATATCGCTAACGTTAATGGCGGCAAAGTTAATGTATTATTGTTGAGTAGATTTTCTGAAGCTAATGGTGTTGACTGATAAATCAATTGATAGCTGCTATCCAGTGCTAATTCGGTCGTTTTTTGATTGTTAGCAGTGTTAAAAGCAATCAGGTAAATGCCATTTTTATCTGATTTTTCAAGTACTACTAGCCCTGATTCAGAGTTGGTAAATAGTAACTTTTGTTGGGCGCGTTTGAGCGTTGGATGCTGATGGTAAACGCTTGCTAATTCTGCATGATACTTAAATAAAGGGTGTGCTTGATCAAAGTTGTTATCTGCCGTGGTTGCATCTGTCATTAACAAGGTTTGTCGATTATAAGCATTAACTTTAGATGACATCATGTCCTGACGTGCTTGATGATTATCGCCTGTACCAACAAAGCCTTGTTCGTCACCGTAATAAATAACCGGTACACCGCGGACAAAAAAACTGATAGCACTTGCCAGTTTCAAACGAACAATTATTTCTTGCTGGCTAAATTTATTACTCCGTTTAAGTAAATAGGCGAAGCGCCCCATATCATGATTGCCGGTGAAGTTAAGCAGCTGGTTGGCGTCAGGGTAAAGCGTGTCTTGGGCAAATAAATTGGCAAATACACTACCGGATTTTTCTTCAATTAAGGTTTGATAAAGTGCCGATTGCAAACCAAAATCGAGCACTGATGGTAATTTCCCTTGGTTGGTAAATTTACTCAATTCTTTTGGGTCACCACTATAAACTTCACCAAACATAAAGAAGTTTTCAATGCCTTGTTCTGTTGCATGTGCCTTTAATGCGGGAACAAACTGCTGCCAGAACTCTATATTAACGTGTTTTACCGTGTCGATGCGAAAGCCGTCCGGTTTAAATTCCGAAATAATATTTTTGTAAATAGCTATCATGCCAGTGACTACATCAGGTGATTCAGTATTAAGATCGTCGAGGCCAAAGAAGTCGCCATTGAGTGAATTTTCTCCTTCAAAGGTGGAATCCCCCTGATTGTGATAATGCACGGGTTCGTTAAGCCAGCTCGGAGTTTTTAAGTTTTCATTACCTTTTTGAATAACAGTGTGATATCGCTTGCCTTCAGCCATTTCTGCCAGTGAAATATAAGGGCAGGGCTCACCACTTTCTGACCAGCCAGTACCATCTTCACCATGGCATTCTTTATATTTCACCACATCGGCGGTGTGGTTGGTGATAATGTCGAAGAAAATTTTAATATTGCGTTGATGGGCCTGAGCAATGAGCTGCTTAAGATCATCGTTTGAACCCAGGTGGGGGTCGATTTCGGTAAAATCTAACACCCAATAGCCATGGTAACCGGAAATATCGCCTTGTACAGCCTGATTGCGTAATATTGGCGTTAGCCAGATGCTGGTAACGCCGAGTTGTTCTATATAATCAAGTTTTTCGGTTAAACCTTTTAAGTCACCGCCATGATAGGCCATGGGGTTGCTGGGCTCAAAACCGCCGTAGGAAATAGGGATATTAATATCCCCTTGGTCATTTGCTGTATTCCCGTTATAGAACCTGTCTGGCAGGACAAAATAAAACACTTCATCTTCAATTGGGCGCTGGCTATAAGGCTTAAGTTGCTTAGCCGTGATAGTTAGTGTTGTTTGTTGAATGGGTGAAGGTTGCTCGGTTTGCAACGATTGCCCTGTTTGTGGTTTACAGCCAGTTACACTGAGCAATGCCGTGGTCATTACTGCTGCTGTGAATAAGCTACGTTGTTTAAAGAATTGTTCAAGCCACTGTTTCATATAGGTTCACTATTATTCTGCTTTGGTTTGATAGTACAAATATCCCTCTAGTAAGTATAAATATTACATACGTATGCATAGTGATTCAGTGCTTTTTTTACCATGCATACGTATGCAGGATCATTGCACTAATTAAGGGGGCTACTTATGCTTAGTGACGTTGTAATTTGTTGGTGGAAATTTTAATAACTGCCAATAAAGCTAATAATAATGAATTGGACGGTTATGGAAATTCAACCTTGGTGGCGTGGCGCCGTAATTTATCAAATTTATCCTCGTAGTTTTATGGATGCCAATAATGATGGTATTGGCGATCTGGCAGGAATTATCACTAAGCTTCCGTATGTGAAAAGCTTAGGTGTAGATGCTATTTGGATTTCGCCATTTTTTAAATCGCCAATGAAAGATTTTGGCTATGATATTAGCGGCTATCGCGAAATTGACCCGATGTTTGGCACCATGGCTGATTTTGATCAGTTGATGGCACAAGCAAAAGAACAGAATTTAAAGGTGATCATTGATCAGGTGTTAAGCCATACATCCGATCAACATCCATGGTTTATCGAAAGCCGTCAGGATAAGACTAATGCCAAAGCAGACTGGTATGTCTGGGCAGATGCTAATGAAGATGGCACACCGCCGAATAACTGGTTATCAATTTTTGGTGGCTGTGCCTGGCAGTGGGAACCGCGTCGTCAACAGTATTATTTGCATAACTTTTTAACCTCACAACCAGATTTAAACTTTCATAATCCAGAGGTGCGAAAAGCGGTACTGGAAAACGTTAAATTCTGGTTAGACAAAGGTGTCGATGGCTTCCGTCTTGATGCGATTAACTTTTGTTTTCATGATAAAGAGTTACGAGACAATCCGGCAAAAGCACCAGCGGATCGTCAGGGACGTGGCTTTAGTGAAGATAATCCATATGCGTTTCAGTATCATTATTACAATAATACTCAACCAGAAAATATTGCTTTTATGGAAGAGATCCGTGGCTTAATGGATCAGTATCCTGGCGTCGTAACGCTAGGAGAAATATCGTCGGAAGATTCGTTGCAAACCATGGCAGAATATACTCAGGGGGATAAACGCCTACATATGGCCTATAGCTTTGAGCTGTTAACCCCAGATGGTAGCCCGAGTTATATTCGTCAAACGGTGGAAGCGCTAGAAGGCAAACTTGCTGATGGCTGGCCGTGTTGGGCAATTGGTAATCACGATGTTACGCGGGTTGCCAGTCGCTGGGCGACAGCTGAAACTCGTGAGCTGCAAAGTAAAATGTTTAATGCTTTACTCGCCTCACTGCGCGGTAGCGTTTGCAGCTATCAAGGGGAAGAGCTGGGCTTAAGTGAAGCAGATATCGCGTTTGATGATTTACAGGATCCATACGGTATTACCTTCTGGCCAACATTTAAAGGCCGTGATGGTTGTCGTACGCCAATGCCGTGGCAAAGCGCTGAAGTTAACGCCGGTTTCTCTCAAGTAGAGCGCCCATGGTTGCCGGTTAGTGAACAGCATCAAGCTCACGCTGTTGCAGTGCAGGAAAATGATCAAGCCTCGGTGTTAACGGCATATCGCACTTTCCTTAACTGGCGTAAAACACAGGCGGCGTTGCGTTTTGGTGAGATAGAATTTTTGGTTAGTGACGATGAAAAGCTAGTGTTTACTCGCCAATATCAGGGCGAGAAACTGTTAGTGGTAGCGAATTTCACTGATCAACCAATCAGCTATCAGCTAAGCACAGAAAAAGTGCAGCTATTAGATGGTCATGGCTTTAGCTTGCCGACTATTTCACAACAGACCAATCAACTCGAACTGTCACCATTTCAAATCGCGTATTTAGTTATTTAACTATTTACTATTACATTAGATGTAGTACAACGAATACCATGGCATGACGTGATTGCCGTGGTATTTTTTTGTCTGAACTTCTGGCGTTGGTATAAGATGAGTTGTTGAACAACTCATTTGCATTTTACCTTAGGTTTGCGATACAAAGTAGCACAGGGAGTGTTAATCAATGGTGGGCCAGTATGGTAAATGTTCGGCAAGCATCACCGACGATAGCGCAACAGATCGCGTCGTTATATCAACGAGAGTCCGGTGCGGTGT
The DNA here is from genome assembly GCF_030161395.1 of Thalassotalea insulae. Taxonomy (NCBI): domain Bacteria; kingdom Pseudomonadati; phylum Pseudomonadota; class Gammaproteobacteria; order Alteromonadales; family Colwelliaceae; genus Thalassotalea; species Thalassotalea insulae. The sequence goes on from NZ_BSST01000001.1 coordinate 2,686,344, forward strand.
TAGCTACACTTATTCGTTTGCTAAACGGTGATTTTGACTTGGCAGAAGAAGCGCTGCAAGAGGCATTTACCGCTGCACTGTTACAATGGCAGGAAGAAGGAATACCGGAAAAACCAAGAGCCTGGTTAATTTCAACCGGTCGTTTTAAAGCCATAGATCGCCTACGTAAGCACAGTCGTTTACAGAAATACCAAAATGAAACGGCTAGCGATTTGGCAACTACTGTCGAATCGCTAGAATCGGATCAATTAATTGAAGATGATTTACTACGATTAATTTTCACCTGCTGTCATCCAAGTTTAGCAATGGAAGCCAGGCTAGCGCTAACCTTACGGGAAGTGTGTGGCTTAACTACCGAAGCGATAGCTGCCGCATTTTTAGTACCGGTTCCAACCTTGGCACAACGTATTGTTCGAGCTAAGAATAAAATACGTGATGCCAAAATTCCTTATGAAATTCCTGAACAACAGGCATTAGCTGAACGCTTATCTGCAGTATTGTCTGTTTGTTATTTACTTTTTAATGAAGGCTATTCAGCCAGTAACGGCAAACACATTATCCGTTCTGAATTGTCCAATGAAGCAATACGTTTAACCAGATTAGTGTATGGTTTGATGCCTGATAGCGAAGTTACCGGTTTACTTGCCTTGATGTTGCTGCATGATGCTCGGCGCGCAGCGAGAGTGGATAAAAATGGCGATTTAGTAGCGTTGGAACAACAAGACAGAGCCTTATGGTGCCGAGCGCAAATAGATGAAGGAGGGCAACTGGTCGTTAAGGCTTTATCGGTTGCTAATCCAGGTGTATATAGCTTACAGGCGGCTATAGCTGCCGTTCACGACGAGGCTCCTACTTTTGAGGACACTGACTGGGCTGAAATCACCGGCTTATATCAGGCCTTATTAGCGATTAACCCTTCGCCTGTTTATGGTTTAAATCATGCTGTGGCACTGGCGATGAGAGATGGTCCTGAAGCCGGGTTAGCAGCGATAGCGGCGATAGCACAACATCAAGCGCTTAAAAATTATTATTTGCTCTATGCGGCAAAAGCAGATTTGTACAGAAAATTAGGAAAAACCCAAGACGCGTTAATTGCCTATCAAACGGCATTAGACTTGACGGAACAAGAGCCAGAACAGCGTTTTATTGAAAAACGTATCGCTGAGTTATAAAAAATTTAAAATTTTTTTATATGGTTGTCGAATTGCGTCTGACTTATACGATTATTTAGTAATTAGAGCTGGTTCTAATTAGGGGCTGTTGATCTTTTAAGTTTATTTTTGCAGTAATCTGTTTGGTATTTATACAAGGCAGCGCTTGTGAAGTGTAGTTGTTCTACTCGAATCAAGCGATAACACAGTAGAAATGCCAAACAGGTGCTGCCCGAAGGGTTCAACTAAACGCCTCCTGCTCTTTGTTACTTGAATTAACCATAGAATGACTATGCAAGAATCCAAGTGCCGCGAGCAGAAGGCGTTTACCTTGAACAAAATTCAAACAGCAAAGTTCAACAGCCCCTACTATTTATTAAAAAGGAATGGAGTATTAGGTTATGACAAAAATGATTTTTATCAATCTTCCGGTGAAAGATTTAACGGCATCGATGAAGTTTTATCAGGCGTTGGGGTTTGAAAATAATCCTCAATTTACTGATGACACCGCTGCTTGCATGGTATGGAGTGAAGCGATTCATGTGATGCTGCTCACGCATGATAAGTGGCGACATTTTACACAACGACCGATCCCGGATAGCACTCATAGTGAAGTGATGTTGGCGTTGTCATTAGACCATAAGGAAAAAGTCGATTTGATGACAAATACCGCAGCTGAATGTGGCGGTGTTGCCGATATTAATGCTCCGCAGGATCATGGCGTTATGTATGGCCGGGCATTTACCGACCTTGACGGTCATGTTTGGGAAGTGATGTGGATGGATCCCGCTGCATTTGCCAGCGAAGCTAAATAAATGATTAATATCGGCTAGTGAAAACAAGGAGTTTAAAATGAATTATATTGATGGCGTTATTTTAGCAGTACCTAAAGCCAATAAAGAAAAATTTACCGAGCATGCACTAAAGTTTGATCAAGCTTTTATTGAATGGGGCGCTTTGCGAGTGGTGGAATGCTGGGAAGATGATGTACCTGACGGCAAACAGACGGACTTTCGCCGGGCTGTTCAGGCTCAACCGGATGAAGATATTGTTTTTTCCTGGGTTGAATGGCCGGACAAAGCAACTCGTGATGCCGGTATGGAGAAGATGCAAGCGGCAATGGAAACGGACACTAGAGTTAGCATGGAACACAACCCTATGCCATTTGATGGTATGCGTTTGATTTATGGCGGTTTTAAACCGATTATTCAGTTAAATCAATAATAGGTATTGTCAGGTGTAAGTGTATTGCCACTTACCCCTTAACTTAAACCTTAACTTAAACCTAAACTTAAGCGTTGACCGCCGAAAGTAACGATAGAATGACAAGGAAATTGAATGAAATATCTATGCTTGGTTTATTATGATGAAAAACAAATGCAGAGCCTGAGCCAGCAGCAATGGGATGATTTAAATCAAGAATGTATCTCTTGCGTCGAAGGATTAGTTTCTGCTGGAAATTTTATTGATGGTGCGCCGTTAATGCCCACTGATTCGGCATTAACTTTGCGAATGAGAGATGAAAAGCCTTTGATCACAGATGGCCCCTTTGCTGAAACAAAGGAACAATTAGCTGGTTTTTATATGTTAGAGGCCAGAGATATGAATGATGCGCTGAGGTTAGCACAAAAAATACCTCCTGCACGTTATGGTAGTGTTGAGATCAGACCGGTTCGTGAATTGCGCACTAATGATAATGAGAGATAATATTGCCCGCTAACTTCGCTGGGTTACAGAGACTGATAAAATTTATTATTTTAGCTCTGGACAACAGCTTGGTTTTTCAGGTAAATTTTCGTTATGAAAATTTCTTTAGTTATATACACTGCTATTCGATTTATGCGCCCCTGGGAGATTCATGGCTCGGGCGGCAGATAATATTATCTGATTTTTGCGGAAAACCCCTGGGCACCCCCAGGGGTTTTTCGTTTTGGTCAGTTATTTTCTTCTTTGAAGAGGCTAACTGGCTAAGTTCTCCGCACTAGATAACTTAAAGGAGAAACAAAAATGCCAATTTTATTAACTCAAGAATCTTTAACCCAGGCACTTATGCTTGCTGACCTTTCTGATGCGCGTTATGGCCAACATGCGATGCAGTTGATGTTAAAAGATATTCACAGCGCATTAGCACAGCAATGGCAATGCCGACGACAACTGGTGCGTACCAGTCCTGTTGTTCCACTGGAGAATAACTATGATCGACTCGGTTATCCGTCTGATGGTGCGGCGCGTGATGCCCGTTATACCCGCTATGTTTCTGAGCGATTAATTCTACGTACTCAAACCTCTTGCGCCATTCCTGATTTACTAGCAGGGCTAAGTATTGATCCACCGAAGGATTTGCTATTGGTATTGCCAGGTCTGGTTTATCGAAGAGACAGCATCGACCGCCTGCATTGTGGTGAACCTCATCAGCTGGATTTATGGCGGATTGTTGATAAGCACTCTGGTCTGAAGATGGATTATCAGCAGTTGGAGCAAATGATAGCGACTGTGATGCAAGCCGCCGTGCCAGAGATGCCATGGCGCATTATAGCGTCACCGCACCCTTATACAGAACAGGGAGTGCAAATTGATGTCTTGTGGCAAGATGAATGGGTGGAAGTAGGCGAGTGTGGTTTAGCAGCAAGACACATTCTTGATCAGGCTAATTTAACTGAGCATACCGGACTTGCGATGGGCTTGGGACTGGACCGCTTATTAATGCTGAGAAAAAATATCCCTGACATCCGCTTATTGCGTAATCAGGATGTCAGGGTGAAAGCACAAATGCAGGATCTTAGTCCTTATCAGCCGGTTTCCTTAATGCCGGCGATTCGTCGAGATCTGTCGCTATCAGTTGAGCAATCATTAAATGAAGAACAAATCGGTGATATTTTACGGCAGCAGTTACCTGATGTTGCTTCGATTGAATCACTGACGGTGAAGGCGGAAACTCCATATGAAGATCTTCCGGCAGCAGCACATAAGCGTATGGGGATGCTACCCGGACAAAAAAATGTGCTCCTCGAGTTAGTGATACGCCATATCGATAAAACGTTAACTGATGAGCAAGCGAATGACATCCGCAACAAGGTGTACAAATTACTGCACCAGGGAGATGTTATGGAGTTGGCCGTTAATAGCTGAAATTGATTGTAGTTTTTACTGTGCCAGTATCGTAGCAAGCTGGTGCAATAAATAATAAGTGACTAAAAGGTAAAGGTTTCAGCTAATGTAATTACTTGAAACCTTTATTTATTTTGTTGAAACTTATTCATTAGCATTGTAGCTTATTGCTTCTGTTAATCAGGGTAATAATCAACGTTTCAGTCGTTATAAGGTGAAAGCCAAATGTTCATGCGGGCCAATATTTTTATTATTTGTTTTTTAGCTGCTATTGCTTCAATGGCAACTTGTGTTGCTAGACATATTAAGCAGGCAGAAATCGTCAGTGTTCAGCTGGATAAGGTCAGAGTTAGTGTCGACCCGAGGATTGAATTACTGTCTGCCATTCAGGTGCTTAGTGATGAGTATGGCAGCAGCCCGCTAGTGACCCGCTTTGCTCACGATTATAAGCAGCATATGCTGGAGTATTTTTTACCGTTTAAGCACCATGCTGCGGTGCAGCAATTTGATCGTCTGGTTAACAAAGGTTTTACCTTTGCTCGTCCGGTTACTGCGATGTTATTGCTAGATTATATGTTTAATGTCGATGAAAATTTGCAATTTAGTCCCGACATTCTCACTGATCAATATAGCGAAACCGAGGTTAAGCAATTTTTAGTGTTGGTAAAACAATTTGCCCAAGAGGCACAATTTGCTGAGTTCTATCAAAGTGAGCAAGGGCTATACCGGGAGTTAGTTAATCAAAGTGCCTCACAAATAAAAGGTAACAGTCAAATTGCTGATCTCGAAGTGTTTTATGGCACCGATAAGCGCTCCTATAATATTGTGCTCGCCCCTAATTTTCATGATGGCGGTTTTGGCCCGAGCATTTTTACCAGAGATGGAGGAGAGCATGTTTACTCTGTAAATGGACCTACTGCAATGACAAAACAGCGTCCTGATTTTGGTAGTTCAGCTCGTACGCTGGAGTTGGTGAATCATGAATTTAGTCATTCTTTTTTGCGGACAGTTTTTAACGAATATAAGGCACGGATCAATAGCAGTGCTACATTGTTAGCCCCCATCCAACAAGCGATGAAAAAGCAAGGTTATGGCAACTGGTTCTCGGTGTTAAATGAGCATGTGGTGCGTGGCGTTACTACCTATATCGCGTATCAGCAAGGTAAAGAGCAGGGAGATAAAGCGCTGCAGTATGAAAAATCGCGCAGTTATATTTATATCGAACAGGTTTTACACAGTTTAAATAACTATCAGCAACAACGTGCTAAGTATTCAACATTTAATGAATATTTTGCTACGCTATTAGCCGAAATAGAGATACTTGCCAATAATACCAGTACTTAGGGAAGCAAATGTCAGAGATTAATTATCCTATTCATGGCAGCTGCCAATGTGGCAATGTCAGGTATCAATTATTAGCACCACCGTCGTTGGTGGTGGCTTGTCACTGCCGCGAATGTCAAAAATTATCTACCAGTGCTTTTAGTATTACCGCTATGGTCAAAGCTGATACGGTCAAGTTTGAAGGGGAAATGCAGGATTGGAGGCGCTCTGCCGATAGTGGCAATACCAGCGCTGCTAAGTTTTGTCCGACTTGTGGTAACCGGATTTATCACGTTAATCCTGAGCAACCGGATGATATAAAATTAAAGCCAAGTAACTTATCAGATACCCGAGTCATTCAGCCAATGGCTCATGTTTGGGTCAGTGAAAAACAGGACTGGTATCAAATTCCTGAAGGAATGAAAACCTTTGATAAGCAGCCTTAACAAGGTATTTTTATTGTCAATTAATTGAAAATATAAGGAGATAAAGTCAATGAATAGTACAGAGGTATTAACGGCAAACGGCAGTGAGCAAGTAGATTATAAAATAGCCGAAGTTGGCGGTTGGCGCGCTGAGCTGTTAACGCAAATACGTACAGCGATTAAAGCTGTCGCACCTGAAGTGGAAGAGGATTGTAAATGGCGTAAGCCAAGTAATCCAAGCGGCGTTCCCGTGTGGTCGTATGGCGGTATTATTTGCACTGGCGAATCTTATAAAGACAAGGTTAAATTAACCTTTAATCAAGGAGCAAAGCTGAGCGATCCGGAAAAACTCTTTAATGCCAGCCTTGGCGGCAACCAGCGACGGGCAGTCGATATCTATCAAAGCGATGAATTTAACACTGAAGCATTTAAGGCGTTAGTGTATGAGGCAATAGCTTTTAATGTCGCGAAAACAAAAACCTGATATCCCCATGACCCAACTTTCAGCAAGTGTTCAGGAAAAAATAAAGCTTGAGCATCAGGCAGCGAAAATATTCATGCGGCTTTATGAAAAGTTAACTGGCGAAAAAATTCGTCATATCTGGCATAACAAACCGATTAAGCCCGACGTATCTTGTCGTTTAAATGGTGAATGCCTCGATTTGGAAATTGCCCATCTGTACGCATCACAGCAGGAAGCGATGAAAATACTGGGGCGGGAGCTGTCGGTTCGTACACGTCAAGCATTGCTGGAGTTACAGCAGCAAAGCAATATTGCTCAGCGCTTGATCGAAGCACTACAACGAATACTCTTATCAAAGGCTGAAAAACGTTACCGTAGTCAACAAGTCTGGCTGGTGATCCGCAATGCGCATCCAGAATGGACGGCACATTTTATTTTAGAACAGTTAGCCAAAGTGCAGGTGCCAAGCTCACACCCGTTTGAGCAAATTTGGTTGGTTTGCGATTTTAATGGGCATCATGGCTTAATTCAGCTGGCGCCAAAAATCAAAGTTGTGAACAATAAAAAGGCCTAGAGCGTGTCTTATGAATGAGTATCATGAAAATTGGTTGTTTCAGCGGTAAAACGAATGAAAAGCGCCATTGTTGATTTGCCAACATTCATCGCTTCAGCCGCTTCTCGAATAGTATACCCTTGGTCAATCACTAACTGTGCTGGTTCTGGGGGGGATGGACTCACCTATACGAAAAACGGCTTCTTTACGAAGCCGTTTGTCATTAGTCGCACTTAATGTATTAATTACAGATGGTCAGCGTTAGCCTATCTTGCTGAGTATCATCTAGTTGATAGGTGTTAGTAAACGTCGCTAAGCCACTTTCAGCTTCTACAACCGTTAAGTGATGTTGAAATTCACTAAGTGACAATTCTGCTGTGGCTGGTAACAACACTTGCACAGGTTCTTCACCTATTGTTAGCTCAGCATACGTAGCTTTTAAAAAACGTGTATTTTCATAACCTGTACTTAGTTGATGAAATGTAATGGTCGTAGTATCCGGTCCACTATAGCCGTCACACGCATTAAGTGAAATATCTTTGCGCTGCATCACGGGTAATTTGATATCACCAGCATCTAAAGGTGTTTCCGCATAATCCCCTAAACGCGTCCAACCCAAAATTTTTCCATCAATGTTAAAGGTCAAGTAAGAGAGGCTTGCGCCTAGATTTCTACTAGAAAAAGTAAGTGAAAAATCACCATTTTCATCAGTAGAACTACGTCTTTGTAGGATACCCCCGACTTGAGCATTAACAATTGGTTTGCCTCCCCCATCTACTAACCTACCCGATATCTCACGTGTGTAAGTGGGGGACTCTTGTCTTTCGACAACCATTGAAACTGGTACAGAGTCCTGTATACCGTCGTTAACGATAAGTTGTACTGTGTATGTGCCTAGCTTAGTTGGGAAAAAAGTTGCTTGGTCATTAACATGGCTTATCTCGCCATCGTACTCTTCTGGAGTTGTGTTGAATTGCCAATTGTAAGTCAGATTTTGCTGCTCAGGATCATAACTTTCTGTGCCATAGATAGTGACAACGTCAGCATCATTTACCACAATACTCTCTGGTAAAATGGCGACAGGTTTTTGATTTTCGGTAACTTCTATCGTCACAGAATCAATGGCAGAGTATGCTAGCCCGTCGTACACACGAAGTTGCCAAGTGTAAAGTCCCACCACATCTGGATCGAAGGTAAAATTAACATTATCTTCAGATATAGAATGTCGTACCCCTTCATAATCACTGTTCTCAGGAAGTGTTAGCAACGACCATTCGTATACAAGCGGTTGACCTTCAGGATCATTACTCGCACTTGCATCTAATGTTATAGGTAAATTAAGCGCACTAACAAAATCAACACCAGCATTCGCTACAGGCGCGATATTGTCATCTGTTACTTTAATCACAACACTTTTTTCGTTTTGCGTTTCTTGATCAGAAACGACAAGTTTCACCTTGTATTCACCAACAACATCGGCGTTAAATTGAGCAAATTTTTCGTCTGAAATTACAACTTCAGCCATACTTGTTTCAGGCTTTTCGTCCATTTGCCACTGATAAGAGAGTACATCGTTATCAGCGTCATAACTATTTAACGCATCAAGCATAATGACTTCGTTGAGCGAAAATTCACGTTGTTCTGTTCGAATAGCAGCCACAGGCTCACTATTGGTTGAAAGTGTTGTCACTGAAAGATCAAATTCACTTATTGCTGAAAGCTGGTTTACTGAGTTGGTTACCTCCATCACTACTTGATAATCGCCCGGTTGATCTGCGATAAAATAAGACTTAACCTGCGTTGTATCTTGCATGGTAGCGTTACTGCCATCAGGCTTAGACTCTAAACGCCATTCAAAATTAATCTGTTCACCGGGCGCTCCACGACTTTGTTCACCATTAAACCAATGTACAGCGCCAACCTTAGCTTTACTTTTTGCATCAATTTTCGCTAGTGGATAGTCATTTTCTGAAGGTGTTACTGTAAATTGACTGGTGATTTTACTGGCAGCTGACTTGTCATCTTGTACCGATAGTTCAATAGTATAGTTACCAAAATTTTGTGGCGTATATTCGATAACCTGACTTTGATCATCATCTAGGGTTAACGTTTGACCATTGGCGTCAATTAAACGCCATTGATAAGTTATTTTATCACCATTTGGGTCGTTGCTTTTTTCAGCACTAAACGTAATGGTTTCATTTTCAGCGACTTGGTTCTTTTCCAATGTGATATGGGCAATAGGTGCTGAATTAGTAGGTTCGCTAACTTTGTCTTTACTGCTGCTGCCACAGCCAACAACTAATAGACATAAAGATAAATAGCTAAGCTTGCTGATACTGTTGATCATTTATATTCCTTTAAATAGATAAACTTCATTTTTGATAAATTTAAACACTGTCCGTTTTATGCTTACGGAAAAGGAAAGCTATTTTACTGAAATATAAAGAATAATAAGTATTAAATTTACGACAAATCGTAGAAAGATTGTGACAAATTATTAAATAATGACGACAAATGTCACATTTTTACGCTTATAAGCTAGTGTCATTTGACATCATTTTAGCAACAAAGCTCAGTTTGTTTTTCGAAATTCATTGGGGGTTACTTCATACTTGGCTTTGAAGCAGCGGACAAAATAACTGCTGGAATTAAACCCTACTTTGTCGGCAATGACGGCGACTTGCTCTCCTTGCATCAACAAATGTTTCGCTTGTGTTAAGCGGTGATCTCGAAGCGACTCACTAAAAGTAGCACCTAACAGCACTTTTAGTTTCCTTTGTAATTGTCGTTCGCTCATCGTTAATTTGTCGGCAACCATAGACAAATTTAGTGTTGAATCTGTGTGCAATTGTTGATAAAGCGACTGTAGCTTTTCAATAAACTGGTGGTCTTTTTCAGTAAGGCTTGGGCCAACTTTTTTAGAACCTTCATTTGTCGCTTTGCTATTTTTTCCTTTAGAAGCGCTAAATTGTTTATCTAGTTTTTTTCGAATAATTTCTCGTAAGCCTAGTAAACTTTTAATGCGCACGTGCAATTGTTCTGGGTTGAATGGTTTTGTGATGTAGTCATCCGCGAGATCTGAAAGGCCTTTCAACTTGCTTTCATCATCGCCTTTTGCCGTTAACAAAATAATAGGAATATGACATATTGCCATATTTTCTCGGATTTGGCTTAATAGCTCAAAACCGTTCATTTCTGGCATCATGATATCGGAAATAATTAAATCAGGACTGTATTTTAGAGCACGCTCTAGCCCCTGTTTTCCATCTTTAGCTTCCACTATGTGATATTCATCAAGAAGAGAGTCTTTCAGAAATTTGCGGATATCAGGATTATCATCAACAAGCAATATCAGGAGTTTATCGTTGTTGATGTTGAAATCATCGACATTGTCAGGCTCTAGATATGTCGATGTATAATCACACAAAGAGGGGGATTGACGGGTTACAGGCACAATAGATTCGTTTTCCCGATGTGACAATGAGGCTTCATGTGGCTGAACTAAAATAGGGAGTTTTAGCATGAACTTAGTACCTTCACCTAGCGTGCTTTCAACAGTAATGTCCCCATTTACGCTGTTCACCAATTCCTTGACTAAAGCTAAACCAATTCCGGAACCAGGAGTATTTGCGGTACTATTTTCAACTCGAGTGAAACGTTCGAAAATGTTATCCAATTCTTCGGTAGGTATGCCACAACCATTGTCTTTTATATGGAGTAACAACTGCTGATTATGTTGCTTTACTTCTAGTACCACTTTTCCACCAGCATGAGTAAACTTAAATGCATTGCTTAACAAGTTATTGAGTATCGTTTCCAGTACACCCGTTGGGCCCATCAACCAAGCATTATCTTCAACACAAATACTCACCTGTAATTTAATCGATTTGTCTGTTGCCAATGGCGTAAGCATGCTAACAGTTGAATGACAAATTGTTTTTACGTGTTGCTGGGTTGCTTTTTCATTATGGTGTTCTTTCAATTTAGCTAGTTGTAATAATTGATCCACCATACCCAATAGTCGATGAGCATTTCGCTCAATTAATTCAACGTTGTTTGCAACAATTTCCTGTTTTGCCTGTTTTTTTATTACGTCAGCGGGCCCTAATATCAAGGTCAGTGGTATACGAAACTCATGCGATATATTCGCAAAAACACGTTCTTTAGCAGCAGTAAGTGCCAAAGTGTTCACTTTATCTTTTTCTGCAAGCTTTTTACGATAGTAAAGCCACGACAAGCTAAAAAGGAATAACATAGCAGCAACTAGGTACAACACATAGGCATATATACTTTGATACCAAGGTGCTAACACTTTTAAACGTATAGAAATATCATTTGATAACCATTGCCCTGTTTCATTGGTAGAACGAATGTTTAACCTATAATCGCCAGCAGGTAATAAAGAGAAAATAGCCTCACCTTTGCCTTTGTCTGTAATAATCCAATCATTGCTTAACCCATCTAACTGGTAGGCATATTGGATTTTTTGCGGTTCGATAGCGCTAGGCTCAGAGAACTTAAAGGATAACAGCGTCGTTCCTGGAAAAATCGTCACGACTTTCGCACGTTCAATGGACTCGCTTAACCGTGCATGTTTGTTTTCTTCGTTAGGCGATACCCTTTTGCCCATGGCTTTAAATTCTGTAATTTTTAAGTTACGGCCAACCGACGACGGGATGATTTTTTCAATAGGGACATCTATTAGGCTATTTTTATTAAAAACGTACAACTCACCTGATGTTGTTAAAAAACTATATGATTCATATAGTTGACCATACTGTAAATGATTTAATTCTGGTGTTTTTAGATGGAGGCTACAAGTGATACAACTGATTTGTGTTCCAGTTTTATTACTGGCAGCCATTTGATATAAATTGTTTTTACTGGCTACATAGAGCTTATTTTGATACAGATAAAAGCCATGCACTTTGGTTGTTAATCCCGTATCTATTTTCTTAATCGCACCACTTTTTAAATCAATGCGAATAACACCACTTTCTTCAGTTGAAGCCCAAACACTGTTCTGCCAACGTATTATCGCGATAACATCGCCTGTATTTATCGCCAACGGTTCTAGAGTTTTGTTTTGTGTATCAAACCACAATAGATTTTGCTTTTCTGTGGTATAGGCGCGATCAATTAATAAGCGGTTATCATCAGCATCAACAAAATATGTCGTTTTAAAGCCTGTACTCATGATATTAAAAGCATCTGCTGTTTCGTCATAGATAAGAATAGCGCCGCCTTCTTGCGACGGGTGCTGCCCCATCAGGGCATAAAGCTGACTCTGTCGATCATAATTTATATACCAAATCATGTTCACGGCGAGCTCATTTTTTAATGAGCTACTAAATTGGTAGTGTTTTTCTTCCAGATTAACGAGATTTATTTTATAAATACCATCGCCACTGGTAGCAAACCAAACATCATCATCGTTTCCGTCCACCACAGACGTAACCACTATTTTTGCTGAGTTTTCTTTGCTCGCAAACGTTTTAATGAGGGAAAACTGTTTCCCTTGCTTGAGGAATAGTTTATTTTCGCACGCAAAAAACAATCCGTGTTTACTTTCGTATAGAGTAGTCGATGTACACTCCTCACCCGTTAAACTCCCCCACTGCTTAAATTGTCTGCTTTGTTGAGTAAGTTGACCAATCCCTTCTCTGGTTAATGTCCATATAGTTTGTTGTTGATCTATAAAAACACTATTGTCGTATGTTGGTAAACGATTGGATAGGTGGGTTTTTTCTATTTTGTTAATTGAAGGGTAATGAAAAAATATTTTATTAGTCGGATCAAATTTATATAACCCTCGCTCATAAAACCCCAACCATAAACTTCCTTGCTCATCTTCAACGATAGAGGTAACCATGTTGTTTATTAAATTTTCTTTTAACTGAACATCGTGTGCAGCAAATCGAGTAAATTGTTGGGTTTGTGGCTCATACAAGTCTAAGCCGGCATAGGTACCAAGCCAAATACGATGTTTACTGTCTTCAAATACCGTAAACACCATAGTCGAGCTCACTGTCTGCTCATCATTGTTATCATGCTGATATTGATGCCAACGTTCGCCGTCATAGCGCATCGGCCCTGTGCCGTGGTAGCTTGCGGCCCATATGTCATTATGACTAGTAACGTATAATGTTGTTATTAAATTCGCCTCACCAACAGGCACTGGAATGTCTTTTATCAGCGTAAAGCTTTTTTCATCGATAACTAAGATGCGATCTTTAATTGCGATATACAAATCCCCACCGCTTACCTTAAGTCCACCAATAGGAGGAAAGTTTTCTAAATCCCGCCATGTTTGTGGCAAGTACTTAGACAACGGCATAAAGTTTAAACGACTTAACTTAGTATCAAAAAACGCCAGACCTTTATTATGCGTAGCTATCCAAATTCGTCCATCCTCTCCTTCAACAATGAACTCTAAATAAGGACTGGAAAACTGCTCCATGCCTGGAAAAAGTGTCATATTTTGACCGTCGAAACGATATAATCCCTCAGTGGTAGCAAGCCAAATAAAACCTCTGGAGTCTTGAAGAATCGTACTTACTTTGCTTACGTCTATCCCAGCTAATTGTTTATAGTTGAGAAATGGAGAACCTAAATTAACCAGCTCGTCACCATATACGTGTAGGCTGAAAAACAAAGAGAAAAGAAAAGCACAAATGCTAGAAATTAGGGTTTGAAAAGACAAAGGGGTTACCACAAAGACACAGCTTCACTTTAAAGATCAAAGAGGGTACCCATATAATTTAGTTAAGTAAAATATTTTACAGTAAATTCTGTAACAAATAATTTATAGAATATTAACATTGTATTTATTTTTCATTAGTCATATTTTTAAATAGATTTGACTCATTGGCAGTCTCAACGTTTTTTAATTCTTGCGCCAGTTTTTCGACGTCGAAATTAGGCTTAAATCGTCCGTATAAACGACCATCAGGTGCAATGATCGAAAAATACACTGAGTGCGATACGGTATAGCTACCAGCAAGTTCACTTGCACTAAAGCGTATACCAATGCTTTGGGTAAGGCTCTCAAGGGCAACCAAACTACCAGTAACGCCGATAAAGTCAGGATGAAAATAACTGACATACTGGGTGATGTTTGCAAGCGTATCGCGCTGTGGGTCAACGGAAACAAAAACATAGTTAAGGTTTTGCAGTATTTGCTCTTGTTCTAGCTTTTTAGCCAGCAAGGATAGTTCAAACAAGCTAGTGGGACAAACATCAGGGCAACTGATATAACCAAACACTATAATGGTCCAGTGGTCTTTTAAATGGGTATTTGAAAACCTACCTGTGGCACTGATAAGAGTGAAGTCATTAACTGATTTTGGCTGTTGCAGCCATTCTATAGAATCTTGAGTTGATGCCACAGGCTTTACCGATAAACGGTTAAAAACAATAGTTAAACTCAGTACTAATGTTAAACTCAACCCTATCTTTACTAACGGCTTATTAAGCATTAATTTTTCCTGGCTTACTGACATAAACTAGCCATGTTGCCAATACTGCAGGTAGGGTGACCCCGGGAAAGTCCTGAAGAAAAAATTCGGGACCACATATGCCGACAGCAATTTCCCATAAGTGAAATGTGGCATGAGTCACCAGCCATATAGTGGGTACCAGCCAAATGGTGAACCTGTTGTTTGGGTAAAATGCGCCGTAAAGAAATGCGATGCCAATGAGCAAATAGATGAAGCCAATATCACGTAAAAAGTGTTGATTGAACGGCCCTCTATCAGGTACTCCGGGGACCATCCAATACCAAGTTTCTGGATCAATTATCATCAAGGTAGCGTTCATCAGTGATGATATTGCGAGTAAAAGCGCAACTAGCATGACTAATCGACTATTCATTTCGGTTAACCTTGTACGCTTGCAGATGCTTGAGTCACTGCAAAGGGGGAATCTTCTACTTGAAGTTTACTGCATGCCTTCCCATAGCCCATAGCGTATTTGAACGCAGGGTAAACGCGATAAGAACTAATGGCAAAACCTAAGGTGATCAATCCTTTTTCACCCCATAATGCGATGATTTCATGACGTAAATCATCTGCTTCGGGATTGTGGGCTAACACGTATTCAGTAAACTGAACGACCAAAGCGACATCTTCTGGTAGCTTAACTAAATTGTTATCAATGATGGCTGAAACGATTTCTGGGGCAACCTTCGCTTCTAATGCCATATTTACTGCCAGTTGCGCACATGGACCACAATCTTCAGACAAAATTGCTCTGATCCGTGCGGCATAAAGCGGGGCGGTCGGGACACTTGATGAGTGTGATGCCATGGTTTGAAATCCCATAAACTTTAAGAATGCACCTAAGTCATTGCGTAAAATGTCTTGTTGATAACTTACGTCGTAGTTATATCGCTCTTTCATTGAGTTGAGCATATTGTTAAATAAATACTTAATCATGGTTTATCCTTTGTTTGCTCTGTTATTCCTGTTGTTACAAGGTGATATCAAATCGTGTGCTTTACGCTTGATTGGCGTTTGCAAACGTTACATCTGGTGTTTGCTGTTGTGTGGGACGAATGGAAAAAATAGCGCTAACAATGAAAATTGCGCTACAGCTGTATAACATTGAGGTGAAATCACCGTCGCCAATTAAACCAGATGCCATCATAGGGCCAGAGGCTGCGCCAAATAGAGAGACTAACGCCGCAATGCTCGACAATTTGCCACTAGGGTCCATCTCTGCTGTAGTCGCTAATAAATAAGCATTTACCGCAGGCCATGCAAAAAAGATCAGAGACATGGCAATGACGTAATAGCCGATGGACATCGGCTTAAGGCTAAGCAAAAATGCGGCGATAATTGAAAAAACAATGCCTGAAATGATGCAGAATAATCGTCCTAAACGCTTACCGATTAATACAGGTAGTAATGCGCCAATTAAGCCTAATAGACTTGTTATCGCAATAGCGTTGTTAACATTTTGCTCAGCTATGCCTGCATTTAAACCAATCAGCCCAACGTAAGTCCAAATAGCATTTGCCGCACACAAATAAAGCATTAACGCACTCATCAATAATGCAGCGCCTGTTTTATTTATAATGCGACCTTTTATTTCAGTTGGAGCATCTGCTTTTAATGACTGGTCAGGTAAAGTAAATAGTATGCAAACACTAACTAAACTAAGCACCCCCATGACATAAAATACGGCATATGGGTCAAGTATTGCTTCAAGTGAAGGTAATATGGCCAGCACAACAAAACAGATACCAAATTGAGTAAAGAGTAGGGCACCAAAAGCACGATCTGGGCTGGCAAGGCGAGCCAGTATTGAAAACGAAATACCCATACAGAAACCACCAATAAAGCCTGCGATAAATCGCCAAACTAACATAATAATGTAGTCACTAATCCAAGATGTGCTTAAGTCGAATGTAGCAAGTAATACTAAAAATAGTGCTAAGACACATTTCCAGTTAACTTTACCTATCAAAAAAACTGCGGCGATGCTGCCGGATAAGGCGCCATAAATATTAAGTGCAACAATTTGTCCTGCTTCGGCTTCCGAAAAGCCAATGCTGCCAGCTAAGGCGTTAACCACGCCCGGTAAAAAGTTAATGTACGATGTACCCACCATAGCGATAAAGGCAAAGAAAAAATACATCAGGGTATTGGTTGGCGGAATAGCTTTGTCCATGTTTTCTCAAATTACAAAATATTCAACAATTAGCGCTATTGTAAATATTGAAAGTATCAAGAAAAATATCCTGAAATCCCTTTGTGTCATGAATACTATTCACGAATGTTTGCTGATATAGTAAAAAGCTTTTCGAGATAAACTTCGGCAGAAAATGGACAAGTTACGGTTATTAGAAATGTTTTTGGCGACCTGCGATGGTGGAAGTTTTGCGGCAGCGGCGAGATTATGCAATACCGATCCTTCTACGGTCAGTAAAGCCATTGCTCGATTAGAGTCGCAACTACAATTAACTTTATTTCAGCGCTCTACTCGTCAATTGTGTATTACACAAGCCGGTCAGCGATATGCAGATACTGTACGTAAGGCAATGCAGGATTTAAATCATTGTGAAGATGAATTAAAGCATCTCAATGACGCTCCCTCAGGGACGTTAAAAATTAATGCTGCTGTTTGTTACGGACATTTGTATTTGCGTCCGGTGTTGAAAGCTTTTTGTCAGCAATATCCTGACATCCACATTACACTCGATATTAATGATTTTCATATTGATATCATAGAGCAAGAAATTGATGTAACGCTACGTACTGGTTATGTAAAAGATAGCCGTTTAGTTGCGCGCAGATTAAGCCCGATGGATTTTTTGGTGTGTGCATCCCCCGATTATTTGAAGAAAAATGGCACCCCGACTTGTGCATCTGAATTTAATCATCATCAATGGATTGGGTTTCGTATAAAAGAAACTCAACAGTTACAGCCAATATTTTTACCAGACAGATCAGGGAAATATCAAGCGTATGAATTGCAGCGTACCCATGTAACTGACGATGGGGAAAGTATGGCTAATATGTGTATTGATGGGTTTGGTGTTGCTCAACTTCCACATTTTTTAGCGAAAAAAGGTTTAGAAAATGGTGGGTTGGTATCGTTATTTCCCTATTTTAGGCCACCTCAACATGAAAATGGGGTATTTGCGATTTATCCTAAACGAGAGTATTTACCTACTAAGGTAAGAGTATTTATCGATTTTTTAACGCAATGGCTAGCTGAGCACCAAGAAACGACTCACCACACGTGGGCGGAAAAGATCTCGGCATTAGTCACTTACAACGAATAACAAAATACAAACAGTAAAAAGCCAATGCTATGCCGTTATCGAGAATAACCTTTTTTGCAATCTATGCCTTGTCTTTAAGCTGTTAAACTCTTGCTCAATGACTAACTATTTATGCCGTTTATTATTAAGGTTATTGTACCTTGTTTTTAATCCGGTCAAATTCGCCATTGGCTTTCATTTGTCGTAGTTGCTGTGCCAGTTCTTTTGCCAGGCGTTGATGCTTTTTATGAAGATAACTATATAAATTTAACTGGGCGATGGCAGGTGATTGCTGCTGAATCGCCCCGTTAAATAGAAACTGATATTGATTTAAGATTTTTTGCCCTGTTTTCGCACTGGTAATGGTTAAATCTGCGCGTTCATGAAACACCATTTGAAACGCCTGATTGCTACTCCCTACAGGGAATAAATTTGGCAGTACAGCTTTGTGTTGCTCAATAAAATAGGTCCCCCTTTCATAAGCTATATTATAGGGGCTGAGGCTTTGCCAGCCGTTAACTTCAATCGGTTTACGGCTAAAAACGAATTGCTCTAAGCTAAATAATACTTCCTCTACTTTGATCAGGTTTGGATACTTGCTGGTTAATGATTCAATGCGAAAAGCAATGCCATCGATATTATTATTATTTGCAAACATCAGGCTGCGCTTATTGGGTAAGTGCTTAAGGGTAAACTGGTAACCTAGTTGTTGAAAAGCATGCTGTAAAATAGCATGTGCTTGCTTAAATAATAAAGATTCTGGTGTGTTAGTGGTACCAAACTCTATGTTTGGTTTAGTTTTTGTTAATGCGCAG
The DNA here is from genome assembly GCF_030161395.1 of Thalassotalea insulae. Classification (NCBI taxonomy): domain Bacteria; kingdom Pseudomonadati; phylum Pseudomonadota; class Gammaproteobacteria; order Alteromonadales; family Colwelliaceae; genus Thalassotalea; species Thalassotalea insulae. Next base: position 2,704,953 of record NZ_BSST01000001.1, read on the forward strand.
CTAATGCTCGGTGGACTGGTTAGTATGCCGATCAGTAGTATTGAGACAAGTACCCGCATAGCGCTCCTTTTCACCCTGACATCTTATCAGTTTTGCTGGTCGCCCTGTATTTGTCAATTTCTGAGCCTTGCCAGCCAAACTTATGTGAATGGCTACCAGTTGTCGCAAAAGTGCGACAACTAAATTTGATAACTGTTTCGATATTGACACAATGCGGTCGGTTGTTTTTTATATCATTATTTATAAATCATTTAAAATCAATCTGTTATGGTTTTCTTTTCATTGGCACAACTCTTGTTCTTATTTTGTTATCAATTGGCGAGTGAATAACAAATTATGGATATAACACGAGAGAAAATTACCAAACCCATCTGGAAAAAATACTGGTATTTATTACCGCTAGCGTTATTAGTGATCTCGTTATTTAAGTTAAAAGCCGTCTTTGGCAATGCTTCTTATATGGTAGAGCAAACAGATGTGATTACGGCGCGAGTTGAACAAGGAAGCTTTAAAGTCAATGTGCGGGCCACCGGGGTGCTAAAACCGTTAAATATTCAATGGGTATCTTCGCAAGTTGCAGGAAAGGTTGAGCAGGTCCATGTAAAAGCCGGCGCTTATGTTGAACAAGGTCAGTTACTGGTGCAGTTGTCTAATCCTGAATTACATCGAGAGCTAGAAAAAGCGCGCTGGGAACTGGCAGCCAATAAGGCAGAAAGCAACGCTGCTTATGTTGCACTTGAATCGCAACTGGTTGATTTGGAAAACTCAGTGATCGCGGCAAAATTTAATTATCAGTCTGCCAAATTAAAACTGGATGCGGAAACCGCTTTAATTGAGCAAGGTAATGCCACGGTTTCGGCACTGGATTATCAAAAAAGTCAGCTGGCGGTAGAGCAGCAGCAACAATATTGGCTGGCACAAAAACAGAAAGTGGACAAGATGAAAGCCAATATGGCAGCGACTAAATTGGCCCATCAGGCGCGACTTGGCTTGGTTGAAAATAATTATCAGCGGATGCAGGAACAAGTGGATGCTTTACAGGTAAAAGCCTCTACTTCTGGGGTGGTCCAACAAGTATCGTTAGAATTAGGTGAGCGGGCACAGGTGGGTGATAGTGTGGTGTTAGTGGCCGATCAACAAACCCTGTTTGCTGAATTACAAGTGCAGGAAGTGCGGATACGTGACATTCGTATCGGCCAGCAAGTAACGATAGATACTCGTACCAGTGAAATTCGCGGCGAAGTGTTACGTATCGATCCCGCTGTAAAAGCTGGCATGGTGCAGGTTGATGTTAAGTTAACGGCAGAGTTACCGAGTGAGGTGAGACCTGAGTTAACGGTTGACGGCTTAATTGAGATCGCTAATATTGATGACGCGCTATATGTTAAACGCCCCATGTATGCCCCGCGTCATAGCCAAATCGGGTTATTTAAATTAAGTCAGGATAAGCAATTTGCCAGTAAAACCCAGGTCAATTTAGGGCAAAGTTCGGTGAATACCATTCAAATTGTTTCCGGTTTAGCGGTTGGTGATGAAGTCATTATTTCAGACACCACGGATTGGCAGGAACATCAGGAAATCATGATCAATTAACAGTTAAATAAATTACACCAAATTCGCAGAAAATATGGCGCATAAGAGGAAAGAATAATGACGGAATTAATCAAGCTAGAAAACATTGCAAAAACGTTTTTAACGGAAGAAATTGAAACGCGGGCATTACACAATATCAACCTTATTATTAATAAAGGGGAGTATTTGTCCCTAAGCGGCCAGTCAGGTTGTGGTAAATCGACGTTATTATCGTTGCTTGGTCTGCTGGATGTGCCGTCAGCAGGCAGTTATATGTTGGCGGGTAAAGACGTATCTAGTTTAAGCCGGGATCAACGCGCTACTATTCGTAGTCAACAAATAGGTTTTGTTTTTCAATCATTTAATTTAATTTCTGATTTAACTGTTGCGGAGAATGTCATGCTGCCACTTACTTATCATAAAGATAAGTCCAAGGCAGAAATGACAGATAAAGTGAATGAAGTGCTGGCGAAAGTGGAAATGGCACACCGTAAGAATCATTTTCCGTCACAGCTCTCAGGTGGACAACAGCAAAGAGTTGCCGTGGCGCGCGCCTTAGTCAATAACCCAGCAATTATTTTGGCGGATGAGCCGACCGGTAATTTGGATTCAAAAAATGCTGAATCGGTATTGCAACTATTTGATCAGCTGCATCAGGACGGCGCGACCATATGTATGGTGACTCATGACCCTGCCTCAGCAAAACGCGCTAGCCGTTCATTGGAAATGTTTGATGGTCAATTGGTTAAAGATGACATTAATCATGTGCGTCAATCTGGTCATCAAGCGACTGCAGAATTAGCTGTGGGGTAATAATATGTCTTCTATAATCATTGACATCAAATATGCGTTGCGTTTGCTATTAAAAGCACCGAAATTTACCGCCATGACCTTAGGGGTATTGATCGGTGGTTTATCCATTAGTTTATTTACCTTTTCGTTTTTATACTCCACCATCTATAAGCCGCTACCTTTGCCGGACGGTGAAAGTGCCAGGTCAATCGGTGTGATCACTCAAGGTAGCTATCGTTTACCCAGTGCATATGAATATTATCAGGTCAAAGATGATCTTAAGCATTTTGCTGAATTGGGCATTTACGATAATCGGGATGTTCGCATTTCAAAGCATGAGTCCGGTAAAAATATCTCTGGCAGCTATGTCCGAGCCGGTTTTTTCGAGTTTGCCCGGGTTAAACCGTTAGTCGGTCGTTTTATTCAAGCAGAAGATACTAAAAAAGGGGCGATGCCCGTTGCGTTAATTTCAGAAGAGCTATGGCAAAGTGAATTTAATCGCAGTGATGATGTATTAAACAAAACCTTGGAATTGAATGGCGAAATCACCCAAATAATAGGTGTGATGCCCAAAGGCTATCGTTTTCCAAACACTGCCCAGGTTTGGTTGCCGTTATCGGATAAGGTATTTGATTTGCCGGCGAATTTAAGTGAGCCGCATTTTGCTTATGCTAGAGTTAAACCAGGCTCTACACAGCAGGCAGCTGAGCAGGAACTTACTCAGGCGATCAATCAGGTTTATCAACAAAATGTCAAACTTTATGATATGCCTGATGTTGAAAAACGTGCCCAGTTGTTTACCTTTCAAATGGCACAAACCGGAGGCGAAGGGGCAATAGCATTTATCTTTTTAAATGCTGTGGCTTGGATGATCTTGCTATTGGCTTGTATTAATGTTGGTAACTTATTGCTGGCCCGCTCAATTGAGCGTAGTAAAGAAACTGCTATTCGCGCAGCGCTTGGGGCGACTACTTCACGATTAGTTAGCCAATTGATGTGGGAAGGGGTCATTATTTCAGTAGTGGGTGGTGTTTTGTCTTTGCTATTGGTGGGAGCGGCATTAGATTTTACTGAAATTACCTTCCATGCCTGGGTGCCGTCTGGCGGTTCATTTTGGTGGCATTATGGCATGGACATCGAAACGTTTTTGGTTGGTCTTGGCTTTATTGTGATTACGATCTTGCTTTCGGCATTTTTGCCGGCATGGCGTTCTGCCCATCAAGATATTAATACTACCTTACGTGATGGCACTCGTGGTGCTCAGGGTAAAAAAGCGGGTAAGTTATCAAGGTTTTTAGTCACAATGCAGATTTTTTTGGTGGCGATATTAATGTTAATAGGTTCGATTTCCGGCTATATCGCGCATACATTTATTAACTTGGAGTTAGGTGATGACTATTCTAATGTGATGAGTGCTCGCATTAACATTCCAACCAATAAATACCCTGAGCAAGAGCAACAACTGGCGTTAATTGAGCAGTTACGAGAGATAGTTCTAGAACATCCTAGTGTGCAAGGCGTGTTGTCAAACTACTGGACGGATATGTCAACCGTGACTTTAGATGGTGTTGACTATGCGTCAGAGCAGGAAAAACCACAAATCGATACCATAGGCGTGATCGGCAATACTGAAACCGTAGGAGTAAACTTAGTGACAGGGCGCCAGCTTTCCCATCGAGATAACTTAGGTAGCCGGCTCAATGTATTGATCAGTCAATCGATGGCTAATCGTTACTGGCCGGGGGAGTCGCCGCTGGAAAAAAGTTTTACTATGACAATAGACGATAAGGAACAAAGGGTCTTTGTTGTTGGCGTTGTTACTAACCGAATGAATCCGTCTAGCCTGTTTGGTTCGTTAGACGGTGCCGATGAAATTTATGTTTCGGGGCGTCAGTTCATTAATAGCTACCAAGTTTTTATGTATCGCCTATTGCCTAATACACCAAATGCTGAAGATATTTTCTATCGGGCGATGTTTCAGGTCGATCGCAATATTGAACTGGTCTATGCGGTACAGCCTGCTCAGGTAAATCTTAATAAAATGCGTGAATTCATGGGACTATTGTCGAACATTACTTTTGGCACTGGTTTTTTTGCCTTGTTGCTGGCCATGGTGGGTATTTATGGTTTAACCGTAAACTCGGTGGCGCAACGTACCCATGAAATAGGTATACGTCGGGCGGTTGGGGCCAGTGATAGAAATATTATCCAGCTGTTTTTAAAGCAAGGAGCCAAGCAGCTGACTATCGGTCTGGGCTGTGCGTTAGTGATTTTTGCGTTGCTTTCCTATGGCTTTCATAGCTTTACCGAAGAGTTGTTCCCAATATACATGTACTTTATGCAAGCTACTACGGTGGTGATAGGTTTGTCGCTCGTGGTGATGTTTGCCATTTATGCGCCAACCAAACGTGCGGTAAATATGGAACCGAGTACTGCTTTAAGGTACGAATAATATCCAATTAAATGGCGTTAACCCAGCGGGGTTAGCGCTATTTTCTGTTAATGCCTTGTTACCCAAGTGCTTTTTACATACAGTGACGGTAATGAGTTAATAAGAAAGATGTTGTGTGAAAAAAAGAATCTTAATTGCTGACGATGATATTAATATTATTGCCAGTTTAAAATATGTCTTAGCCGAACAAGGATTCGACATTATTGCGGTTACCACGCCACAGAGTGTGCTTGAACACCTTGAGCAACAAACGGTTGATTTAGTGCTACTGGATATGAACTTTCAGCAAGATACTACTTCAGGTGCCGAAGGATTGCAGCTAGTTAGTGCTGTACAACGCATTGACGCTAATATTCCGGTGATCGTGATGACTGGTTGGGCAACCATAGATATCGCCGTTGAAGCCATGCAGGCGGGAGCGAAAGACTTTATTCAAAAACCCTGGAATAACGAACGGCTGCTTAGTGCGATCAAGACGCAATTCGCCCTAGCGCAATCAAATCAGATGGCCGAGCGGCTCAACCAGCAAAATAAGCTGTTAACCGGTCAGACTCAGCTGGCGGATGAAAATGCTATCGTTGCTTATTCGGCCAAAATGAAAGAATTAATGGCAACCTTAACGGATTTGGCACAAAGTGATATGAGCATTTTGCTGAGTGGCAGTAATGGCACTGGCAAAAGCATGCTGGCGGCATATGTTCATAGTGTTTCTGCCCGAGCCGCTCATTCTTTTGTTCCGGTGAATATGGGGGCAATTCCTGAGTCCTTGTTTGAAAGTGAAATGTTCGGCCATAAAAAAGGCGCATTTACCGATGCTAAGGAAAATCGTATCGGACGCTTTGAAATGGCGGAGCAAGGCACCTTGTTTCTTGATGAGCTGGCCAATATTCCGTTGGCGCAGCAGGCAAAGTTATTACGAGTGTTGGAAGAGCGTAAGTATGAAGTGGTTGGTAGTAGCAAATCGCATGATGCCGATGTTCGCATCATCTCTGCTACTAATAGCGACTTGCTTGAGCAAATAGCGAATAATCAATTTCGTCAGGATCTTTACTATCGGCTTAATACCGTAGAAATTCGGGTGCCGTCATTAGCTGAACGTGTTGAAGATATTCCGTATTTAGCACAACATTTTTTGCAATTATTCAGCGTTAAATATCATAGATCTTGCCCTGCGCTATCTGATGCGGCATTAACTAAACTGCAGCAGTATGACTGGCCTGGCAATATCCGCGAGTTAAGTCATTTAATGGAGCGTTTATTGTTTACCAGTAAAAAGGCGGTGATCGACAGTCAGGATATTATGTTGACGGCAAATGGTGAACGTGAAAACTCTTTGGATGATCCCCAGTTAACCATGAATGAGATTGAAAAAGTGACACTGATTAAGCGTTTAGCCTTTCATCGTGGTAACGCCACTGAAACTGCGAAATCTTTAGGCTTCAGTCGCAGTGGTTATTATCGGCGTTTAGCTAAATATGAACTGGATTGATAAGTTAAAGCGCTTTTTGAGCGATACTAGCGGGTTGAACCTGTTAGATAACCAGCAGAAATTTATTTTACTGATCGCACTCCCTTGTATATTCACAATGACAATAGCGCTAATACATACTGAGGTTTCAGGTTACTTTATCGCCTTTTTGGTCTTTGTTTTTATACTGTTGACCACGTACGGTATTGTGGCGATTAGGCAGGTGTCTGATTTTCAAATTCGCACCCTGTCCAATTTAATCGAGTCTATGATAGATGGCGATTATTCTTTAAGAGGGCGGCTGCAAACTAATCAGGCATTTCAAGAGTTATTTAATCTTATCAATCAATTGTCAGATACCTTGGCTCGCCATAAGTTTGAAGCGAAAGAGTCACGGCTGTTGTTGGAAAAGATACTGGAGCAAATGCATGCCATGGTGCTGGCAACCGATCAACATGGCAAAATAGTGATGACTAACGACTCAGCGAAGAAGTATATTTTTCAGGGCCAGGCTAATGTCTTGTACCAGTCGCTAACGGCTACGGTGTTAGGCGCAGAAATTAGTCAAGCAAAACCTGGGATAATAAGATTTTCTTCTCAGCCACTAATTGGCGAGTATTTTCTGGTTAAAGAGCAATTTTTGGCGCAAGGACAGCCACATCAATTGTATTTTATTACTAACGCTGAACGCTTGTTAATCGAGCAGGAGCGTAAGGCCTGGCAAAGCTTGGTTAGGGTATTAAGCCATGAAATGAATAATTCGATGACGCCAATCGCAGCTATTAGCCAATCGATGCAAAATCAGCTTAGCGACCAGTCAAAAGCAATCGACAGGCAATCACTGGCGGCAGGAGTCGACATTATTAATGAGCGGGCTAAATCTTTAACTTCTTTTATCGCCAGTTATAGCCAGTTATCTCATTTGCCTAAACCAAATAAAGTTTCGGTGGGTTTATATCAAATGCTGCAAACGAGTGCTGCCTTGTTTCCCAAATTAACAACCGAGATAGATGACTCCTGCCAGTTAATGATAAATGTTGATAAGCAGCAGTTTGAGCAAGTGCTGATCAATTTGTTTAAAAATGCCCTTGAAGCTATGCTAGGACAAGCTTGTGCGTTGTTGAAGGTTTCAGTAATAAGTGATGAATTTAATACCGTTATTCGACTGGTCGATCAAGGTTGTGGTATTGCGAATTTTGAAAACCTCTTTGTGCCATTTTATAGCACTAAGGCATCCGGGAGCGGCATAGGTTTGGCATTGTGTCGCCAGATAATGTTTAATCATCACGGTACCATTAGCGTAACTAACGTAAAGGACGGTCATGGTGTTGAAGTTCAATTAAGTTTACCTGTTGATAAACATGCATTGATTGGAGGTGAAAAATAGTCACTTTTCTTCGATTTGGTCGACATCATTAGCTATGCTTAATTAAGAGTCTGTACGCACTTGTTATGTAGTCGGTGGTGTCGGTATATGAAGTGGATTTTACTATTTTTAGCGGTTATTTTCCTTACGGTCAGTGGACAAGCATCGTCTAATAATGAGCTATCTAAGGCGAAAAAGCAGATAGATGAGCCGCTGCGGCTTAAATATGAACCTTCGGGTTCTAATGCCTGGTTTCCTTATTACATTCATTCACAGCAACGCAAAGGTATTGTGCCGGAAATCATTGATTTGATTCTGCAGCGAGCCAATATTATCGGCGAAGAAGTTGCGTTACCGGCAGCTCGTACTAACTTAGCGCTAGAAAATGGCGACATTGATTTTGATTTTATAAATCCAGCGTGGCTGCCAGCAGATGTCCCTATTGAACGTTATGTTTTTAGTGCGCCAATTATTCCCGTGAAAGAGTCATATATTGCGTTAACGGCAAATGCGATTTCATTATTAACGCAAAAAATGAAACAGTCGGATCATGTGCAAATAGGTACAGTACGTGGCTACTATTACCATGATGACAACTTGTTTCAGCGGGTTGACTTTTCTTCTGAAAAAAATTTAATTATGGCGTTGCAACAGCGCCGGGTAAGCTATGCAATTTGTGATGATATTACGGCACAGTATTGGTCGAATGTTTTGTCGGTGCCAATAGTGATCGGTCAAAGTCACTCCGATGGCTTTCTTCGTATTCGTTTACGTAAAGAACTTGCCGTTATCATACCGCGCCTGAATCGTGCAATTAATGAATTAAAACATGCTGGCGTTATAGCAAAAATTATTGATTCGTACTTATAAACAAAGCGGCTCAATTGAGCCGCTTTGAATAATTTTGACCTTGCTAAATAGCTAAAGAAACTTAACCGACGTTAGATTCCATCGTCATTAACGAGGCGTTACCACCTGCTGCTGTGGTATCGATAGTGACGGTTTTTTCTGTCACCATACGATAGAACAGGTTTTCGTTATTGTAGGCGGTGATCAAAGGTAAAATTGCTCCCTTGCGTGCCGCAATTGTTTCACCTACTCTTTGTTTAAGCGGGCTGGCATTATCAACAATGGCACCTGCTAGCACTGAATGATTTAAGACATCGTCAATATGTCCTAATTGTGTTACTTGGAAGACACCGGCACTTAATCCCGATTGTTGCAAGATATTGGCAATTGCCTGAGTTTCCGCAAAATATTGATCATCAACCACAGCAATAACGCAATTACCTGCTGCTAGTGCCGATAAGGTCGCTATCATCCAGTAATTGAAGGATGTATTCTGACAACGAATACTGGCGACGGTGCCACGAGACTCTAAATAGAGAATATTTGACTCTCCCGTAGGCCCCGGTAGGACTTTTGCTGACGCTAGTTGTTTTTCAATAAACAGTAATTGTTGACGAGCATTGCTAAGGGTTTGTGTTAATTGAGCTTCCTGATTAAGTACTACTTTGTTGGATGCAAGCTGTGCCAGTAACTGGCGTAACAATGAGAGCTTGTCATTAAGTGGAGTGAAGCTCCAGTTAACTTCTTGCTGTTTAGTTGCAAATAACTGGGCAGAGACTGTGCTACTACTCGCCTGACATTGCGCGATTTCTTTCGCTAACTGTGTTTTTTGTTCAACACTCAGTGCCACGTCTTGAGTCGTGGCTTTGTCTTTCACCAAACGAGTCAAATATAGAGGACCGCCTGCTTTAGGACCTGTACCTGATAAACCCCGACCGCCAAACGGCTGAACACCTACCACCGCACCTATCATATTACGGTTAACATAAACATTGCCGGCACGAGAGCGCGCTGCTAAATATTGCGCCTTTTCTTCGATACGGGTGTGAATACCCATAGTTAAGCCAAAGCCAGTACCGTTGATCTGTTCGATAACATCTTCTAATTGCTCCGCTTTATAGCGAATGATATGAACAATAGGGCCAAATACTTCTTTTTCTAACACGCTTAAATCACTAATTTCATATAAACGTGGCTCAAAGAAGTTATGCTGTTCAGCGCCGATATCTGCCGATAATTCAGGCGTTTTGCATACATAGTGTAAAGTGCCTCGTGATGACAGATAATCCACATGTTCGTTGAGTGCATTTAAGGCTTTCTTATCGATAACCGGGCCAACATCTGTTGATAATAATGCGGGGTCGCCTATGTGTAGTTCCTGCATTGCACCTTTGATCATGGTGATGATCTTATCCGCTACATCTTCTTGCAGGAATAATACCCGAAGCGCAGAACAACGTTGACCAGCACTTTGAAAACCAGAGGCGATAACATCATCAACCACTTGTTCAGGTAGAGCAGTGGAGTCAACTACCATGCAGTTTTGCCCGCCAGTTTCGGCAATTAGCGGTACAGGTTCACCTTGACGTTCTGCCAATTTTTGTGAAATCCAACTACCTGTTTCAGTAGAACCAGTAAACATGATCGCCTGAATACGCTCATCTGGCACTATGATTTGACCGACTTTACTGCCACGGGCAATTACCGGGAGCACGACATCTTGTGGTAAGCCATTTTCGATCATGATTTCAATGGTACGTAGGGCGACTAAAGACGTTTGTTCTGCTGGTTTAGCAACTACGGTATTACCTGCAACAATCGCGGCAGATACTTGTCCGAGGAAAATAGCTAACGGGAAGTTCCATGGACTGATGCATAAAACAACGCCACGTGCTTCCAGATCGCCATTGGCAAGTAATTCTTGCGCTCGCGCGGCATAATAACGACAAAAATCAACCGCTTCACGTACTTCGGCCACGCCATCTGGAATGGTTTTACCTGCTTCTTTAGTACAAATGGCAATCAGTTCATCGCGATGTGCTTCTAACGCATCAGCTGTTTTTAATAATATTTCAGCACGCTTGGCAACATCTGTTGTTGACCAGCTAGCAAATGCACTATTGGCTCGCTCGACGATGGCTTTCATTTCATCTTCGTCAGCGTGCTTGATATAACCGATCACTTCGGTGTTATTTGCTGGATTCGTTACCGCATCGTGATCTGGCTGTGGGCTTTGAGCTTTACTTTGTTCTACCCAGCTTGCTAGATTACTGCGCATAGCGGTTAATTCATTAATGTCGGTTAAGTCGATACCTTTAGAATTAATACGTCCTACACCATGCTCTTGTTGATAAATGTCAATTGATTGCGGTATTTGCGGGTTATATTTATCCTGCCAGCTGCGCACGGTTTCTACTGGATCGGCAAGTAACGATTCAACCGGAATATTGTCGTCAACGATATTATTGACAAACGATGAGTTTGCACCGTTTTCCAGTAATCGGCGCACTAAATACGCGAGTAGATCTGAGTGCTCACCGACCGGAGCGTAGACTCGACAGGGAACTTGTTTTTGTGTCACAACCTGATCGAACAACGATTCTCCCATGCCATGTAAACGCTGGAATTCGAAACCTTTTACCGTTTCGGCCATTTCTAATATTGTGGCAACGGTATAAGCATTATGAGTGGCAAATTGCGGATAAATGGTGTCGCGATACGACAATAATTTTTTCGCACAAGCTTGATAAGAAACGTCAGTTGACGGTTTACGGGAAAAGACGGGAAAGTCATTGTAACCTTCAACTTGGGCTTCTTTCACTTCACTGTCCCAGTAGGCTCCTTTCACCAGTCGAACCATCATTTGACGACCCACTTTTTTCGTTAATTCTCTAACCCATTCAATCACGTAAATCCCGCGTTTTTGATAGGCTTGTACCGCGATACCAAAACCATGCCAGCCGTCGAGATCTTTATCGGTAAATACTGCTTCAATAATGTCGAGAGAAATGTCTAAGCGATCTGCTTCTTCGGCATCGACAGTAAAGCCAATGTCATAAGCTTTTGCTGCTAATGCCAGTTCTTTAAGGCGCGGAATGAGTTCTTTAATGACACGATCACGGTGTGAAAATTCATAGCGCGGATGAATGGCTGATAATTTAATAGAAATCCCTGGGCTTTTTTGTGGTCCTTTGCCATTAGCCGCTTTACCGATAGCATCAATTGCTGACATATAGCTAGTAAAGTAGCGATCAGCATCTGCCATAGTGCGGGCGCCTTCACCTAACATATCATAGGAATAGGTATAACCTTTAGCTTCCGTATCTACTGCTCGCGTCAACGCTCCTTGGATATGATGCCCCATGACAAATTGGGTACCCATAATTTTCATGGCATAACGCACGGCTTTACGGATCACAGGTTCACCTAGGCGGCCGACTGTTTTTTTCAACAAGCCAAATTGTTGCTCTTTTTTCTCATCTGAATAATTGACTAGCTTACCTGTCAGGAGTAATCCCCAAGAAGATGCGTTGACAAACAGTGAATCTGAATTACCAATATGTGAACTCCAGTTGCCGTTTGCCAGTTTATCGCGGATAAGCTTGTCAGCAGTCAATTTATCAGGCACACGAAGCAAAGCTTCCGCCAAACACATTAGTACCACGCCTTCTTCTGTTGATAATGAAAACTCATTCAACAGGGCATCTATGCCGCCTTTGCCTTTTTGTTCTTTACGAATATTAACCACTAGCTGACGGGCATATTCCCAGGCACGAGATTTGGCGTCGACCCCAATTTCAGCAATTGGGAGTAAATGTGCAAGTACCGCATTTTCGTCTGCACGGTAATTATCTCTAATTGTTTGACGTATGCTATTTGAGGTTGTTAAAGAGCCATTGAAAAGCATAGTAGTACCTATAATGAATGTGTAATAACTGGACGCGGATTTTATAGTAACTCCAACAGAAAGTGTTTGCGTAATTTGTAAATTTACCAAATAATATATGCTAATTTTTTAATTTTGCAGTAGATTGTTTGGTATTATGGCTTCCGGAAAAAATCGTGTATTAGATCGTATTGATTTGACTATTTTAGAGGCTTTGCAAAATGATGGCAGGATCTCTAATGCCGATCTGGCCAAGAAGATCAATTTAAGTGCCAGTCCTTGTCTGGAAAGGGTACGCCGTTTAGAAAAAGAAGGTTATATCGAACGCTATACCGCGGTTTTAAATGCCAATAAGTTAAATTATGGGATGAAAGCGTTTGTTCAGGTAACGCTGGATCGTACTACGGGTGATGTCTTTAATGATTTTAAAAAAGAAGTGGTTAAAATTGAAGAAGTTGCAGAGTGTCATTTAGTGGCAGGGGGCTTTGATTACTTAATTATGATCCGCTTTGATAAAATTGAAACGTATCGCGAGATATTATCTGAAATTGTCAATCTCCCCGCGGTTTCTCATTCACATACTTATATAGTGACGGAAAAGGTCAAAGAGGATTCTGGTGTGCCTTTCTGGTTATAGGAAATACTGCAAAAAAAGTATCACTCGCGATTAGCTGTGCTATATCCGCGATAGCTTGACTGGCAATTTCTATTGGCTGTCGATATAGTGTGGCGCAACGTACGGTATAATGGCCGTATTAAATTAATAAAAATGATGGCAAAAGAGAAAGCGATGAAATTTAAATTATTGACTTCGGCAAGTTTACTGTCACTTGCTGTGCTAGCTGGCTGTGGTAAAGAAGCCACTCAGACAGAAACTACTGTGGCTGCTCAGCCTGAGCAAGTTAATGCTGAGCGCATTAAAGCACATGTTGAGTTTTTAGCAGATGACACCTTAAAAGGACGTGATACTGGAAGTGAAGGTTATCAAATAGCCGCTAACTATGTGAAATCAAATTTTAAGCAGCTAGGTTTAATGCCACAAGGTGAACATGGCGGTTTTGAACAGAATGTGACGTTTAGACGTGTTTACTTAGAAGACGGTAGCGCGGAAATGAGCATTGAAAATGCTGCCGGAAATGTTGAGTTAGCGTTTAAAGATGACTTTTTAATGTCAGGTTCTGCGATTGAAACAGAATCTCATGTTGCAGCTGAAACTGTATTTGTTGGTTATGGTGTGGTTTCAGAAGAGTTTGGGTATGACGATTATGCGGATTTAGATGTTAACGGCAAAATTGTCGTTGCTTTAACCGGTCGTCCGGATGATTTACCATCGGAAGAAGGGGCTCATATTGGCTCTGGTCGTGAAAAAGTTCGTCATGCGGCTGAGCATGGCGCTATTGGTTTTATCACTATTCATACGCCAAAACGTGATAAAGTCAGAACCTTTGAAGCCTCTGCGAAACATGCTGATACACCGCGTTTAAGCTGGTTAAATAAAGAAGGTCAGCCATTTGGCAAATACCCTGAAATGAAAGGCGGTGCTTATATTAATGCCGAGAGTGCTAAAGCATTGTTTGAAGGGGCAGAACGCGATTTAGCTGATGTTTTTAATGATGACAGTGAAAATAAGGCGATTAAAGGTTTTGAGCTAGCGGCTAAAGTGACTATGAAAAGTAAGTCACGTCATGAAGAGATCACTAGCCCGAACGTTATCGCGACATTAGAAGGTAGTGATCCTAAACTGAAAGATGAGTATGTTGTCTTTAGTGCTCATCTTGATCATATCGGTATCAGCAAGCACAGTGATGATCATGGTGATGCTGATGAAGATGAAGATGTCATTAATAATGGTGCGCTGGATAACGCATCAGGAGTCTCTATTTTATTAGAAACTGCGCGTTTATTAGCTGCTCAACCGGTTGCGCCGAAGCGTTCAATTCTATTTGTTGTCGTGACAGGAGAAGAGAAAGGCTTGTTAGGTTCAAGTTATTTCGCTAATAATCCAACCGTACCAGTAATGCAAATGGTGGCTAATGTGAACTTAGATATGCCGTTGATTTTATATCCGTTTGCAGATGTTATTGCCTTTGGTTCTACTCATTCTAGCTTAGGCGGTATAGTGGAAGCAGCTGGTAAGAAAATAGGCATCAGTTTAAGCCCGGATCCTATGCCAGAGCAGGCATTATTTACGCGCAGTGATCACTACAACTTTGTTAAAGCGGGTATACCATCGGTATTCTTAATGACAGGGTTTAAATCAAAAGATCCTGAAATAGATGGTGGCAAAATGTTTGGTGATTTCTTGAAAAACCATTATCACCAGCACAGTGATCAAATGGATTTACCTATTCGCTGGGATGCGGCAGCAAGTTTTGCCGAAGTGAATATGATGATAGGGATGGAAATTGCCAATGGTGAGCAACGCCCTACTTGGAATCAAGGTGATTTCTTTGGCAAGACGTTTGCCCAATAATTAAAGCGTTAAGTTAATGATAATCAAAGCGTGATATGAAAATATCACGCTTTTTTGTTTCCAATAACTAATCAACGCGTTACACTCAAATCATGATTTAATGATTGGACCCCATTAAATGAATGCCCATGAATATGCTATTCAGGCAAATGGTTCATTTGCTTTGCCAGATGCTTGTTTTAAAGTAAAGTCGTTGATTGAGGATGAAACGTCAACAATAGAAGATTTTGCTGATGTTATCAGTATCGACCCTTCAATGACCTCGCGTTTACTGCAAATTGCGAATAGCGCGCTTTATAGTTTTCCTGGTGAAATAAGTACTATTTCCCGAGCGATCACCATTATTGGCACCCAGGCGATTTACAATATGATGCTGGTGGATGTCGCGGCCTCTGCGTTTAAACACTTTGCTAATCAGGCGATTGATTTAAAGCGTTTCTGGAGAATGAGTGTTTTTTGTGGCTTGGCAACGAAAAACCTTGCAGTTAAATCGGGTATTCGTGATATCGAACGCTTGTTTGTTGCTGGTCTGCTACAAAACTTTGGTGAACTCATTGTCGCTAAAGTTACCCCAGAAATTGCTCAAGCCTGTGAAAAATATTCGGCTGACAACCTTCCTTGGACAGTGCAGCAACAACAGCTAGGTTACACTTATACTGATATTTCTGCTGAATTGTTGAAGATATGGCAAATCCCGGAAAAAATTATTTTACCTATTCGTCATTATAATGAAGCTCATACCATTCAAATTAATCAGGACGTTAAAATTTTATATTTGGCGACGCGGCTGGCGTTAGTTGATTCACATCCTGAAGAGTTTTCCTACGATGATACCGTCGACGAAAGCTTATGTCGTAGCTTAGGGATTTCAAGTGATGACTTAAATGCGGCAGCTGAATTTGCCACCGAAGAGGCAGAAAATATTTTACGTATCATGGGCAGTAAGTTTTATAGCCGCCAATAGGTAATTTATTGTTTTATTGATTATTTTTTAATGCACTTATCTTAAGTGCATTTTTTTATATACATTCGTTTACGTAAACGGCAACACAAATGCAAGACATTAGTCTTAATCCTTGGTAGCATCGTGCATCAAAAAAATTTATGCCCGAAAAATATTATAACGAAGGACATTTATGACTGCTTCTAGAGAACATTTTAGCTCACGCATCGGCTTTATTTTAGCTGCCGCTGGTTCAGCCGTCGGTATTGGTAATTTAGTGGGGTTTCCCGTTAACGCTGCTAAAAATGGTGGTGGTGCCTTTTTACTTATTTATGCTTTGTTTGTCTTTTTTATCTGCTTACCGGTAATGATCGCTGAAATGGCAGTAGGAAGAAAGACCCAGAAAGAACCAGTTGGTGCTTATAAGTCATTGAGTAATGGTAGCAAACTATGGGGTGCTGCAGGCTTTCTCGGGGTGTTAACGCCGTTTATGATTGCGGTATTTTATATGGTATTAACGGTATGGCTATTTGGCTATATTGTTCTAACCTTGGCGGGGAAACTGGACTTTCTTGCTAGCAATGAAGGCTTTGGTATCTTTATTAATAGTCCGTATTTGTTTGTTGCTATGGCAGCGGTGGCTGGGATTATTAATTATATTTTGGTTGCCGGTGTTAAAGATGGTATCGAAAAAGCCGCTAAAGTATTAATGCCAACATTGTTTGTTATGTTAATTGCCATGGTGATTTTTGTCTTAACACTGGACAATGCGTTTGCTGGGGTCGAGTTTTTTATTATCCCTGATGCCTCGAAATTAACGCCGTCAGTGATTAATGGTGCTTTATCGCAGGCATTTTTCTCTCTATCTTTAGGTATGGGGATCTTGATCACTTATGGTTCATATATCAATAATCAAACCGATATTGCCAACTCAGCAAAATTAGTTGCTATTACTGATACGGCGGTGGCTTTTACTGCCGGATTAATGATTTTGCCGGCGGTATTCTCGTTTAATCCTGATGTTAATCCACAGGAATTAAGTGATAGCTCAGTATCGTTAATATTTACTTTCTTGCCTAAAATCTTTTTAGCATTGCAAGCCTCTATTGGTTATATCGGTGCGAGTGCTGTGGCGGCATTCTTTTTTCTTCTGGTATTTTTTGCTGCTATTACCTCATTAGTGTCGATCTTAGAAGTACCGGTATCCTATTTGGTAACAGAGAAATGTCATAGCCGTAAGAAAGCGTTATTTACCTTGTTAATGACCGCAGGGATTTTAACTTTATTTGCGACAGTTTCCTTTGGTATGGTGACCTTTTTTACTGAGTTTACCAGTTATGCTGGTGGCACTCGTTCATTCTTTGATGTGGTATATGATGTTTTCTACGATACTATTTTACCGTTAAATGGTTTCTTACTTTGTGTTTTCGTTAGCTATCGTTGGAAAAAGAAAAATTTAACTGCAGAACTATCGATTGGCAATAAAAACTATGCTGGCAGCTGGGTTGAAAAATACGTTAATTTTTCACTTGGCACTTTTGTTCCGTTAATCGTGTTATTTATTTTTATTAATACCGTAGCGGTTAAGTTCTTTGGTGTGAATTTATCCGGACTCTAATACCGTCGAGCTTATTGTTATTTTAAGCCGCATAATTTGCTATTATGCGGCTTTTATTTATCTAAAATGTTATCAATGCTCTCCCATATTCAACAAAATTTTGAACAAGGCCTAGTGTCGTCGGACTTAAGCCTGTGTCAACGGATATTTCATGGTCGTGGCCATGCCTATAGTAATTTAGCTCATGTCAATGTTGACTGGTTTTCTCCAGTGTTATTGATCACCTTGTACCAGCCAGTTGAACAAGCATGGTTAGCTCAGCAAGTTACTGAACTGAAAACTTTATTTACTGAATGCCAGTCAATACAGGTGCAGCACAGATATCAGTCTTATGCGCCGATAGAAGTTGTCTGGGGAGAAACTATCACCGAGTTGGTTGCGGTTGAACAGCAGTTAAAATTTCAGTTGCAGTTAGGTAAGTCACAAAATACCGGATTGTTTTTAGATATGGCCAATGGCCGGAACTGGCTTTATCAAAAAGCTAAAGATAAGAATGTTTTAAATTTATTCGCGTATACCTGTGCTTTTTCTGTGGCTGCCATTGCTGGTGGGGCGAAGCAAGTGGTTAATATCGATATGGCGAAAGCGTCTTTAGCGAAAGGGCGAGACAACCACAAACTCAACCAACAGGATTTATCCCGGGTAAAGTTTGAAGGCGTGGATATTTTCAAATCCTTTGGGCGAATAAAAAAATATGGTCCGTATGATATTTTAGTGTGTGACCCACCATCATTTCAAAAGGGTAGCGTTAATATTGAAAGAGATTATCAAAAGATTTTACGGCGCATTCCTCAGTTCATGAAACCGGGGGCTGAATTAATGTTGTGTTTAAATTCACCGGATTTAGATGAATCTTTCCTACAAGCACAAGTAGCAAACTCATGCCCTGACTGTCATTATCAGGGAAAAATAGCTAACCCAAGGGTATTTAAAGAAGCTGAACAGGGTAAAGGCCTTAAAGTATTACTTTTTAGCTATCTGCCAGCAGAGACCTAAATACTCCAATAGTGCTTAGTTAACTACTACTCTGGCGGCCAACAAGATCAAAAAGCTACCGGTGATTTTATCAATAATATGACTGTTACGTTTGAGCTTATCTAATATCGGGCCTCTGGAGAACATAAATGCCACTAAGATATACCATAAGGTATCGATAGTGCCTACGGTCGCGATCATAATGACTTTTTTTTCTGTGCTGGCGCTGGCATCGACAAATTGACTAAATAGTGCGAGAAAGAAGATTGCCAGTTTAGGATTAAGAAAAGAAATTAAAAAACCATCGCGCCAGCCGTTAATATCCTGAGCTTTGTTGGCATGGTGCTGATGTTCATTCGTTAATTCAACATTCTGTTTTTTACTCATCAGTGCTTTAATGCCTAAATAAAGCAAAAAAGCCGCACCGGCATATTTAATCACACTAAATAGAAGCGGCGATTGTACTATGATCACTCCTATACCAAGTGCAGTTAATGTGGCATATAAGGCAACGCCTGCGCCGTGACTGATGGCAGTGGCATAGCCTTGGTGAGCACCACCAAAAAGTGTGTTTTTAACGACAACGGCTAAGCTAGGACCAGGCGATAATGCTCCCATGACACAGATAAAAGCTAACGATAACCACAAATGAAATTCCATGACTTTTCTCTTGCTATAGTTGGTGACGAATTCGGATAAAGCTCGCAAATCTTGGCACACCTCGCGCCGTTTTACCAATATATTTGTAGGTGATTATGGCGCCAATCGGTGGTGGCGTTTTGCGTTGTTGGTCAGTAAAGCCAGTGCCAACTTTAAACTGAAGTCCCTGTGGTGTTTCTACTAACAGTGAGCCCAACATATTTTTATACTTGCCCTTGCCAGGCAGGTGAGCGACAACAATAGCTTCGCTGTCCTGATAAGGCTTTAGCTTCATTAATGCCTTGTTTCGTCCTGGTTGATAGATAGCGTTTTGATGGTGAAGCATTAAGCCTTCACCACCGATGGCGATTATATTATCAAGCTTTTGATACAAAGCTTGTTTGTTGGGGATACGCACTTGCGGGATCATTTGTAAATATGGTGAACTATTGTTGGTTATTAACCTGTTCATTGCCTGTACCCTATTGCTAAAGGTGTCTGGGTGTTGTGGTAAGTCAAATAGCATAAACTTAATATCTTGCCAGCAAGGACCAAGCTGGTGACGTTTAATACAGGACATAAGCTGTTCGAATTCGCCCCGATGACTCCATAGTTCACCGTCGAGGGCGAAAGTTGGCCAGCCCGATGTAAAGTTTGCGGGAGTGTTTATGATATTGCCCTGTCGACTTAATAACTGTTTACCGTCCCAAAAGGCGCGCATACCATCTAGCTTTTCACTGACCCAATATTCTGCAACGTTAATCTCATCACTAACAGGAATACCATGTTGCAATGGTAGTTGCTCTGCGTTCGCGCTGAACAGTGTTAGTGATATAACAATTAAAATCCAATAGTCTATTTTTAACATCATGAATGTCCCTATTCATTGATAAATTGCCTTTAGTATAGGGCCGATTTTGTCATCTGTACTACACTTTCCTTATTCAAGGATGGATAGGAGGGTACTATGAAATACCTGTGTTTAGGCGTGTTATTGTGCATGGTTTGGGTAAAACCTGTGAGTGCCGGTAAAAAACAATGTCAGCCTTATTTAGATAAATTAAGAAACATCCAAGCACAACAACGAGTTGGCCATAGTAATAAAAAAGCGCACTCGTTAGCGAAACGTGAGCAAAAAGCGCGAGATAAGTGGTGGCAGTGTCAACAAGGAAAGCTGCCGAAAAAAGCTAGTATCAAGAAGAAAAAGAAAACGCGTTCTAAGGGCTCATCACTGGCTAATAAAAAAATGCAAACCCCGATATTTGATCAAGCTTATGCTCAGTCGGCGAGCCTCACTAACCATGTTGTGATCCGAGGTGAGTTCAGTGGTCAAAAACAGCAAGATTGGTTGGATTATTTTCAACCACTTGAACAGTGCCTTAAACCTAGCTCAACTCAGATTTTTGCCTTTTGCCTGGAAGATAGACGAAAGCAGCGACAGCAATTTGTCCAAAATTATCAAAAGCGAGAAGATTGACCAATAACTGGTAACTTAGACTAATTCACTTACGTATTATTTTTTTAAGGTACTGATAGTTAAATGGTTAATTTTTGGAGCGAAAATTGCTGTTTTAATCATCAGATGAAATTCACTGATATAAATCACTATGATTAAACGTACTTTAATTAGCTTTGTAGGTTTTTCTTTAATCGCTCTGGGATTGATTTTTATTCTATTACCTGGACCGGCAGTTATATTTATTCCGCTTGGATTAGCGATACTGAGCACTGAGTATCATTGGGCAAAAACGTGGCTGAGAAAATCTCAGCGCATTATGCGAACTAATGCGCAAAAACTAGATCTTTGGTGGTTAAGGTTTAAAAGTCGTAACAGGTAATAACAGAAGGTGTTAGGAGCCATGAGTGAATGGCTCCGGTTTATAAGTGTTAGCGATGATATTGTGTTTTTTTATCATTGTATACGTCGACGATACCATCGATAGTTGCTTGTTCGTACGGTCGCAGGCCGCTCAGTAGCATATGTTTTTTACCGTAACCTATTTTCTTCCCCTCTGAGATAAGGTTAAAAATAAGGTCGGCAACGCCGCGTTTGCCATCGATTGACAGGGTGGATTGTGCAAGTTCAAGTTGCACAGTGGTAAAATCTATCTTGTCTAGGTGTATGGTCATGCTTTCATACATTACCATAGGGCGGGCAGGATTGATCATGACATTATTTTCTGCCATCAATGCGACTAATATATGCGGAAAGGTTTGCCCTGAAAATTCGACATACGCTTTAGTTAAACTTGTGATAGTTTCACTTTTCTTGGTTTGTTGACCTGATGCGGCAATCACTAAGTATTCTTTATTATTGCTATCAACTACCGCTGATTGCCCGTTAATTTCCATAGGGAATATCAGTTCTATGCCTTCACTGACCATACCTGAAAAGGTAAACTTCATTTCTTGCGACAGTCCTGACTTTTCTAGCACTAAAGAAAACAGTAAATCTCCTGGGATGCAAAACCTTTTCGCATCTGTGTCATGTAGCGGATTAAAGTCATCCGCTACTTTTTTGGCAAAATCACTACCTTGTTGGCGGGTAAAACTAATCTTGTTGCCAGAGACGTTACAATAGCTTTCTAAAAACATGGAACCTACTTCACTAATAAAATAAAAAACAGGGCATTTTATCAGTAGTTGGTCTGAAAATCGAAATAATATAAGTTATTACTTACTAAGCAGACCAGTAAATTTAAGGTCTTGAGTGCACACTTGTTCTATTTTTCTATAGCTTGCTTTTTCACTAATCGCTCTTTTTCAGCTTTAGTTAACTGTTTTAGTTGGTATTCTCGCTGGCTTGCGGCAGAACGGTTAGTTGCAGGCTCTAAATAAGCCAGTGCTACTGGTCGGCGTACACGTGTGTATTTTGCTCCGGTTTTATTGCAGTGATTATGTTGCTTAAGCCTGCGTTCAACATCGGTGGTGATCCCGGTATATAGGCTATTATCTGCGCAACGTAACAGGTAAACAAACCAGTTAGCGGTATCTTTTAACATTCTTATTGTAACGATGATATTTTTGATGGAGTAGTGTGACATTTTTCCTTACCATGGTACTAATATTTTTTTATGGTAGAAAAAATGCAAACACAAGTTGGCGCATTGCGCAAAATGACCGCTCAGTTAGATGAGCATGGTAAGGTTAAATATCAATTGCCTATTGGTGAGCAACAGATTGAATTAAATGAGCTTATTGGCCAATCGTTAACGTTAACTTATCACCAGCATATCAGTTGCTGTCATTGTGGGCGAAAAACGAAAAAAAGTTACTCCCAGGGATTTTGTTTTCCTTGTATGCAAAAGTTAGCGCAATGTGATCTCTGTATTATGAAGCCTGAAACCTGCCATTATGAGCAGGGGACGTGTCGGGAACCGGAATGGGGAGAAACACATTGTTTTATTCCACATTATGTTTATCTAGCTAACACATCAGGATTAAAAGTAGGCATTACTCGCCATACGCAAATCCCGACTCGCTGGATTGATCAAGGGGCGACGCAGGCACTACCAATATTCAAAGTGAATACTCGCTTACAATCTGGCTTAGTAGAAATAGCACTGGCAGAATTTATTGCCGATAAAACCAATTGGCGGGCAATGTTGAAAGGTAATGCTGAGCCAATAGATTTAGTGGCAAAATCCAAAGAACTAGTACCCAAAATTGCGGAGAAGCTAAATGATATTCGTCTGCAATTCGGTTCGGACGCCGTTGAACAGTTATCGGAAGAAGTGATAGCGCTCGATTTTCCGGTGCAGCAGTTTCCAAGTAAAATAACCTCATTTAATTTTGATAAAACAGATGCTGTCAGTGGTACCTTATTAGGTATAAAAGGGCAGTATTTATTGTTTGATACCGGAGTGATTAATATTAGAAAATTCACTTCTTATCATATTCATGCACAAGTGAATTAGTGACTTTATTGCGCTTGAATAACTTTTATCTGAAAAGATCGGCAGCCGCTAAATATTTATGTCTATACTGAAGGGTGAAAATTGCAATCCTTCATATTTTGTTAGTGTTTATTAATCTTGAAATTGTCTGTGCAAGGACGCTGTTGGATACTTTATCTAGCTGATAGCAATTGGTACAGACGGAGTGTTAATTATGAACGCCTTAGATTACGCTGAAAAAGCGAGTGAAATCTTTGTATTATCTGATTCTTTTATTCGAATTAAAGAACTGATTGACGATGAGGCATCGACGATAGACGATATCGCAGATGTCATCCTACTGGACCCAGCGTTATCAGGCACTATTTTAAAACTAGCGAATAGCTCGTTTTTTAATTATCCCGGTAAGATAGATACCATTTCAAAAGCGGTATTAGTGTTAGGTATTACTGAAGTTTATAATTTAGTGATTGCTTATTTTACCACTAAAACATTTAAATCAATTAAGGCGCCATCGAAATTTTTAGAAACATTTTGGGAGCAAAGTGTTGACTGCGCATTAATGATCAAATTTTTGGGGTATGAGCTAGCGGTGCCAAATGCTGAAAGGTTATTTATTCTAGGCCTGTTGCATAATTTAGGTGAGCTGGTGGTTCAGCAATTTGAACCAGATAAAGTAGAAATAATCCAGCAGTTAAAAACCAATGAGTTGCCCTGGGATAAGCAAAATGAACAGCTTGGCTTTAGTTATGCGGATTGTACTGGCGAGTTACTTAAATTATGGCGATTGCCGTATAGTTTAATAGAACCTATTCGCTTTCAGGATGAAGATAATTTTGAATATGCGTCGATGGAAACCAAATTATTATTCTGCGCTAAACGCATGATGTTGATGAATCATCAATGTAAAGGCTTCTCTTTTACGAAGGTATTATCTGCTGATAAGTTGAAAGCATTAGGAGTAAACGAGTCAGTTATTCGTTCAGCCAATGATTTTTGTGACATGGAACGGTTAGCGATTTTGGCCGTGTTAAACCCAAGCGCCGCTATGGTTTATTAGGGGGATTGAACGTTTCAGTGTGTATTTTGTGCGCAACCAAAGCATTCTGATCTGGCGTTGGCCTGTGTTGTAGGTTTTTGCACCATTAATTAACAAGTCGATATTTTAGCGCACCACTATGGTGCGTTTTCTTTGCCTGATTATTGGTGAATCTCAACTAGTTCGTTGCTTTTAAAGGTAATTTCCCTTTTGGTACAACACTTGAATATTTGAAGTCAAATAACAAGTAGGGGTTACTAATGAAATTAATTAGCGCAATTATCAAACCATTTAAGTTAGATGATGTTCGTGAAGCTGTCTCAGAAGTGGGAGTAGAAGGCTTAACGGTCAGTGAAGTTAAAGGGTTTGGTCGTCAAAAAGGTCACACCGAACTATATCGCGGGGCAGAGTATCAAGTGGATTTTTTGCCTAAGGTTAAATTGGAAATTGCCGTCAACGATGATGTGGTTGAACGTTTAGTTGAAGCGATTACTAAGGCGGCATATACCGGAAAAATCGGGGACGGAAAGATTTTTGTCTATAACCTTGAACAAGCGGTGCGTATTCGTACCGGTGAAAATGACGTAGAAGCACTTTAAGGGGAATATCATGGAACAAAATATCTTTCACTTGCAGTATGCCCTAGACACCTTTTACTTTTTAGTGTGTGGTGCTTTGGTTATGTGGATGGCAGCAGGTTTTTCTATGCTGGAAGCCGGTTTGGTCCGAGCAAAAAATACTACCGAAATCTTAACAAAGAATGTCGCCTTATATGCTATTTCCTGCACTATGTATTTAGCTTGCGGTTATGAAATTATGTACGGTGGTGGCTTCTTTTTATCTGGTATTGAAACAGTTGATGCTGATGCGGTATTAAAATCTTTTGCAGAACGTGAAGATGGCTTTACCGGCGGTGCAATTTATTCTGCAGCGTCAGATTTCTTCTTCCAGGTGGTCTTTGTTGCTACGGCAATGTCGATTGTTTCAGGTGCCGTGGCTGAACGGATGAAATTATGGGCATTTCTATCTTTTACCGTAGTGTTGACTGCAGTGATCTATCCGATGGAAGGTAGCTGGACCTGGGGTGGTAATGCAGTATTTGGTTTATATAGTTTAGGCGATTTAGGCTTTTCTGACTTTGCCGGTTCTGGCATCGTACATATGGCTGGTGCGGCGGCGGCGTTAGCTGGGGTTTTATTACTGGGTGCCCGTAAAGGCAAGTTTGGTGCTGATGGCCGAGTCAATGCGATTCCTGGTGCTAACTTACCACTAGCAACGTTAGGTACTTTTATCTTATGGATGGGCTGGTTTGGCTTTAACGGCGGCTCGGTATTAAAATTAGGTGATATTGGTAATTCTCATTCTGTTGCCATGGTGTTTTTAAATACTAATGCGGCAGCGGCAGGTGGTGCAGTTGCAGCGTTAATATTGGCAAAAATATTGTTCAAGAAAGCGGATTTAACTATGGCATTAAACGGCGCTTTAGCAGGTTTAGTGGCGATCACCGCAGAACCTTCAACGCCAACGGCATTGCAGGCGACTATTTTTGGAGCCATTGGTGGTTTAATCGTGGTGTTATCAATCGTTAGCTTAGATAAATTAAAAATTGATGATCCAGTCGGTGCGATTTCAGTACACGGTGTTGTCGGTTTATTTGGCTTACTGTTAGTACCGTTGACAAACGATGGTGCGACATTTAGTGGTCAGCTTATCGGCGCGGCAACCATTTTTGTTTGGGTTTTTGCGACTAGCTTCGTTGTTTGGTATGTCTTAAAAGTTACCATGGGGATTCGCGTTAGCGCCGAAGAAGAATACGAAGGTGTTGATAAATCAGATTGTGGTTTAGAGGCTTATCCGGAATTTACCCGCGGCTAATTCGCAATAAGTTAACTCAGTTTAAAGCCAACGAGTATTTGCTTGTTGGCTTTTTTAATTTATGCCAGTAAACAAATACTGCTTATTGCGTAAAAATGTGTAAAATTAGGCTATTAGCTATTTCTTAAGTTGAAGACTTATGGCAAGAGAACAATTTGGTATTTGCGCTGAACCCAGTTTACATGGTTATTATTTACTGTTTAATGCGTTAGATGATAAGGATGCCCATGTTCGACAAGCACTTTCTCGTTTACCGGCGTTATTTGATAAGTATGCTGATCGCTTTTCTGAAAGTAATTTAACTGGCGTGGTCGCTATTGGCGCAAATTATTGGGATGAACTCTACCCCAGCGCACGACCGAAAGCACTTCGACCTTTTAATGAATTAAGCTGTGACGATAGAGTAGCCCCGTCGGTTAACTATGATCTTTATATTGAAGTGCGTAGTGATAGAGCAGATGTTAATCATATTGTTGCTGGTAAGGTTTGTGCGTTAATGGCTGATAGTGTCGAGCTGGTTGAGCAGGTCAGAGGTTTTCGCTTTTTAGATGGCAGAGATTTAACAGGCTTTGTTGACGGTACTGAAAACCCACAAGGTCGTCATCGCCGTGAAGTCGCATTAGTGTCAACGGAAGATGATCCCGAGTTTGCTGGTGGCAGCTATTTACATATTCAACGCTATCGCCATAACTTAAATTTATGGAATCGCTTAGAAGTCAAAGAGCAGGAAGATGTGTTTGCTCGCACTAAAATCAATAACGAAGAATACACCAGTGAAAATAAGCCACTGACCTCGCATATTAAACGAACCAATCTTAAAGATGCGGAAGGTAACAGCATAGAAATTCTCAGACAAAGCATGCCCTACGGGGATATGAAATTACAAGGCTTGATGTTTGTCGCTTACTGTAATTCGCCAGAACCGTTTGAATTAATGCTTAAAAGCATGATAGTCGCTGACGAAGATGGCCATTTCGACCATCTACTTAAATATACTCAGGCAGAAACCGGCGCGGCTTTTTTTGCGCCAAGCCTAAATATTTTAGCTCAATTAGGCTAATAGGCTTGTTTGAACTTGCACAAGCTTGGTAGAGCCTTCTGGCTGTGCGTTAGCAAGATTTGAGGCATGAGTCATTGTGCCTTTTTCCCCCTAAAAAGCTCCAATGTTAAATGTTTGCAGTAATTCACTTGTTGATATCTCAGCGTTTTCACATGCAGATAATGCCTGTTGTGTGATGACATAAGTGGTATCTTCAAAGCGACTATTATTTTTTGGCAATACTGTTTGTAGGCCTGTTGCACGTAAGATGAATATTATTTTGTCGTGTTCGGTTATCAATGGGCTAATGGCGGTTTGCTGACATAGTTGCTCTGCAGCAAAATGTGCAAACTGAGTGGTAAAAGGAATTGATGTGACCGTTTGTTTCGATTTTTGTGATTGATATAGCTGATTTTCTGTTTTCTCATATTGTGGGCGCAAGTTAGCTTTCTGAGCTTCTATGTTGTGCAGTTTCTGTTTAAGTTGTACTAGCTGCTGTTCTGTTTGCGCGCTATTGCTTGACTGGTTTACTGACTTTTCTATTGCTGAAATCTTACGCTCAATGGCATACGCCTGATGGGATAAGCTTTTCGCTTGTTGACGCAGTTGAACAAACTTCTTCTTTATTTTCTGTTCTTCTTGGCTGGTTGTAATTGCCATTTCGTTGTTGCCAGAGGTTGCGTTATCTTGCTGCCAAGTTATCAAAGGTTGTCGATAGGTGAGGTGGAATATTGCGCCGACATTTTGAATATAAGAAACACTGGTTTCGATATATTCTTCACCATAAGTGTCGTTTTGCTGAGTGTGAAAAAGTGCTATCTGCTCCTTTAGTTGGTTTAAGGAAATAAGTAATTTGTTAGCTTTTGCATTTAACGGGAGTGATAGAAACAATATGAGCGAAAGTAAAACGGGACGTAACATAAAAACCTCTGAAGATAATTGACGTCCTTGTCAGTACATATAAAAACGTGATTACTAGCTTTGAGCTAAAGAAACTAGCCAATTTTGCCATTGAGTTTCATATTGCGCAGCCATAGCATCTAACTCATTTTGATATCCCTGCCAGTCTCCGATGGTTGTAAAACTTCTGATAGTGTCAATATCATTGATATTGTTTTCAAAAATAAAGCGTACACCTAAGTAACCCCAGCGGTATATTTCATCCGTGCTATTGTTATAGTTTGTGGCAAATACTTGACTTAATGTGCGGTTCCCGCCATTTAGGTTGATTAATGCTTTGGCATCGTCATTGGTATTTTTTAGCGAGATATATTCTGCTAATCCTTCACTCCACCATACGGTTGTTGTTGGATAATCAGAAAAGTTTCCTTTAAGGTCATACCGGCCGTCAAGGTAATGAACATATTCGTGTTCAAGGTTCCAAATAACAAACTCAGGTCGTAACCAATCTGCTTCATGAGCATAAAAGCTTGCCTGATTGTTAGGATCTTCCGCATCTCCTTCTATATACATACCGCCATTGTTGGTGTTGATACCAAATAAACGGGAACCATAACGGTTGTAGTTACGATAATCGTCAAAAATCACCATAAGCAAATCATCATTGACGTCGTTTACGATCGGTAATTGCTGTGTTGATAGTTTCTGATGAAAGTAACCTTCTTCTAATCCCACTAATTGACATGAATCGATGAACTCTTGGTTGCTCATGTCTTGTGCTTGAAATTTTAAGGTCGAGCTACAGGTGTATGTGTAAGGTAATATGTTGCTTGCAGTGGGTTTTCCTTTTGCGTGGCTAATGGCGCTTGGGGCGCTAGCAGTTGCAGCAATAATCGCTAATGTAAGTAACTTTTTATTAAGCATATTAATTCCTCTAGAACATTTCATTTTTATAGTTTTATTAACTCCAAATAATTTATGGAGTTGTTTAATTAATGCACATAATTTTAATGTTTACAATATATTGTATGCAATTTATTTGAGGTTAAGCTTACGAAGTTATCTTAGTTATTGATTAATAATAGAAATTTAAATTAGCTAAAGGGATATACTAAATACAGCTGTTTAAAGTCGTCGTTGTTATTTATAACGACATCTTGATACATTCAATGATAGTGAAGGCGTCATTAATAAGCAGATACTTTAGGTACTATAATTTGGAATTGAGAAATAGCTCTTTATTATTGTTATCCGCTTAATGTTGCATTTTTAGAAAATAAATTTTCTAAACTTTGCATGGTTTTTTTAATTTCGCTGACCTTAGTTGGCGCAATAAAAATGGTATCGTCACCTGCTATGGTACCTAATACACCGTCACTTTTGCTTAAGCTGTCTAGCAAGCGGGCAATCAGCTGGGCGGCACCCGGGCTGGTGCGAATAATGATCATCATTTCGTTGTGTTCAATATCTAGTACTAACTGACGTAGCGGACTTTTGGCTGTTGGTACGCCAAGTTCTGCAGGCAGGCAATAGACCATATCTTGCCTAGCATTACGAGTACGAACAGCACCAAATTTACTGAGCATACGCGAAACCTTTGATTGACTGATGTTGTCAAATCCTTGTGCTTTTAAGGCATCAACAATTTCCCCTTGTGAGCCAAATTGTTCCTGTTTTAATAAGTCTTTAAATGCCTGAACTAATGCTTCTTGTTTTTGTTGTACTGTTGTCATAATTACTACATCTATATTGATTTGATGAATATTTGTTATTGATTATGCTTATTAATACCTAAGTATTATTCTATTAAGGGAATTATACGCTATCCTTGTAGGTCAATACATGACTAATACCAATTGAGTTGGTATAAACATTGTTTTTTGTTGGCGAATGCTATATCTTTTGCCAGCAAATTATTTACGTAAATACTCAAATTTCGGAGACTTCCAATGAAAGTAGCTGTATTAGGCGCAGCTGGCGGTATCGGCCAAGCGTTATCATTATTATTAAAAACTCAATTGCCAGCGGGTTCAGAGTTATCTTTATATGACGTTGCACCAGTTGTTCCAGGTGTTGCGGTTGATTTAAGCCACATCCCTACAGCCGTTAAAGTTGAAGGATTTGGTGCTGATAATTTAGATGCTGCGCTATCAGGTGCTGATGTTGTTTTGATCCCGGCAGGTATGCCGCGTAAGCCTGGTATGGATCGCGCAGATTTATTTAATGTAAACGCCGGTATTATTAAAACGTTAGCTGAAGGCATAGTGAAAAATTGTCCAAAAGCACTAACTGGTATTATTACGAATCCGGTGAACGGCACTGTACCTATTGTTGCTGAAGTATTCAAAAAAGCGGGTACTTACGACAAAAACCGTGTTTTCGGTATCACCACATTAGATGTTATCCGTAGTGAAGCTTTTGTTGCTGAGTTAAAAGGTTTAGATGTTGCGAACGTGAAAGTGCCAGTTATTGGTGGTCACTCTGGTACGACTATCTTGCCTTTATTATCACAAGTTGAAGGCGCTACATTTACAGATGAAGAAGTGGCAGCATTAACACCTCGCATTCAAAATGCTGGTACTGAAGTGGTAAATGCTAAAGCGGGCGGTGGTTCTGCAACCCTATCTATGGGCGCAGCGGCAGCTCGTTTTTGCTTATCATTAGTGAAAGGCTTACAAGGTCAAGACGTTGTTGATTACGCATATGTTGAAGTTGAAGGTGGCGATGCACCTTACTTTGCTCATCCAGTACGTTTAGGTAAAAATGGTATTGAAGAAATTTTATCTTACGGCGAATTAAGTGCATTTGAGCAAAAAGCAAAAGAAGATATGCTAAATACACTAAAAGCAGATATTCAAGAAGGTGTTGATTTTATCAACGGCTAATATTTGAACGTTTGTTGAAAAAACCGCCTGTTGGCGGTTTTTTTGCTTTTGCCTTTAATTGTCTCGATTGCTTTGCGCAATTTGTTAATAGGCAACAAATTAATGGCGCATTGTTCCGTCACTAGCTATATTTTTAGTAGTGTGCGGCAAAAAGGAATTAAGCTTGAAATGTATTGGGTGTCTTATTGGTTTACTACTGGTTGTCAGTGAAACAATTGCTGCTTCAGATACAGTGGTAAGGTTTTGTTATGAAGAATGGCAGCCCTATGCTTACCTTGATAGTGAAGGTAAGCATAGGGGGTTGAGCATTGAATATATTGAACAAAAATTGAAAAAAGTCAACATCAATTACCAGTTTCGAGAATTACCTTTTCCTCTTTGTAAACAGCACGTTATTTCAGGTCATTTTGATTTTATCCTTCATGTTGATGATACCGATAATTTGCAGTTGTTAAATCAAACAATTGGTGATTGGCAATTAACTTTTGCTGTTGCTAAAAATAACCCTATTAGTTATGAGCAAGTGTTAAATAGTCAGGGTATGAAGGTGCTTATAGCTCGCTCTTACAGCTACCCTGAAGCTTTGGATAAAAAGCTGAAAGAAATGTCGGCGAAAGTGATTAAGGTTTCCTATTACACCGGAGAGTTTGTTGCTTTGCAGCGGCTATTTCATCGCTTAACTGTAGGGCAAGCACAAGTGATGGTAATTGATAAGGTTTGGGCGCAGCAAGTGGTTAGTAAGTATCAACTTCCCATTAGGGTGTTTGATCAGGTTTTATTGAGCCAGCCGCAATATATTGGGTATAGTGAAAGTAATGCTGAATTAGCGAGCATAGTGGAATCGACTTTAGCGGCAGGTAATGATTAGCATAATTTTATCTAGTTATTAATTACGACATATTTTGTCTATTTATTTTGTAATATACGCATCAATTAGCTGCTTGGGCTAAGCTAACAGTAACAGCATCAGTTTAGGTTGTTATTATGCGTATTGGTATCGTACTCATATTTGTCTGTATTTTTCAGTTTCCTGCACATGGCTGCAATACTGAGTCAGCCAAACGGGTGCTGGATACTTTGCAATGGGTTGCAGAGGATTACCCTCCTTATAATTACCTCAATAATGATGGAGAGATATCCGGTATTTTTACTGATGCCTTATTAGCGATTTACCGCGAGCTTAAGCTACCTCTGAGCTCGGATGAAATTAAAGTGATACCTTGGGCGCGTTTATATCATTTAATGCTACAAAAGCCCGGTTATGCTGCGTTTTCTATGACAGTTACAGAGCCTCGGCGGCAACTATTTAAGTTAATTCCACTCCCTTATACCAGCAATATTTCCATCATGGTGAAAGCAGCAAATAAAAAGGCATTACAGGATAAGCCCTTAAATGAATTATCTATTGCGGTGGTGAGAGAAGATATTGGGCAGCATTTGTTAGATTCACAGCAGATAAAAGCAAAGCAGATCTTGACAACTTCTGCTTTTGGTATGTTGAAAATGTTAATACATGAGCGGGTTGACGCTATCGCTTATGCTGAAGATGTCGCGCACTTTCAGATTAGAAAATTAGGACTTGGTAAAGATCCGCTAGTACCCATTTATATACTTGAAAGTCATTCAATCAATAATTTTATTTTTCATCGCGATATTGACACATGTGCGATTAAATTGTTTGTTGACGCCATTGAGCGCTTACATCAGCAAGGTAAGATAAAGCGTATTATCGATAAATATTTACATAAGCCACTGTAATGAAAGTATTTAATGCATGTACTACATTGAACGATTAGCGGCGATATGCGCTAATGCAACCAACGCCTGTTTATGTTCTGATTCTGGTAACGCTGCGAGAGCTTGAATGGCTTTGTCGGCTTCTTGCTCGGCAATTTTTTGGGTATAACGTAAAGAGCCGGTTTGTTCCATTGCTGTTAAAATAGCATCTAGGTTATCCATGCCATTCCCTGTTTCTATCGCTTCTTTAATCAACTGGCTTTGTTGCAGGTTTCCGTGCTGCATAGCATATAATAGTGGCAATGTTGGCTTACCTTCGGATAGGTCGTCACCGACATTTTTACCCATTTCCTTGGCATCGGCAGTGTAATCCATAATATCGTCGACTAACTGAAATGCGGTGCCAAGATATTTACCATAATTTAGCATCGCTTGTTCGATATGCGCGGGTTGCTCTGAAACTACAGCAGCTAACCGAGTTGCTGCTTCAAATAGTTTTGCCGTTTTACAGTAGATCACCTGCATATAGCTTTCTTCAGTTGTACTGGCATCATTACAATTCATTAACTGCAATACTTCACCTTCGGCAACTATGTTAGTGGCATCGGATAGAATATCCATGATCTTCATATTGCCGAGTTTAGTCATCATCTGGAAAGAACGGGTATAAAGAAAATCGCCAACTAAGACACTGGCGCTGTTACCAAATAGTGCATTCGCGGTTTCTCGTCCCCGGCGCATATCTGATTCATCAACGACATCATCATGTAGCAGGGTCGCGGTATGGATAAATTCGACAATGGCAGCTAGATCAATATGTTGATTGCCTTGATAACCTAAAGCTCGGGCTGTTAGCACACTGAGTAGTGGTCGCATACGCTTACCACCACCATTAACAATATAAATACCTAACTGATTAATCAGGGCGACATCTGAATGAAGTTGTGAATAAATAAGCTCATTAACGGCAGTCATATCAGCTTGCGCTAATGTTTGTATCTTGTTGAGATCCATAAGGCGAATGTGGTAACCCGAATTTACTGTTTTCGTTATCATTTTAATGACGCTAAGTTTACACTAAATCGCCTTCAATTGAAGTCAATATTGAGGGCGATAAAATAATAGCAATTAATTGATATTTTTCTCAGAATTATACTTGCGATCATTTTGAGCTTCGCGTAGAATTCGCGCCCTATATTTTTAAATTTAGCGTCAGTATACACAGGCGCAGTACGGAGTAGCTATGTACGCGGTATTCCAAAGCGGTGGTAAACAGCACCGTGTCTCTGAAGGACAAACAGTTCGTTTAGAAAAAATCGAACTTGAAGTTGGTGCTTCAGTTGAATTCGAAAACGTTTTAATGATCGCCGACGGTGAGAACATCAATGTAGGCGCGCCTTACATTGCTGGCGGTAAAGTAACAGCTGAGGTTGTTACTCAAGGTCGTGGTGATAAAGTTAAAATTGTTAAGTTTAAACGTCGTAAGCATTCACGCAAGCAGCAGGGCCATCGCCAATGGTTCACTGAAGTGAAAATTACTGGTATTAACGGCTAATTTTAGGAGCATTTTCAGATGGCACATAAGAAGGCAGCAGGTAGTACCAAAAACGGTCGTGATTCAGAAAGTAAACGCTTAGGTGTTAAGCGTTTTGGTGGTGAGTCTGTATTAGCAGGTAACATTATTGTTCGTCAACGTGGTACTAAATTCCACGCAGGTGACAACATGGGTATCGGTAAAGACCACACATTATTTGCTTTAGCTGACGGTAAGGTTCAGTTTGAAGTTAAAGGTCCTAAAAACCGCAAGTTTGTAAGTATTGTTGCTGAATAACAATATTTAAGCATTCGAAAAACCCTGCTGTTTGGCAGGGTTTTTTTTTATATACAGGAAGTATGGTATGCCACGGTGCCATGGATGGTAAAGAGTGGCGATATACAGGATGTACGGTATAAAGTGGGTTCAAGGATGAATAGGAGCGCATATGTACATGACTGCAAGAATACATGAGGTAGAGCGAAGCAGGATGCCGGAGCCGATGATGTACGGTGAGCTTTTCCTGACAAAACTAGATACCTACATCAGTGTAGGCAATAGCGTGGGCATGGATGTGTAACAGCGGCTAAATTGTTAAAAATCGAAAATGTTAAATTACTATCCTTTTTATAGTAATTAAGTGGCTAAAATCGCTTATAATACATACAAGCAGTTTATTTTGGAGTGTTTTATAACACCATGAAATTTGTAGATGAAGCAGAAATTCGTGTCGAAGCTGGTGATGGCGGTAACGGCTGTGTCAGTTTTCGCAGAGAAAAATATATTGAGTTCGGTGGTCCTAATGGTGGCGACGGTGGTGATGGCGGCGACGTTTACCTAATTGCTGATGAAGGACTAAATACTCTAATAGACTATCGCTTTGAACGTTTTCATCGAGCACAACGTGGTGAAAATGGTAAAAGTCGCGATATGACAGGTAAAGGTGGCTCAGATTTATATCTTAAAGTACCTGTTGGTACAAGAGCTATCGATGTTGATACAGAAGAGTTAATTGGCGACCTTACTAAGCATAAGCAAACACTTATGGTAGCTAAAGGCGGCTGGCATGGTTTAGGTAATACGCGCTTTAAAAGCAGTACTAACCGGGCGCCTCGTCAAAAAACTGATGGCACCCCGGGTGAAATTCGTGGTTTGAAGCTTGAATTGCTACTCTTAGCTGATGTCGGTTTACTTGGTTTACCGAATGCGGGTAAATCAACCTTAATCCGTAGTGTTTCAGCGGCGAAACCGAAAGTTGCGGATTACCCGTTTACCACTTTAGTACCTAATCTTGGCGTCGTACGCTTGGATGCTCAGCGCAGTTTTGTTATTGCTGATATTCCAGGATTAATTGAAGGTGCTGCTGATGGTGCCGGCTTAGGCACTCAGTTTTTAAAACACCTTGAACGTTGCCGTGTGTTGTTACATGTCGTTGACATTATGCCCGTTGATGGTTCCGATCCGTTAGAGAATGCTAAAACCATTATTAATGAATTGGAATGCCACTCGGCCAAGTTAGCTGATAAACCTCGTTGGCTAGTACTCAATAAATTCGATTTGTTGCTAGAAGAAGAAGCGGACGCCTTAGCGAAAGAAATTGTTGAAGGATTAAACTGGCAAGGGGAAGTGTTTCGTATTTCTGCCTTTAATAAGCAAGGTACTGATGAGTTATGCCGAGAATTAATGGACTTTATTGACACTATTCCTGGTGAAGTTGAAGAAACGCCGGAAGAAAAATCAGTTGAGTTTAAGTGGGATACCTACCATCAGGAAGCAGTTGAAAATTGGGATGATGATCTTGATGACGACGACTGGGATGAAGATGAATATGATGTTGAAGTAGAGTATCGTCGATAACATTCATTTGGAATTATTAGTATATTAGGCTTATTGGGATCCCAATAAGCCTTTTTTGTTTTTATTCATTACTTCTTAGAGGTAAAGAAGCTGAGGTAGGTATATATTTTGTCTATTGGTGCAGCATGATAGAATTGCTTTACCGTTGAGTTTATAGAATACGAATATGACCATTCTTTCCATGATAGTTGCCCATGCCGATAACCGAATAATTGGTAAGGACAATGATATGCCTTGGCATTTACCGGCCGATTTAGCCTACTTTAAAAAAACCACGTTAGGTAAACCTGTGGTGATGGGTCGAAAAACCTTTGAATCTATTGGTCGTCCGTTACCTGGCCGACAAAATATCGTGATTTCCCGTGATCAAAACTATCAGGCAGCAGGAGTTGATGTCGTCAGTTCTGTTGAACAGGCACTTAAATTAGCCGGTGATGTTGAAGAAATTATGGTGATTGGTGGGGGTGCTATTTATGCGCATTGCTTACCTTTTGCAGATCGCCTTTATGTCACTCAAATCAAAGCTGCAATTGATGGAGATACTCAATTTCCCACGTATGAGCAGGGAAATGATTGGCAGCTAGTGTCTTCCGAGCTATATCAGGCGGATGAAAAAAATGCCTATGATCTCGATTTTTGTGTTTATCAACGTAAGTAACTTGGGGTAAATAATTACAGTGTACCCACTTAGTTATATCGAACCCGTATTTCGTCCTCCTAGTGAATGGAAAAGCCTGATCTTACAAGTCACAAATGGTTGTTCATGGAACCAATGCACCTTTTGTGAAATGTATACGGCAGAGCAAAAAAAATTTCGTCCTAAAAAAACAGACCAAATCGAGCAAGAGTTACAGAGTATAGCTGCTTCAGGCATACCGGTTCATAGAGTATTTTTAGCCGATGGTGATGCCATGATGTTGCCGTTCAATCGCTTGAAAGAAATACTCTTACTTATCAAGCAGTATTTACCACAAGTAACGCGAGTTTCTAGCTATTGTTTACCAAGAAACTTAAAAAATAAAACCGTTGAGCAGTTGCATGAATTAAGCTTGTTGGGCTTAAAGCTCATGTATATTGGTTGTGAAAGTGGTGACGATCAAGTATTAGCATTAGTTGAAAAAGGTGAAACTTTCGAAAGTTCGCTCGAAGCACTCAATAAAATAAAGCAGGCGGGGATGAAAAGTTCGGTGATGATACTGAATGGTTTAGGTGGTCCTAAGTATTCGCAGCAGCATGCTGTTAACTCCGCTAAGTTGATGAATGCCGCCCAGCCAGACTACTTATCAACACTGGTGGTCTCTTTCCCGTTGGGAGAGGAGCGATTTGCTCAAGGGTTTAATGGCGAGTTTCGTCAATTAAGCCAGCAAGAGTTATTTCAAGAAATGCAATGGTTGTTGCAGGAGCTTAAACTTGAAAAAACGATTTTTCGCTCAGATCATGCATCAAACTATTTAGTGCTAAAAGGGATTTTAGGGCAAGACAAAGAGAAATTGCTAGCGCAAGTAAATACCGCCTTAACTGCCCCTTCAGAAGTACAATTACGACAGGAGTGGCAACGAGGTTTGTAGTTTTTTAAATTAAACAAATTTAAAGGCCTTATCGCTCAAGCGATAAGGCCTGATTTCTTTAGAAGTTAATATTGATTAAATTTTAACTTCGTTACTGTAAGCTGATTGGGCTGTAGTATTTATCGCTTTTATACGATATTTGAACGTACCTGAACCTGGAGTGTCGTTAAAGCTCGTGGTATTAGCAGATACGGTTGCTAAGGTGCTAAAGCTACATGTTTTGTTGCCGCCCTTACCTGTTTCTTGACAACGTTCGATAATAAACTGATCTTCATTAGCAGAGTTATCTTGCCAGTTTAATGATGCTGTTTTAATCGCATTTTTACCTTTTCCTGATGTTTGTACACTAATTGTTAGGTTAGTTGGAGCTGGTAAATCACCTCCCGTTGTATCACAATTATTGAGACAAAAGGTCATGGTTGAGGCAGAATTACTGATACTGGTAATCGAATTACCTGTTTGGTTAATCATACCACTTTGGTAGGTATCTGTATTTGGGTAGCCGTCAGGACCTTGATTTAAGGTGTTATTGCCTTGTCCATGAAAAACATCGCCAGCATCACCTCTGTTTGTACCTTTTTCGAGTTCATAAGCGCCATCAGCTTGTAATAAAGCCACCTGATAATGGTTACCATTTTCTGGCCAGCGGCGTTGTCCTGGATAGCCTTCAGTATTATGTCCTGTTTGCTCATCAATATGCCAAATAGCTAAGCCACCTTGTGGAACTGTACAATCAAAGCCAGAGTTTTGACGATTTTCTACTAACAGGTATTCTCCGTTTGGAAAGCCTTTAGTGATTTTATATACGTCTGGATTCTGCTCGGCTTGACGTAAGCTATATTCACCATCACTACTGATAATTTGAGGTGAGTACCAGCCTAATTGTGTTTTACTCCAAGGAGAGAAGTGAGGAGGGCAGTATTGTGTGCCTTGAAAATCCCATGAGTTAGCCATAAGACCGAATGAACCAATACCAGCGCCGCCGCCGTCAGTATCGTATAAATCAGGTAAACCAAAGAAATGACCAGTCTCATGCGCAATTACACCAATACGACCAATTTCTGTGCCTGAAGTACTCCAAAGTGCTGGACTGATGTGATAGTCGTTTACGGTAACGCCTTCTTCAGATGTCCAAGCAGAGCTCTGCATTGCCCAACGATGTGACCAAATACGATCGTTTTGGCTTGCCCCATCAGCGTCTGTTCCGCCCCATTCAGCACCATAGCCAGAATGTAAAAATGCAATAGCGTCTATTGTACCATCGCCATCAGAATCAAAATCGTTAAAGTTAACCGTTTGATCAAGTTCGGTTAATGCTTCGCGCAATCCTTCCCATAATGTTTGATCACCTGATTGACCATTGGCGTAGTACGCTTCAGTTTGAGATAAGGTGATCCATGCATATACGGTTGAATTTAATTGAAACTGGCCGTAGGAATTTTCAAGGTATAAATCACGAATGCTGCCGGTTGGTGCTAGGTTTGCGTCACCACCAACCGCATTGAATAATGTATCTATATCATTGACAGAAGGTAAAGCTCTTGAGGTATGATCAGCAAAACGTATCAAAACCACTAAATTATTAACTGCTCCTACTGGGAGCACACCTTGTTTGGTTTCATTGTCAGCAAGTTTTTTAGCAGACTCAGCTTGTACAGCAGCCGAAGGTTTCAATCCTTTTTGTAAACCTAGCGCTTTCGGGTTAGCTTTGCCAACGATGTGCGAAGACGCCTTTAAACGACCATTATTATCTTTCTTAGCATATTTATACCAACCTTGATGTTTTACTATGGTGTAACCATTATTATCTTCGTTCCAGTGAAAGTGTTCATCACCTTTTACTCTAAGTTGGATGATAGTGCCGTCCGGTTGCTTGTCTAAAACTAAGTGTGGACTCGCTTGGTTTGCTAATGCTAAAGGCGATAAAGCAAGTTGACAGCTTAAGCCTAATGCTGCAGCTATGGTGGCTAATTTAGATTTAAATTTCATGATTTAATTCCTTCTCAATATTCGTTATTTTTATCAGATAAAAGACTAGTAATGCGGGACACTAAATCTCTTAGGCTATTAATTGCATGATTTGGAAAAGTTACTTAGCGAATTAGCGACAATTTTTCATTCATTTGCGACTAATACCAATTTGATTAATAAAAGAACAATGATATTGATAGTTGATAGGGATTTTTTTGCGCAATAAAAAACCGCCTATTGGCGGTTTTTTATTAAAGCTAATTTTAAATTAAAGTTTAAATTCTTGCACCGATAACTGCAATTCTTCGGCTAGTCTTGCGACTTCGCTGCTAGAATCTGCTGTTTGCTTCGAGCCGGCAGTTGTTTGTTCGGCGATTGCAACGATTGATTCCAAGTTTTCACTGATTTCATGGGCAACAACACTTTGTTCTTCTGCCGCTGTTGCTATTTGTGAACTACGATCAAATGCTTCGTGTACTGCGTGTGTGATGGTTTCCAATGCAGCATCAGCTTCTTCACTTTGCACAACACAGTCTGACGCTTGCCTTTTACCCGTTTCCATCACTGCTACTGCTTTTTCTGCTCCAGTTTGCAATACTTCAATCATGTTTTGAATTTCTTGCGTAGATTCCTGCGTGCGACTTGCCAGCGTTCTGACTTCATCGGCAACTACGGCAAAGCCTCGACCTTGTTCACCTGCACGTGCTGCTTCAATTGCTGCGTTTAACGCTAATAAGTTAGTCTGTTCTGCAATACCGCGGATAACGTCGAGAATTCCGCCAATGGATGCGCTGTCTTGCTGTAGTTTGTTAATAACTTGAGACGCATCTTCAACTTCTTTCGCCAGCTGTTCTATCGTTTGACGGTTTCTGTCTGAAATGCCTTTAACACGCTCTGCTTCATCATCGGCCTGCTTGATTTCACCTAAGGCGTCATTAGCACTTGAAAGTACGCTCTGTGAGGTACTGCTCATTTCCGTGGTTGCCGATGCTGCCTGCTCCACTTGTGTACGTTGCTCTTCGATTGCTGTCGTACTTTGCGCGGTAACTGCAGAAGTCTGCTCAGCTGCCGTTGCTAATTGCGTTGAACGACTGACAATACCATTGATCAAGGTTCTTAAACTGTCTATTAATAAGTTACAGTTTTTCGATAATTGAGCAAACTCATCTTTACCGCTTTCATCTAGCTTACGTGATAAATCGCCAGAAGAGACAACATTAAGCATGTCGTTAACTCTGGAAAGAGGTCGGGTAATACTGATTAAGGTAAACCAGGCAATAGTGACGGCGACACCAACTGACGCAAGCATAATAATCCAGGTAATACTGTTACCACTAGACACTGAATCAGCTACTAACGCGCTGGTTTCTTTAGTGGTTTTGTCAGCTAAATCTACCTGTTTTTTTAGAATTTCATTGGCATGCTCAATGTCTTTTTCTGCCGCGGTCAATTTTTCAGTTGCTACGGCAATGGCATTAACCTGTGTCTTTTTATTAATGAAGATGCTGTCACTACCTGTGAGCAGCTCATTAAGCTCAGCAATGGTGTTGTCGAGAGAATCTGCTATATCAGTTACTCCATTGAGGGCTAATTCGTTTTTAATCTCATCACTAATACGGATAACTTCGTTATAGGTATTAGTGATTTCGCCTTCAACTAGCTCAATCGATTGGCTGTTTTTCAAATCCCTAAATTCAAAGCCAGAGGCCACTATGCTGTTTAGTTGGGTTTCTAATCGTTCCCCTAAAGTAACAGCCCTTTGTAATTTAGAATCCGCTAAATCATGATCGGCGAGATCTAGCATTAAGGTTGCGGCATCATCTGCCTTTTCTTCTAAGACATCAATTTTATCAATTAATGTGCTGAATTGCTCAATACTGACCTTACGATTGACAAATACATTATCGATATCGCTTAACAAGGTTTGGTAAACTGAATCGACCTGATTAAGGTTACTCAGCAATGAATTTTCTTTTCTGACAATTCCCTTTAAGTTTTTCAGATCCTGACTAAATCCTGCTTCTAACTGTTGAAATGAGGTCAAATTTTCACTTAGTGGTGGTAATTCGCTCTGATAATACGCTTTAAGTGTTAAACCGCCTATTTTTTCAAGTTTAATCGCTAATTGATTACTTTCGCTTAATGTTGGGATCGCTAACTCACTTTGCTTGAGTGTGGCAGAATCAATATTGCTGAGGTTACTGAGGGATATGATACTAGTTAGAATAAGTAAAACGGAGATGGTGGCGAAACCACCGATTATTTTCATTGCAACAGTTAGGTTCATTGAATTCACCAATTTGTTATTAAGTCAGGGTGTTGTAAAGGTATGTGATATTGTTTTTAGCAATTACGTTATCGACATTACATCAAAATACCTTAACAAACTTTAGTATAACAAGCCAAATAAGAATTTCACTTTTAGTGATTGCTTTATAGCAAGTTTCTTTGTGATGGCTCAGTAAAAAGTCTTTTATCGTGCCAACGTAGCAACGTTAGATCACCACCCCAGACACAACCAGTGTCTAAGGCAAATAAGTTGTTATGCGGGACTTCTCCCATTAATGCGGCCCAATGGCCAAAAATCCAATAGCAGTTTTGTAACTGATTTGTTGCTAACTCAAACCAGGGCTTTAAATGTTTGGGGCTATCTTTAGGAGACAGTTTGTTATGAAACTCCAGTGCGCCGGAAAGTTCACAATAACGCATTCGGGTAAAGGCATTAATGGTATAGCGGAATTTATCTTCTTTTGATTTTACCTGATTCCAGCTATTCGGTTGTTCACCATACATTCTAGCAAGCCATTTATCGCGTTTTACAGAGTTGAGTTTTTTCTGTGCGAATTCAGCCATTGCTACTGCCTGTTCTATTGTCCACTGGGGGGGCAGGCCGGCATGTGACAGGTAGACATCTTCTTCTGGTAGTTTTCTCAGTAAAGGCTGGGATGCCAGCCAGTTGATTAATTCAGCAACATCTGGGGCAGATAATAGCTCGTCCAATTTATCATTGGCTTTTGCCTTTTTTAAGCCGACATAAGTCGCAATAAGGTGCAAATCGTGATTACCTAATACGGTTTTAAAACTATCCCCTAGTGAATAAAGGTATTTTAATGTTGCGTACGAATCAGGTCCTCGAGCGACTAAATCACCTGCGGCCCATAATTGATCATCGCTAGGGGTAAAATTGACTTGCTTAAGTAAGGCTCTAAGCTCACGATAACAACCTTGAATATCCCCAATAAAATAGATTGCCATAATTAACCTGAAACTTGGATAATAACTAGTCTTGTGTTTAGAAAACGTTTTATTGTGGAAATTAAAGCGTTTTTACTTGTTAAGTTATTCATATAATTAGCTGAATTATTATCCATGCGGTGTTTAATTTAAAATATTGGGTTGAGCTAACCGAAATACTGGTATAGCCACATCAAACATTTGCTTATCCGGGTCGATAAACTGGTAATGCCCTTCCATCGTGCCGACAGGGGTTTTTAATATACAGCCGCTGGTATATTCAAAATGCTCGCCTGGAGCGATAACCGGTTGCTGACCAACAACTCCTTCACCTACGACTGTTGACTTATCGTCATTAGCGTCTGTTATTAGCCAGTAACGTGATAGCAATTGCGCGCTCTTGCTACCATGATTAGTGATAGTGATGGTGTAGCTAAAAGTGTACCTTTGTTCTCTTTCATTGGACTGCTGCGGAATAAAGGCGGTTGTTACCGAGACGTTAAAGTCATCATTCATAGGTTATTGTATGTTGTCTATTTTTCTGTTGTTACTGGATTATCATCAACAAAGTTAGCTAATGCAATATAATCATTTAAGGTTAAATTTTCCGGACGCAAACCAGGATCTAACCCCAAAGAGGTTAGCTGTTCTACATTGATCAGTTTTTTAAAGCTGTTTCTGATGGTTTTTCTGCGTTGATTAAATGCAGTTAAGCATACGTGGTTCAGCGTCGTTATATTTTTTACCGGATTACTGATGGTTTTATGTGGGATCAAGCGCACAATGGCTGAATCCACTTTTGGTGGTGGCTGAAAGGCTTCAGGGCCAATTTCCATCACTGGCAATACTTGGCATTGATATTGGGTCATAATCGATAATCGGCCAAAGGCTTTACAATTATGTCCTGCAGCCATACGTTCAACCACTTCCTTTTGTAGCATAAAATGCATGTCTTTGACTTTATCTTTAAACGACAGTAGGTGAAAAATCAGTGGTGTGGAAATGTTATAAGGTAAATTCCCAAAAATACGTAACGGCTTGTCTGTACTGGCTAAACTAGCAAAATCAAATTTAAGTGCATCTTGTTCATAGATGGTTAAATGTTTGGCTAAAAATGGGTGGTGGCGTAAACGATGTGCGAGATCGCGATCAAGTTCAACCACAGAAATATCACCAGCGCGTTCTATCACTGGCTCTGTTAAAGCACCAAGCCCAGGACCTATCTCGATTAAATTATCATCAGGCTCCGGATTAATAGCATCGACAATCTGG
Organism: Thalassotalea insulae; assembly: GCF_030161395.1. Taxonomy (NCBI): domain Bacteria; kingdom Pseudomonadati; phylum Pseudomonadota; class Gammaproteobacteria; order Alteromonadales; family Colwelliaceae; genus Thalassotalea; species Thalassotalea insulae. Next base: position 2,748,793 of record NZ_BSST01000001.1, read on the forward strand.
CTAATAATAGCTTCATTATGAAGAAAATTTTGACCAAAGCGTTTTTTTGCTTGGTGGCCTAAATGAGAGTTTTTACTCATGTTACAGTGTTGCTCCGCAGGTAGTAATTTATCACTGCTGATTATTGGCTAAAGTGATTGCCGTTGTTATTGCTTGATAGAAACTACCAGGATCAGCCTGATTGGTGCCAGCGAGTTCAACCGCTGTCCCATGATCAACTGAAGTGCGAATAAAAGGCAATCCTAAGGTAATGTTAACTGAGTTACCGAAGCCTTTATATTTTAGCACTGGCAGTCCCTGATCGTGATACATGCTTAAAATTGCATCGGCATCGTTAAGATATTTTTCCTGAAAAATAGTATCCGCGGGTAGCGGACCAATCGCGTTAACCCCTTGTGCTCTTAATTGCGCTAAGGTTGGTTCCATTACTTCGATTTCTTCGCGGCCAAGGTGTCCGCCTTCGCCAGCATGTGGGTTGATACCACAAACATAAATTTTAGGCTCTTTGATGCCAAATTTAGTGATCAGATCCTGATGCAAGATAGTGGTCACCTTGGTCAGACGTTCCGGTGTTATCGCTTTAGAAACATAAGCAAGCGGGATATGCGTGGTGACTAATGCAACACGCAGGCCTTCGGTTGCCAGCATCATTACCACATCAGAGCAATTTGCCTGGTAGGCAAAATATTCGGTATGACCACTAAATGCGATACCAGCCTGATTGATTAAGCCTTTATGTACAGGGCCAGTAACAACAGCGTCAAATTCACCGCTGATATTTTTTTCACAGGCAATGCGTAAGGTTTCGACCACATAATGACCGTTAGCTGCGTCCAGTTGGCCAGCTATGCATGGAGCCTCAAGCGGTACTGGTAATACGGTTAGGGTATTAGCAGCTTGTGGTGTAGGCTCTTTATCTGGTTGATACTCCTGAATTTGCAATGTTAACCCTAATGCAGAGGCTCTTTGTTGCAATAATTCTGGGGAAGCGACTACAACGATCTCTACCGGCCACGATTTTTGTGCCATCATGATGGCTAAATCAGGACCAATACCTGCGGGTTCTCCCGGTGTTACAGCAATGCGTTTTACCATAGCTAGCGTCCTAATCCATCATCTCAATATAGGCCTCATCGCGTAGTTCTTTGAGCCAGCGCGCGCTTTCCATAGAAAATTTTCGTTTATATAACAATTGGTAGGCACGGTTTTCATTCATCTGTTGTGTCGCATCTAAGGTGCGACGGCCGGTGAGTTGGGCTATATGCCAGCCAAACGATGTACGAAACGGCATTGAAATTTCATCTATTTTTAATTTAGCTAGTGCGTCGGCAAATGCTGGATCCCAAACTTTCGGATCTGTCCAGCCGAGTTCCCCACCTTTGACAGAGGTTGGTCCGTCTGAATGCTCTTTCGCCATTTCACCAAAGTCGGCTTCACCCGCCAAAATCTGTTCTCTAAACTCTTTTAGCATTTGTTCGGCTTTAGCGTCACTTAAAATTATCGAAGGTTCGATCAAAATGTGGCGCGAATTAATTTCTTCAACTTCGACTATTTGGCGACCGCGAATATCGAGAATTTTCACTATGCTAAAACCAAGGCCGGTACGAATTGGTCCAAATACTGACCCTTTATCTTTCCCATCGATGATTTCTGAAAACAGGGTCGGCATTTCATTAATGTTCTTCCAGCCTAAATCTCCACCTTTTAACGCTTCGGCGCCACCTGATGAAGCAATCGCTATTTTGGTAAAATCACTGCCTTTATTAAGCAATTCGATGACTTTGTCAGCACGTTCTTTTGCTGCATTCATATCTTCTTGTGTTGGTTCAGGCGGAAATTCGATGAGTATATGCCCCAATCGGTATTCGATATCGTTATTGGTTTGTTGTTTCATTGCTGAAAGCAGGTTAGTAATTTCTTGCGGTGAAATATAAATACGACGGCGAACACTGTTACGTTTGACTTCACCGGAAACTAATTCGTTACGGACATTTTCGCGATATTTTTCATAGTCCAGTCCTTCGCTTACGATAGATTGACGAAACTCTTCTAATGTCAATTGGTTGCCTTGCGCCATATTGGTTAAGGTTTGATCTAATTGTGCATCACTGATCTGGATCCCCATTCGTTCACCAATTTGTGCAATGAGTTGATCATTGATCAGCTTATCCATGACCTGAACGCGTAACGCTTTATCACTTGGTAAGCTTTGATCGTTTTTGCTTGCCTGTGTTTTGATATTGGCAATTAACTCTTTAACTTCTGATTCTAATACCACCCCTGAGTTTACAACTGCGGCGACTCTATCTAATTCAACTTCCTTTGCCTGGGGACTTGTACCCATAAGCAAAGCGGATAATGCACAAATTTTTAATATGGTTTTCATTTAAGTTCTATATCTATCATTAATTGTTGAGAAAATAAGGGCGTTTATAACCAAATATACTGGAATTAAACATTTCATCAGTTGTTACCGGTTTTTGTTCGCCACCTAATCCTTTTATCACAAACTGTATCATGAAACCGCTATCGAATTCATCGCGGTTTTCACTATTAAAGTTTTGCTCGTCTAAATTTGAATTAATATGTCGATGATACGCAAAGCGTATTGCCCAACAGCAACTTTGGTATTGCAAACCAACATAGCTTTCCAAACTTCTTTTCTTTTGTAAGTCTTGTGTTAAACGTCCGACAAACTGCCAATCTTTATTTATTGCAAGGTTAGCCAGTAAAGAAACTTGTTCGAGACTCGTACCTGAGACATTACGAGTGTATCTATGGTTCAATTGAATTGAGCGGTTTTTATCAAACAGGTAATCTAAAGTACTTTGACTTTTATTGGTACTGTTATTTTTAGTGTTATATTGAATATCACCACTAAACTGCCAATGACGGTTTATCTGCATAAAGACTTCAGTTGCTAGCGCTGACTCATCGGTGTTGATACTTTGCTCATTATTGAGGGGGCTGTTGCTGTTATTGAGATAAACAATACGACCAACACTCATGCGGAATACTTCTTCACTTAACGGATTTAGAATGCGGCTGGTTAGTCCCCAGGAGTATTGATTTGCTTGGGCTATCCTGTCTAAACCACTAAAACGTTTATCACGAAACAGGCCGTTATAATCGTCTTGTAAGCTGGTTGTATCGTAAAGCGCAATATTATTTTGCTCTTCGTCAGGAATATAGAGGTATTGTAATTGAGGTTCTAACGTTTGAGTGTAGTCACGTTTGCCGAATCTCATTGGTCGGTCGAAATTAACCCCACCGTGAAAACGTATTTTCGGTAAAGTGCGGGAAACATTTTTTTCCAGCTGACTATGATTAGCGATACGTTTTTGATAATAATTCGTTTGCAGTAATTTAAACTCTGAATTAAAAAACCAAGCCGGTGTTGAATACGGAAAGATGGTACCAGCTTCTATATGATAACGATCTGCCTCCGGTAGGGCTAAATTGTCACTTTGAAAGCGGGTGATTTCTGAATAAATATCAAATCGACCATTGAGAAATGATAGCGGCTGAAAACTTTTAAATTCGATATGAGGCAGGGTTTTATAGCTGGTTTGATGATTCCCTAGCACTTCAAAATCTTGCAGTAATATTTTTGCCTGCCAATTTTCTTTAAAGTAGGCCAGTTCCGCTATTTGGTATAAATAAGCATCGTTAGAGTTATATTGTTCACTGTTAATATCCACTAAATAGTTGTCATCACTGATGGTGGTATAGTCTACGTAGGCACGGAAATTATCAGAAAAGGTGCCAATATGCTGGAGGCGTGCTAAATAACGGGCATCGTTACTATTTTTTAATTCATCATCTTTATTAAGGTACTCAATATTAATTGCCCCTTGCTGTAAGCCAGATAAATAGCGAAATTCAGATAACAATTGGACGCCGCGTTTTGACATATATCTTGGCGTTAGCGTGGCATCCATATTGGGGGCGATATTCCAATAAAAAGGCAGCTCTACGGTTAGGCCAGAGCGGCTGCTAGTACTGAGCTTAGGGTATAAAAATCCCGATTTTCTTTCATTATTTACCGGAAATGAAAAATACGGAATATATAATACAGGTACGCCAAACAACTTGAATCTGGCGTTATAGGCTTCGCCATGATTTTCTGTCATTGAAATATTAATTTCACTGGCTTGCAATTGCCAATCTGGCACTTCGCCATAGCAAGTAGTAAAGCTGGAATCAACTAAGCTTAAGGTACCATTTGCAGTTACAGCTATTGTACCTGCCTGGCCATGGCCAGGGTTATTGGCCAACTGATAAGCTGAGTCTGTTAATACCGTCGCTCTTAGTTCTTTACTTGCCTTGAGTTGCGAAGCAAAGATATCGACCCCTTGATTTTGAAAGTGAATATTCCCTTGAGCGTTCACAAACGAGGTTAACTGGTTTATTTCTATTTCGTCGGCAACAACGGTATGATCTTTTTTTAACAGAGTGACACCGCCTGAAAATTTGGCAAACTGGCCTTTTTCTATTACAGACTCATTTGACCAGATATTAATGGCGTTAACGTCAATGAGACCTTTGTCTGGTTGAATTTTTGAATAACTAGGCACCGGACAGATAACAGGCGTATTAGTAGCGGGTACAGAAGATTGGGCGGTGACTTGATAACTAGTTAATGTGCCAATAAATAATAATAGCGATGTACGAAAAAAAGGCATTAACGGTCCGGGAAATAGTATTTATTGTTAGCTGTTTTACAGGGATTAACCATAAAAGAGCGCATCAGTCATTATTTTAACGTTAAACTCGTTAATAATATAGCAATTTTCATTGCTATGCGAATTCGTTATATTGGGCGCTTTAGTGAATTTTAAGGTAAGATTTTTGGTAGATAAGAGAAAACAACAATTATCTCAGTGGTTGGCAGATACTTTTTCCATAACATCGATTGAACTTGATGATATGTCGGGGGATGCTGGATTTCGCCGGTATTTTAGATTTATTAATGATAATCAGTCTTTTATTGCGGTCGATGCCCCCGGTGATAAATGTAATAATGCTGCATTTATCGATATTGCGCAGCGTTTACAAGCGGTTGATATTAATGTGCCAGAAGTGATTGCATTTGAACCGCGACAAGGTTTTATCTGTTTGACAGATTTAGGGGATTGCCTGTTAGCCGATGTGTTAACAGAAAAAAGCATGATGTCCTATTATCAGCAGGCGATGCAATTATTGCCGGAGATGGCACAAGTCACCAGTGAACAATTGCCGCTGTATGATCAGGCATTTATTCAGCGGGAGCTGGATATTTTTCCACAATGGTTAATCAATCAGCATTTATCAATAACGCTATCAGCAGCGCAACAACAAAAATTACAGTTCTGCTTTGATGAGTTAATTGACAACGCATTAGCGCAGCCACAAGTGTTTATGCATAGGGATTTTCATAGTAGAAATATCATGCTGGTTGGAGAACAATTGGCATTAATTGACTTTCAGGATGCTGTTCAAGGGCCAGTGACTTATGACATTGTTTCGTTATTGCGGGACTGTTATGTTAAGTGGCCAGCAGAGCAGGTAGATAAGTTATTGCGCCAATACATTGAATTAATGGAACAACGAGCTTTAGTTCCTTCGTACTCATATTCGCAATGGCAGCGTTGGTTTGATTTAATGGGACTGCAGCGACATATTAAAGCCGCGGGGATTTTTGCTCGTTTGTATCATAGGGATGGCAAGCCGGGGTATTTAGCAGATATTCCGTTAACTCTGTCTTATATCGTCGACATCGCGGCTAAATATCCGACGCTTAATTTTTTGCGTGAATTAGTGCAACAACAGCTAGTGCCAAGTTTAGCGATAAAAAACTAAGGAATTAATTGATGAAAGCGATGATCCTGGCGGCAGGCCGTGGTGAGCGTATGCGGCCGTTAACTGATAATGTGCCTAAACCTTTGCTAACGGTCAATGATGTGCCGCTGATAGATTATCACCTGAGAAAACTGCAACGTATTGGCGTGCACCAAGTCGTGATTAATCTAGCTTGGCTCGGAGAGAAAATCGTCAGTTATCTTCAAGATGGTAGCCGTTATGGTCTATCTATTAGCTATAGCTGGGAAAATGATGGTGCGTTAGAAACGGCGGGTGGTATTATTAAGGCGCTACCGCAATTAACAGATGACGATGAGCCATTTTTAGTTGTCAATGGTGACATTTTTCTCGATTATGATTTTAGCGGCTTGCCTCAGCTATCAGCTTCACAACTTGCACATTTATGGTTAGTTGATAATCCATCGCATAATTTAGCGGGTGATTTTACCTTGCAGGGAAACGTATTGACCACGATTAATGAAAGTACACCGCAACCTAGTTACACCTTTAGTGGGCTGGGATTATATCGACCGTCATTTTTTCAGGACTTTTTATCGCATCGGGTGATGCCGTTAGCACCTTTGATCAAGGCGGCAATCAAAAAACGTGCGGTTTCGGGACAAAAATTAGTGGGTCTGTGGACGGATGTTGGTACACCACAACGGCTTGAACAGCTGGATTTACAACTCAAACAACAACATAAGGGCAAATAACGAATGAAAGTTTGGGGTAAAGTTTTTGGTTTTTTATTTGGCTTAATGCTTAGTAAAAGTATTTTTGGCGCTTTGTTAGGATTATGGCTGGGGCACAGGTTTGATAAAGGACTTGGGCTTAATTTTGATGAGTTTGCTCAGCTTTCAGAAGAAAATCGTCAGTCTGCTTTCTTTAATTGCACTTTTACTACCATGGGCTTTATTGCCAAAGCTAATGGCCGGGTCTCGCAACATGAAATCGCCTTTGCCAGTGCTTATATGGATAAGCTTGGTCTCAATACGCAAATGCGACAGCAGGCACAGGATGCGTTTCGAGAAGGAAAGATGGCTGGGTTTCCGCTAGAGCAACATTTGAAAAAATTCAAACGTATTTGTATTAACCGCCAAGACCTATTATTACTGTTTTTGGAAATCCAGATCCAGGTGGCGTTTGCTGATGGCCAGTTAGATAATGAAGAACGTAACGCACTGCATCGTATCGCAAGAATATTAGGTTTTTCGGCTGTTGAACTCGATCGCCTACTTGAGATGATTATTGCCGGTGCCAATTTTCATCAACAGGGGGAAAGTAATCGCAAAGCGGGTAGTCCACAGCAACTGGAAAATGCTTATAAATTATTAGGAGTAACATCAGGCGATCCGGAAAAAGTGATTAAAAAAGCGTACCGTAAATTAATGGCGCAACATCACCCTGATAAGCTTGTGGCGAAAGGTTTACCGCCGGAAATGATGGAGGTGGCGAAACAAAAAGCGCAAGATATACAGGCGGCTTATGAAATGATCCAGGCACAAAACAAAAGCTAGCATATGGCTGGTTGTGACTACCAACCTTGGGATCTTAACCAGCCGTTGATTTCTTTTAGCAGTATTTTTTCTGGATAATAACTTGTGTGGCTATTAAATAGTTCCTTTTGTCGGAAGTAAGATTTTAATGCCTGATTAACAGACTTTTTGCGTAACTTTACCGCCTGTTTAACCAAACCATGGTCGGTTCTTAAGTAGAGATCCAATACCGGTAAATCCATTTTTGCCAGGGCTTCGGCACTTTGTTTATTTCCTTCCTCGTCATTAAGAAAAGCACTTAAGCTGATCAATGTCATCGGTTGTTCAGCCATTTGTTGCTGATAGAGGCTGAATAATAAAGCGCTATGATGTCCTTCGGCAACAACGATAATAATACCTGGATAGGTTTGCGCTTTTTTCATCACCTCAGCTAACACTTTAGCCAGTTGTTCACGAGATTCTGTCAGTGCCTGCTTATTTTCTTGTTGCTGCTTGGTTAATGTGAGCGCAGTTGATGGGTAGTTAGCCGGTTGTGCTGGTGGCTGAATGCTAATGGTGGTCCAGCCTTGTTCTGGCATGGTTTGTCGTAAATAGTTAATCGCTTTTGGGCTTGTGGCAGGTTGTTGCCAGTCCGCCAATAATATCACCACGCCTTTGTTATTAGCAGCCGCATTGGTGGTTATTAAGGTGTGGTATTGATCCGGACCTACTAACAGTGGTTGTTGCTCTTCTGCTGGGAGATAATGTTTTAGATCGGATGTGGTCAGTTCATTGCTATCTAATGGCGGTGCGATAGCTACTTTACTTCGGCGAGTTTGTCTATTAATAACGGTTTGTTCATCAGTGTTTGTTGACTGCTGCTGATCACTTTGTTGAGGTGTATCGCTTGTTGGTTTTGTTTGTTCTGCTGGCTGTTCTTGACCTTCTTGCTGCTGCGCAGCAGCATAGGTATTATTGAGCGTCATTAAGCTCAATGTTATCAAACAGTAAAAGCAAGTAATTAAAAAACAACGCAGCACAAATTTTCCTTAACTATTTATTATTAATACAGCTTTTATAAAGAGTTGCTTCATAAGATTAGTTTATCGATATTAATTTTATACCTGTTATCGGCCGAAGATGATATTTCTTCAGCTAAAGTTCAAGATGCTTTAAGTAAAAGGACAAGGTGTTGAAAATGTCAGCACTTGCTCGGTAACAGGGTGGGTTATTTTCAGCCAGTGAGCATGCAGCTGTAGACGAGGGCTTTCAGTTAATGCTTGATCATGAGCATATAAACGATCCCCTAAAATTGGATGGCCGAGTGATAACATATGGACACGAAGTTGGTGAGAGCGTCCAGTTACTGGCGTTAATTCTACTAAAGTACTGTTGTTCTGATAGCTAAGTACTCGATAGTGGGTTAACGCTTTTTTACCGTGTTGAAGATCGACTTTTTGTTTTGGGCGGTTAGGCCAGTCACAAATTAATGGTTGATCTATTTCGCCTGATGATTCTTTAACATGGCCATAAACACGGGCGAGATATTGTTTTTCGGTTTGGCGTTTTTCAAACTGTCGGCTGATATTTACATGGGCAGCTTTGTTGAGCGCCATTAATAAAATACCTGAGGTGGCCATATCCAGACGATGCACTACAGTGGCTGTTGGCAATACCCTTTGTACCCGGGTTTGCAGGCAATCTTTATGTTCAGTTAATCGTCCTGGTACTGTTAGTAAGCCACTGGGTTTATTCAGTACCACCAGATCCTCATCTCGATAAACAATATCGAGATAAGGAGAAAGTGGCGGCTGATAAATAAAGTCTGGATTAGCGCTCATAATATCTTTGCTTACCTAGTTACTGACGACAATTAACCGAATTGCTTCAAACTTAAGCTGCGCTTTGTGGATAAAGTTTGCCAGTTCTTGTTGCTGTAGGTTGATAAAGTCTAATTCATCTTGACGAACGCTTGGGTTAATGGCTTTAAGCGCGGTTAAGCGTTGAAATTCCTGGCCAAGTTTATCTTCCATTGATGTTAACGCTTGTGACTGAATATCAGCAACTAATAGTTCTGCATGTTGTTCTGCTTTACTAACTAAAGGAGAAACTTGAGCTTTTAATGCTTTTACTAATTGTAACGCGACTTGTTTTTTCACCGGTGTAAGTTGTTGGTCTAAAACTGCTGCACTGACTTTATCTGCTAGGTTATTACCGTTTTTGTCGACTAAAATGCGAATAGGTGTTACCGGAAGATAACGGTTTAGTTGTAACTGGCTTGGCGCTGTTGCTTCAACAGTAAATAAACATTCAAGGAAAAAAGTACCAGCCGGTAATGCTGGATTTTTCAAAAGTCCAATGCTTGAATTACCCACTTCATCTGATAGCACTAAGTCCATGGCACCAGTAACCATTGGATGATCCCAGGTTAGTAGTTGATAATCTTCGCAGGCTAGAGCTGTATCTCGATTGAATGTGATGGTGGTACCGTCATCAGGTAAACAAGGGAAGTTGCCACTAAGCATATGTTCTGTCGGTTGCAGTGCGATAGCATTATCTGATTTGTCATCCTGAGCAATACCAAATACATCCAGTACTTGAAACATAAACTGCGGCAGTTTAGTTTCACAATCTAAGGCAGTAATTTTATCAACTAACTGTTCGGCTTTGCCTTGCCCAGATGAATTCAGTTCTAACAGTTTATCTCGGCCTGATTCGAGTTCGGCTTTTAATGCTAAGTGCCGTTGATGACTTAAGTGAATTAACTGGTCTATTTCCGCTTGTGATGGAGCTGCGCTCAAGGTTAAAGTCGTTAATTGCGCTGAGAAATCATCATAAACAGCCCGACCGGTTATGCAGGTATGTTCAAAGGCATTTAACGCATTGTGATACCATTGAAACAACATACTTTGTGCGGAGTGCTCAAAATAGGGGACGTGAATTTTTATCGTATCTGTCTGTCCGATTCGATCTAAACGACCGATGCGTTGTTCGAGCAAATCTGGGTTGGTCGGCAAATCAAATAATACAAGATGATGAGCGAACTGAAAATTCCGTCCTTCACTGCCGATTTCAGAACATAACAATACCTGGGCGCTGTCTTCATCCTGTGCAAAGTATGCAGCGGCGCGGTCGCGTTCAAAAATACTTAAGCCTTCGTGAAACACTGCGGCACGCATGCCTTCTTTCACTCGTAAAGCAGTCTCCAGTTCAATGGCAGTTTGGGCATGAGCACAAATTACTAACACTTTTTCTTTATTAAGTGATTTGAGTAAATTAATTAAATAATTTACTTTGGGATCAAAATCATACCAGGGCTCCAAGCCATCTAGTCCGTAGAGAATTTCTGGTGTGGTAAGGTATTTCGCCTGCGGGCTTTGCTGTAATTTTGTATGGTCACCACTTAATAAAAAATCTTCGATTTTTTCCTGATATTGTTCAGGTAAGGGTAATGGTGTCGGATGCAACTGGCGCTCAGGAAAGCCCTTAATGGTGTTACGGCTGTTTCTAAATAATATCCGTCCCGTGCCGTGACGATCAAGTAACTGACTTAATACCTTTTGTCTGATGTGTTGTTGAGCCTGCTCATCAGCTTGATTAAGTTGCATTAATTGTTCACTGATATCGGTTTCAGATAACAATTGTTTTAATGTGCTTAACTGTTCTTCAGTGAGTGGCTGCTTTGCAACTAATGCGTTTGCGGCATCGGCAACTTCGGTGTAGTGTTGTTCTTCTTCAGTGAATTTTTGGTAATCATAGAAACGATCGGCATCGAGTAAGCGCAGACGAGCAAAGTGACTTTCATGTCCTAGTTGATCCGGAGTTGCCGTTAGTAGTAATACCCCGGGAATTGTTTGAGCAAGTTGCTCGATACATAAATACTCGGTGCTGGCATGGTCAACATGCCAGTCCAAATGATGCGCTTCATCTACTACCATTAGATCCCAGTCTTCGGCGATTAGCGCTTCGTACCAATCAGGGTTATCGGTAACAAAACGTAAGTTTACCAATACCAGTTGTTCAGCACTAAAGGGATTGATTTCTTCATCAGGTTCGGCGCTGTTAGCTATTTCTTGACAGCGAGTTTCATCAAAGATACTGAATTTAAGATTAAAACGACGTAGCATTTCCACCAGCCACTGATGCATGAGTGACTCAGGTACGATGATTAGTACTCGTTTTGCCCGTCCGGTGACTAACTGCTGATGAATGATCAAACCAGCTTCAATGGTTTTACCTAAACCTACTTCATCTGCCAATAATACACGTGGTGCAAAGCGGCTGCCGACTTCTTCAGCGATATAAAGCTGATGAGGAATTAAACTGACGCGACCACCGGATAAACCGGTAAGCTCAGATTGCTGCTGGTTAAATTGATGTTGCAAACAATCTTTACGTAAACGAAACCAGTCAAGGCGATCAACCTGGCCATTGAGCAAGCGGTCGTGAGGCTTATTGAACTTAATAAAATGATCTATCATTACTTCTTTAAGCTCGGCAAGTTCGCCGTTATCAAGACGCTTACCGCTATAGGTGATCAGACCATTTTCTTCATTAATCGTACTGACAGATAAATGCCAGCCCTCATGGCTTGGGATAATATCCCCTTCGTTAAAAATTACTCGTGTCAGCGGTGCATTGGCTATGGCATATTTTCTGATATCGCCAGTGGCGGTAAACATAATAGTGACAAATCTGTTCTCAACGCTCGTTACCGTACCTAATCCTTGATCTGATTCTCCATCACTGATCCAACGTTGGCCTGGGTAAAACGACATAGAAAACTCCAATATTTTAACTCGAACTGTGTGAGTCATTTATTAACACGAATGATACTCACACGAAAAAAAGGGCGCTATGGTACCGTTAATCATAGCTGTGATCATCAAATAATTCTGAAAAGTTCAGGCTTGCTTAAGGAATAAACAAGGGCACCAGTAACCGTTTTTGCTAAGCTACTGGTGCAGGGGAGTTATTTCACGCCAAGTTCTTTTAAACGTTCCAACAAATAACTTTTCTGAGTATGACGCTCAGATAGCACTACTTCATCTCTTGGGTGTAAAAATAATGGTAATGAAATCCGAGATTTAGTGGCATTTTCCCCTGTGGGATTGACGACTCTATGACTGGTTGATGGAAAATAACCGCCAGAGGCTTCCTGTAACATATCACCGATATTAATGATCAAATGACCAAAATTAGCTGGAATATCAAGCCATTGGCCGTCTTGTACTTGAACTTGTAACCCAGGTTCATTAGCGGCAGGTAAAATGGTTAACAGGTTTATGTCTTCATGGGCTGCAGCACGTAATGCGCCAGGTTCTTCTTCCCCGGTTAATGGTGGATAATGCAGAACGCGCAGTAAGGTATTTGGTGTGTCTTTGATCATATTCGATAAAGGTTCTGAATATTTTGCTGCGACATCAGCAGGACTATGTTTTTCAACCCAATCTAATAGTTCAGTGGCGAGTGCTGAGGTATTATGGTAATAAGTTAATATCTCCTCTTTAAGGGATTCTGGAATACGGCCCCAAGGATAGATATGATAGTATTCTTTCAGGTCTTTTTGCTGATGGCCTTTGGCTGTTTCGGAGATTTCAGGAGCAAAATAACCATCCTGCTTTTCCGGATCAAAGGCAAAGTCTTGCGGATTGCCCTGACTAAAAAATTCATACCAGTGTTGATAAATAGATTCAACTAGCGATTGCTGGATAGGATGATTTTTTAATACGCCAAATCCTGTTGATTTTAAGCTTTCAACAAAACGTTGTGGCGCATCTGCTGCGGTATAGTCAACAACTTGAACTTGCATAATTATGTCCTGAAATTGTTTTACAAAATTATTTGACAAAAATATTATAACGCAAAACCTGTCTAGTTGGTCAAATTTTTAAGTGATGTAGTTTAGTTTTGGTAAAATATGGATAATGACTATACTGAAGTTACTAACAATAATTTTAATACAGGGAAAGGACTTATCATGAAATTAGCCGCTGTTGTTGCCTCTTGTTCGGTGTTTTTGTTTGCCAGTTGTGCGACTCGGGGAAATATCTGTGAAGATATCACAGAAGCAAAGGAACAAATGCAAGCGTGCCAACTGCTAAAAAAACAAATCGCTAACGCGAAAGAGCGGCCCTTAATCAGAACTGAACTTGAGCGCAGGTATGAAAACGATTGTATTGAAATTCGTTATTATCGTGATGATATTCAAGAAGCAAAATGCGGTAACAAAGAAAACTTAGAGCAAATTAAAAAAGCGGTCATTGAAGAGCAAAATCAGTAAGCTATAGTTTTTGTTTATCGATATAGCGCCGAATGTCGAGTCCTAAAGTAGTTATTTCTACATTAGGACTCGAGCATTTTTTATTGGTTATGACATTTAATTGTCAGTTTGATCAGGTACTAGTTTACATTCCCACTAGAATTTTTTGTTAATTCCCGTCATTATGATGCATCATGACAACAGGTGTTCTAGTAGTGGAATGGTAAAATCAACGAATAACGACAACAGTCAGTTATCTGAACAGGAGAGTCAGTTAGCTCAAGAAGCGATTGTTTTGCTTGATAAATATCGCAAGTTGCAAGATCGTTATACCGCATTATTAAACCTTAATCAATTATCCAATGATTGTGCTGATTTAAACACCTTTTATCGTCAGGTTCATCAGGCTATCGCATCCATTATGAATGCTAATAACTTTTATATTGTGATGTATGATCAAACGTTTGCCACCTTAGAGTTTGTTTATCACGTCGATGAAAAAGATGATTTCCCTAAAGGCACTTTTGATTACGACAAATTTCAGGGCTCGATGACTTGCCATGTTATTGAAACGGGTGAACCGTTATTAATGACCCCCGAAAAAATGCAACAGCAGATCAAGGAAGGAACTCTTAAAGCTATCGGGACGACCGGGACAGATTGGCTTGGCGTGCCCTTAATTAGTGATGGCTTCGTTATCGGAGTGATGGCGGTCCAAAGTTATACTGAAACCACGCGTTATCAAGAACATGATCTGGATTTATTGACCTTTACTGCGCAGCATACCGTTTCAGCAATGACCCGTTTACAAGATCGAGAGCGTTTGCAAAAAGCGGTGGATGCTCGGACACGCGAATTGATGAAGCAAATTCGCGAACGTGAAAAGTCTGAATTATTGCAAGAGTCCTTATTTAGAATTTCTGAATTAACCAATCAAGCCTCATTGGACCTCGATAAGTTTTATCCTATGGTGCATAACATAGTTGGTCAGTTGATTAATGCGGAAAATTTTTATATTGCCAAACACAACAGTGCGGAAGACTTATTATCCTTCGTCTATTTCTCCGAGCAAAATAGTGAGGAAATCGAGCGTAAGTTCGCAACGCGTAAGTTTGCTAATGGCTATACCGAATTAGTGATCAGTACAGCAAAAACGGTACTACTGAGTGGTGAGGATATGTTTAACCTCTATAAACAGGGGAAAACCGTTAAGCCGTCAGGAAAAACTAAATCTTGGCTCGGCGTGCCGCTGTTGCAAAATGGTGAAGCGATAGGTGCCATGGTGATCCAGAGCTATCATCTGAGTACTATTTATACTGAACAAGATGCTGAGCTGCTGAATTTTGTGTCACAACATGTAGCGACAGCGATTAAACGTCGTGAATTAGCGATTTTTGAACGTAAAACCCATGAACTTCTTGAGCAACAGGTTAAACATCGGACGGCAGAATTAGAAGAAGAAATTAAGCAACGCGAAAAAATGGAACAGCAACTAAAGTATGCAGCGTCACACGATAGTTTAACTGGGCTACCGAATCGCACTGTTTTTTTAGATCTTTTAAACCATGCTATTGCTTGTCACCGACGCCGACCCGAAATGCAGTTTGCGGTACTGTTTCTCGATTTAGACCGCTTTAAAGTGGTCAATGACAGCTTAGGTCATCATGCTGGTGATATTTTACTGAAAGAAATGGCTAAAGGCTTAACGGACATCGTTCGTGATAAAGATACGGTTGCACGCCTTGGTGGCGACGAGTTTGTTATTTTGATTGAAGATTTGGTCAATAAACAGGAAGCTTATGATGTTGCCCAACGTATTACAGAATTACTGACAAAACCGTTTTTTATCGAAAATCAGCCGGTATTTATCGGTACTAGTATCGGGGTGCTTTTTAACGATATTCATTACGAAAGTGCGGAGTTTATGCTGCGCGATGCAGATACCGCTATGTATCATGCTAAGGATATGGGGAAAGGTCGCTATGAGGTTTTTGATGCCAGCATGCATAAGAAAGTGCAAAATGCATTGACCTTAGAAGCAGATTTACGGGAAGGGATCAGTAAAAAAGAATTCTCTCCTTATTTTCAACCAATAGTTCGATTAAATGATAAGCAGATTGTTGGTTTTGAAGCACTGGCGCGCTGGCGCAGTGAAAAACGCGGTTTAGTGTTTCCTAATGACTTTATTCCGCTGGCAGAAGAAACTAATTTAGTACTAGCGATAGATTTTCAGATCATTGAAAAATCTTGCCGGCAGTTAAAAAGCTGGCAAGAAGCACTAAAACGTGATGATTTATATATCAGTTGTAACCTCTATTGTGATCATTTTTTTGATACTAATCTTGCTAATGATATTGCACAAATACTGCAACGAGTCGGTTTGGAACCTCGTCATTTAAGGGTTGAACTAACAGAGCGCGCGTTATTGGAAAAAACAGAAATTGTACTTACCAATATGAAAGCTTTGAAGAAATTAGGGGTGAAAATATTGCTCGATGATTTTGGTACCGGCTATTCCAGTTTAAGTTACTTACACCGTTTTCCTATTGATGTGCTTAAAATAGATCGCTCGTTTATTAGTAATGTCCATGAACATGATAACAATCGGGCGATTATCAAAACCATTATTGATTTAGCCGTGAATTTACAAATGGCAACGATTGGAGAAGGCATTGAAAATGCTGCAGACGCTCAATTGTTAGTGAAAATGGAATGTAAATATGGTCAAGGCTATTATTTTAATAAACCTATGCCAGCGCATGAAGTGGAGCGATTACTAAGCTAAGCAGCGCTTCCGATATACTAAGTTGAGGTTAAGTTTAGTGCGATTGTCATCAACTTATTAAGGTGAGTTTGTTATACTGATAGCAACTTTGATAACAAGAATCATCACTTTGCCAACTGACAATTTTAACACTATCCCATTAAAACCCGCCCTGATTGATAACTTACAAACCCTCGGCTATCAGCAGTTAACTACGATTCAGGCTGAAAGCTTACCGGTAATATTAGCGGGAAAAGACGTGATTGCTCAAGCTAAAACCGGTTCGGGTAAAACAGCCGCTTTTAGTCTGGGGTTACTGCATCATCTACAAGAGAAAAAATTTCGTGTTCAGGCGTTGGTGTTATGTCCGACCCGTGAACTTGCTGATCAGGTTGCAAAAGAAATTCGGCGTCTTGCGCGTGCTATTCATAATATCAAAGTACTGACTTTATGCGGTGGCTCACCTATGGGACCACAAATTGCTTCTTTAGAGCATGGCGCACATATTATCGTCGGTACTCCCGGACGTATTGAAGATCATTTAAAAAAAGGTCGACTGTCACTAGCAAATTTACAAACTTTGGTACTCGATGAAGCGGATCGGATGTTGGAGATGGGCTTTGAAGAGACACTGACTTCGATATTCGCTAGTTGCCCGAGTAAAAAGCAATGTCTGTTGTTTAGTGCGACCTTCCCCAAACAAATTGTTTCGCTCAGTGAGCATATTATGGTGGACCCTGTCACCATTAAAGTGGAATCGACCCATGATCATAGCAGTATTCGTCAGCACTTTTATCAGGTTGAGTCTGATAATCAGCGTTTAGTTGCTGTTCAGCAACTATTATCAACCTATCAGCCAGAATCAACAGTAATTTTTTGTACCACTAAGGTGCAGACACAGGAAGTCAGCGATCTATTATACGCACAAGGCGTGAGTTGTCAGGCATTGCACGGAGACTTAGAGCAAAGGCAAAGGGATCAGACCATGATCTGCTTTGCAAATAAAAGTATCAACGTACTTGTTGCAACGGATGTTGCGGCCAGAGGGCTTGATGTTGATAATCTCGATATGGTCATTAATTATTATTTGGCACGGGATCCGGAAATCCATGTGCATCGTATTGGCCGAACCGGACGAGCCGGCAGTCAGGGAATGGCATGCTCGTTAATCAGTGATAAAGAAGCACGTAAAGTGATGAGCCTAGAAAGTTACTTAGGGCAGGAAATTAGCACTGAGCCCCTACCTGCGTCGTCTAGTGATAATACTCTAATGAGTAAAGCTAAAATGGTGACGTTACAAATTGATGGCGGTAAAAAACAAAAATTACGCCCAGGGGATATTTTAGGAGCATTTACTGCTAATCAACAGTTGAGTGCTGATGATATTGGTAAAATAAGTGTTACAGCGCTGTCAACTTATGTTGCTGTTAAGCGAGCTGTTGCTAATAAAGCGCTAAAAATAATTGCTAATGGTAAATTAAAAGGGCGAAGCTTTAGAATTCGGAAGTTAACCTTATAGCGCTGGAGTGGAGATTTTATGTTAGCTGATAATAAACAAAGCAACATTGCTGAAAAAACGTCGACATTATTAAAAGATGAAATTGATCAAGTGACAGGCTTTTACCAACTAATTGTCGATTTTTTTACTAACTATAGCTTTCAATTAGTTGGCGCCTTTATTATTTTTCTGATCGGTTACTTTGTTGCCGGTAGATTTGCCAATATGGTATTAAGGTTGTGTGAAAAACAGCAACTCGATGTTACTTTAAGTCGTTTTCTTGCTAATACCACGAAAATGTTAGTGGTTATCTTAGTGACGATAGTAGCCCTGAGTAAGCTAGGGATCAGTGTTACCCCTTTTATTGCGGCGATTGGTGCAATTTCGCTAGGGGCTAGTTTAGCATTTCAGGGGTTGTTAGCGAATTATGCCGCAGGTTTTAATATTATTTTAATTCGACCATTTGTTGTTGGTGATACCATAGAAGTGCATGGTGTTAAGGGCATAGTGCAGGAAGTCTTGCTTGCCTATACCGTGATCAAAGATGAAGATGATGTTGTAATTACTATCCCTAATAAACACATTGTTGGTGAGATTCTGCATAACTCTAAACGGCATACTTTATTGGAGATGAGTGTTGGTATTTCTTACCGAGATGATCCTGTTAAGGTTATCGCTCTGATTGAAAATACGCTCGAAAAATTAGCGTTCTGCGATCAGGACTCGAAACTTCAGGTTGGTATTGATGAGTTTGCTGATAGCGCTATTACCATAGGAATTCGATTATGGATCCCCACATCTACCTTGTACCAAACTAAATATCAGGGCTATAAAGCCATTTATCAGGCATTTAAACAACATAATATTACTATTCCGTATCCACAACGTGATGTGCATTTAATTCCACAGTAAGACCGTTTTTTATTCCCGATTTTTATTTAGGTTTAAAAGTCGGGAATTTCTTCTGCCTCGTCGTCGCTTTCCTGGAATTGATTATGAAACGGTTCTAGAGTGTAATAACCACTGTAAATAGCTTGTGCAGACTTTGGTGCTATTTCGCCTAAAGTGAGTAGCCCTGGCCCTGTTGGTTCGGCTAACACATAAGTTAGCCCTTGGTGTTCAATGGTGTATTCATCACCTCGAGGGGTGATATTAATGCCTATTAACGCGTGATTATCGATAAAAACCAATGCCATTTTAATGCGCGGCATTAAGGTTCTTAATAATGATGCTGTTAATGTTACTTTACTGTCACAATCTCCTTGGTTTTCCCATAATAATTTCAGTGGCGGATTAAAACCTGCGCCAGATGAAGTCATTCTCGACGCCAGTGGTGAATAAGGAATACTTTGCACAAAGCTGAGAATATAGTTAGTGACATTACGAATATTTTTGACGGAAAATTTTTCCAGTATTACCGGTTTTAATGTTTTAAAGTCAGCGACAGATTCAAGTGCTATACGGGCGTGATCCGGTTTAATAGCCGGTATTTGATTCGGTGTGGTAAATTCCTGGTAGTAAACCTTAGTCAAATAGTCATTAGTCAGTGACTGTTTAAGCTTTGCGATACGTTGATAAGCCTGTTTGACCAGCTGAGGGTCTTTACTATTAATATCAATACGTAATTGTTCGTCTTCTTTTTTAAATAATAATTGTACTCCAGTTATAGGCTCTTTTTTTAAGCGTTTGCGTAAGGCATTGCTGATATATTCATTGGCTAATTTCGGTTGGTAACTTGCAAATTCTCGATAGCGTTCAAAAAGGGCTTTTTGTGGAATAGAAAAGCTAAGCGTTTGCTGCTGCTGATTAATATCAAGCCATTGATAATTAAAGAGGTAGTTCTCGCCTGCTAGCACTTTACTAAACTGACTTTGCTTTGCGCTGGTTGTAGTAATAGTGAAAAGCAACATTAGCAGAATAAAACCTGCTTTGCTTACGATAGTAAAAGGCGCTAAGTATTGTATTTGCCAGCCATTGGTTTTTAACATAAATATTTAAGTAAAGATTTCTTTCCCTATTACTCTATTTAGTCTCTAAGTATAGAACAAGTGATTTGCTATTATTACTTTACTTTTTGTCTAATTACGTTATATTCAAACGCATGTTTGAAATGTGTGTTTGATTGTTAAGGTGTTGCTATGGCTGATTACGTTGCTCCAGTTAAAGATATGAATTATCTGCTTTATGATGTGTTTAAAAGTGACCAACTCTGGCCAACTTTACCTAAATTAGCCGATCACGTAGATCGAGAAACTTCTGAAGCTATTTTGTCAGAATGTGCAAAAATTGCTGAGCAAGTGATAGCGCCATTATCTCGTGAAGGCGATGAAGTAGGTGTCAGTTTTGACAATGGTGCTGTAACCACTGCACCAGGCTATAAAGCGGCTTTCGATACCTATGTTGAAGGTGGATGGCCGGCATTAGGTGGTGATGTTAACTACGGTGGTATGGGCATGCCAAAAGTGATCACTTCATTGCATGAAGAAATGTTGTGCTCAGCTGATATTTCATTCTCGCTTTATCCTGGATTAACTGCAGGTGCTGGTTTGTCATTAGCTAAACATGCCAGTGAAGAAATTAAACAACGTTATTTAACCCGTATGTATGCCGGAGAGTGGGCAGCTACTATGTGTTTAACGGAAGCTCATGCAGGTACTGATCTGGGTATGATACGCACTAAGGCGGTACCACAAGAGGATGGTAGTTATAAAATAACCGGTAATAAGATTTTTATTACTGGTGGTGAGCACGATTTGACTGACAATATTATCCATCTCGTACTGGCAAAATTACCAGATGCTCCAGAAGGCTCTCGCGGGATTTCATTATTTGTCGTACCTAAATTTAATGTTAATGAAGATGGTAGCCTTGGAGATTTTAACCAAGTTTCTTGTGGCTCTATTGAACATAAAATGGGGATCCACGCGTCGGCTACTTGCGTGCTGAATTTCGATGGTGCTAACGGCTATTTAGTTGGTGAATTAAATAAAGGCTTAGCCTGCATGTTCACCATGATGAATTTTGAACGCATCGGTGTTGGTATTCAAGGCCTTGGTGCAGGTGTTCGTTCATATCAAAATGCATTGGAGTACGCAAAAGACAGAATTCAAAGTCGTTCGTTATCTGGGGTGAAATCTCCAGATAAAGCGGCAGATTCAATTATGGTACACGGTGATGTTCGTCGTATGCTACTTAATATGAAAGCGTTAAATGAAGGATCTCGTGCATTATCTCTCTATATTGCTACTCAGCTTGATATTGCCACTTATGGTGAAGGTGAAGCACGAGTAAAAGCGGAACAGCTAACGGCATTAATGACGCCATTAGCAAAAGCATTTTTTACTGATGTGGGTTTTGAAAATACCGTAGCAGGTCAGCAAGTGTTTGGTGGTCATGGCTTTATTCGAGAGTGGGGGCAGGAGCAGTTAGTACGCGATGCGCGCATTGCACAAATTTATGAAGGTACTAACGGTATTCAGGCAATGGATTTACTGGCAAGAAAAGTTGCTGGTAGTAAAGGTGCATTAATGCAACTGTTTGTTGATGAAGTCAAAGACTTTGTCAGTCAAACAACTACAGATGATATGGCGGAATTTATTGAGCCGTTAGCACAAGCGAATCTGGAACTGGAACAATTGACGGCATTTGTATTAAATGCAACCAGCGATAATGTTGAAATGCTGGGGAGCGCGGCGAATGATTATCTCCATGTTTTCGGTTATACCGCTATGGCATTTGTTTGGGCAAAAATGGCTCAGGTGTCGATGACTAACATGGCTGATGATCAGGAGTTTCACTCTAGTAAATTAGTTACGGCACGTTATTATTATGCCAAATTGTTGCCGCGTAGATTGTCATTAATCGAAACTATTAAAGCTGGGCCTGAACCATTATTTAATGTCAATGATGAGTTATTTTAATTAAGCTTGATTTAAACGACAGTAAAACGCCTAAAGTTAAACTTTAGGCGTTTTTTTATTGCTGAAATTTAGGTAAATTGACTTACTGTCAGACTTTTCATTATTTTTAAGGGAATGCTATGAAACTATTAGGCTCGACTACGTCGCCATTTGTTCGTCGATTAAGGGTTTTTCTTGCGGAGCAAAATTATCAGTTTGTCAATTTGGATATCTTTGCTGAGCAGGACAGACAAGTTTTAACAGAAAACAACCCTGCCCAAAAAGTTCCGGCACTTATTGATGGTGAGCAATGTATTTATGACTCTCGGGTGATTTATCGCTATTTGGTGCAAAAGTTTCAACAGCCGCCATTAAGTTGGGCACAGGAAAATCTGCTAACTCTGATTGATTCAGTGAATGATTCATTAGTGGCAACATTATTACTACAACGTTCAAATATAGATACTATGCAAGAGGGGTTGTTTTTTAATTTACAGCGAGAACGGATCGCTAGTGTTTTTCAAGTGCTTGATGGTGAAGTAGCTAATGGGGCGTTTACTGAATGGCATTATCCGGCGATTTGTTTATGGTGCTTACTCGACTGGGCAGAGTTCAGGCAATTAGCGAAATGGCAACATTTACCGAATTTAGCCAGTTTTTATCAACAGCAGGCCTCACGAGTTATTTTAGCTGAAACGGATCCGAGGTATGCTTAAAAAGCGTAGCTGGTTTTAATTAATGCCATATGGATACTATCGCTATCGAGCAGCGGGCTATTTTCTATTTTGCTATCGAGAGAGGTCGAAGAAATAACCCCTTGTATCTTCCACTTTTTACTGATTGAGTAGGTGCTTACTAATCCTATAGTGGTGTTAGTGGCCTGCGCAGTAAATAGTGAGGCATGGGCCTGCAAGTTGTCTTGCTGACCATAATAATTATTAATGGTATCTTGATCTACGGCCTCAACTTTCGCAGTAACAGCAAGATCAAATCGTTCATTTTGAAATAATTGATAAGCGCCTTGTAAGTAAAAACGGCTATTTTCCGCTAAGTTATCTGAATGGCTAAATACACCCGTTGTTGCACTAAATTTACCATTAGAATAACGGGCATTAATACCGCTTAATTTTTCATTAGTGCTTTGAGGTAAAATTAAGCCTAAGGATTCGGCGCTGTGCAGATAGGTTTGTTTGGGAAATTTTAACGCCTCAACGCCCCATTGTGATTGGGCGTTCTGAGGTTTAGTTTGTTGGAGATCTATGGCATCAGTTGCTTCTGTTGCAGCGAAAGCAAATGAGCACATTGCGCTAAGCGCAATTGCCAAAGCTATTTTCATCTTTAATTTCCCAAGTGTTATCTTGCTAATAGTACTTTTCTCGGCGTTCTATTGTTGACTTTTTGTCTTTGTAACCGTGAAAACTTAGCGTCATTTTAACTATAGATCGGAATTTTTTATTTGGTGAAAGAATTTTTAAATTATATGCTTTTATTTGATAGTGTATTGATATTTATATAATAATATTTCAATTTAACCTTGAAAATACTGGCTTAGGGCGCTGTGATGAAAAGTCGCTTTATTGACACCTTATAGTGTATAATTCGCTGCGGAAAAATTATTGGAAGTTTCATTTGTTAGCTCTTATTCGCTTAATTTTAATGGCGTTAGCTTTAGTCATTATTTCAGTTTGCTCTGTGATATTTTGTTTGTTCAGACCCTTTCACCGTAACAATGTTTATCATGCTGCCCGGTTTTTGGGGAAAACTTCACGCTTGCTAGGGCTAGAAGTTGAATTACGTATTCCTGAACACATTCGTCAGGTTAGTCCTGCGGTTTATATTTGTAACCATCAGAACAGTTACGACATTTTTACGCTAAGTAATGCCGTATTACCGGGTACAGTTAGTATTGGTAAAAAAAGCCTGAAATGGATCCCGTTTTTTGGTCAGATGTATTGGCTAACCGGTAATATTTTGATCGATCGTAAAAATACCAATAAAGCGATGAATACGATTGCTGTCACAGCACAAAAAATTAAGGAAAAGCAATTATCGGTATGGCTTTTTCCAGAAGGTACTCGCAGCAATGGTCGAGGAGTTTTACCATTTAAAACAGGTGCTTTTCGTACAGCGATGCAGGCTAATGTGCCAATTATTCCAGTATGTGCCAGTGAGCAGCATGATAAGATTGATTTAAATCGCTGGGATAATGGTAAATTGATCATTGAATTTATGGAACCCATCTTTTTAGATGGCATGACTAAAGAAGATCTACGGACGGTAACTAATGAGACCCGTGATAAAATGATAGAAAAAATTGCACAAATTAATAAAGAGGCGGCATCATGAATGATGAATCGTTACAGCAATGGTTAGAACACACTGAATCTCTGGTTTCTGCTTTACTAGAGGACGGTAGTAATGAGGAAGTGCATCATACGATAGAACATCACTTTTCATGTCCTGACTTTGAACAATTAGAAAAAGCTGCTGTTGCCGCTTTTAAAATGGGTCTAGAAGTTGAAGAGCCGGAAGAAGCGGAAGATGAAAATGGCACAAAAGTGTTTGCCTTTGACATAATTACCGAACAGCCGTTAGATGAAGAAATATTAAAAGACGAAACAAAATCAATGTTTGAGTTGGCGAAACAATGCAAAGTTGATTATGATGGGTGGGGTACCTACTTCGAAGAATAATAATATTGTAAGAAAAAGGAGTTTTTCATGGAATGGTTACAACAATTATTAAGCGCCGAGACGCTTTCTTTATTAATCCCTATTGTGGCGATTATCGGGGCCTTTGCCGTTGCCGCACTGAAAGCTCATCATCGCCATCAGGAACGCATTGAGAAAATTAAGCAGGGCTATGATCCTGATAGTGTATAAGAGTTAATAACACTGAAATTAAAAAAGCAAAGATCATCTTTGCTTTTTTGCTCTCTGCTATTATCTATTTTTAGCTCGTTTGACAAGTTGAGTCTCTAACGACTAATTGTGGAGTATATTGAGTGTTGATATGACTCGCTGACTGTTTACGTGATTTGGCAATCAGCAGGCTTGCCGCATTTTCCGCAATTTCTGGTGTCGGTTGGTTGGCCGTTGTTAATCTCGGCCAGGTTTGGCGAGAAAACGGACTGTTTTCAAAACCGGTAATGGATAATTGCTCCGGAATGGAAATGCCCATTAACCGAGAAGCAAATAACGCACCTGCCGCGATTTCATCATTACAGGAAAATATTGCCGTTGGTTTAATTTCTTCTGACATTAGTTGTTTCGCACCGTCGACACCTGACTCGAACGAGTACTCACCAGCAATAATGAGATTATCATTGATGGTAATATTGTTTTCAATTAGCGCATCCTTATAGCCTTTTAGCCGCTCAACCGTAGACATATGCTCCGCTTCCCCGGCGATAAACCCAATATTTGTATGACCTAAATCGATTAAATGCTGGGTAATACTTTTTGCTGCTGCATGGTCATTGATCATAATACAAGGGGCGAGGTCATCAGGTGCTTTATCACCTGACATGATACGGACAATATCAACATCTAATGCCAGAATACGTTCAACAAACTCTGGCATTTCAGAAAACGGAGGGGTCAAGACTAAACCGGCAATACGGGAGTGTTTGACCATATTGGTGATTTCATCAATCAGGTGTTCAGACTTCGCGCTACAAGGGTGAATGAGTAGTTCAAACCCTTGTTTTTTACAGGCAGACAAAATCCCGTTTTGCATGTCTATAATGTAATAAGCATTCGGATTATCATAGATAAATGCCACGCTGTAGGACTTGGTGCCAGCTAAGTTTCTAGCCGCTAAGTTAGGTTGATAATTTAAACTGGCGACAGCCGCCATCACTTTTTCTCTGGTTGGCTGACGTACAGAAGGTTCGTTATTTATCACCCTGGAGACGGTTTTGATCGACACACCAGCTTGTTTAGCAACGTCGTTTATTGTAGCTTTCATCTATCCGTACAGCCTTAAATATTATACTTGTTATTGAATTATAGGGTTTAAGAATATTGTTTTATTGATTACGCAGCAAGGAATTATCAGTTAAATTGGTTAATTACTTTCAATTTAGTTTTAATTTATCCAATATCTGAAAACAATAAAATTGACAGCGCTGTCATTTTTAAATATTGTACCCTGAAAATTATTAAATTATGCACTAGGAAGAGTTATGTCAAGTCGCCAATCATTGAGTAGTTGGAAAAAATTAACGCAAATGGCGTTAGAGAAAAAATCTCAGCATATGAACGATTTGTTTGCTCAGGACAGCAAACGATTCGATAAATTTTCAATTAAGTTGCCTAAGTTGTTATTAGATTATTCAAAGAACTTGATTGATAGCGAAACTATGAATACTTTGTTTGAATTAGCTCATGAGACCGATGTTACTGGTTGGCGAGCTAAAATGTTTGATGGTGAAAAAATCAATAAAACCGAAGACCGTGCTGTGTTACATACTGCACTACGTCGCACTAGTGAAACGCCACTAATTGTAGATGGTGAAAATGTCACTGAGAGTGTAAAGAGCCAACTTGAAAAGATGGAGTCTTTTGTTAATAACGTCAGGGAAGGGCACTGGAAAGGTTATTCTGGTAAACGGATCACTGACATTGTCAATATTGGGGTTGGTGGTTCTAATTTAGGTCCTCAAATGGTGACTGAAGCGTTAAAACATTACAGTGATAATAGCGTAAACGTGCATTATGTTTCCAATGTGGATGGTGCACAAATTGTTGAAACATTGCGGCCGCTAGAACCAGAAAAAGTCCTGTTTATCGTATCTAGTAAAACCTTTACCACCACCGAAACTATGACCAATGCGAGAACAGCGATTAAATGGCTAACCGCAGCGTCTTTTGATGAATCGGCAGTTGCTAAACATTTTGTAGCGGTCACTGCCAATAGCACCAATGCTATGGCATTTGGCATTAAAAAAGAAAATATTTTTGATATGTGGGATTGGGTCGGTGGACGCTTTTCCTTGTGGTCAGCAATAGGATTAGCCATAGCTTTGGATCTAGGCTTTGATAAGTTTAAGGAGTTATTGGCGGGTGCAGATGAAATGGATCAGCACTTCATTAATGCGCCGTTTGAGCAAAATATGCCAGTGATCATGGCATTATTGAGTGTCTGGAATACCACTTTCTTAGGGGCAAAATCTCAGGCTATTTTGCCTTATGATCAAACTTTGCATATGTTAGCCGCATATTTGCAGCAGGCCGAAATGGAAAGTAATGGTAAATCCGTAACCTGGGACGGTGTCGAAGTGGATTATGCGACAGTACCTTCTATTTGGGGAGAGCTGGGTATTAATGGGCAGCATGCATTTTATCAGTACTTGCATCAAAGTAATAATGTTGTCCCTGCTGATTTTATTGGTTCTGTTGAAAGTGTTACGCCAGTAAAAGGACATCATGAAACTCTGATGGCAAACTTTTTCGCTCAGACACAGGCGTTAATGACAGGTGTGAATGAACAACAAGTTAGAGAAGATCTAAAAGCAAAAGGCAGAACACCTGAATATATCGATAAGGTGGCGCCTCATAAGGTGCACAAAGGTAATCGTCCAACGAATACGATATTATTAAAGCGTATCGATCCGGCAACTCTTGGTAGTTTAATTGCTGCCTATGAGCATAAGATTTTTGTTCAAGGTATAGTGTTACAGATTTGTTCATTTGATCAGTGGGGGGTTGAACTTGGTAAAGGGTTAGCGGCTTCTATTCAGGAGGAATTAGAAGGGAAAACGATTGCTGATAATCATGATTGTTCAACCGAAAATTTAATTCACTATTATAAGCAAACAAAAATTAACTAACTGCACTGTTTCTATCTTTAAAGGAAGATTGAAAATAAATTCATCTTCCTTTTTTTATGCATGTATTTGTTTATTTATTCATTATTACTATATAACTAAGCGAAAAATTGACTAAAAAGCGGTAAGTAAGGCGTAAATCGGTCAATTTCAGATAAAAAAAGTAAAGCTATAATTACATTTAAAACAGTTGGTTATGATTTTTTTGCTGAATATTTAACTGAAAAGTATAGCCAATGATTAATTTTTTGTGTATGGTTTTACTCAACCGATGACAACGCTGTCATAATTTAAAAAGACAGCGCTGTCTTAAACAAGGTTATATAAACATAACTAGATATTAAAAAAACGTGTGTAAGGGAAAGTCGATGTCATCTAAAACATTTAAAAAAGGCGTGTTAGCGAGCTCGATCGCTATGGTGCTTGCTGGTGGTGTTACACCGCTAGCAATAGCTGCTGACGGCGCTGATAAAGAAATCGAAGTAATTGAAGTGACCGGTATTCGTGGGTCTTCAAAAGCAAGTATTAATGGTAAACGTTTTGCTGATTCGCAAATCGACGGTATCGCCGCCGAAGATATTGGTAAACTGCCGGACGTAACTATTACTGATTCATTGCAACGTATCACTGGTGTACAAATTGAGCGGGTTGCCGGTGAAGGTGGTCCAGTGCAAATTCGTGGCCTACCTCAGGTAGATACGACCATGAATGGTGAAACCTTCTTATCTGCCACTACGATTGATACCTCAGGCGCGGATTTAGGTGACTTACCAGCGCAGTTATTTGGTGGTGTCGATGTCTATAAGTCAGCGACAGCAAAAAACACAGCGCAAGGCATTGCTGGTTCGATAGATTTAAAAACCCGTCGTCCGTTTGATATGGATAATGGTTGGACATTTGCTGGCGGTTTGGAAGCTACTCGTGGTTCTATCACGGAAGAAACCGACCCAACACTTCATGGTTTAGCATCATACAATGATGGTAAATTTGGCTTGTTAATTTCTGCTGTGACCCAAGAAGCGACTCTTGCCACTGATTACAATGGTCATAATGATACCTCGGAAAATGGTGGCTTAGGCTGGACTTCAAATAACCATTCTTGGAGTCGCCCTGCTGAACGTGCATGGGCAAGTGGTGAACAGTGTTCTGTACCTGAAGGTGATTTATTAGAAACTGCATGTGGTGATCGACTAGTTAACATAGTCCCTCATGGTTTTACTGCCTTTAATAAAACCGAAGAACGTGAACGTGATGCATTGCAAGCGTCATTACAAGCAGATTTAGGTGAAGGTTTTACCTTAACGGCGGATTATTTTTATACCAATCAAGATCGCTTTAATAATCGCTCTGGTTTTAACAACAATAACCGCTGGCAAACTTTTGCACAGTATGCTTTTGCTACCCATGCAACGGGTGATACATTTTCTCGTACGGTAGATGTTTTTGATGATGATGGTAATTTTGTAGGGACACGAGATGAACAGTGGGAAGCCGTAGACGCTTTCAAAATGCGTCCTTACCGTTTACAAACCTTCACTCAAGTCAATGTTAACGAAGAAAAATCACAAAACTTTAATTTGCAGTTAGATTATGACAATGGTGGTGCGTTAACGGGACAAATTCGTGCAACACATGCCCGTGCAACCGCTAAGATGCGTCATGCCTATGGCGAAGGCGATATCATGAGTATCGACAGTGGTGCGATTGTTACCGGTCCTGGTGGCCTTAACCCGGCGCAATATTGTACTCACGGCGAAGAAATCATCGGCTCTGAAGGTGGCTGTAATGCTCAATATTCAACCGGTATTCAAGACAGCGACTTTTTCTTAACGCACGACGCACGTGGTGAGCATCCAACCTTTGGTGGCTTTGACACTGTGGTGAACGGTGGCAAAGGTATGATGACAGTCGCCGATTACATGGCGGATGTGGATTCTTACCATATTGGGGCGTTTTCTTCTGAAGGTAATACTGACGATGAAGGGGAATTAAATACCTTTAGTACTAAGTGGAATTACGCGTTAGCAGACCACGAGTTTATTACCAGTATTGATTTCGGTATTCGCTACAGCAAACGTACGGTTGATCATGATCAATTCACTTATACGTCTAAGTTTGGAAATGGCTGTGATATTGCGCAATGGAAAGCGGTTGACCAAAGCTACAATGGTGCTCCTTTAGTGCCAGAAGTTTTAGACGAAAATGGCGAAGTAGTAAAAGCTGAAGTCCCAGCGGGTCCGTGTAATGAAGTGGCTGGCACTGGTGAATATGTCATGGATGATGAAGGTAACCAAGTGTGGACACCTTATACCTTATTAGCGCCAACGCGATTAGATCAATATACCGATGTGAAATGGCAAACAGACTTTGGTGGTGTTAATGGCATTCCAGGCATTTGGGTGATAGATCCTGAAAGTTTCCGTAATCCGAAGAAATTCCACCAAGACACGTTTGGTAATGTGCAACGTACTGAAAATGGTGGTTCAACCTATGATGTTGGCTTAGATGAAATTACCTATTTTGCTCAGGTTAATTTCGACTACGAAAAACTCAGTGGTAACGTTGGCGTTAAAGTCATTGAAACGGATTTATACGTTAAACAAAACCTTGTAGGTCCTAACTTGCCACATTCAGGTTTAGGTCCTGATATCGGCGATGTGGTTACTGAGCGTAGTTATAAAGATGTACTACCATCGGTTAACTTGGCTTACCAGGCAACAGAAGATGTGGTATTACGTGCAGCCTATTCGGAAAATATGCAGCCGCTTAATTTGTCACAATGGGGCGCTGGTAAAGTAGTTGGCCTAGTGTTTAATAATGATTGTGGTTGTATGCGAGTGCAAAATGGCTCACTAAATGGTAACCCGGAGCTTGATCCTTGGCTGTCTACAAACTATTCACTTTCTGCTGAGTGGTATGCAGGGGATGCGTCAATGTTCTTTGTATCAACTTATGGCATTGATATTGATAGCTTTACTGAATCTACTACCGTTATGATAGATGAACCTGATTCAGATGGTATCCGTCGTGGTCCACATCCATTTACTTCTACCAAACAAGGTAAAGGTGGTGATGTTTCCGGTTATGAAATCGGTGGTAAAGTAGCGTTTAGTGACTTCTTAGGTGAAGATAGCTTCTTAGCGAATGTCGGTATGGATTTAAACTATACTTATGCTGACAGCTCTCAGGACGCCAAAGATGTTCATGGTAATGACTTACCATTCCAAGGGATGTCAGAAGATACTTATAATGCGGTAGTCTGGTATGAAAATGATGTCTTCTCTGCGCGTTTAGCATGGAACTCTCGTAGTCCACGTTTACATACAGCAGGTAATGCAGGAACAGGTGGTCAATCATTGTATCAAGACGATTATTCACAACTTGATTTCAACGCTACCTACAACTGGGATGAGAATATCAGCTTCTATGTTAATGGTTCTAACATCACTGAAGAGTATCAACAAACTTATATCGGTTTTGCGAAACAAAAAGCATTCCAAAACGTTTATGAAGCACGTTGGACTATGGGAGCTCGTGTAACTTTCTAAGTGATCACAAGTGACATATACACTCTATGAAACCGCCGCCTAATCGTGGCGGTTTTTATTTCTTTAAAATTAAGGACATATTTGGGGATGCATTGATATGCTATTGCTAAGGACAAGTAAGATGTTTGTTTTTAGCAATATGATATTCTAACTATTACTGCGTTGCTCTGCGGTCTTTAGTGGTTGTAAATTGAGGTGAGAAATATGGTGGTGGAAAAGAAAAATGTTAAGTCGGTTGTAATTGCTGGTGGCGGTACCGCTGGCTGGATGACGGCGGCGGCATTGAGTCATCATTTTAAAGATCAAGCGATCAGAATTACCTTAATTGAATCATCACAGATTGGCACCATTGGTGTTGGCGAAGCAACGATTCCAACCCTTAGGCGTTTTTATCAAAAACTAGGTTTGACTGATTTAGATGTGGTCAAGGCCACGGCTGCAACTTGCAAATTAGGTATTGAGTTTAAAGATTGGTTTCAGGAAGGGACGTCTTTTATTCATCCATTTGGCCTTTACGGTCAGGGGACACAAGAGGTCGCTTTCCATCAATATTGGCTCAGAGCAAAAAAGGCGGGCAGCAAAGTGGCACTGGCGGATTATTCGTTAGGAGTAAATTTGGCGAAAGAAAGCCGTTTTACCTTGCCGAGTGAACAACCTGAAAGTCAGCTTGAGATCTTTGACTGGGCACTGCACTTTGATGCCGCTTTATTTGCACAATTGATGAAAGATTATGCCGTTGCTAACGGCGTAATGCCGATCGATGCTAAAATAGAACAAGTAACATTGAATCAACAAGATAAGCGTATTGAGATGTTACAGTTACAAGATGGTTGTCTGATTTCAGGCGATTTATTTATTGATTGCTCCGGTTTTAGTGGGATATTGATAAAACAAGCACTGAATACCCCATTTGAAGACTGGAGTCAGTGGTTGCTGTGTGATAGAGCTATTGCGGTACAAAGTGAGACCTCAGGGCAACCATTAGCACGAACCATTTCACAAGCTCATACGGCAGGTTGGCAGTGGAAAATACCATTGCAACACCGTATGGGAAATGGCCTGGTTTATTCCAGCAAGTATATTGATGATCAGGCTGCAAAAGAGTGCCTGCTTGCTAATGTTGAAGGTAAAATATTACATCAACCTCGTTCGTTCTCATTCACGCCAGGACGTATCAAAAGTGCCTGGCATAACAACTGTATTGCCGTTGGCTTATCTTCAGGTTTTTTAGAGCCGTTGGAAAGCACCAGTATTGCCTTGGTAGAAACCGCGATTGAAAAAATCATCCAAACATTTGAACAGCCAGAGTATACAAAACAAGACGTGGATAAATTCAACCATGCTACTGTGATGGAATATGAGCGGGTTCGTGATTTTATTATCTTACATTATAAAGCAAATCAACGTACCGACGGTGCTATGTGGCAATTTTGTCGGGAGATGCCTGTGCCTGACAAGTTAATAGAGAAGCTACAGAGATATCAGCAAACAGGCAGTATCATGCAATATCCTTGGGAAATTTTCGGTAAAGATAGTTGGCTGGCGATTCTTGATGGCTTTAATATTTATCCAAAAAATTATGATAAAAAAGCCGATAATATGCCGATTGAATATCTCAATCAGCAACTAGAGTATATGAAAACTCGGGTGCGCAAGGCTGTTGACGGCGCTCCAACACATGGTGAGTTTTTAGCCCAATATTGCCAGTTTATCGCTAAGTAACAAGAGAGTATTGAATAGCATGAATAGAGCACAAGATGCGATAAAGAAAATTGTCATTGTTGGTGGCGGTACTGCCGGTTGGCTTGCGGCGGCAACTATTGGTAATATATTTAAGAATTCTCAATTACAGATAGAATTAGTCGAATCAGATGACATAGGTGTCATTGGGGTCGGCGAAGCTACAGTCCCACCGATAATTAATATTCTATCAAGCTTAGGTATTGATTTAGCTGAATTTGTTAAAGCGACACAGGGCAGTTTTAAACTTGGAATCAAATTTGACGGTTGGTCGCAACAAGGTAAATCGTTTTTTCATCCGTTTGGCAGTCTCGGCCGGACAATTAATGATTATGATTTTTTTCAGTGCTGGTTAAAATGCCGGGCAGAAGGGGATAATACACCATTAATGGCTCACTCGCCGGAAGCGGTTTTAGCTGAGCAAGAGAAATTTTTTATCCCGTTTGAGGCACAAAATACTCCTTTAGCACGAGTGTTGTATGCGTTACATTTTGATGCCAGCTTAGCGGGTAAATTTTTACGCAAGTTTGCCGAAGGTATAGGTATTAAACGAACAGAAGGAACAGTAGAGCAAGTGAATCAAACAGAAGATGGCACTATTGCGGCTGTTACTTTAAAAAGTGGCCAAGTCGTTACCGGTGATTTCTTTATTGATTGTACTGGCTTTCGAGGCTTGCTAATAGAACAAACATTAGCGACAGGTTATGACGATTGGTCACATTACTTACCTTGTAATAAAGCGGTTGCGGTACAAACGGAAAATACCGGTGCAACGCTACCTTATACCATTTCCAGTGCTAAAGAAGCGGGCTGGACCTGGCGTATTCCACTGCAACATCGCACCGGGAATGGTTATGTCTATTGCGATAAATATGTTTCGGATGAACAGGCGAAACGAACCTTGCTTGAGTCAGTTGATGGTAAGTTATTGACTGAGCCACGAGTGATACCGTTTACCACTGGAATGCGTAAACAGGCCTGGGTGAAAAATTGTTTGTCACTTGGCTTGGCGCAAGGCTTTCTTGAACCTTTGGAGTCAACAGCAATTCATTTAGTCTCTAAAAGTATTGCCTACTTTATCCAGATGTTCCCCAGTCGGCATTATCAACCAGCATTAGTGGAAGAGTATAATCGCCGTATTGCTATGGATTATCAGGAGATTCGTGATTTTTTAGTGTTGCATTATTGCACTTCTCAGCGGGATGACAGTGATTTTTGGCGTTGGTGTCGTTCGATGAAAATTCCTCCAAGCTTGCAGTATAAAATGGATTATTTTAAGGCGTCTGGCAAAGCGATAGTAAGTCATGAGCAATTGTTTCAAAGCAGCAGCTGGTATGCCATTTATCAGGGCATGGGAATCAAGCCTAATAGTTATAACCCAACACTTGATTTATGGCAGCCAGAAAAATTACAAGCGATCTTAGATAGCGGCAAGCAAGGCTTAATTGAGATTGCTGCTAAACAACCGAGCCATGATGAGTTTTTAGTAAAATACTGCCAAGCGCCCGAGATCTAACCGGGCATTGTTTCTGATCGGTTACTGTCGCGTTGCCTTACAATGTTTATCGATAAACTCTTGATGGCTAAGTGCCTGGTTGGCGGCATTCGTTAACGAGTTGCGCATTTGCTGTAAATTACTGGTGAGTATGTCATTTGAATACGTATCAGCCCGGCTGTCATATCTGGCAGGTGTCAGGCCAAAACCTTCATACATAGTTAACCAGCTTGAAGGTTCAAACGACTCACATTCTCGCTCTATAATATGGCCACGACTGTTAAATAAAGCCATTCGATGGGTTAGGGTGTCAGGAATATCCATTGTCTGACAGTAACGCCAAAACTCACTGTCATCTCGTTTGGACAATTTATAATGCAGGATCAGGAAGTCACGGATATGCTCTAACTCAGTATTGTGCAGGCGATTAACTTCATCAATATCGTGCTGGTTAAACGAGCTATCAGGAAAAAAGCTTAGCAGTTTATCTATCGCTGATTGAATTAACGAGATACTGGTGGACTCTAGCGGCTCAAGAAATCCAGAGGATAATCCGACAGCGAGACAGTTTTTATGCCAGATTTTTTTCCGTCTGCCCGGCATAAATTTAAACGCTCTTACTTCATTGAGGGGGTTACCTTGAACACTGTCCAGTAGTAGCTGCTTGGCATTTTCATCCGACTGAAAACGGCTGCAATAAATATAGCCATTACCCATCCGGTGCTGCAGGGGAATTTGCCATTGCCAGCCAGAGGCTTTAGCAATGGAGCGGGTATAAGGTGTTGGCTCGCTAACCAGTTCAGTTTGTACAGCTAACGCGCGATCACATAATAGCCAGTGGCTCCAGTCTTCATAGCCAGTTTGTAATGCCTGTTCAATTAACAGCCCTTTAAAACCAGAACAATCAATAAATAGCTCTCCATCGACCATTTGCTGATTGTCTAAGGTTACAGATTGAATAAAACCGCTTTGTTGACAAAGATTAACCTCGCTAATTAATGCATCAATAGTTTTGACGCCAAGTTTGGTGGCAAAATCTTTAAGAAAACTAGCATAAAGCCCAGCGTCAAAATGATAGGCGTATTGGTAATCTGCGAGTGGGCTTGGCGGATTAGGATGTGGTTGGGCAAATTTTCCAGCCTGAGCGAGCACAGTGGCAAAGCAATAGTCGTCTAATGTCAGCTGTTGGCCAGCGGCTCTGAGTTTATTTACATAGTGGTGAAAGTCTAACTTATCTATATTGACACCATAATCGGCAAAGGGATGAAAGAACTTACCGCCAATTTGGTTCCAGTCTTCAAACTGGATGCCAAGTTTAAACGTTGCCTGAGTCGCTTTAATTAATTCTTGCTCATCGATACCTAAATTTTTGTTATAACTGACAATATTTGGAATAGTGGCTTCACCAACACCGACAGTGCCTAAAGTGCTTGATTCGATCAATACAATTTCAATATTTTTATTTTGCACATATTTGGCCAGGCTTGCGGCGCTCATCCAGCCAGCGGTACCACCACCGACAATGACTATTTTTTTTATCGCTTCAGGCATTATTTATCTCTAGTCGCTCGTGTTGATTAGCGTCAGTGTCAACTGAGCCATTACTAGCACATAAACTATAACATTTATTGAAATTGTGAAAGAAAATTTTGACAGCGCTGTCAAAATAAGTAATGTTATTGATAAATAATGTGTGAGATTTAGATGAGCAATGAATATGAATAAAAGCGTGATACTGATGATGTTAGTTGCCGTTCTGTTGGGGTGTGAGCAAGTCCAGCAGGAAAATTCGTCAGCGCCTGATCAATCGAGTCAGCAACAGCAGTTATCGCCGGCAACCCAGCAAGATATCGATAACATCGCTAATCATCTCAATGTTTCATTTGAATTGCTTAGCAATCATCCACAACAGAAGTGCCAAGCTAACATGTCGGATGGTTTGTGTTATGAAGCTCAACTGACTTTAACTGCAAAGCAGGATATTTACGCACGTCAGTGGCAAATTTATTACAGCCAAATAGCACCATTGCATAATTTTGATAGTACTGAGTTTACGCTTAAGCACCTTAATGGTGATTTACATTCACTAGTTCCTAATGACAATTTTACCGGTTTTAAAGCGGGAGAAAGTAAAGTGATTACGTTCAGGGCAAGCTACTGGAGTTTAGCTGAGTCCGATATGATGCCGAACTATATTGTCACTGGCAATAAGTTAACTGCTCGAGTGATAGAGAGTACCAGGGCAAAAATTGATGCTGATACTGAGATGGAATTTGTTCCTTATGTTAAGTCCTATACGGATTATCAACGCCAGATGAAACGCACAGCCAACGATGCAACTCCTTGGTTAGACAGTTTAGGGTTTTATCAGCGTAACCTGGCGCTGGGGGATGAATTAGCGGATGTCAGTAAGGTCATTATCCCAACGCCTAAATCTGTCACTTATCCCGAGAATAAAGGAAAGCTATCACTTGCATCAGGTCTAAAGATAGATTTTGGTAATGTCGCTAAAGCAGAAGTTAATGTAGCACTTGAGCGCTTAGCTGCTTTAGGAATTAACACTCGTCCATCGGGGTCACTAGTGAAGCTTAATGTTGAACCTGACAGCAAAAAAGTTATCGGTAGCTATCGTTTAATTATTTCAAAACGAGGAATTGAGATCACAGGTGTTGATAGCGCAGGTGTTTTTAATGGCCTACAATCGCTCGCTAGTTTATATCAAATAGGTCAAGATTTTGTCCCGTACTTATCAGTCGATGATCAGCCTTTATATGAATTTCGCGGTATGTTAGTGGATGTTGCACGAAACTTTAGGGACAAGGATTTTATCATTAAATTGATGGATCAAATGGCGGCATATAAGTTAAATAAACTGCATTTACATATGGGAGAAGACGAAGGCTGGCGTTTACAAATCCCCGGTCTACCTGAGCTTACTGAAGTAAGCAGTAGACGTTGTTTAGATTTTTCTGAGCAGCATTGTCTGTTACCGCAATTAGGTGCAGGAATCTCACCTGACTCTTCAGTTAATGGATATTACACGGTTGAGGATTATCAGGAAATCTTACGGGCTGCGACTGCCCGTCATATTCAAGTGATCCCATCACTTGATATGCCGGGACATTCCAGAGCGGCGATTAAAGCGATGGCGGCGCGATATCAAAAGTATAGCCAACTGGAAGATAACGATAAGGCGGAGCAATACTTATTGCACGATCTTAATGACATCACACAGTACTCTTCAGTGCAGTTCTATCACGATAATACCATCAATGCCTGTCAGGAGTCGTCCTATGCCTTTATTAAAAAAGTGATGTCGGAAGTGCAAAAAATTCATGCGGACGCAGGTCAGCCATTAACCCGTTATCATATTGGTGCAGATGAAACAGCTGGAGCTTGGTTAGCGTCGCCAGTGTGTCAAAACTTTATTGCAAATAATGATCAAGGTGTTACAGAAATGAGTCAGCTCGGTGCTTATTTTGTTGAACGTGTTGCTAATATGCTTGCCGATATGGGGATAGAACCTGCAGCCTGGAGTGACGGGTTAGAACATACCCATAAAGAAAATATGCCGGCAGTTGTTCAGGCCAATGCCTGGGATCATTTGCCTTGG
Organism: Thalassotalea insulae; assembly: GCF_030161395.1. NCBI lineage: Bacteria > Pseudomonadati > Pseudomonadota > Gammaproteobacteria > Alteromonadales > Colwelliaceae > Thalassotalea > Thalassotalea insulae. Next base: position 2,786,758 of record NZ_BSST01000001.1, read on the forward strand.
GGCGCACATCAAAGAGTGAATGAATTAGCTAATCGTAACTGGCAAGTGGTACTGTCAATTCCTGACGTCACTTATTTTGATTTTCCTTATGAAGCGGATCCGAAAGAACATGGTTATTATTGGGCATCACGTCGGACTAATACCGAAAAAGTCTTCCAGTTTATGCCGGAAAACCTGCCGGCACATGCAGAATTCTGGTTAGACCGACAAGATAATCCTTATGTTGCTGACGATACAATACAAAGGGATGAACAGGGAAAAGTGATTCATCAGCCGTTGCAACAAGGAAGAACATTTCTTGGCGTACAAGGACAGTTATGGAGTGAAAATGTTCGTACTGATAATGTTGCCGAATATAAGATCTTTCCCCGAATCATCGCATTAGCGGAACGGGCGTGGCATAAAGCGAAATGGGCGGTACCTTATAACTACGCTGGCTATAAATACAGCCAAAATACAAATATTTTTACTGAGCAAATGCAGGCTGAGCGTGATCAGGCATGGCGAATATTTGCTAATACTATCGGTCAGAAAGAGCTCACTAAGCTGGATTTAGCTGAGGTTAAATATCGTTTACCGACTGTTGGGGCGAAAATAGCAGAGGGGAAATTATACGCTAATATTACTTTTCCTGGTTTAACTATTCAATACCAGCAAAATAATGGTTCATGGCAGCAGTATCGAGGGCCTGTAGCGGTTACAGGTGAAGTACAGGTACGTGCAGTCACCTCTGATGGTAGCAGAGCAGGTCGAAAAATGTCGGTAGTAATTGAGTGATTTTTATGTGATTAATAAAAATAATTACCTTATTAATCAATTTATTAAGTTGGTTTTACTCTCTTTATAAGTAAAAAGAGTAAAATTTGTTAAAAAAACAAATGACAACGCTGTCATTTGTGGTTAAGATGAAATCAATAATAGTTTGAAGCGTTTGTAATATGCGTAAGCTTCATAAGAGAAATGCAGTAGACATGAGGTCGAGATGCCTGGCAGCAGAGACAACAATAAATTCTTTTTAGGTATCGATGGTGGTGGCAGTAAATGCAAAGCCATCATAGTTGATAGCGATAATAATATACTTGGTAGTGGCATTTCTGGCCCGGCAAATCCGCTTCATGGCTTTGAACAAGCGATAAATTCGATTACCGAATCGGCGCAACTAGCACTAAAAGATGCAGCTTTAGCCAATGTTAAATTAGCGGATATGGTGGCAGGAGTTGGTCTAGCCGGCGTTAACTTACCAGCATTATTTGAACAGATGTCCGAGTGGCAACATCCGTTTAAGCAGATGTTTTTAGCTACTGATTTGTTAATTGCCTGTTTAGGAGCGCATCAAGGCAAAGATGGTGCCGTGATGATCACCGGTACCGGTTCTTGTGGTTTTTCTTATGTTAATGGTCATCCTTATACATTGGGGGGGCATGGTTTTCCTCACGGTGATAAAGGCAGTGGCGCCTGGTTTGGTTTTCAGGCGGCGAACCATGTCTTAATGTCATTAGACGGATTAAAAGAAAGCTCCTGTATCAATGAAAAACTAATGTCTTTATTAGGTGTGAATGACGGTTTGACTATGGTTGAGACAATTGCCGGTAAACCCGCTGCATTTTACGCAAAAATGGCGAATTTAGTGTTTGATGCCGCCGAAGAAGGGGACGAGGTTGCTAAGGCGATAGTCAGAGAAGGTGCCGGTTATATTAGTGGTGTTGCGCGTCAGCTGGAAAAACAGCAGCCACCGAGAATATCGTTAATTGGCGGATTAACACCTCGGATAACTCCTTGGCTTGACCAAGATGTCCGTGAGCAATTACAAGCGCCGTTATGTCCACCTGAAATAGGCGCGGTGATTTTTGCCAAGCAGCAACTGACGTTGCTTTAAATGAATTTTAGCAGTTAAGTAGAGTGAAAAATGACACAAACAATTATGGAACAAGAGGCAAAGCAGGCGCCATTGGTTATTGAAAGCCAGCTTAATGCCAATATGCCGCTAGCCGAAAAAATTGGCAGCAAATTACGTCAGATACAGCCTAAAATGGTGATGATTATTGGTCGCGGTTCTTCAGATCATGCCGGGGTTTTTGGTAAGTACCTGATTGAAATTGAAGCGGGTGTGCCAACATTTGCCGCTGCGCCTTCTGTGTCTAGCGTTTATGGAAAACAACTTAAGCTAGACAATGCCTTAGTGATTGTTATTTCTCAGTCTGGCCGTAGTCCAGACATTATCGCTCAGGCGGAAATGGCAAAACAGGGCGGTGCTTATTGTATTGCCATAGTGAATGATGAAAGCTCACCGCTTAAAGACATTGTTGACGAAGTACTGCCATTAAAAGCTGGCGCTGAGATTTCGGTGGCAGCGACAAAAAGTTATTTAGCAACTTTGTCAGCGTTATTACAGCTAACAGCTTATTGGACTGAAAATCAGCAGTTAATTGCCGCGTTAGATACCTTGCCAGCGGCTTTACAAACCATGATAGATAGCGAGCCGCAATTAACTCCACAGGCGATTGACGGAGTGAAAAATATGGTGGTGCTTGGCCGTGGATTGGGTTATGCGGTCACTAAAGAAATGGCATTGAAATTAAAAGAAGTGAGTTCAATTCATGCGGAAGCATTCAGTAGTGCGGAATTTTTACACGGTCCGGTAACCTTGGTTGAACAAGGATTAGCTATTTTAAATTGTGCAGTAAATGATGAAAGTGCAATATCACATCAAGAACAAATTGATGAAGTGGCACAGCGCGGCGCTGATCTGGTGCATTTACGACAAACCGATAATGATGTTCACCCACGCTTAGCACCGTTAGTGGTCTTGCAGCGTTTTTATCTCGATGTTGCTGAAGTTGCTGTTGCTCGAGGTTTTAATCCTGATGAGCCGAAAGGCCTTAAGAAAGTGACTCGGACGTTATAATGGGGAATTTTCGCTTACACGCGCATCGATTATTTGATGGCCAAGCAATTAAGGAGCACCAGGTGCTTACGATTGCCGATAATAAAATTATCGCCATCGATAGTGATATTTCACGAGTAGATTGTGAAGCGAAAGGGCTGGTAGCTCCCGGCTATATTGATTTGCAGGTTAATGGTGGTGGTGGTGTCTTATTTAATGATTCTCCCTCGTTAGATACGTTAAAAACCATCATCACCGCTCATGCGCAGTTTGGGACAACAGGGATGTTACCCACACTGATCACCGATAAAATTGAAATTATGGTGCAGGCCGCTGATGCGATGTCGGCAGCGATTGCTGAAAATGTACCGGGTATACTGGGTATTCATTTTGAAGGTCCACATTTATCGATTGCGAAAAAAGGCACTCATGCACAAGAGTATATTCGACCTATTTCTGAGCAGGAATGGCAAATTTTATCTCGTAAAGATATCGGCCAAATCATAGTAACTTTAGCGCCTGAAACTGTCAGTGCAGAAGAGGTAAAGCGTATGGTTTCGTTAGGTGTTAAAGTTTGTTTAGGGCATAGCAATGCTGATTTTCATACCGCTCAGGCCGCTATCGATGCAGGGGCTGATGGCTTTACGCATTTATTTAACGCAATGTCGCCGTTGCAGGGCAGATCACCAGGGATGACAGGTTGTGCATTATTAAATGACCAAACTTATTGCGGTATTATTATCGACGGTCATCATGTTGATTATCACAGTGCAAAATTAGCGCTAAAAACAAAGCCAAAAGGAAAGGTATTTTTAGTGACTGATGCAATGTCAACCATAGGGACAGGACAAACCGAATTTTCATTTTTTGATCGTACTGTCTATTTAAAAGATGGTCGCTTAACATCGACTACCGGAGAATTGGCCGGAGCAGCATTAGATATGGCGACGGCAGTGAAAAATAGTGCTCAAGGTTTGGATGTTGGACTAGAAGAAGCTATTCGAATGGCGTCTCTCTATCCGGCGGATTATCTTGGACAAAGTAAGTATCGTGGCGTAATAAAAGCAGGCTGTTATGCTGATTTCATTTTATTGAATGACGAGCTTAAGGTAGAGTCTACTTGGATATCAGGGAAAAAAGTTTATTAAAATTAACTGGTTAAATTAAACAATAAGAATAACAAAAGACAATAAATGAGGAAATTATGGAAATGACAGTGACGAGCGAGAAGCGAAGTAGTAGCGCAATCCCAATGGCGATTGTTGCGACACTCTTTTTTATATTAGGGTTCGCGACCTGGTTGAACGGTTCTTTAATGCCATATTTAAAACAAATATTGCAGTTAACGCCGTTTCAGGCGTCATTGATCTTGTTTTCATTTTATATTGCAGTGACTTTTACTGCATTGCCGTCGGCGGCGGTGATCAGAAAAGTCGGCTACAAAAAAGGTATGGCGTTAGGGATGGCGACTATGATGGTGGCAGGGCTATTATTTATTCCTGCCGCGAAATCTCAAATCTTTATTTTATTTTTATTGGCGCAATTAGTGATGGGCATCGGCCAAACTTTGCTACAAACAGCGGTTAACCCTTATGTCGTGCGTTTAGGTCCTGAAGAGTCGGCAGCAGCACGTATCAGTATTATGGGAATACTAAATAAAGGGGCTGGTGTGATTGCACCTATGGTCTTTACCGCATTAATTTTAAGTAACTTCACCCACCTAGTCGGTAAGGAATTGACGCCGATAGAAGTTGATGAAATGGCAAATGGCCTGATTTTCCCATATTTAGGTATGGCTGTGTTTATTGGGTTACTGGCATTTGCGGTACTGAAATCACCTTTACCTGAATTGGAAAATGCGGACGATGATAGTAATAGCAATGGTAAAGAGCAGATTAAACAAGCATTAGCTCACCCAAACTTAGCGTTAGGAGTCATTGCGATTTTTGTATACGTTGCGGTGGAGGTGATTGCTGGAGATACCATAGGTACTTTCGCATTATCCCTTGGTGTTGAAAATTATAGTGTTATGACTTCCTACACTATGATTTGTATGGTGATAGGTTATATTTTGGGGATTGTTTTAATTCCTCGTTATGTTTCTCAGGCTAAGGCATTGACCGTCTCTGCCATCCTTGGCGTATTGTTATCGCTTGGTGTCTTATTAGGCAGTAATGAGTCATATGCGATTGCTAATGCTGTGCTGGTGCCTTTTGGTGGCGCACAATTGCCTGATACGCTATTAATGATCGCCTTTTTAGGACTGGCTAATGCCATTGTCTGGCCGGCAGTTTTCCCGTTAGCGCTATCAGGGATGGGGAAATTAACCAGTACAGGCTCAGCACTGTTAGTAATGGGAATTGCTGGTGGCGCGTTCGGGCCATTATTTTGGGGACTAGCAAGTGGCAGCTCTTTCGGCCAGCAAGGAGGGTATATTGTGATGTTACCTTGTTATTTATTTATCCTGTTTTATGCCTTAAAGGGGCATAAAATGCGCTCTTGGTCATAGTGGTTAAGAGCTGGTTATCGCGTTGGACTAATTTATCCGTAAGGATATTCGATCTCACTAGTTGAGGGTGCGTTAAAACGATCTCATTGATCGCCCTGGGTTTTTACCTAGGGTTTTTTTTATCTGTCGCATAATGCTAGCTGATTACATAATCTAACAAGTTTTTAACAGCAGCCGCTTGATTATTTATTCACTTGCTTTACTATTAGGCGAGCGTAAAAGATAATCGTTTTCTGTGATAGGACTGCGGTATACCCTAATAACCCGAAAGCTCGTTAATGGGCCGATAATAACAAGGGAAATTATGAGTAATAGTCAAAAAGAGTTGATCACTATTATTTATTATTGTGATTCCTCACTGGAGTTAAAACATCAGGTTTGCCAGTTAGAAAAATCGGCATCTGGTCGTGTGATCATCCCTGACGAGTTAAAACAAGGCAAGTCAATCGTTGCGGTTTGTAACGGTGAAGTGGATATTCTTAATAAAATAGGCGAACGTATTTTACCTAGTGATTCAATAGCCGCTTCTTAAGTAGAAATATTGTTATTAAAAAAGCCGTGATAATTGCTTATCACGGCTTTTTTAATGGCATGCTAATCAGTTGTTGTTTAGCTGTTCATTTGAATACTCTGGTGCCTGATGCGATTCTCCTAAAGAATCTGCAATTTCTTTTGGCATATAGTTTTCATCATGCTTCGCCAGCACTTCTGCCGCTTCCAGTGTTTTTGCTGATGTTAATGAACCGTTGGCTATAATACCTTGGCCTTCACGAAATAAATCCGGCAGAATACCGTCATATTTTACCGTAATCACTTCACCTTTATTGGTAAGGTCAAACTGAACTTTTAGGCTGTTTTCATCTCGTTTTACACTACCGGTTACAACTAAACCACCAACGCGAATACGCTGACCTAACGACGGCTTAATGCCAGTATCATCTTTACCGTGTACTACTTCGTACGGGGTATAAAATAAATCGATATTTTGGCTTAAGGCATAAAGTATCAGGCCAATAATCAGTCCGATGCCGGCTAATACCGATAATACAATGGTTAATCGTTTTTTACGGCGTGGGTTCATGAATTAACCTCTTGTCTTGCTTGTGTTTGTTGCTTTAATGCGGCTTGTTTTAATTTTTGTTCACGTTTTTGGCGTTGTTGAATTTGGGTAATAATGTTTTTCTTTTTTGCCAGACTCATCAGGACAAGTAATAGCAATAATGCGGTACTGACACCGTAAGAAAGCCAGACATAAAAGCCGTGACCGTCCATAGCGATAAATTCAGAAAGACTAGAAAACTGCATTAGCTTGCCTCCATGTTATTAACATAATCACGTACCCACGGGCGCATTGCGTTGCGGGCTAGTATTTCATTGCGAAAGCGCAAACCTATGACCCAGCTGATGAGGCAGATAAAACCAATTAAACAGATAATAAATGGCCAGAACATCTCACTGCTCATTGATGGGGCACCCAATTTTGATACCGTTGAACCTTGATGTAGGGTATTCCACCATTCAACTGAATATTTAATAATGGGAATGTTCACTACACCAACTAAGGATAAGATGCCAGCCGCCTTGCCTGCCAGTGCTTTATCTTCAAAAGCGTTATGCAGGGCTATTACCCCTAAATATAAAAACAACAAGATCAGCTCTGAGGTTAAACGGGCATCCCAAATCCACCAAGTTCCCCAGGTTGGGCGTCCCCAGGCTGCGCCTGTGATTAGTGCTATTGCAGTCATTACTGCGCCAACAGGTGCCATCGCAGCGGCAGAAGCGTCAGCTAATTTTATTTGCCACACTAAGCTGGAAAGAGCGGCAATTGCCATGCCGACGTAAATCCCCATAGATAGCATTGCACTTGGCACGTGCAAGTAAAAAATTCGAAAGCTGTTACCTTGTTGATAATCAGCTGGAACAAATAGCAATGCCCATACGATGCCAATGGATAAAAATAGCATCGTTAATTTGGAAAACCAGGGCAGCAGTTTGCCGGTGAAGTGATAACTCACCTCAGGATTTGCATAAGGATGTAACCATTTCCACATTAGTTGGTACTCACTTTTAGTGCGGCACTAACCGCAAACGGTGATAATGTTAATGAACCTATTAAAAACGCGGCAATTATAGCAAGTTGTCCGCTATAGGGTAAGTTCATTGCTGCAGTATCAATTGCGCTGGTAGCAAAGATCAATACTGGAATATATAAAGGCAATACCAACAGACTGAGCAGTACACCGCCTTTTTTAATGCCGACGGTCAAGGCTACTCCTATGGCGCCGAGAAAACTAAGCACAGGTGTACCGAGTAATAAAGTCAGCATTAATGCCAGATAACTTTGCTCATTTAAATTAAGTAGTACGGCTAAAATCGGAGCAACAAAAATTAATGGTAATCCGGTTAAGCACCAATGAGCAAAAATTTTAGCCAGTACGATAAGAAAAAGTGGGTGTGGGCTTAATAACATTTGTTCTAATGAACCGTCACTATGATCTGATTTAAATAATCGGTCCAGTGATAATAAGGTCGATAACAGGGCGGCAACCCAAATTATGCCAGGGGCAACCCGTGCCAAAGTTTGAGGTTCGGGTCCTATACCTAACGGAAACAAGGTGATCACTATGATAAAGAATAATAACGGATTTAAAATGTCGTCTTTATGACGAAATGCTATGGTTAAATCTCGCTTAAAAATCAGTAGAAAAGCGCCTCTATATGACAGGGAGCGGGTGGCGCTTAACGTTTTCTGGCTGGGTATACTCATGTCTTTCATTTAGGGGTCACTTGCATTATTCAGCTTAAAAAAAGCGATATTCCAGAGCTAATTTCTTATAACATTCAGGCGGTATGGTTAAATCCTGGTGCGTAGTAAGAATAACGCAGCCACCTTGTTTAGCGTGTTTAAGCATTAAATTTTCTAGTGTTTTAACGCCATGCTTATCAATAGCAGTAAATGGCTCATCTAAAATCCACACTGGAGCCTGACTTTGCCAGAGTTTTGCCAATGCGATACGACGATGCTGACCGGCGCTAAGGTGGGACGCAAGGGCATCTTCAAAGCCAAGCAAATTTACTTCTGCCAAGGTTGATTCTGCTTGTGACTTATCTAATCCGCTTAATGCCAGATTAAAACTTAAATTCTCCTGCGCCGTCATTTCACCTTTAATGCCAGCGAGATGACCAATATAAAGCAAATGCTGATTATAATATTCGCGATCATGGGTAATATTAGTGCCTTTGAAGCTAACAGAGCCTTCGTAAGGCTGAGATAGTCCTGCCAATATCCGTAATAAGCTGGTTTTTCCTGCACCATTGGGTCCTTCTATTTGCAGAATTTCACCGGCACACACATCAAAATCAAGCTGTTCAAATAAGATGCGTTCTTCTCTGATACAGGTGAGTTGTCTGGTGCTAAGTAATGTCGGAGTGCTTGTTGGCATCTATTATTAAAATACTTTGGTTGTCAGCTGTTTTTGCAATAATGGCTAGTGTAAACAGAAATACTGCTTAATGACTTGATCCTGATCCTACTACAACCAATAAATTTATCATACTATATCGCATGCTTTAGCAGAGATTTTTATCTTAAGAGACAGTCTTTAATGAATTTAACCGTAAAACAATGCTAGAATGCCGTTGTTATTTTTTAGCCGTTTAGCGCAGCCTGTCATGTATTTGAACATCACAGTTAACGGGTGCCTGAATAAATTCGGAGAGCGTATATGATACCTGAGTTAGGGCAATTTGCCTTAATCATTGGCTTAGCCTTTGCTATGTGTTTAAGCCTAGTACCTTTAATAGGTGTGTATAGTCATCAGCCAAAACTGGTCGCTTATGCCAAACCATTAACTTTTGGTATGTTCGCTTTTACAGCGATTAGTATTGTTATTTTGGGCTACAGCTTTGTCATCGATGATTTCTCCGTCAAATATATCGCTGGACATTCGAATTCACATTTACCTTACTATTTCAAAATCAGCGCTGTCTGGGGAGGTCATGAAGGCTCATTGTTATTATGGGTTTTTTCGTTAACCGCCTGGACCATGGCAGTAGCTCATTTTAGTAAAGGTATAGATCAGGCATTTACTGCTCGAGTATTGGCGGTGTTAGGCATGATTGCTGTCGGCTTTATGTTTTTTACGTTAGTGACCTCTAATCCGTTTGAACGTCTATGGCCAGCGGTGCCGCAAGAAGGGCGGGATTTAAATCCGCTATTACAGGATGTCGGTTTGATCATCCATCCGCCAATGTTGTATTTAGGTTATGTAGGTTTTGCTGTGTCTTTTGCCTTTGCGATTGCGGCATTAATGTGCGGTAAACTTGATGCTGCTTGGGCAAGGTGGGCACGACCTTGGGTCGTCGCTGCCTGGATTTTCTTAACGTTAGGTATAGCGTTAGGTAGCTGGTGGGCATATTACGAACTTGGCTGGGGAGGCTGGTGGTTTTGGGATCCAGTTGAAAATGCGTCGTTCATGCCGTGGTTAGTCGGAACAGGTTTATTGCATTCATTGGCGGTTACCGAAAAACGGGGTACCTTTAGAAACTGGACGGTATTACTTGCTATTTTTGCCTTTAGCTTAAGCCTATTGGGTACTTTCTTAGTACGCTCGGGCGTTATTACCTCGGTGCATTCTTTTGCCGCCGATCCAACCCGTGGTGCCTTTATCTTATTATTATTGGCTCTGGCGGTAGGTGGTTCATTAACCTTATTTGCGTTTCGCGCGTCGAATGTCGCTAGTTTTAGCCGTTTTTCATTCTATTCCCGCGAAACCGCGCTATTACTATGTAATATTATTTTAGTGGTTGCTGCAGTGACCGTACTATTAGGCACTATTTATCCGCTTATTTTAGATGCTGCTGGATTAGGTAAAATCTCCGTTGGCCCGCCGTACTTTAACGCGGTGTTTGTGCCAATTATGAGTGTGTTGTTTGTCATTATGGGGATAGGACCGTTAATTCGCTGGAAAAAGGCAAAAAAAGGTGAGTTACGTAAGCAAATTACGAAACCGTCAGTTTTCAGTATCTTGCTCGGTGGCGCATTTCCATTGCTGTACGACGGAGAAATCAATGTACTGGCAAGTTTTGGCATGATATTGGCGTTTTGGGTGTCATTGGTTGTGTTAAAAGATTTGCGTAATCAGGCAAAAACCAGCGTAGGGCGTTATCAGTTGTCTCGCATCAGTTTAAGCCAGTGGGGGATGACGGTGGCTCATATGGGCATTGCCGTCACTATTGTTGGTGTCACTTTGGTTTCCAGTTATGAAAAAGAAATCAGCGTCAAGATGTTTGAAAATGATACCGTGAATATTTCGGGTTATGATGTAACGTTTAAAGGTATTAAGCAGGTGCAAGGGCCTAATTATAGCGCGGAGCAAGGGCAACTAGAGGTTGCCAAAGACGGAGACTTTATTGCCTTGCTTAAACCTGAGCGTCGTACTTATATGGTACAAACGATGGGGATGACAGAAGCTGGCATAGACCCTGGGCTGTTTCGTGATGTTTATGTTGCCTTGGGCGACCCGTTACCTGGAAATGCTTGGGCAATCAGGGTCCATTTTAAACCTTTTGTTCGCTGGATCTGGCTTGGCGCTATCTTTATGGCATTTGGTGGTTTTATGGCGATGTTGGATAAACGTTATCGCCGCAAAAAAACGGCAAAAGCAGCAGAAAAAGCTAACCCCGTTGTTCAACAACCGGTAGTTGAAGGAGCATAAACGGTGAATAAAATTATTCGCTTTATACCCTTGGTATTATTTATCGCCTTAGGTGTAGTGTTATATCGAGGCTTATCGCTAAATCCTCAAGCATTGCCGTCAGCATTAGTCGGACAAAAAGTGCCGAGTTTTGTCTTAACGCAGCTTTTAAAACCTGATAACACGTTAACCGAAAAGGATCTGCAAGGGGATATCGTGTTATTAAATGTCTGGGGTACTTGGTGTGTATATTGTAAGTATGAACACCCTTATCTGGTCGACATTGCCCAAAGTGGCAGGGTGGCATTGTACGGTTTAAATTATAAGGATGACCGCCAGGATGCAAAACAATGGCTGGTGGATTATCAAAATCCATATCAACTATCGATATTTGATCCATTAGGTAAATTAGGCATTGAACTTGGGGTGACCGCAGCTCCGGAAACTTTTGTGATTGATAAGCAGGGCATTATTCGGATGAAGCATGTTGGGCCGATTGATGGTGATATCTGGCAGCAAAAGTTTTTACCTATGATTGAAATTCTAGAGCAAGAGTCTTAAGGAGTGCGCAAATGAAAAAACTAGTTCATTTATTATTCATTGCCGTGACTATCTGCTTTACTGCTCAGGCTTGGAGTACTGATACTTATCAATTTCAGGATGAAGTCACGCAGAAAAGATACCAGTCTTTAGTGAAAGAGTTGCGTTGTCCCAAATGTCAAAATCAAAACTTGGCTGATTCTAATGCTCCGATAGCAGCAGACTTGCGCCGTGAAGTGTATGAATTGCTGCAACAAGGAAAGTCAGACGGTGAAATCGTCGATTTTATGGTGAAACGTTATGGTGATTTTGTCCTCTATCGACCAAAAGTCTCTACGTTAACTTATGTCTTATGGTTTGGTCCTGCGGTATTGTTACTTATCGGCGTGATTGTTGTGGTGATTATTTTGCGGAAAAAGCCAGCGAGAAAAGTGCAAAAATCGTTATCAAATCAACAACAAAATAAACTTGCTGAAATTTTAAAAGATAAATAATTCATGATTGAACTACTCATTATTGTTATTGCCCTTGTCTTATTACTATTAGTGGTGATCTGGGGACATTTTCTTACACAAAACAGACATCAGGCTGCGGCAGATAACAGTTTTCGTGATCAAACCAATGTCCGTCTATATCACGAACATAAAGCGGAAATTGAACAGGATTACCAGCAAGGAGCATTGGACAGTGAAAGTTATCAGTATTTAAAAACTGAACTTGATCAAAGTTTGTTGCAAGACATAGAAGATAACAGCAAAGAAGCGCGACAGCAGCACTCGGACAGTCGTCAGTTATCGATATTTTGGCCTGTAGTGTTGAGTGTTTTTATTCTGGGTTTTAGTGGTTATTTTTATCAGCAAAATGGTGCGTTTGATTTAATTGCTAGTACGCCGCAAGCTCGCGCCGGTCATGAGATGCTTGATGAGCAGCAACAAGTGATAGTACAAGTACAAAAGCTTAAACAGCTAACTGAGCAACAACCAAAAAATGCAGATGCCTGGTATCAACTGGGACAGGCATTAGTTGGGATAGGAGAATTTAGCGAAGCGCTATCCGCTTTTGATCAGGTTATTGCGATTGATGGCGAACATGCGGATTTATACGGCGCGAAAGCACAGGCGAGTTACTACCAGAATCAACAGAGAATAACTCCTCAAGTACAAGGTTTTATTGATAAAGCGTTGGCGTTAGATGCTCGCGATCCGTCTACTAATATTTTGTTAGGCATGGATCAGTTTACCAATAAAGCTTACCAGCAAGCCATTGATTATTGGCAGTTAGTTATAGCTGATGCTCGACCAACAGTGAATATTGAGGCGTTGCAGGGCGCAATTGACGAAGCGAAAAATCGCTTGTCTCTAACAAGTGGTGTTATTGCTAAAAATACCGGTTTACCTGCACCTGAGCTCGCGTTACATGTCAGTATCAGTGAAGAAATCGCACAGCAATTGAGTATAAGTGAAGATAACGTAGTGTTTGTCTATGCTATTCCAGCCAATGGCTCCCGGATGCCACTTGCAGCCGTGAAATTAAAAGCCAGTGACTTGCCGATTGATGTTGTGCTGAACGATGCCCGAGCAATGTCGCCACAGGCTAAGTTAAGTGATGCAGAAAAGGTGCACCTATATGCCATTATTTCCAGTGACGGTGGCGTGGGAATTAAGTCCGGTGATTATAAAGCGGAATTACAAAACATTGACGTCAGACGTACGACACCGATTGAATTGGTGATTGACAGTGTCGTTCAATAACTGATTTTTACCTAGCAAGTATAGAGGCATTCCATTGAAATCTCGTTATTTGGGTCGCGACAAGTCAATCCACCAACAAAGTAGAAAAATAGGCGTGCTACTGACTAATCTCGGCACGCCGGATGCACCTACCAGTAGCGCATTAAGAAAATATCTGCGGGAATTTTTATCCGATCCCAGAGTTGTTGAAATTCCACGGTTACTGTGGTTGATGATCCTTCACGGCATTATTTTACGAGTCAGACCGAAAAAATCGGCTAAGCTCTATCAAAGTATCTGGACGGAGCAGGGCTCGCCGTTATTGGTGATCTCTGAAAAGTTAACCAAAAAAGTTGCATTGAAGTTAAACGCGGAGCGTGATGATTTATTAGTTGATCTAGCGATGCGTTATGGCGAACCTGCTATTGCACCGGCGCTTGATAATTTTCAGCAGCAAGGAGTGGATAATATTGTTGTTCTGCCTTTATATCCACAGTATGCCGGGCCGACAACCGCTTCTACTTTTGATGCGGTGGTTAATACCATTAAACGGTGGCGCTGGATCCCATCATTGCACTTTGTAAGCGGTTATTATCAGCATCCGCTATATATTGCAGCTTTAGCGAATAGTATTGAAGAACATATAGCTCAACATGGTAAGCCGGATAAGTTAGTGTTGTCGTATCATGGTATGCCTAAGTACTTTCTCGACAGTGGAGATCCATATTACTGTTTTTGTCATCAAACCACTAAGCTGGTGGCAGATAAATTAGGGTTAGATGCTAATGATTACGTGATGACGTTCCAGTCACGTTTTGGTAAGGCGGAGTGGCTCAAACCTTATACTGATGCTACCTTGGCTGAATTGGCGCAATCAGGTGATAAACACGTCGCAGTAATAAGCCCAGCGTTTAGTGTTGATTGTTTAGAAACATTGGAAGAGTTGGTGCATGAAAACCGCGAGGTTTTTATTCAAGCCGGTGGTCGAGAGTATCATTATATCGCAGCGCTAAATGATCGAGATGATCATTGTCAGTTAATTACTGAGTTGGTGAAAGAACAACTGCCTTAATGTTGGATAAATAAAAAACGGAGCAATTAAGCTCCGTTTTTTCTTGAATATTGGGGAGCTACTATAACGCAACAACGTTCTTAGCTTCTGGGCCTTTTTGACCTTGTTCAACAGTAAAAGACACTGCTTGGCCATCAGTTAAGGTACGGAAACCGTCACCTGTAATCGCACTGAAGTGAACAAAAACATCCGGACCATTTTCTTGTTCGATGAAACCAAAGCCTTTTGACTCGTTAAAAAATTTTACTTTACCAGTTACTGTATCAGACATACCGACATTTCTCGCAGTTTAAAAATTAAAAAATAGGCTAAATTTAGCCAGTTACGGAGTAAATGCCCTCTACCTAAAGTACAGACAGAGAAAGGTTTCCAATAACACATTTATATAGCGTCTAGGTCAATTAACAGCTGAAAAACGTCATGTTAATCAATTGTTAAAATCATCCTTCTCCCGAAACGCACAAACTCAACGCGACCTCATACTAGCACAATAGTTCCGCAATATCTTGAAAAAAAATGAAATTTAATTGACTTTTTTATGACAAAATTAGGATTTAGCTTTGTCTAATATTAAAAAACCGTATAGCGCGCTATACGGTTTTTTGTTTTCGTTATTGTTCGCTATCACATTGTGACTAAAGTGCGGCGATTTGCTCTTTTTGCTCAACCATTTTCGCCAATGTCGATTCTGCATCAGCCAATTTGGCTTTTTCTTTATCAATTACGGCGGCTGGTGCTTTGGCAACAAAATTTTCATTACCGAGTTTGGCACTGATTTTTTGCGTATCTTTTTCAAGCTTTTCAATGGCTTTGCTTAAGCGAGCTAGCTCTGCATCTTTATCGATTAACCCTGCCATAGGGATCAATAACGATAACTCACCAACCACTGCGCTCGCGGCAGCTGGACCTTCTTCGTTATCGGCTAAGACCTGAATCGATTCTAACTTGGCTAATGACGCTAAAAATTGTTGATTTTCATCCAAACGGCGCTGATCTTCACTACTGACATTTTTCAGTAATACTGGCAGTGGCTTGCTTGGTGCAATGTCCATTTCACCGCGAATATTACGAATAGCAACGATAAATTGTTTAACCCATTCTAGATCTTCACTTGCTTGACTATCGACTTGCTGCTGGTCAACTTGCGGAAAGGCTTGGGTCATAATACTGTTCCCATTTTTCGCAAAATTAGTCAGTGGCACCACACGTTGCCAGATAGTTTCGGTGATAAACGGCATGATCGGGTGCATTAAACGTAGCAAGGTCTCCAAAGTTTCTACTAAAGTTTGACGTGTACCGCGTTGCTGCGCTTCATTGCCTTTAAATAATACCGGTTTAGTAAGTTCCAGATACCAGTCACAAAATTGATTCCAAGTGAATTCATATAAGGCCTGCGAGGCCAAGTCAAAGCGGAACTGGGCAAAATTTTCATGGACCGATTTAATCGTTTGCTGTAATTGTGATTTGATCCAGCGATCAGCCAGTGAGTATTCAACTTCACTATTATTTAAGCCACAGTCGTGTTCTTCGGTATTCATTAATACGTAACGGCTGGCATTCCATAGTTTATTACAGAAATTGCGGTAACCGTCTAAACGCTTCATATCCCAATTGATATCACGACCGGTTGAGGCAACCGACGTTAAGGTAAAACGCAGTGCATCGGTGCCATGAGCTTCAATACCATTTGGGTATTCTTTCTTGGTAAGCTTGGTAATTTTTTGTGCCAGCTGGGGCTGCATCATATTCCCAGTGCGTTTTTCTAATAAATCATCTAACGAGATACCGTCGATCATATCCAAAGGATCGACAACGTTACCTTTAGACTTACTCATTTTATCGCCATTTTCATCGCGAATAAGGCCTGTGACATAGACCTTCTTAAACGGTACTTGTGGCTGACCATTTTCATCTTTAATAAAATGCATGGTCATCATGATCATCCGAGCAACCCAGAAAAAGATGATATCAAAGCCGGTAACTAGCACGTCGGTAGAATGGAATTTTTTAATATCTTCCATCGAATTTGGCCAGCCTAAGGTTGAGAAGGTCCAAAGAGCAGAAGAGAACCAAGTATCGAGTACATCGTCATCTTGCTTCAACAGGATATCGTCAGCTAACGAATGTTTAGTGCGCACTTCCTGTTCACTGCGGCCAACATAGACTTTACCGTTTTGATCATACCATGCTGGAATTCTATGTCCCCACCATAATTGCCGTGAAATGCACCAATCCTGAATATCGCGCATCCAAGCAAAGTACATGTTTTCATATTGCTTAGGAACAAATTCAATATCGCCATTTTCAACTGCTTCTACTGCCGGTTTTGCTAATGGTGCTGCTCGAACATACCATTGGTCGGTTAATAGAGGTTCAATTATTACGCCTGAACGATCACCGTATGGTGCGACTAAATCGTGATCTTTGACGCTATCAAGTAAGCCAAGTTGCTCGAATTGTTCAACAATAACTTTGCGTGCTTCAAAGCGGTCTAAACCAGCGATATCTGCCGGTAATTCAGCTGAATACTGCTCGCTTACTTCACCGTTAGTATCATAAACTTCCGCCTGAGCTAATACGGCAGCATTTTTATCAAAGATGTTAATCATGGCTAAGCCACAGCGCTTGCCAACTTCGTTATCATTAAAGTCGTGAGCTGGGGTTATTTTTACACAACCTGTGCCTTTTTCCATATCGGCATGATCATCACCAACAATTGGGATCAAACGGTTAACTAGCGGTAATAAAACGTGCTGGCCAATTAAATCTTTATAGCGAGGATCTTCAGGGTTAACTGCGACACCTGTGTCACCGAGCATTGTTTCAGGGCGAGTAGTGGCAACGATTAAGTAATCTAAACCATCAGCGGTTTTGGCACCATTCGCTAGTGGGTAACGCAAATGCCACATGTGACCTTTTTTGTCTTTGTTTTCCACTTCCAGATCTGAGATTGCGGTGTGGAATTTTGGATCCCAGTTAACTAATCGTTTACCACGGTAAATTAGGTCATCTTCAAATAAACGAACAAACACTTCCTGAACCGCTTCAGACATGCCGTCGTCCATGGTAAAACGTTCGCGGTTCCAGTCGATTGAATTACCTAAACGACGCATTTGCTCGCTGATGGTACCGCCAGATTGTTCTTTCCATTGCCAAATTTTATCGATAAAAGCTTCACGGCCGTAATCATGACGAGTTTTATCTTCTTCTGCGGCAATTTTACGCTCTACGACCATTTGGGTGGCAATACCCGCATGGTCACTACCTGACTGCCATAAAGTATTTTTACCTTGCATCCGTTGATAACGAATTAAGGTATCCATAATAGTCTGCTGGAACGCATGCCCCATATGCAAACTACCTGTGACATTCGGTGGTGGAATGGCGATGCAGTAACCGTCGCCTTCGCCGGTTGGACTAAAATAACCTTGCTCTTCCCAGCTTTGGTAAAGGGCTTGTTCAATGTCAGAAGGATTAAATGTTTTTTCCATCAGAATAACTACTTAACTATTAAAATCTACGATATTTGCTATTGTGTTGCCGGCTGATTATCCACGGCAAACCCTAGTTGGCGATAAGCTTTAAAGCGTTCTCTGGCACTTTGCTTTAACTGTTCATCGCTGGGAACAAAATCGACGATTTGTGAAAATTGATGAGCAAAAGTGGGTACTGTGCTCGTTAAATTAATTAATACCGGGCGACGATTGGTTGGTGGTTGCCAACTGATCTCGACCGCTGAACCTTGCTTAGGCCCCTCACCACTAAGATTGTGAGGAACAAAGCTATCCGGTTCAAATGACCATAACAGCTCATCAATTTGATGAGCTTGTGCCTGGTCCTGGCAATAGATAAACACTCTTTGTTGTTGACGATAAAAATATGCCGCCTGAAAACAGCTATGGAGCAGTGCAAGTTGTAATTTATCTGCACTTGTCTCTTTATTTAGCAAGTAAAACATCACTTGAGTATTCATCATTGCGTTAATTACTCGCCTTGCTCAGCACCTGATTTATTGAGCAAGAATTGAGTTAGCATGCTGACCGGACGTCCGGTAGAGCCTTTGTTTTTTCCGCCACTAACCCAGGCCGTACCGGCAATATCAAGGTGCGCCCAGTGATATTTTTTGGTAAAGCGAGATAAGAAACAGGCAGCGGTAATAGTGCCTGCAGGGCGTCCGCCAAGATTGGTAAAGTCAGCAAACGGGCTTTCTAGCTGTTCCTGATATTCTTCCCATAACGGCAAGCGCCAAGCACGGTCACCACTTTGCTCTGATGCATTTAACAACTCATGTGCCAACGGATTATGACTACTTAATAAGCCGGTAGCATGTTTACCTAAAGCAATGACACAGGCACCCGTTAAGGTTGCCACATCAATCACAGCTTCAGGTTCAAAACGTTCTACATAGGTCAAGGCATCACACAATACTAAGCGGCCTTCGGCATCGGTATTTAGTACTTCCACTGTTTGTCCGGACATAGTGGTTAACACATCACCAGGACGATAAGCATTACCGCCTGGCATGTTTTCACAACCGGCGAGCACACCAATGACATTGATTGGTAGGTTTAATTCA
Source organism: Thalassotalea insulae (assembly GCF_030161395.1). Lineage (NCBI taxonomy): Bacteria > Pseudomonadati > Pseudomonadota > Gammaproteobacteria > Alteromonadales > Colwelliaceae > Thalassotalea > Thalassotalea insulae. The sequence continues at coordinate 2,805,765 of NZ_BSST01000001.1, forward strand.
GCGAGTGAGTGCATAGCGCCTAAAACACTGGCAGCGCCACCCATGTCATATTTCATTTCATCCATGGCTTCGCTAGGTTTGATTGAAATACCACCGGTATCAAAGGTTAACCCTTTACCAACTAGCACTACCGGTTTGCTGTCGTCACCAGCACCGTTGTATTTTATGATACTCATCATCGATTCATTGGCTGAACCTCGGCCAACCGCGAGATATGAACCCATGCCGAGTTCCGCCATTTGCTTTTCGTCGACAATTTCGGTGGTGACTGTAGCGTAATCATTGGCCAAAATGCGTGCTTGATCCGCTAAATAAGCTGGGTTACAGATGTTCGGCGGCATATTTGCAACATTTTTACAGGTGTTAATACCTTCCGCAACCGCTAAACCGTGAGCAATGGCACGTTCACCTAATGGCAACTCTCGACGCGTTGGCACATTAAAAACGATCTTACGTAATGGACGACGCGGTTCTTCTTTGCGGGTTTTTAAACTGTCAAAACTGTAGAGGCAGTTTTGCGTCGCTTCTACTGCCTGACGTACTTTCCAGTAATTGTCACGGCCTTTAACATGTAATTCAGATAAGAAACAGACGGCTTCCATTGAGCCAGTTTCATTTAAGGTGTTGATAGTTTTGCTGATGATTTGACGATACTGACGCTCATCTAATTCACGCTCTTTACCACAACCGACTAATAACACTCTTTCACTGAGAATATTAGGCACATGATGCAATAACAGCATTTGTCCTGATTTGCCTTCGAGGTCGCCACGACGTAGCAAATTGCTGATGTAGCCTTCACTGATCTCATCAAGTTGTTCAGCTATTGCTGATAGACGTCGAGGTTCAAAAACACCAACGACAATACAGGCGCTACGTTGTTTCTCTGGGCTACCACTTTTTACACTGAACTCCATGGACTCTCCTAGTTTGCAATATCAGACACACTTTTTAATAAAAAATGTCAATTAACTTGCTTAAAATAGATAAGCTAGCTCTATCTTTTATTTTGCCAAAGGCTATAATTATAGCCGCACACAGCAAATTTAGCTAAGAGCTTATCAAATATTTACTTATGAAAACGACAAGTTTACTTAAAAAATGTCCAAATGTCAGAAAAAAACTAAGTTTTTATAGGATCTTTTCGTGATCGTATTTCGTTATCTGTTACAGGAAGTTGCCAAAACCCAATTGGCGGTATTTATTGTCTTAATGACGATATTTATCAGTAATCAATTTGTCCGTGTTTTAGATGATGCCTCGGAAGGAGGTATCCCTGGAAAAATGGTGATGGTGTTTATCGGACTTAAAGTCCCCGACCTTGCCGGAATGATACTACCATTAAGTTTTTTCTTAGGTATTTTATTAGCTTATGGCAGGATTTATGCCGATAACGAGATGAGCATTTTACATGCCTGCGGTGTGAGCGAATGGTATGTGGTACGGGTAACGCTAATTTTAGGCTTAATAACGTCAATAGTGACAGGAATCTTCACGTTATATTTATCGCCGATGGCGGCTGAGTATGAATATCAGGTGAAAGAACAGTTAGCTGCTGATTCGGGGTTGAGCACCTTGATTGCTGGACGTTTCCAAACCACAGGCAATAAAAAAGCGGTGGTTTTTATTCATGATAAAAATCGCAAGAATAATACCTTGGAAAAGGTCTTTGTTGCTCAGTTACCGAATAAGCAAGATCAACATGGTGCAGTGATTAATTCCAGCTTAGTGTATGCTGCGCAGGGTGAAGTTATTGAAGAAGCCAGTGGTTCACAACGTTTAATACTGACCGATGGTACCCGCTATCAAAATGATGAGAAGAGTCATGAATTTCATCAGGTTGCTTTTGGTAAATACTATATTCAAATTCAAGATCAGAAAGTTGAGCATAAACGCCGTAAGTTAAAAGCGGTACCTACGACTGAACTTTTTCAAGAGCAAGCGTCTGAATCTAAGGCAGAGATCCAGTGGCGCATCGCGTTTCCACTCGCCTGTTTGATTTTAACATTAGTGGCAGTGCCATTAAGTGCTGTTAATCCTCGCCAAGGAAAATTTGCCAAGATGTTGCCGGCTTTGTTGTTGTTTTTAGGATATTTTTTACTACTGACCGCGGTAAAAAGAGGACTGGAAAGTGGCTCAGTAGCAAGTACTCTGGGTTTATGGCCAGTACATTTTATCGCGTTAATACTTGGCAGTTCATTGCTTATTAAAGGGCGCAGTTTAGGGCTTAAATTAAAGGCCAGTTTACCTCAGTTTATGCAGCGAGGAGCGTCCTAAGGTGAAAATTTTAGATCTTTATATTGGCCGTATTTTAGCGTCAAGCACGTTTTTAACTTTAGCGGTTTTTGTTAGTTTAAGCGGCATTATTAAATTTGTTGAGGAAATGAAAGCAGTTGGTAAGGGCAGTTATGACTTATCTCATGCGGCGCTTTATGTCTTGTATTTTATTCCTCGGGATGTCGAGTTATTTTTCCCTATGGCGGCACTTATTGGTGGTTTGATTGGTATTGGCATGTTAGCCAGCAATTCTGAGTTAGTGGTGATGCAGGCCTCAGGGATGTCACGGTTAGACATTATTCGTTCGGTGATGAAATCAGCGACTGTGCTGATTGTTGTTAGTATGTTTATTGGTGAGTGGGTTGCGCCCGTAGGAGAAGCATCCGCGAGACAAGTTAAGGCGCGGGCTATTTCTGGTGGTAGTTTAATTTCTGCAACGGGCGGTACTTGGGCCAAAGACGGAGATTATTTTGTTCATATCACTGAAGTAGAAGATACCGGATCGTTAAAAGGTATACAGATTTATCGCTTTAATCAGCAAATGAAACTGGCGAGCTGGTTGTCGGCGGAAAGTGCGATTTATTTAGCAAATGCTTGGCAACTAAGTAATGTGGTTGATACCAAAATTGATAACAAGCAAATTAACAGTGAAACGGCTGATTTTAGAACCTGGCAGTCGTCATTAACGCCGGATAAATTAGGGGTAGTCACGGTTAAACCTGAGTCTTTATCTCTTACCGATCTTATGGAGTATTTGGATTATCTTGAGGAAAATGGGCAAGATCAAAGCCGCTATCAATTGGCATTTTGGCGTAAATTGGTACAACCTGTGACCTTAGCTGTGATGTTGCTACTGGCATTGTCATTTATCTTTGGTCCGTTACGTTCTGTTTCTATGGGGGCAAGGATCATGATGGGCGTGGCGACCGGGATCTTGTTCTTTATTACCAACCAAGTTTTAGGCTCGGTCAGTTTAGTCTATCAGTTACCCGCTATTTTTGGTGCCTTGATGCCGAGTGTTATATTTACCAGCGCCGCGTTATATTTTATTAAGAAAAATGCTTAAAGGTGTGTAGGGAGCTGCTATTAGCGCCCTCTATTTGCCGTATTAGAAAGAACAACCACTTCCGTATTCGTGAACTTATCCTGTAAGCTGAGTTTTTGCTGCCTATTGACCAGTAGCCAAAGATTCCCTAAGCCGAGTAGTGTGGGGAGCAAACGTTTTAATGCCGTGCTTTTATCCATTAAACTGCCATCTTGATTTTGCACCCGTAAACGCCAGGCTTTCATGCCTATAGTTTGGCCGCTTTTTACCCAGAAAAATATAAAGAAATAGCCAACCCAGAACCAGGCAAACCCATCGACTAACAAGCTGTATATGTAACTTGAACTTTTTAAATCGAATGCGTGTTCAAATCCTTTATTGGCAATAATGCCATGATCAAATAAAAAACCGAAAACAAGAAAACTAATGGCACCGGCAACCATATAAACGGCGATAGCAACTAAGGTGTCATAAAGCCAGGAAGCTAGGCGACGAATTATTCCGGCGCGAGGAAAATTTGTATAGTCTATGTTGGTCATGGCAAATATCTGAAAAATTTTGCGCAAGTCTAACAAACTTTGTTTTTTCCTACCACAAGGAAAGATGAGCATAGTAAATTAGCGGGGATAGTGATTTATCTGCTTAGCATCTTATGGTAATTTAGACAAATTGAAATAGGAGACTATTAGGCTGATGTCCTCTGCTAACTTTACCCCGCATGGAATGCTGCAAATTTCGGTTGATAATAATTTAGTTACCATCGAAATAGAAGGGCCATGTAATGCTGAATTTTTTCAGCTAATGACCGCTAAATTGAGTGGTGTAAGAGAGCAAATTGATCTTAATAATTATACCGCATTAATTGTTCTTCATGGTGAAGCATTGGCAACGCCGGACGCGATGGAATATTTTACTAGCTACCTAAAAACTATCAGTGTTAAAGCGGTAGCACTTAATTTAGCGCTTACTTCAACACCATCGACGACTGAGCAGGTTTGTCAAAGAGCTTATCGTGAAGCAGGAATAAATCACCAATTTTTTACCGATAATAGCAAGGCAATTAAGTGGTTACGTCAATGTATGCAGGCAGAAAACTAACCCTGTTAACTACCTGCAACTCAGATTACGGTGTTTTAACTTTATAAAAGGCCGCATAAATTATTGGTACTAAGCCTAGTGTTAAGATGGTACCGATAGCTAAACCAAAGGCGATAACACTCGCCATGCCGTAAAACAATGCATCTTGGCCGATAATTAATGGCAATAACCCCATTACCGTAGTGATAGTCGTCATAGTGATTGGTCGTAGCCGTGTTAGACATGCATCGACTACCGCCTGATATTGATTTTTACCTTCTGCTAATTCAATTTTGATGCGATCAATGAGTACAATAGCATTATTGATAATGATCCCTGCCAAACTATATAAACCGAGTGTGACCATAAAGCCAAATGGCGCATTTAATAAGTGCAATCCAATAACAGCACCAATAAAGGATAATGGGATCGTTAAGGCAATGATCGCGGACTGACGGAATGAGTTAAATTGCGCCACTAATAAAATGAGTATTATCCCAAGTACGATTGGCATATTGGCACTAAGCGCCTTTTGCGCTGCTGCTGATTCTTTGATCACGCCGTCATATTCAATGACATGATTCACTGGCAGATCTTGGCGCAATTGGTCAATTTTTTGATCGATAATGAGTTTTAAATCTTCTGCCGCCATTTCAGTATTGCGCGCCTGAATACTTACGGTACGGAACATGTCTTCATGATGGATCACTGAAAACTGATTATAGGGTTTAAAAGTCGCTACCTGAAATAACGGCACTGCTTTACCCGTTTTTTCCGAATAAATGCTTAACGTTCTTAAGCGATCAAGATTATGGCGTTCTGCATCTTTCGCTCTGAGAACAATTGGAATAATTTCATCTTGCTCTCGATATTCAGTAATTTGTGCTCCAGAGAAATAAGCCTGTAACGCCTGAGCGATATCGTTGGAACTGAGTCCCGCTCGTTTTGCTCTGTGCTGATCTATCTGGACATTGACTTTGGCAATTAGGTTTTCCCAGTCGTTTCTAATATCTATGGTATTAGGCACCTGATGCAGTACGTCCATAATTTGCTGTGCTTTTTGGTAAATAACCTTGCTGTCAGGGCCCTTGACCTGAATCTTAATTGTGCTTGAATCTGACGGCCCTAAAAACATTTTTTTAACGCGAGCCGAAACATTTGGAAAGGTTTGTTCAATTTGCCGATCTAACAGTGCCACTTTTTCACTGATGTTAGTGCCAGTGGCAACATTAAGGACAATAAAACCTTTGTTATCGGCTGGATCTTCTGGATTAAGTGATAATACAAACCGCGGACCACTAAAGCCAACATAGCCGGAATAGCTTTCAATAAATTCAAATTTATCAGGCTGATTTAACCAGACGAAAATATCCTGCATCTGGCGATTGGTTTCTTTGGAAGATGTACCGTTAGGCAAATCGATATTGACTAAAATTTGTGTGCGATCTGAATCGGGGAAAAACTGCTTAGCAACAAACTTCATACTGAAAATAGAGACAAAAAATAACGCCACCATCAAACCGGCAAATAGGGCTTTATGACGTAATACCCAATGTAGAAAATGCTCATAATAATGATAGAGCTTATCCATCAGCCCCTCATTGCTTTCTGTTGACTGTTCGCCATTAACAGTTGGGTGCTCCTTTTTGATAAAGTAGAAACAAAGTAGCGGCGTCACACATAAGGCTAATATCCAACTGGTAAGCAAGGTAATTAAGATCACAAGAGAAATTGAACGGGTATACTCACCGGCAACATGTTCGGCGAGCATTAGCGGTAAAAAGAATAACACGGTAGTAACCGAAGAGCTTAATAAAGGAATGGCCAGTTCTTTACTGCCTTGTAACATTGCCTGAAAGCGTGCTGTACCTTGTTCGATCCGGCGCTTAAAATCTTCAGCAATCACTATACCGTTGTCAACTAATAAACCAAGCGAAATAATCAAGGTCGCTAGACTCATACGCTCGAGCTTAATGCCGCTAAACTGCATTATCGATAAGGTCGCCAGCATAACGCATGGCACAATTGCTCCGACGATTAAGCCGGTTCTAATTCCTAAAAATAGTACAACAACCACTAAAACAATAGCCAGCGTTTGTAAGACGCTAATTGAGACACCTTTTATAGTTTTTTCTACTTGCTCTGCTTGATAAGTAGCAACATTTAGCTGATAACCAATAGGCAAGGTATTCGTCGTCGCGTTAACCTGCTTCATCATTTTCGGCGCATAATCCAAAATGTTATAGCCAGGTAGCATTGAAATGGCAAAGAATATCGCGGGTTGACCGTTGAAATAAGCAAGCTTAGTTGGGGGATCGACAAAGTCACGTTTAATGGTAGCGATATCTTTTAATGCAATAAAACTTTCGGTATTGGGGATATTTAACTGGGTATTTTCTATATCAGCAATATCGAGGTAATTGCCTGATGGCTCAACGATAAAGCTTTTTGTGCCGGTATCTATTTCTCCGCCTGAACGAATGATATTCTGGCTTTGCAATTCATTGATTATTAATCTTGGCGGAATGCCGAGCTGTGCCAGTTTGGTATTGGAAACTTCAACAAATATACGCTCAGCTTTTTGCCCCATGATTTCAATTTTTTTTGTACCCTCAACCGCATATAGTGTGTCTCTGACATGTTGAGCGATGTCGTACATTGCTCCCATATCAAAGCCATCAGCAGTAAGTGCTAAGGTGATGACGGAGACATCGCCAAATTCATCATTAACAAATGGGGCAGATGTTCCTTGTGGCATTTTTTGATGGGCGGTACGGGTCTTATTACGTAAGTCCTGCCAAATATCATCGAGGTTAAAATACTTATCATAAATTTTGACATGAACGACTGATAAGCCGGTTGATGATAACGATTTTATCTCTTTAACTTCTGGGATTTTACGGATCTCTTCTTCGAGCTTTTTGGTCACAAGCTGTTCAATTCTTTCCGGTGCCATCCCTGGAAAGGCGGTACTGACAATCGCCTCTCGTATGGTAATAGTTGGGTCTTCCTGAGCGGGCAGGGTAAAGTAAGCAAAAACACCGTTAATCAGTAATAGCCCAACCACCAGTAATACGGTTTTACGATAATTAAACGCAATTTCAGTTAAGTTCATGTCAGTTCCTTAATTGAATCGTGCGACTGATTTATCTAATAATGTGACGCTTTGGCCATCTCGTAGAAAGGCAACCCCAGCAGTGGCGATAATATCTCCCTGTTTTAACCCTTTAGATATAAAAACCTGATTACCCAAGATGTTTTCTTTTTGAACTAGCTGTTGATGAACAACACTGGATTGTTTATCAAAGACAAAAACATAAGATTTTTGCTCGAGTCCGGCGCGTAGGGCGCTGATAGGAATGGCAAAGGTTTTACCTGTATAACCAGTAATACCTTGTCCGGCAAAGGTAAAATCGACTTCAGCGGTCATACCCGCGCGAAGATTGTCATTTTCTTCAGCTAATACCACAGTGATAGGAAAAGCGTTGGCGGATTCTGCGCGAGTTCCTATTTCATTTATACGGCCTTGCATGGTGACTCCGGCTAATACTGGAAAACGTATAGTTAAATTATCATTTAAGGTGATTTGTTGGATCAGAGTTTCCGGGATTAATACTTCTACTTCCAAGCCATGGTTGCCTTCAATTTCAAACGCTAATTGCCCAGTATTAATCTGTTGTGAAGGTTCAATTAGTCGTTTGGTAATTTTGCCATCATATGGTGCCAACAAGGTGCTGTCTTGTAAGTTCTTGCGGGTGATATCTAATTGTGCCTGTGCAACATTCACCGCACTATTAGCGGCGTCATAGTTAGCTTTGGCATTGTCATATTCCGACTGTGAGACTAAGCCTTGCTTAATTAAGGTACTAAATCGTTCAAAGGCGCTTTTTGCTTCACTTAATGCTGCTTGCGATTTATTTAACTGAGCGTTGGCCGATTGTAAGCCTAGCTGAAAATTACGTTGATTTAATTGCGCCAGCACCTGGCCTTTTTTCACTACTTGGCCGAGTTTTACTGCAACAGAGTCTATTTTTCCAGGTACTTCAAAACTTAAACTGGTTGATTCTACTGGTGCGACAATACCCGATAACGTGCGAAGCTGAGTTAGATCGGTTTCACTCACTTTGGTCCAGGCGATTGGACGAATGTGCGTTTCCGATGGTGCTTGCTCTTGTGTACAACCTAAAATCGTTAATGAAATCAGTAGGAATAATAAAGTACGCATAGTGTTTCCAGTAATAGTGTTTATCCTTAAATAAAGATAAAAGCAGAGTTAAGTTAATTGGTACTGATGAGTACCGAATATTATGGTACTATGTAGTACCAAAGTCAATTGATTAAATAGTAATAGCTGGTTTGATTATGGTAAGCGATAGAAAAATATGCCAATTAACGTTATCGGAAAGAGGAAAAAAGATCCTTGCTGTTGCCCAAAATTTGTTTCTTGAGCACGGCTTTGATCATACTTCTCTGGAAATGATCATCAGTGAATCAGGAGGCTCAAGGCGTTCTATTTATGATGAGTTCGGTAATAAACAAGGGCTGCTAATGGCAGTGATGAAACTAAAAATCAATTCCCAGCTCGACGTATTAGCGTCAATTGATTACCAAAAGCCGATGGATAAAGCGTTAAAAGATATTTGTTCTCGCTTTGTTCAAGGTTTTGTTTCACCAACTATGTTGTCACTGTTTCGTCTGGTTGCACAGTTAGTGGTAAAAATCCCGGAAATTGGCGAGCTCATTTATCAGGAGGGTCCGTTAAGAGGAGTAACTCCATTGGCTGATTACTTACAACACTTGTCTGAACAGGGACAATTAGCGATTGATGAACCACATTTTGCGGCACAAATGTTGATTGAAATGTGTAAAGGCCGGCTGCATATTCAGGCAATTTTGTTACCTAATCATAGGATATCTCAGCAAGAAATTGAGCAGCATGTGGATAAGGCTGTTAACGTGTTTCTCAAAGCCTATAGTCGCTAGTTGATAAAGTAATTGAATAAATTATCAACAAATAAACGCCTGATAGTGAAAAACTATTGCGTCTGTAAGGATATTTCGTATAATGCCTGCCACTTCAATTACTTTCGGTAATTGCTAGTCACTGTGTCGCCGGAGTGGTGGAATTGGTAGACACGACGGATTCAAAATCCGTTGCTTTTGCGAGCGTGACGGTTCAAGTCCGTCCTCCGGTACCATTATTAAGACCTTGCTTTTGCAAGGTTTTTTTATGTCCGAAATGTACTAATCTTTATAATCTTAAAGTATCTATAAATCCATGTAGACCTAATGTAGACCCTACGTGATATACCATTCACAGTTAAATTTTATTACTTATTTGAGTTTCTGGAAAGGTAGCTATTCTCCTCCTTAATAAGTTGTTCAATATTGCTCGGGGTATTCATCACGTCATTGATGACTGATCCGTATATTCTCTTTATTAACCGATATATCAAGTAGGTAACGATAAGTCCTAACAGTGTATAGGGGATGAAGTAACATACTAGTGCTATTAGCATTAATACGATAACAGTCACTTCAATAGCATATACAACCTTAGCGTAAGCTGCTTTTAACGTGCTTGAGGTAGAGTTAATCATAGTGATTTCCTTATAGTATGGTGTTGATAATTAGGGGTTAAAATGGAGCCGCTGAAAACGACATATGGCAAGTGATATAGAGTAGTAATAGTTGTGACTACCAAAAGGTATATTGTTAGCTGAATAGCTTATGGTACAAAGCCATGTGTCTTTTGAAGTGGCAGTTTGGTTTTATTGGATTGCTAGTGCCTGTGTTCTATGACAATAGGGAAGTGATAATGTCGTTTATGTCCTTAAATACAAAAAGAGCGAAGCGATAGTTGCTTTAGTCCAATATTACGGAGTAATAAGGTAAATGAATATATTTATACCCGGGGGCAAGTTCAGAGGGCACCCCCTATATTATATATCGCTAATTACCGCACTAGGGCTACAGCTAATAGAATTTAAAAACAGTAATATCTATATTAAAGCTGCCAATTTGTTATGGTATTTATACTTATTTGACCTAGTCTACAGACGAATATATTAAGTACTCTAAATTTCTCGTAAATTCAAAACCATGTTTTATGCAGTTTTAGCTATAAAAATTAGTGAGTTACTCTTATATTGTTGTTAACATTAGTTTTAATTTAATTATTTTGGTTGCAAAAGCTCTAGTTCTAATAAGGGAATGATAATGAAGTTTGAATTTGGAGACCTGTATAAGTTCATCGTTTCATTAGGCGTAGTCTTAATAACTATATCGATAACAGTGCCTTGGCTCTTTTTAAGAGAACCTTTTGATTTATTAAAAACAGAAGTTGAGATTAAAGCTTTAACAGAAGTAGCACAGAATGTTCTACACAAACGACAAACTTTTGTTTCCTACATATTTACCTTTTTGCCATGGCTATCATTTATAGGTTCAACAGCTGGGATCATCTTTATTTATTTAGGTTTGAAAAAGTGGCAAACCAATCAAAACTATATTGATAGAAAGACAAAGATAGAAGTTGAAATTCAAGAAGGTGCTCTTAGAGAAGCTACTAAGGATGAAATTCAAGAGAAAATAGCTGGTGAAGCTGAAGAAGCTCTTAAAATGGAGAACAGTGAAAATAAAAATGAATTTGGCTCATTCCATTCAAGTCAGGATGACTCTGAAAGTAAGAATGTAGTAGGGTTCAGCACCAGTAATAGATCAATAAATAAATTTACAAACTCGTTCAACAGTATAGAAAATATTATCGCTAATAGATTGTCAGCAATATATCGTGATAGGTATTTAGTTAAAGCTGATATGAGGTTAGGAAACTTCGAAGTTGATATCTTGTTGCAAGGCAATAGCTTACTAGTAAAGGACTATGTTATTGAAGTTAAATATATAAGAAAAGGTTTCAATTTTGGCTGGTTAAAAGAGGCTTTTTTGAAAAACTTATATATGCAAAATGAATACGCTAGAGCGACTAATAAAAAAGCAAATACTTTACTTCTAATAGTTCTAGCTCCTGAAGCTCAAAACGAAGCCAAATATTCTCAATTATTAGAGCGGCTAAAGTTAATTGAAGTAGGTAGAAATGGCAAAGATATAGTTCGCATCATTAATGAAGCAGAATTAACTGAACTTGACGACATAAGTTTAAAAGGTAAATTAAGTATTTAATGCCTTAAAAATCCATATTTGGAATGTTGACGCTTACATCGTCAAAATAATAAGAGAAGCAATAATTATTGCTTCTCTTTAGATTGAAACCTAAATTTAGCTAATTCAATTTGCCACTTCTTAAGTGTTTTAGCTCTTCTCTCTGCGGTATCTTTACTAAGCGACGGACATTGCTCTATAAGAAACTGAGTGGCAGTATCAGGATCTAACTCCTCAAGTGTCTTTTTATTAGCCCATTTAAGCCAAGCCCAACCACATTCACTACTTTCGAACCTTATAGAAGCAATATTCATTTTTTGATCTTTGCTTAATTTTTCAAATTGATAACCAACAGATTGAATGGAGTTGTTTTTAGCCAATAAACCTAACATTCTTGCTGCATGGAGGTAGTACGCTACTTGCCTATCTGTTGTTAAATCAATGCTTTGAGGCGTTATGAAATCCCCTTTGCTTTTTAGTTCTACCACTTTGAAAACTTTGTATAAATCATTGGCTTGAGGAACGAGAGCGCTAGATATCAATGATGAAGATTGATCTTTTAAAGTACTTAGAGCACTTCTTGCTTTCTCTTCTGAAATATTGAGTTCAGCTTCAAACAAGTCTTCTTGGCTAAATTGAATTCTAACTTTACCGTCTATGACTTCTTCAAGGAGGTTCTCAATAGCTCCTATATCAGCGCCTATCTCGTTTAAAGCAGGAAAGGGGTCGTCATTTTCATTTAAAATCTTAAAAACTTGAGAAATGATAGGTATACATTCTTTAATCTTTGGAGACTTAAGTCTAATAATGAATGAACCTGTTCTTGCATCAACAGGAATTAAAGGAGAAGGAGTATAGTCGAGCTTTTTGAGAATTGACTTATACAAGTTAGAAAAAGCGTCTGATACCTTTGCAACAGCTCCAAGAGTTGGCTTAGTTTTATTAGTAGAGCCTCTAACATAAAGTTCTGAAATATTCTCTAGTGACTTAACTTCAAAAGTCTCTTGACCTGTATCGCTTTTCTCCAGATAGAAATCGCTAGGTGGTAATATCTCTTCTGTAACTTGATTAGGAGACAATGCAACTATTTCAGAATGCATGTTGGGGTTAAAAAAGGTTCTGACCCTAAAGAGTATATCTTCAGGGTAAGTATATATATCCCTTAGTTTTATTTTTGCAGAATTCAACAACTCTAACTTTTCTTCACTTATTGAAGAGTACAACCAGTGATCACTTTCATTATCTGTGTCTATCCAGAAAGCGATATAATTATTTCCTGCCCCGTTGGTTGCGTTAAAAAGTCTTGGTCCTTCGTAATATTCGTATACGTGGGATATTTCTAATTTACCAAAATAAGGTGTGTTGGGGAGAACTGACATGCTAAACCCCATCCAGAACGCTAAAGTTATTTTGAGGTTGTGCAGTTATTTTGTACCACACGGTGTGATGGCTAGGTCTAAATGTATTAAGCATATTTCCACATGACGGTGTAAGCTCTCCTATAGCAATTAGCTTTTTTCTTAATTTAGGAAATAGTCTTCTTGTTTTCTTTATATCTTCAAGTTTCCAAAATTGAGACGTTCCATAAGAGCAAACAAACTCAAGTTCCGTATAAGGCTCTCTTAAACACAATCCATCTTCTCTAGATGTTGCAAAATCAGCTCTTAATGGCGGATTATGACAAACAAGTCGATAAGATTGCCCATTAGCTGGACTTGATTCTTGTGGAGGAACATTTTGAGGGTAATTAGCTGGCCACTCGGTCACTGCTTGATTCATAATAATGCTATTAATCCCTTAATAATTATGAGCCTATTTATATCATTTCTTATCGAGGGATTCAATGTTAGCGAATCTCTCTGATGCGTGCTTAATAGAGCTATCGGATAGATCATTACCATAAAAAGATCTACTTAAAGCTAAAGCAGAGACACCTGTAGCTCCAGAGCCCATGAAAGGATCACATACAATTTCACCTTCAATAGTACTTTGCTTAATTAGTATGTCCATTAATTCTACGGGCTTTTCTGTTGGGTATCCTCTATAAACTCTAGGGACAGCTAAAACGTCTGGAATTGATAAGTCGTTTAGCTTTTTCTTACCTTTTTCAAAGAATAAAACAAATTCATATCTAGCTCTATAATGGTATCCCATGCCGATTTTCATTTTGTCCCAAACAATCGGTTTCCAAAACTTAAAGCCACATTTTTCAGCTATTGGCTTAACAATAAAAGCTGTTTCTTGATCACACAATAAATAGAAATGGGTATTTTTCTTTAATACTCGATAGATTTGTTCAAATAGCTCTTCAAACCTTGAGTTTGGGAATATAGAAAACCATTCATTACTTGATGATTTACTTTTTTTTAACCTAGTTGTTGTGCCAACTTTTCTATGTTTTTCCAATGATTCATATGCAGGATCTGTTACGACTAAATCAATGCTTTCTGTTTCTATATTCTTCAAGAAACTTACAGCGTCATCTTGACTAATGATTAAGTCCTTTTCATTCGCGTTTATCAAATTCTGTCCTTAAACCACTGCATAAAAAAACAGTATTCTAGGTTTTTTAGCCTAAAGTATCAAACTCTTTTATATTTTTTGGGGGTAATGTATTGAATTATAAGTAATACAAAAGCCACTTGTTAGTGGCTTTTGTTACGTATGTTACGTATGTTACGCCTCTGTAGAAGACAAGGGCACATACCTTTCAATAACATCCATAAAGTCCATATGGTAATAGCCTTTCTTGGTTTTATCGTCGAATCTGATAGTAGAAGGCTTAATATTGAAAGGCTTCAATTTGTTGCTAAGTTGGCTAGGTGATATCCGTTTACCTTTATTAAATGTTAACCATGGTTTCTCATCATCGTTACACAGTTGAGCTATTAACTCTTCTGTAGTGATTCGGTCATCTTCATGAGCATTTAGAATAGTAACAACATCACTTAATAGCTCTTCACCGATTGAAGGTGTTTCTTGATTACAGCCTGAAAGTTCTATTGCAGATGACTTCGCCAATTCATACCAATCGTCACTTACTAAGTTGGCTATAGCAAATAGAGGCTCCCAGTTGTCTTGTGCTCTATCATTTAAGCCTGTTACGTCTTCATAGTTGTGATTTATAAAGTTTGAAGTGTTATCTATTGCCCACTTAGCAAGCTTACTTCTAATGTCTTGAAAAACGTCTGATCTTCCCCTAACAATGTAGACATCTTTTATTTAGAAAATGAAGTATGATGAGAGATGTTATGAGTAATAATAAATATCCCCAAGAATTTAAAGACGAAGCTGTTCGCCAAGTGGTTGATAAAGGCTATTCTGTGCCCGATGTTGCCAAGCGATTAGGCATTTCCGATAAGTCCCTGTATTACTGGGTCAAGAAAACTAAAGTACCAGCCAAGAAGTCAGCAGAGCAGGAAGAAATCCGCAAGCTAAAAGCTGAGTTAAAACGCGTGACTGAAGAGCGGAATATATTAAAGGAAGCCGCCGCGTTCTTTGCAAGCGAGTCAAGGAAAGATACGCGTTCATAAAATCACGACTCGAAGTCTACCGCGTCAAAGCAATGTGTCAGGCATTAAATGTTCACCGTAGTGGCTTCTATGCTTGGCTCAAACAACCACTATCTAAACGTGAGCAAGAGAACCAGAGGCTGCTTGAGCGCATCAAGGCAAGCTATGTTGAGAGTGGTGGTGTTTATGGCAGTCCACGTATTACGCATGAATTACGCCGTAAGGGAGAAACGTGCGGTGAAAACCGTGTAGCTCGTCTAATGAAGCAAGCCAAGCTAAAAGCTAATATTGGATATAAAAGGCGATACTTCAAGTCAACTGTGCCCGCATTAATAGCAGACAATCACCTTCAACAACAGTTTGTTGTTAGTGAGCCAGATACGGCTTGGGTAGCCGATATTACCTATATCAAAACCTATGAAGGCTGGCTGTACCTTGCTGTAGTACTTGATTTATTCTCGCGAAAAATCATTGGTTGGTCGATGCAACCGAACATGAGTAAAGATATAGTGATCAAAGCACTATTAATGGCTGTTTGGCGCAGGAACCCAAAACATGAAGTAATAGTTCACAGCGACCAAGGCAGCCAATACGCGAGCTGTGATTACCGTGAATTCTTAACGGCAAACAACCTAGTACCGAGTATGAGTCGCCGAGGACATTGCTTAGATAATGCGGTAGCAGAAAGCTTTTTTCACTCACTTAAAACTGAGCGTGTTAAACGAAAAGTGTACGAGACTCGTAATGATGCTAGAGCAGATTTGTTTGATTACATTGAAATGTTCTACAATCGTAAGCGATTACATAGCCACCTTGGCCATGTGTCTCCCGAAGAGTATGAAAATCAGTATTTAACTGGAAGCTAGAAGTCTACAAAATCGGGGGAAGATCAAATGGTGATCTATCGCCAGTGGAGTATGAAGAAAGTTCCTTAAGAAAAGTGTCCTGAATTAGTTGCGCAGAACACTGGGAGTCGTTAGGCAAAAAAATGAACAATATCGCCTGCCAAGATTTCCTTTTCCACTGCTTCATTAATAATATTGCGGATACATGACATTCCGAGAGGTTCAGCCTGATAGCCAAAAGTAATAGGTATCAAACCTTCGGATATTACCCGAATAACTTTTATTCTATTCGAATATTCATTTATATCTTTAGGATGTAACTCTCGATAGTAAAGTTTAATTCCATTTTCTCGTGTTTTGCTTAAGATATTTTCCAATGAGTTTGAGAAATCTGATTTTGGATAAGTATCGGAGTTTTCAAAAAAGTGGGATATTTTATTAAAGTTATAGCCAGAAAAATAAAATTTCCCATGGTCTTGAGGGGTTTTTATGTGTGCTTTATCGTCAATTAATTCAATGTTTATTTTACTATTAAGTATTTTATGAGACATACAAATAAACACTTCGGAAACCGCTTTATCTATTGCTTCAATTGAACAAGGGTTACAACTAGCACCAGATGAAAATTTGTAAGACTCATCTTCAGATATACCTATAGCCAAATAAGTTGGAAACAACCCCATATGTAGCACAAATACATTTAGGCTAATATTTACACTTGATAATATATTTCTAACTGCAGAAGTGAATGGTGTCTCATCATCAATTTTAAGTTTTGGAGGGGGAGTATTTGAATACCAATGCCTCAAAAGGGCATCTCTCTCAATAAGCTCTAAAAGAGCGCTTTTAGTGGCCTCTTCTATAGATGTGTGAGCTGCGATACCACTAGAAGAACTTATGCTTCTAGTGCAAATACTATTGCCATCAAAATCACCATAATAAACCATTTCAAGAGGGCAAAGATAAGTTTCACCTTCAAAGCTCTTTACCTTTACCCAAGACCTCTCCTCATGTGCTTCTTTTATTGCTACATTCCACTTAATATTCTGAGCTTCAGTATAAGAGACTAAATTGTCTATATTAATAACATTGTTCTTTTTTTTAAGGAACTTCTCACTTCCCTTTATGATGTCATCTGGAAGCAACCTTGAGCAATAACGTTCATACCCTTCTATTGTAGCTTTACTCACAGCTTCTGAACCGCTTATCCCTGTACCAAACTGAGTTTCATCAGCGTCATCGGAAAACGTAATTAATTTATGTGATGCGGCAGCGAAATGACTTAGGATATCACCTTCTTTATTGCGAATTATCCAATGATCAATGTAAGGCTTTATGACACCAGTATCAATAATATCGTCAAAGATTACACTCCAGTAATTCTCTTCATTGTCTACAATCGAGTTAAAAGGTTTGACGAATTCATTTTTGAGAAATTCATACTCATAAATTCCATGAATTTTGGTACGTAACTCAGAAGAAGAGAATATATCTGAGCTCACAAACTTAAGTCCTTCTCCTTTGGTGACTAGTTTGATTATTGTCGCTTCATATTTTCTGCTAATAAACTTTGTGAAATTCTCTACTTCAAGTTGCTCATTAGCCTTACTAAACAATGAAACAAATCTGCCAACTCTGAAAGCCGACGTTGTATCATCAATGCTATGACAATAAAAAGGAGCGATTGCATTTGAATTTTTACTTTTGCATTTGGAGAATAGAGTCTTATTTATTCCTGATTTATGAATACGGTTAATACAGAATTCAGTATTCTTGGTAAAATATGAAATTAAGCCATCATCCACTTTTGTATAATCGAAATATGCATCTGTCTTGGGTTCATAAAAAATAATTCTCTGATGAAAAATAAATACGTCGAGGTCCTGCCTAAAATACATATTAAGAGCCTACTCGTGCAGATATTAAGGGGATAAGATTTTTATGATTTATGACACTGGATAGAAAATAGTCAGGATTAAACCCACAGTACTCACAAAATTTAAGATTGACATCTTCACAATATAAATAAAATGATTGCATCAAATGACCTGCTTCAAGGAACAACATCTCAAAAGCTTTGTTTCCATATTTATATCTGACCCTTTCGTAGTCCCCAAAAACGAAAACCGAAATACTATCGTCATTTATAGACTCATCATTAAACATTTTTGACTGACATAGTTTGTCATTACATTTAATTTTGATTAACTGTTGTGTAACGCGCCTCCACTCATAAAATCCTGTTTTCAAGACACTTAAGTCTGATGGAATATAAATAAATATTTTTAATGGATATAACCCGCCAGGAGAAGGAACGCCCGATGTTAATAAGTTTACTTTATTATCTTTAGTTAAAACACCGTAGCAACTCACCAACATTTTCAGAATATGTGTATCAACTTTGGGCCACAAACTCTGTTCTCTTCGGCTAGTGCGTGATAAAAACAAACTTTCTAAATAACTTGGAGAATCAAGAGAATCTATATTTATTGCCTCCTCCAACTGGTAATCAAGGACTTCTATATTAGCAACATGAGAATCTATATCTTGATACGAGCGGGGTCTAAATAGCTTTTGAGGATTTCTAGACCATTCAGAAAATATGCTTCCAAGGTCAGTTTTATCTACAATAACTTTATATTTTTGAAGAAATTCTAGTACTTTTAACTCTGATTGAACTTCAACATTCAGTACATTATTCAGAGTATTTTGACCATTGCATTTTGGAAGGATTTGCTTCAATGCACGAGTTGCTTTAGAGCAATTTAATTCCACTATTCCATGGGGGGTGTTAAAAGTCCATACTCCATTTTCAAACCAATAACCACAGGCCAGTATTGGTGTATAATCTTCGTATAAATCCATTAATAAAACCTAGTTAATGGCAAGCCCTGCTACTTATAAGGAATGCCATACAAATAATTCTAACTTTACTTATAAAGTTCTCTAGATTTATCTAAAAACTCTTCAGTTCTAAAGTTTTCTTCTTTATTAATATTACTTGCCGATGAATTACCATTTGAAGAGTTACCACCTGTGCTTCCTCCACCGCAACCTCCACCGCCTGAAGATTTACCTACACTTCCGCCATCGACACTTTGGTTCTTGTACTTAGTCACTTTAATTTCCATAAGTTATTCCTCATTCACTTGATTTAAAAACCATTAACAACTTGTTTATAAAACAGCCAACCAATGTAGATGTCAATATCTTTTCTCAATTTTTCATTATTGAAATAAGCTAATGTTTTGAAAATGTATATTTTGAGCGTACTTAAAATTGTGATCTGCTTTAATCAAACAGGACACTTTAATAATGGAATATAATCCAATTATTGAGGTGTTAAATGACAAAATGAACAAACAGAAGTTACACGGCTGAATTTAAACAAGAAGCCGTCGCATTAGTAACCGAACAAGGCTACAGCGTACCGAAGGCCGCAGCATCTTTGGGTATCACGGATAAATTACTTTATAACTGGAAAGCCAAGCTTGAAGCAGAGCAATCAGGTGCTAGTTTAAATGCCTATGAGCGGGCTGAACTGCTGAGGTTACGCAAGGAAAATAAAGAGCTAAGGATGGAAAAAGAGATATTAAAAAAGGCCAGCGCCCTCCTGCTAAAGGAAACCAAGTAACGTACAAAACGATAAAGCAGCTATCTTCTGCATTTCCAGTAGTTAAACTCTGCCAGATTATGAATATCAGCCGCTCTGCGTATTACGCTTGGCTCAAGCGGCCAGCTAAAATCATCACAGCAGAGTAACTGAACTTATATCGAAAGGCAAAGTACTTCTTCGAGAAAAGTAGAAATAGCTTGGGTTATCGTGAGCTTAGAAAGAAATTACGCAGAGAGGGCTTTAATGTCAGTGATTATGGCGTTCAAAAGTTAATGGCAACACTTGGCTTAGTGGTTACTCAACGAGTGGCCTACAAGGTAACAACTAAGCGTAAGCACAGTGATGCTGTTGCTGATAATTTGTTGAACCAGAACTTTAACCCTGTCGCTCCAAATCAAGTGTGGGCTGGTGATGTGACCTATCTTAGAACTGGCGAAGGTTGGATGTACCTAGCCATTGTTATGGACTTATATTCTCGTCGTATCGTTGGTTGGCATATTGATAAGCGCATGACGACTGATTTGGTAAGTAAGGCGATGATTAAGCCTATAACTTACGCCAACCACCAAAGGGGCTAGTGTTTCACTCAGATAGAGGTTCACAATATACCAGTAAGCGATATCGTCATTTACTGACAAATTATGGTATCAGATCCAGTATGGGCGATGTTGGTGCGTGTTGGGATAATGCGGTTGTTGAACGATTCTTCGGCAGCCTAAAACATGACTGGTTACTAAAAGTGCCACAACCGACTCGTAATCATATGAGAAATGATGTAACTGCGTATATGCGCTATTACAACTTAGAACGGCTTCATACAGCTAATGGTGCTCTATCGCCAGTGGAGTATGAACAAAGTTCCTTAAGAAAAGTGTCCTGATTTAGTTGCGCAGAACAATTTGTTAATATTGAGTTAGATACTACAACCCTTCAATTCAAAATCCGTTGCTTTCGAGCGTGACGGTTCAAGTCCGTCCTCCGGTACCATTCTCTTACTGAAGAGAAACAGAAACCTGCCGATGCAGTTTTTTTTGTTTCTACCCCTTTTAATTAAGTCAAGCCCTCAAAAAAGTCTTGCTAGTGGTTATTGTTGCACACTCACAGGTGTAGTAACTTCTACCCAGCTGTTTTTTAGCGTGAGTTAAAAAAATATTTAATACTATGCGACGTTTTAAGCGAAGCTGGCATCTTTAACTGTATGCAGCATAATAATTCGCCTTTTCAGCAGTCAATAGAACCCTCTGTGATCACTAGAGCTCAGAGGGGAGATCTGAGTGCTCATGAAAAGTTATTTATCCAATTTTCAACGCCGGTATTTAATCTGGCGCTTAGACTTTGTAATCAGAAAGAACTGGCTGAAGATGTACTGCAAAACACCTTTGTTAACGTTATAAAAGGAATTGATGGTTTTCAGTGTCAGGCGCCGTTTGGTATGTGGCTGAGGAAAATAGCGGTTAATGAGTCATTAATGATGCTTAGAAAAAACAAAAAGTTACCCGACTTTATCGCATTTGATAGCATGGAGGACTTTGATAATGTCATTGAGTTAGGTACGCAGGGAGCGACACAAAGCTGTGGTATTCATCAGTATCAGGTTCAATCAACGCTGGAAAAAACGTTGGCAGAATTGCCGGATGCGAGTCGGATTGTTATTTGGCTGAAAGAAGTAGAGGGCTATAGTCATCAAGAAATTGCCGAGTTACTGGGAAAAAGTGAAAGTTATTCTAAATCGATATTATCCAGAGCGTTTAAGAGTCTTAGCCGTTGTTTTGGTGTAACCGATGAAGCGGAAAAGGAGAAGAGTTGATGCATGCCAATATGTCTGAGCTATTAGCTGCAAGAGAGGGGGAGTTAGGACTCGCCAGCGCCCATATAGCTCATTGTGCTGTTTGCAAAGCAGAGCTGGCAAAGCTTGAAGGTATTGCCGAGCAGTTACGTCAGCTACCGAATGATGTTCAGTCTCAAACCGGTTGGGATGATATTGTTAAAGCACACAAGCAATACACCAGTGAATATAAAAATAGAGAATCTGCCCCATTAATTAGGTCGATATACGCGTTGGCGGCATCAATAATGATCGTAGGTTTTAGTGCGATATTAAGTTTTACTCCGTTAAATGAATCGTCAAAAGATGATTTAATATCGGGGTTGCAGGCTGAATCTCGTGCCCTTGAATACACTTTGGCTCATTATCAACCGAGTGAGCAGCACTTAACTGCTGCGCAGCAATTTAAACTGGAACAAATGCAATGGCAGTTGATGATGTTGGACCGTCGGTTAGTGGAAACACAATTACAACAAAATTTAGTTCAGCAGAAAAGTTTATGGCAGTCGCGAGTCGAGCACCTTTACGATATGCACGCGGTTTATTCCTCTGAGCCTGTATTCAGGCAAAATCACGAACGAAGAGATGTATTATGAAATTAGTAAATATTGCCATTGCTAGTTTGGTTGTTGTCATTATTGCGAGTAGCCCACGAGTGCTTGCCGAACAAGAGCAACTGAGCAAAGAGCAACAAGAGCAAATTAAGCTACTACGTGATGAACTTGAATTTCTTGCCAGTAAACTGCTTAAGTTAACGGGTGAAAATGAGTATACCCTGAGTCATCCCGGGCATGAATTAATCCATTTTGGTGCGTGTGGCGAAGGAACTTCAGACGGTATTCGTATTAACTGCGTTTCACCACATACCGCGGCGTATAATATTGGATTAAAATCCGGCGACCTGTTAACAGAAATTAATGGTGTTAAGCTAGATAAAATGGAAGCTGAGCAAGCTTATCAGTTGTTTTCTGCCGAAATCAAAAAGCTGAAAAGTGGTGATGCGGTTAAGATAACGTTTGAACAAAAAGGCGTGCTAAAGCAGGGGAAAGACACGATTAAAAGTATCTACTCTCCCGGGTATGAATTTAAAGTGAGCGGCAACCCGAAAAAAAATACTGATTAACTGCGGCTGCTATTTTTCAGCACTTTAGCCCTTCAACACCATAAAAATAGTTATGGAGATAATATTGCCAAACAAATTCTCTTGTTTGGCGAACCGGCAGAATAATTTTCAGGTTTATTGAAGTTTAATTACCAGCGCTGCGACGAATTTACTGCGGCGCTCATCTTTAATTATCGACTCCCATAAAACAGGTAATTAAAGTTGAAATTCATCCCGAACATTATTTTTATTTTCGCATTGCAGATTTGTTTTCAGGTCAATGCAATCGTCGTCGATGGAAAGCTTGACGACATCGAGTGGCAACAGATAAAAGCAGCTGAAAACTTTACCACGGTCACACCGTTTTCTCTTACTACGCCGGATTATAAAACTGAAGTTAAGCTCTATAGCGATGACAGTGGCATATATATCGCCATAGTTAATCATCAACCTAAGTCGGTGCAGCGAAGCAAACGAACCGCCCGAGATGCGCATATGGACGCCGACTACAATAATATCGTATTGGATTTTGATCATAG
Source organism: Thalassotalea insulae (assembly GCF_030161395.1). Classification (NCBI taxonomy): domain Bacteria; kingdom Pseudomonadati; phylum Pseudomonadota; class Gammaproteobacteria; order Alteromonadales; family Colwelliaceae; genus Thalassotalea; species Thalassotalea insulae. The sequence continues at coordinate 2,828,764 of NZ_BSST01000001.1, forward strand.
CGCACTGAATGCTTATAGCTTTACCGTAGCGAACGGTGGGTCTATTGAAGATGGTATTTATCGCAACGAAAATGATTATAGCTACGAATGGAATGGTGTTTGGTATTCGCAAACCTCGTCTGACGATGAGCATTGGTATAGTGAAATTCATATTCCTTGGGATGTTGCCCCTATGGCCAGTGTGAGTGAGTCAAAAAGAAAAGTTGGCTTGTATGTTTCAAGACATGTTGCCCACCTTGCTAAAACTTATGCTAATGCGCCAATCAAATACAATCGCCAGCGATTTATGTCTGATTTTACTCAGGTGGTTATCGATGATCATTCCACCTCCTCATTGCAAACCTTTGGCTACGCTTCGATTCGGCGAGATATGGTCAATAATGAATCATCGATGGATATAGGGCTGGATCTTTTTTGGAAGCCGACAAGCAATAAGCAATTAAGCCTGGCATTTAACCCTGATTTCGGCCATGTGGAAAGTGACGAGCTGGTTGTTAATTTTTCACCTACAGAAACGTTTTTTTCTGAAAATCGGCCATTTTTTACCGAAAATCAGGGCCTATTCGACGTTCGAGGAACAGAGTCGTTACGCCTGGTGCACACCCGCAGAATTGGTGCGAAACCTGATGTTGGCAACAGTATTGATGCGGATTTAAACGGTGCTGTAAAATTTACCAGCGTAGGAGATAAGGTTCACTATGGTTTTTTCTCGGCAATAGAAGACAGTGATGGGCAGGCAAAAGGACGTCGCTTTTACACGGCTCGAGCGATTACTAAACAAAGTGATTACAGCCTGGGCTATTTGCTTAACTATACAGACAGGCCTGACATTAATAGAACGGCGACGGTAAATTCGGTTGACTATAGTTATGATTTTAATAAGGACATTAAGCTCAGTGGTCAGGTGATTCAATCACAAATAAACATCAACACTGAAGATAAAAACGATTCGGCCAGTTGGCTTAAACTGGAACATCAGCTTAATAATAACTGGACGCAAACCATGCAGTTCAGTTATTACGGCGACCAATTAGAAGTGAATGATTTGGGCTACCTACCGCGAAATGACTTGGTCTCAGCAAATTATGTCAATAGCTGGAAAAAGCCAATTGTAACGGCAGAGAGTCAGCTCAAAGAATACATGATTAATTTTGAGGTAGAGCACCAGGAAAATACAGAGGGTCTAAATATCGCCACAACGATGAATATTGCCAATACCTGGTCGTACAAAGACAGTAGCAGTATTATGGCAAAGTTAACTCTTGATAACGGCGGTCACGATGACTTGCTGACACGAGGGAACAATGTGTTGGCAAAAGATGACGGTCATCAATTGGAATTACTCTATTATGGCGCGAACCAAAGTCAATTCAGCTATCATCTCAATGCTAGTATTTATAACCAGTCGGTTCGGGGTAAAGGTTACACGGCACATCTACACTCGACCTATTTCTTTAATGATAATTATTCTGTTGATTTTGGCGGATGGTACACTGACGCCGATAATTGGCTGATCTGGCAGCAAGCGAATGAAATTATTGGCTATTCAAGAAAGCAGTTTTTAACACGTCTTAATTTTAATGCCGCCATAGATGATAAGCAGGAACTCTCGTTTAAATTTGAATGGCTTGCATTAAACGCAACAGCTCAGGCTAGCTATGAGGTTGACGGTGATGGCCGGCTAATTTCTTCACAAAACGTACTCGATGATTTTAGCCTTTCGGATACCGCTATCCAGCTCAGGTACCGCTATGAAATTGCGCCGCTTTCCAATATTTATCTGGTTTATAGCCGGGGGGGTAGTGCGCTGTTAGCAGAAACGGATTCATTTAATTCGCTCTTTCGCCAAGGTTGGGATGAAAGACAGGGGGATAATTTCTTGGTGAAAGTCAGATATCAGTTTTGATTAGTAAATTAGCGCTTATGACAATAAGGTTTTATCGCCTGATATATCGACATTAATAAATTGAATACTTTTAAAATTTAAATCTATGGCGTTGCTATTACATAAACCTGTATTGATGCAGGTTTTTGTACCTAAGCCTTTCAATTATTTGTCAATTCATCTAGTTTACTTATCGGAATAAAAACCTAAAAAACTGAACTTTATTCTATTTTTATTGCCAGATAGGTTTCTGCCTTATTAAGGTGGAAGTAAACTCTCTATCATGGATTGGTTGCATAACTAAAATTCTCAATAGTTATTATTTTCCTGGTTATTAATGGGAAGTGATAAGCACTAATTATCCTTGGTAGTTATCGAATAAATAAAAGCTGATTTTGATGGCTTTATATCTTAGAAAATAATAGACCGATATCAGCTTTGATTAAAAAAGAACATATTACCGCATGCCTTTTGTTTTGCTTATTTCACTTGCTCATAGTTTTTACCTACCTGAAAAAGAAATAAAAAAGATCAAATTGTCTGTAGTTATCTTTATACAAGGTCAATTGAGAAAATCAGCGAACGTAAAATTGATTTACAGGCAGTCAATGATGATGTCGACAATGCTAATGTGATTACCATTAGTGCAGACATACAGCTTAATGAAGATATTAGCCAGTTGCTAGAGAAAAATAAGGAGCTGGAAAATATAGCGCCTGATGAACAAGTAACAACACATAAGACTGAAAAAGCAAACAATCCAGACCATGTCTCGACTATGGCCAGTGCTTCCTCTTATCAGCAGTTAGCAAAATTGCGAAGTTCGATTAATGCGCAAAAAATACAAAACAACCTGCATGGGCTACAAAGGTTTAAGTCGGCATCTGTGATGACGGCAAATCCCGACCTGGTGCTACACTCGATCACGAAAATGACCAAGGATTTTAGGATGTACTCCGAGGGGGCTCTATATAGCTAATCATTATTTCTACCCTTCCTTATCAGCATCATAGGCCATGAAACATGTGTTTTTATTGCTGAATACGTATGCAGTTCATTGCTTAGTTTCAGGGTTCTCTGTTACATATTTAAACCGTTAGTTTGATTTTTGTGCATAACTGGCTAACTAACAAAGAACCCTGCAATTATTACAATAACCAAAGGCAGCAAAATGAAAAAAAATACCCTCGGCTATTTAGCCGCTATGATGTCAACCGTGCTTAGCTTTCAGGCATCAGCCGAAGCGGATACCTCAGTTAATAATAAAATCAATTATGGAACTGATGTCGTTTACCAGATAGTTACCGATCGTTTTGTTGACGGTGATACCAGCAATAACCCATCAGGTGCTTTGTACGATAGCAGTTGTGCAAATTTGAAAAAATACTGTGGTGGTGATTGGCAAGGCATTATTGATAAGCTCAACGATGGCTATTTTAGCGAAATGGGGATATCGGCATTATGGATATCTCAACCGGTAGAGAATATTTATTCGGTATTAAATGATACTGCTGGCAGTACCGCTTATCATGGCTATTGGGCGCGGGATTTTAAACGCACTAATCCATTTTTTGGTAGTTTTGCTGATTTTGATAACCTGATTCAAACCGCGCATAGCAAGGGCATTAAGGTGATTATTGATTTTGCGCCTAACCACACTTCACCAGCGTCTGAATCAGATACCAGTTATGCCGAAAACGGTAAATTATATGATAATGGGGTATTAGTGGCTGCCTATACTAATGATACCGATAAGGTTTTTCATCATAATGGCGGTACTGACTTTTCTACCATTGAAGATGGTATCTACCGTAACTTGTTTGATTTAGCCGATTTTAATCATCAAAACACGACGTTAGATGCATATTTAACTGATGCAATTCAGCTGTGGTTGGATAAAGGTATTGACGGTATTCGGGTTGATGCTGTGAAACATATGCCGCAGCACTGGCAAAAAAAATGGATGGATAGCATTTATGCTCATCAGTCAGTATTTTCTTTTGGCGAATGGTTTTTAAGTGAAGGTGAGGTTGATCCAGCAAACCATGAATTTGCCAACGAAAGTGGTATGAGCTTGTTGGATTTTCGTTTTGCCCAAAAGGCGCGTCAGGTATTTAGAAATCGTACTGAGACCATGTCTGATTTACATGCCATGATTGCCGACACCGATAGTGCCTATAACGAAGTCATCGATCAGGTCACTTTTATCGATAACCATGATATGGACAGATTCCATGAGCCTACCGCCAATCAACGTGAGTTAGAGCAAGCGTTGGCATTTGCACTAACTGCCCGAGGTGTGCCGGCGATTTATTATGGCAGCGAACAGTATATGACTGGTTATGGCGATCCAAATAACCGAGGAAAAATGACGTCGTTTGATCGCACTACCACGGCTTATCAATTGATTAAGGCTTTGGCGCCATTGCGTAAAACTAACCCAGCACTTGCTTACGGTGATACCGAGCAGCGCTGGCTAAATGATGATGTTTATGTTTATGAACGTCAGTTCGGTGACAATGTAGTACTAGTGGCGATTAACCGCAGTGAAACTACCAGTTTTTCACTTAATGGATTATACACAGATATGCCGGCCGGCACTTATACAGATGTGTTATCCGGTTTATTAAATGGTGAGTCTATAACGGTTGCCGCTGACAAGAGTGTGTCTGCTATTACCTTATCGGCAGGGGAAGTTGGGGTTTGGCAATATACAGCACCAACCAACAGCGTTAATTTAGGTCACGTTGGACCCATGATGGCGCGTACTGGTCAGCAAGTGACACTAGATGGCAGAGGTTTTGGTGGTCAAATGGGTCAGGTGATGTTTGGCAGCCAACAGGCAACGGTAGTTTCCTGGGAAGACAGTCAAATTGTAGTCAATGTACCACAAGTTGCTGCTGGGCAATACGATATTAAAGTTGTTGATAGTAGTAATAATGCCAGCAATAGCTACGATAGTTTTGAAGTGCTTGATGCTCCTCAGGTTACCGTTCGTTTTGTTATTCATGATGCCGGCACCGACTGGGGGCAAAATGTTTACTTGGTGGGAAATCAGGATGCATTAGGCAACTGGGATACTGCCAAGGCTATTGGACCATTGTACAATCAGGTGATGTATTCTTATCCTAGCTGGTATTTTGATGTCAGTGTGCCAGCTAATAAGGCAATCGAATATAAGTTTATTAAGTCTGATGGCACGAATGTGACTTGGGAAAATGGCAGTAACCATAGCTTTACTTCGCCGGTGAGCGGTGTCACAGAAGTTCAGGTGAATTGGCAGTAATCGTTTCTGATGAGTCTCAGTGATAAAGCAATTAGCAGAGTAGTAATATTATCTATTACTCTGCTGTTGCTTACTTTCTTTATGTCGCTGAATATTATAACGATTATCACCACACCTAAATTAGATAAAGTTAATAAGTACCCATCTAAATCATTTGGTTTTTGATTAAAAATCAAATGGTTAATTAAGGTTTGATAAAAAATACCTTACTTTCCTTGCGGTTATTGAAATTTCTAATACGCTTTAAAATTGAATGTTCAGCTTATTCACTAAGCGATTTTGAGCAGGAAGCAGGAATTTTAACAACAAGGCAAAGGAAAGATTATGGATTTTCAACGATTAGCCGGATTGCATCTTGAACACAACAGTAAACTATCAAACCGCGATATTACGCATTTACCCGCCGATGTAAACGCAGTTGTGTGTTTGGCACAGGCTGCCATCAATGTCGAGCTTTTTACTATCCCTTTATATATGACTAGCATGTATTCGATTCAAGGGATGCATAGCATTACCGAAGCACGTCCAGCAGACGAACAGAATAATGAGAGTTACAAAGGATTATATTATGGTCGGCGCTGGCCGGGAATCTCGCCTAACCCGAACCCTCAAACGGCGAATGAACAAGCGTGTAATCTGGTGTTCAGCGTGTTTATTCAAGAAATGTTACACCTACAAATGGCGGCGAATATCTACAACTCGCTCAGCAAGGCTTATTACAAAAAAGGTATGATTTTGGGGCCTGGATCACCTACGCTGGAAAAAACACAGGCAGCACCGCCTACGTTTACCTCGCCGATGCTAGTTAATCAGCATAATGGTTGGACTTGTTATGGCCCGGACAAAACGACAATTCCTCATATTCTGGATTTAACTGATCTGGCCGACCCGGTATACAGCGGGGTAAAAGTTGCATTAGGCGGTATAGATAGCAATAGTATCAATTTATTTTTGCTGATTGAGGAGCCATCTGATGTACTGGCAAGCCGCATTAAGAAGGACGCTCAACACAAGTATATAGCGACTCAGGAAAATGGTGTTGATGGGGCGGTACCGTTTGAACATTGGAACCTTGATTCGACCGAAGTCGATTTACCTCAGTTTGGTACCATAGCCACTATGTATGAATGCTTAGCAGCCTACCTCAATATTAGCTATGCCGACGGTACTAGACTGTTTGACCATGTTTTTAGTCCTAATGCCTTACAGCGAGATTTATTTAATACTGAAGAAGCTGGTCATCCTATGGCTGAGTTTCCTCGCATGAAAACCACGATCACAGAAACAGATCCGAATGAGGCAAAACAGCAAATTTTTCAGTTAATGAATGCCATCACTGACCAAGGTGAAGGCGCAACCATGAAAGTTGAACCTGAGTCTGTGGCACCGCCAGGGTTAGTTGGAGCGCCGGTTAATCCGCATTATCAACCAAGCTTTCAGGCGCTACAAACCGATTATCAGCAATATAATGAAGATGGTGAGCCCTTGCCGATGTCAGCCAGTGCCCATGCGCGTTTCTTCGGTGGTGTAGTTGATCATTATGATCGCTTTCAACAAGTTAAAGGCTTACTTGAGTCTGGAGAGATCACCACGTGGGCCGATTGGCACAGTGATCCGGTAAATAAGTGGACTGCCAATAAACTAGAAACACCGCAATATGTCGACAACCCTAACAAAGCTGTGTTACCGAGCGCTGATGATGTTGCAACAGCGCTTAATAACTTAAAGCAAAACAGCAAAGAAAATTGGCCGGAAATGAGTCGCGTCGCTGCTGGTGCCATCGCAGGGATCACCACTGTACTTAACGACTATTGGCAAAATGAAAAAATTGATTTTCCTTTCCCATCCATGTCTGGTTCTGGCGATCGGGTTTCAATCTGTTGGGCAGTATTTGGTAAGGCCCCTGACTTATCTTTAGGTGAGTATGAGCGTCAACCTGAAAAAGAACGGGATTACCTCTACCACGCTTGCCAAGCAATGGCGCTGGACCCTGGGCCGAAAGATACTGGCAATAGCTGTGCGTCAAAAGAAGTATTTCATACCTGTCGCGGCTCTAACAATTGCAAGGCTGAAGGGGGCTGTGGCTTTGTTCAGAAAACACAAGGCGGAGGTTCGGGGTGTCGGGCGCTTGCTGCTACCACTAGTCAGAATTCGAATGCTCAGGCGGGTTGTGGTCAACCGACGCTTTATTCACCGCCAGCCGATAATGCCTGTGGTGGCTTGGGTGGCTGTGCCGTGCCAATTTCTGCTTCTCAGTTATATCCTGATGGCGGTTTGATGCCACTTTATCAATTAAGGCCAAATAAAGAGCCTGAGCAGCTTTCCGGTGAAGGAGTCACCTTTAAAACCGGTGACGCAGTTTATGATATTGCTTGGCAAGCCTATAGCAAAGTGATGGAGTACCAAGGGTTGGAACCGGGTGAAAAACCTAAACCTTCTGATCTGCGATTAGCCTTTCCACCATCAACCTAATTATCATAACAATCAGTATTACCGCCTATTGAGCTATAGTTCAATAGGCGGGTGTTGTTAGGATGGAAGGCAATAATAAAAAGGATAACTATGTCACAAATTGATCTGACGAAAACGTCACTCGGCTATGGTGTTGGCCTGCGCGCTTGCCATTTCACTTGGTTAGCTCAAAATATATTACCGGAACAAACCGGCGTTGACTGGTTTGAAGCCATTACTGAAAACATACTCGACCATCAAGGTTATGCTCGGCGCTTACTTTTCCGCCTGCGAGAACACTATCCGATTGTTTTGCACGGTGTGTCAATGTCGATTGGTTCGACTGATCCAATCAATATCAGTTACCTAACAAAACTCAAAAAGCTGGAGCAAGAACTGGCGCCAGCACTGGTTTCTGATCACTTGTGCTGGACTGGGCTGCAGAGTGTAAATAGTCATGATCTTTTGCCTATGCCGCTTACGAATGAAAGCTTAGTGCATGTTACGGCGCGTATTCACCAAGTGCAAGAACTTCTACAACGGCCGTTGGTACTTGAAAACCCCAGTACCTATATGAGTTTTAAACAAAATGAATACCAGGAATGGGAATTTTTATCGCAACTGGTTGCCAGCACAGGTTGCCAATTATTGGTCGATGTTAACAATATTTATGTTAGCAGTATTAATCATGGCTTTGATGCCTTTGAGTATTTAAATGGACTACCGTTATCGGCAGTGGTGCAGTGCCATTTGGCCGGCGCAACAGATATGGGGGAATATTTGATTGATACGCATGATAAACCCGTGCATAGCAACGTTTGGCAGCTTTATGCGGCGTTAATTAATGCATGTAATAGACCTATTTCAACGCTATTGGAATGGGATGCTGACATTCCTGCCTTCCCGGAATTAGTGGCAGAGTTGAATTTAGCCAAACAGGTGCTTAAAGGGAGTATTCCACACCGTGATCCCATCGTTACCGCCACAGACGCACTGCCAATATCGACACCGCTAGCGCAGCAGTTGACTGTCACAGTACCTGAATTACCGGTTGAACAATAATGAGTGAAACAAACTTAGCCCGTCAGCAACACTGGTTTTTGCAAATGATGTTAAGCGGTAATGCGCTTGAATCTCACGCTAACCCATATGTTCAAGACAGTGAGCATTTTCCGGCGACTTCCCGCTTATTCGTTTATCAGCAAGGCTATCGTTTGAGGTTGCTAGAATGCATGCAAGCCGAGTTTCCTGCATTGCATTTATATCTAGGGGAAACATTATTTTCTATGTTTGTTTTTGGCTATTTGCAACGTCGACCTTCGAGCCATTACAGTTTGTACGAGCTTGGCGCCGACTTTGCCGACTTTCTTGCCACAACTTGCCCTAGTTCGCAACAAGTGCCGGACAATGTTGCGCGCTATTTAACCTTGCCGCAACAGTTGGCGGAGGTGGAAAGAGCACGTTCCTGTGCGCTACGTAATGCCGGTTGTGAAGAACTTAAACAATATTCATCAATAACTGAGATAGTGCCACTGAGTTGGCCAAGTATTCAATTGCCGGCAACGAGCTTGATAGTCAGCGTCGGTTATGATCTGTTCAATTATATAATGAGTGCGGATAATTATTTAGCCGAAGATAAAACGCATGGTACAGCGTATGAAAAACCAAAAGTGCCTGAAATTTGCCAACAAACTTTGTTGGTTTATCGTCATCGTTATCGCGTTAGTATTGCTTTGCTTAAGCCTTGGCAAGCTGCAGTACTGACGGCGTTACAATCTGCGCAGCAAAATCAACAATCACTCAACAATGAATTTTGGTATCAAGTAGCTAAGAAAGCACAACTGAGCTCAAGTGCGCTGTTGGCTGAGCTTAATAATTGGTTACCTAAAGCATTGAGCAGCAGTCAGGTTTGTTAATGGCAGTTAAGGTCATAGAGCGGTTTGGTTAAAAAATTTTACTTTTAGCTAATTACTTTAAACCTATATGGTTATCGCTTATTACGCCAATTCAGCATGAAACTCGTAAGCATATTGCTGCTTGTTAGTTGATGTTTTCCTGACTTTGCTTGTCAATAAAGGGTTAAATCAATGCGTCTTTCAAAGATGGCCCTTGCTCTAAAATATTTTTTAGTACCGTTAATGCTTGGGACAATTGTTCCCGGTTCGATGGGCGACTTAAGCAGAGGCGAACAGCAGGGGACGGCACTTGATGGCCAACGCGGTAATCATCAGCGCTGCGCACTAATACCCCGTTATCCATTGCCTGAGCAACGAATTCATGACTTAACCACCCCGTTGGTAACTTGAGCCATAAATTAAAGCTGCTTGCTTGGCTAACGGTTAACCAGGGAGCTAAGTGCTCTTTTGCTATTGCCTGTCTGGCGTGCATCTCTTGTGTTAACCAGTGTTCTAGTTCGGCCAGCTCACCATTGTCCATCCATTGGCATAGGCAGTGGATCAAAAGAGGGGAGTTGGTCCATGAGGAAGCACGTAATGACAATCGGATTTTATCGTACAATGCCTTTGGTGTGACTAGCGTGCCTAAGCGCATGGCACCGTCAAAACGCTTAGAAAAACTGGTGAAGTAAATACAAAGCTCTGGCGCTAATTGCTGTATGCTTAATGGTTTGGCATGTCGGGCAAGAAATTGCACATCATCTTCGAGAATGATGACATTATACTGACGACAAATATCCACTAAGGCTTGGCGTCGCTCAATCGATAATTGACTGCCGCAAGGGTTTTGGCTATTTGGCGTTAGATAGAGCAGTTTTGGCTTATGGCGTTGGCATGCTTGAAGAACGCTTTGAGGTATAATGCCTTGCTCATCCATGGTAATAGGGACAACCTTGACTCGTCGATCTTGCGCGGCGGCCAGTATGCCTGGAAATACCAGTTCTTCGGTTAAAATAACGTCACCTTCCCGGCAAAGAGCATTCACAGATACACTGATGGCATGTTGACCGCCATGAGTGAGTAAAAAGTCACAGTTAGTGAGTGTTACCGGCTCACCAGTTAACCAGCGTTTGAAACTTTCTCTATGATTACTGTGACCAAGTTCGGGAGCATAACAGAGCAAATTTGCTAGCAGTTGCGGGTTCGCTGTCATTGCGGTCATGGCATCACTGAGCATTTGAATTTGTGGGCCAGGAGGCGCAAATGCGGCCCTTAAATCTATTTTCCCTGGAATATCTTGGTTCCATTGTTTAATAGCAGGGTAAATTTCCTGTGCTGATTTGACATAGGTGCCACTACCGACACGAGCAACCACTAAGCCTCTGCGTTCGGCCTCACTATATGCTCTAGTAATGGTGCCTATGGTGACCGATAGTGCGTCGGCCAACCGTCGCTGAGGTGGCAACTTTTCATCTAGTGCTAATTCACCGTTTTCTATGGCGTCGGCTATTGCCTGCGCCAATGCTAAATACTTGGGTTGATCACTTTTTAATCTTGGTGTCCAAATTGTCATGGTGACAATAAAATCCTTGTGTAACAAATTTAATTAAATATCATATCAATCAGGTCTATTGATACTGTTTTGTTTTTAATTGTATGCATACAATTTTTAATTGCAAGGATTTATTATGAATGAACAACTGATGGCATTATTGTTACCTTTAACGGTTTTCACAATCACAGCAACTTCTACTCCGGGTCCCAATAATATGCTGCTTTCGGCTAATGGCGCCCGTTTTGGCTTTCGTGCCAGTATGCCCTTTTTGTTGGGTATTCGTTTCGGAAACTTGTTATTGGTATTGCTGCTAAGTCTAGGGCTTGGGGCTTTATTTACTCATTACCCAAATGCACAGCAAGGACTTAAAGTATTGTGTATCGGTTATCTTTTGTATCTGGCAGCGAAAATAGCGTTGGCTACCCCGGAACTAGATAGCCAGAGCCAGACGCGTCCGCTGGGTTTTTGGCATGGTGCAGGCTTTCAATTTATTAACCCTAAAACCTGGATGACCGGGTTGAGCTGTTTGTCTGCTTTTACCCTTGTCGGTGATGACTATTTCTACTCAGTGTTGATGGTGATGGTCGCCTGGAGCCTGACAGGCTTAGTCGGTAGTGTGTTTTGGGTATGCTGTGGCGTGGCCATGCGACGAGTGTTGAAAAGCCCAGGGCACTGGAAAATGTTTAATTTTACACTGGCATTAGCAATTGTTGCCAGCATTTTTCTGATTGTTAAGTAGCAGGTGTTGATATGGAAAAAATGGTTAATCGCCAAGGGGTCAATTTTTTACTTTCTGATGATAAAAGCAAACTGGAGCTTAGTGTTATTCACGGCTATTTGACTCAGTGCTACTGGTCAGCCGGAATTTCTGAAATACTGGTTGCTAAGGCGATAGCAAATTCATTATGTTTTGGACTTTATCTTAATCAGCAGCAGATTGGTTTTGCCCGGGTGACCACAGATAAAGCGACATTTGCTTACCTTGCTGATGTTTTTGTATTATCCGAGTATGAACAACGAGGGTTAGGTACTACATTAATAGATTTTTTACTTCAGCATCCAGACTTACAGGGATTGCGACGCTTTATGCTGTGCACGCGTGATGCTCACGGGTTGTATAAAAAGTTTGGCTTCACAGGCGTTGAAAACCCCGAGATCATGATGCAGCTTAATAAACCTGATTTATATATCAAAGCGTTAGCAAATTGAAAACATTTGAGCGTAAAAGGTAATACTTGTGCTGGCCTTAACCTATATTGAATAAGAGTATTTATGAGCTAGTAGTAGGAAAGCTTAATGGTAACCGAGCTAACTAATACTATTAATAACGTTGTGAGGCTACACTGGGTTAGGTTAGTCGTTTATATCATCATTAGCTTTCTAACTTCTATGACTGAATCGACACTAATTTCCTAGAGTAATACCGTTACGCTTAAATGTCGCTAGCCCTATAACATTCGTCATGTATTACCACCGACATATTCAAAATATTGAGCCCAAGCTAGCTACTTTATCTAGTTTGGGCATATGGTTAGCTGGCGTTGACTTTATCATGCGTTAATTCGAACCAATCTAGTGCTTGTGATTGAGGAGCGCTGGTTGTCAAACTGACCGCAATAATAGCCAGAGAACTTGCGAGAAAACCCGGTAATAGTTCATAAAATAGTGAGCTTAACGTTGCACCGTCAGCTAATATCGGCACATACGTCCAAATCATCACGGTGAGTGCACCAACAGTAACGCCTGCAACCGCACCTTGGTGGGTCAGTTTTTTCCACCATAAACTAAATAGTACAAGCGGTCCGAACGCTGCGCCAAAACCTGCCCAGGCATGAGCAACTAATTTTAACACACTGCCAGTATTACTCATGGCGATTGCAGAGGCGATAATCGCTACTAGTGCAACACATAATCGGCTGATAAGGAGGGAATTCTTTGAATCTTGCTTGGAACCAAATACCTTATAAATATCTTCAACCAATGAACTTGAAGACACCAGTAACTGCGATGAAATCGTACTCATAATTGCTGCTAAGATTGCTGCGAGCAACCAGCCGGCAATCATAGGGTGAAATAGGGTTTGTGATAAGTGGACAAATATCGTTTCAGGATCGTTTAACACTGTAGTGCTCTGTGCAATATAAGCAGCACCTATTATGCCTGTAGCAAGTGCGCCAATAATAGATATCGTCATCCAGCCGATACCGATATGTTTTGCTTTACCTAGATTAGTATGACAATTAATTGCCATAAAACGGACAATAATATGAGGCTGGCCAAAATAACCTAACCCCCAGGTCATCAGGCCTAAAGCAGCGACTAGCTCTATGTCAAAATTGAAGTAACTGCTAAGCTCTAATGACTGCTCAGTGAAGTTGAGTTCGCCAAAGGCAACATAGGGCACCGCAACTAGAGCGATCAACATGATCACTCCTTGAATAAAGTCACTTAAACTTACGGCTAAAAAACCGCCGAGTACAGTATAAATAACCACTACACTAACCGTTAAAATAACCCCTAGGTTATAGTCAAAACCAAATGCTGATTGAAATAATTTCCCACCAGCTACTAACCCCGAAGCTGTATAAACAGTGAAAAAGCAGATAATTATGATTGATGAAATCAGGCGAATTGAACCTGCTTCTAAGGCAAAGCGTTTAGAAAAGAATTCTGGAATGGTTAAGGCGTCGTTGGCAACCTCCGTAAACACTCGAAGTTTAGGTGCGACAAACTGATAATTAATATAAGCACCTATCACTAAGCCTAGCGCTAACCAAATACTGTTTAAGCCTCCAAGATAGGCTGCACCTGGTAACCCCATGAGCATCCAGCCACTCATATCAGATGCACCGGCAGAAAGTGCCGTTACTTTAGCACTGACATTTCGGCCGCCAAGTAAGTATTCATTGTTATTGGCGGTTGATTTTTTCATTGCATAAACACCAATAAAAATCAGTAGTGTAAAATACAACAGAATAGAAAAAGTTTCATAGTTGAGCATATGAGTAATCTTTATAGTATTGAGTAAAATAGGAGTTAATAACTAACGCTTAACCAACGACGCAAGCTAAGCGTTAGTTATTAATTTAGTTAGATGAAGAGTTGGTTTTGATGTTAAAAAGCTTATCACATAGTGCGAAAAGGTACCCCACAGCTAAAATCAAATAAAAACAAATAAAATCAGATGCACTGTCATGTGCTGACATAACTTCCTCCCTTAAGGTTATTTAGTTACAAGTCTAACTGTTTTAACTCTAATTATCAAATAGCGCTTTTTTTGTACTAATAAGATGGCGCTAAAGATAAGCTTTTATTCTACTGTTTATAGCTTGATGGAAAGGTGGTTGTATATTGTTGTTGATATATTATGTTTTGTTGAATTATTTAAATTGCTTTTATCTCTAATTAAATTGTCAGTGTGTGGTTGAGCATTGATAAATGTGCTTAGCTAGATTTTATCAATGGGATGTGAGCGATCAGCTAAAGTGAAAAAGTGTTGTTCCGGTGCTATCAATTTAGGAGAGAATAAAGCTAGGCTAGTGGATATTATTAAATTTGAACAAGTTAACAGGTGCGCCAACTTGTTCAAATTGCGAGCTTGTTAGTTATTGCGATAGGCAGCATACCAACCACCGGTTAAGACAAATTTCGGGAATGTATAAAGTTGCTCTAAAATTATCCGTGTGACAGCATTCTTCGCACCGGTAAACGGTTCTACTGGTAATTGTTCTTTATTGTGGCCTATACCTTGTACACCAATGGATAAGCCTATTAGCATTGCGGCAATCACTAGTGATAAAAGATCCCACTTAACGAGCGCGAGCAAGAATATTATGACAGCAAAAATAAATATTGGTACGGCAACGATATGGATTAGCAAATTAATACGTGATTGATGGAATTTCGCATATCCATTCCATTGCCAACTTGCTATTTCTTTGATTGGCATAATGTTTCCTTAAATTTTGAGCTTATTATATTGCGGGCTAACTTGACGATTGTGACCGGTAAGATGATTTTTTGCCCGAAAGCGATAGTATTCGTTTAATGCTTTCGGCAGTGATATATACGGATTATCAACATGGCCCGCACCTTCACTATAGCTGTATGCCCATGAGAGGTTATCAGGTGCTTTATGCTCAAGCACATTGAGTAAACCTTTAAATGAGCCGGTAATAATTTCATTTTCCTCTGCGCCTAAACTGAGGTAAATAAAGGTTGGTTTTCCTGAAGTTTGCCCGATAGCTTTATCAAACTCTTGTACGACTACAGATTTGTCATACCAGGCTGCTGGGCTAAAGGCAAAATAACCGCTAAATAACTCAGGTTTAGTCACTATGGTATATAAAACAAAGCTTCCTCCGGCAGAAAATCCGCTTAATAATCGGTTATCGTTGATGGAATAATTTTGCTCAAGATAGGGGATAAGCTCTGTTTCAATAAAGGCTAAAAATAAATCTGCCTTACCGAAAATTTCGGAATCATTCTCTGTTTCTGGACGAGCCTCAATATTAACGTCTTTACGGGCATAGGGGGGGACTAGATCCCGGTTGCGCGAATCCACCCAAAACAGGTTGGGGATTGCGACGATAATTGAGTCTTGCGCTTTACCGGTTAAAGCAAACTCACTCATGGTTTGATGCCACCTAGTTAAGTTAAAATTACCGTCTGATTTAATAACCAGAGGGTAACTTTTATTCTTATCGTAATGTTCAGGCAAACGGATAAATATTTTTCGCTCTTCATCTAATACAGAAGAATATAGCGTTTTGTCGATAAACACTGAGCTGTAGTCCGCCTGATAATTTTGAAACACCCAATAGCCAGTGAAACTTAAACCGCAGAAGATCAATGCGAGCATTGTTTTTATTATTAATTGCATATCTGTTTGAGTAGCAGTAAAAAATTAAAGTAAATCATAGGATAACTGGTGAACTCTAGTGCTACAAGGCTAAGCGAGGGGTAAACTATTTCAAAATATTTCTAGCAGATTTCCAAAATATGCTGTTAAAAGGGCGAGTGTGAAACCCGCCCTTGAGGTTATAGGATAAAAGCCAGCTGACTATTTGACTTCTTCGGTGGTGAGTACAACATTTTTATCTGAGATAAATGCTTGTGGTATTGGGGAAGCGACTCGGTAAATTTCGGTGCTAAAATAACCGAGAATGGAAAAAGGTGATGGCGAGTATGATAAATAGCCCCCACCAGAGTTTTTATATTCTCTCATCGTGTTCTCCCGTGTTAACACTGTGCACGTTTAAACAAAATATTGTTTTCGATATGGATATGTAAATTGAGATCGCTGATAAATTGCTGTAATCCTTGATACAAACTTTGCCAGGTATTACAGGCCCCTTGATGAGGGAGCAATGTATGACAAAGTTGGTAGATTTTTTCTATTTCACTAAAGTGATCGTGATGTTCTGCTTTCATCACACTGATAGGACCAAATACAGCCGCATTGGCATTTTGTGCCAGCATGGGAAAAAGGATCATTTCTTCTTTTTGCATATGCTGTTCAAGTTCAATGGCGATATCATGTAAATGCTTAGCAAGTCCTTTAGGGCACAAAGGATGGTCGCTGTGTACGTTTTCCACTTGTTGTGCGAGTGCTTGTAACTCACTCAATTGCTGACGATGTACTTGATGAAAGCGCAATAAAATTTGCTCGATGAGCTTGTCGTTATTTAGTGCCTGCCAATCAGTCGTCGAAATGTCTGGCTCAAGTGCCATTAATTCTGAGATAAATTCTGTTGGCTCTAGGTTATGTTGGCTTAAAGCTTGTGCTAATGTTTGCTCATTATCACGGCAAAAATTCACCTTATATTGAAAAAATATATTCGAGGCTCCCGGTACTTCGGCTGCAATTTTACTCACTGGCCAGTTGAGGTAAGACATCTATGACTCCTGAAATCGCTAAAAAAATAAAGATGTATTTCATACGCATCTTTTTAGCGATTTTACATTGGGTTTTTTAAGATGCAAAATAAATGCATGTTTAACTTGATGGTGATCAACGTTATATGAATATTACGCGTTTTACCGATTATTCGTTGCGAGTGTTAATTTATCTGGCGATAGACACGCGGGAGATAGTCACAATAAAAGATGTTGCCGAACGCTATAAAATCTCAAAAAATCATTTAATGAAGGTAGTACAAGAGTTAAATGCTAACGGCTATTTAACTGCAACTCGAGGGAAAAACGGCGGGATTCGCTTAAACCGCTCGCCAGCTGAGATTAATATTGGTGAGTTGGTCAGAAGTCTTGAACAAGGGTCTACTTTGGTAGAATGCTTTGGTAGTGATAATCAATGTGTTATCACGCCAGCATGCCAATTAAAACAAATGTTTGCTGAGGCAATGGAGCAATTCTTTGTGTCTCTTGAAAAATATAGCTTACATGATTTAGTCAGCGGTCAACGGCAGAATAATCTTTATTTTTTACTAGATTTGGCAGAGCCTGCATAAGTGATTTAGCACGCAGTTTAGTGTTCAATTTTTGCTAGGTTATTTATTCTTTTGATATAAATGACAGTGTTTTTGCCGATATTTTTTCTATAGTGCCAGTTTGTTTAAGCTGGACTAATTCTTTATTAAGATTATCAATTAAATTCTTAAGCTCAGGTCGCTTAGCAAATTGAAATTGTAATGGCGCAGAGGCGACAACGTATTTGGAAAAAAGAAAGGTATTTTGAAACTTTGGCGTGGAATTAATCAGCCAAAGTGCAACATCTTTATTCATCACCGCAACTCGTTTTATGTCTGGCGTTGCCCGAGATAAACTTTGTAACATGGCAAATTCTGAGGAAAAATCAGCTCTGTGAATAACGTTTGCGTCAATTAATGGCTGAAGTGTTGGGTAAACATATCCTAAATGTACCACCAGTTCTGCTCCGGCTAATGCCTGTTCGGTTTCAAAATCGGTTTTAGATTGTTTGTGATAAACAAATATATCGTCTAACACAGTGATTGGTTCACTCCACCAGTAGTTTTCAGGTTCACTCACCCAGACCTTAGATTCCATTCGTGCGTCGACGTCATGAATATCAAGCATTAGCTGAGAGCGTTTTTCAGGGGCATAAACATAAGTTAATTCTATACCTATATTGGCTGCCGCTAGTTGTAAGGGCTCGATTAATATCCCGGTAATTTGCTCGTTATTAATAATAATAAAAGGCGCGTATCCATCCTCGGGAACAGCTATTTTTAACTGCTTTGGCTCGCTATAGCAGGGGAAGGTAAGCAACATTAAGAGAAAACATAGCCAGTATTTTACATTAGCGGTAAAATAATTTTGTTGCATGCTTTACCTCAGGCATAGGATGACTTAGTTAATCACTTAATTATAGACGTAATATCGAAAAGTCTGCATAGCAGCAATAGATATTTATAGTGTTATTCAGTTTAGTGATAGATACGACGATGCTAAATTTATTATTAAATCTATGCTATTTAAAAGGAAGTGATTATGGAATTAAAAAACGTCAATGAAACAACTGTTTATGGCTTTTCAACTCGCACCGATAATGCTGTGTAAATGTCGCCAGATAATGGGAAAATTCCAGCGTTGTGGCAAGAATTTAATAATAAAGTCCCCGTCAATTACCCACAAGGTGAACGGGTTTACGGTGTTTATTTTGACTATGAGTCAGATCACACGGGTAAATTCACTGTGCTTGCTGGCTTTGATGGTTATGAATTAGATCCTAAAATGGGTAAAGCACTGTTCTGGCAAAAGGTTTTATAAACAAGCATGCTGCAATACATAAACATTTTAACTCTTTGATTTTATAATTTAATTATTAAAAAGCGATTATTGTGACAAAGGCAATCGTTTTTTTTGCTAGCGTAGAGGCGCTTTTTTAACACTGGAAGATAACTCTGTTAAGCTGATTCTCTTATGGCGTTTTTTCGAGTCAAAATCTAACCAGAATTCGTAGAAACGCAAAAACTCTGGAGTAGTACGATATTTGGTTAAGACCAGGTTGATTTCATCAATCGCTTTTTGACCTGAACGAGTTTTACTGCACACCACATAACTGGTTAAAAAACGCGGCATTTCACTGATCGGGATAAATTGCATTTTGTTTTCTAACACTCCTAATGAGGTGTGGTACGCTAATTCTTCAGGAAAACCAAAGATATAATCAATTCTTTCTCTGTCCAGCATTTGTAATAGCCCGGAGAAAACATCAGTACTACTGCGTACCATAATATTATCTTTAGATCTGTGACGCTCTAATTCCATATCAATAAAGCTTTGATATTTTCTGCCATCAGCTATACCAGCGATAAGACGTTCATCATTTAACAGGCGCTTGACAGAAATAGTGCCATTCTTTTCCAGGTATCGAGAAAATTGCTTAAATTGTTCTTCTTTAATGATCACGCCATTTGGAAAGGTTAATAAATATGGAATAGAAAAGAACAGTTTTTTTTCTCGTTCAGGGTTTTTTGAGATACCAACCGAGCAGCCTTGATTGAATTTTAAATTGTGAATGATCCTTTGATAACTGGCGGTTATGTAGTTGTGGTTGTAGTTAGGCATATGACTGGCGATAAATTTTTCTGCTTGATCATTATGACCTAGCCCTTCCATTAATCCTTCAACAAAATTTGCCGGAGGAAAATTGGGGTGGTACCAGTTAATCGTTTCTTGCGCTAATACATTAACGTGATAGTAGAGCAAGCCAATAAATAATAAGAGGTACTTCACAAATGGTCCTCTATTTATAGGGTGAAAAGCTAATAATATTAGCAAAATTAGGTGTCATATTACGGCTTAACATCCACTATTTTAATTGTGCCAGTTTTATTATTTTAGCATTCCAGTGGAGATTTTCTGCTTCAGATTGTTCCAGATCCAAATAAAAAGTGGGTTTACCTGATTTTATTCCTAAACCTAATGAACCTATTTGCGTTTTACCTGCAATTTTCGGGTAAAGTGACATTACGTTATAGCGCTTAGCGTACGCCATTGCCTGTTTGTTTTCAGCAAAAGCGCCAATATAAATAACATCATATTGTTTTTCAGGCGGCCTATCTCCTTGATCGACCGCAACCAATTTACTATTACCCATTTGAAAACCAATATCTTGTTGTAATAGTTCAAATACTTTAGGGGCACCTAAGACAAATATAGAAATTTTTTGTTTTGTTGCCAAGTTGTGCTCCATAGCGACAATTTTTGACATTAGCGCTACTTGTAATCGGATAGGTAGCTCTTCTGCTGTGCAGTTGTTAACGGCCAGCGCACTAAAAAGAAAGAGCGTTGCTAAAAAGTGTTTGCTAGATGTGATCATTAACTTATCTCCTCCCACTCAATAATGCAGGCTGAAATAAGCCATCAGTGTAGGCTTATTAGCTTGAGGAATTAACGAGTTAACAAATCCGGCACTAGGTTTGGAAAAGTCGTCGCCACTATTGGCGCTTTCCACACCAGGTAATAGGTAGTCTTCGCCAAACAAGTTATCAATACGTAACCCTGCTTCAAAATCGACAGTGCGATAACTTAAATTGGTATCTACGGTAAAGTATGATTTCGCCGCTCTATTTTCACTGCTCGGTCGATTATTATTGTACTTGGCGCGTAACGGGTTTTGCGAAAATAATGTACGTTTACTGAGCCAATGCGCTTGAATGTTCAGGGTCCAATTTTCTGAAAATGGAATATCGACAATTGCGATAACTTTATGAGGCGCAATGTCGCCTGCTTCGTCTTTCTTCTTGACCCAAGCATCGCTGCCATCACTATTATAGCCTTGAAAGTACTGGTCATCTGATTGAGCATCGGTATAGCTATAGTAAAGCTGTGCGGTAATATCTTCACTTGGGCTGAAGATATTGTTGATGTTTACTTTACCACGATATTCTATGCCCCAGATGTCTCGGCCATTTAGGTTGCCTGAACCACCATTAACAATCACATTATCGTATTTTGCCGTGAAAATAGAAATATCATGTAAAAAATTTTCTGTTTGATGAATAGCGATAAACTCAAGATTTTTACTTTCTTCTGATTTCAGCTCTGGGTTGGCGGCGCGCCCGGTCCAGCCCCCATAGAGTAACCGAGCGGAAGGCTCCTGAAACGCTTCGCCATAGGCTAATTTAAAGGTGGTTGTGGGAGAGTAATGATAAATTACCGCCCCTCGAGGGCTGGTCATTGAGCCGTAGATGCTGTTTTTATCCCAACGTAAACCGCCATTAAAGCGCCAGTCATTGACGTCGTATATCGCCTGAAAAAATAGCCCTTGATCTCTAGTGACAACTTTTGACTGTGGATCAAATTCATGACGGGGATAGCTGTCGGGCAACGCTATTGTGTCCCTATCATCTCCTGAGTGAATATCTGAGCCATCATTGACGCCGCCAGGAGCGGTTGGACATAAGCTACCGGCCCAATAGCCGCATATACGATACGCTTTAGTCAGCTTTTTACGTTCGTACTTTATTCCTCCGCTAAGTTGTAAATCATTATTCCAGTGATAGTTATAGTGCTGGCGAAAGCGAGTGGCGTAGTTGTACGCATTCCAGTTCGACAAACTGACCGAACCGCCGGAATTTTCTGCCCAGTAACCATAGACATTGTTTTCCCGATAAAGCAGCTCGCTACTGATCTCAACCTTGTTAACTTTCGAAAGGTGATCAAGGTAATATTGGTTGGAATCGTGAAACCAGCTGACATTAGACTGTGCTTTATCAAAGGGGTAATAAGGGCCGTAGCCTTCTTCTAACTTCCAATAAGTTGTGCCTAACTTCCATTTACCTAGGCTGAGTTCGGCAATAACACTTTCTCCTATGGTAGTGTCGCCATATATGCCTAATTTATTGCCGGCAAACTTATCGATGACCCCGTCATTATTAAAATCGCTGCTTGCTATCGCTTTACCCCAAACGTCGGGGTCATTGAGCAGCTCTGGACGATTAAAGCCCCAGTCAGCATAATCGTCAATGTCTGGACCATCACTGTCATATAATCTACCCGAGATAATAAAGTTTGCATCGGCTAAATGGCCGCCACCGGTAAAGTCGATACTGTGAGTATTATAGTCTCCTACTACCATTTGAGCGCTAAAGTAGTCTTCATTTTTGCTCAATGTACGGGGATCGCGAGTAATTATATTAATCACGCCTAAAAAGGCATTAGGTCCATATACAGCACCAGCGGGGCCATATAATACTTCGATACGCTCTATGGCTTGCACAGAATATTGTTTGGAGATAATGGCGGATTGATTCCATAGATGATTATCGACTTTACCATTAATTAACAATAAGGTACGTTGGGTTCTGTCGTTACGAAAGCCGCGTTGATAAGATGCTATGGGAAAAGTACCATTCGTGGTAATGGTATCAAACCCTGGCAGATCAGACATGATTTCTTCTAACGTTAAGTAACCTCTTCTGCTTATGTCTTCTTTTGTCAGAATGACCATGGCGGCGGGCGCATCCATAAGCGTTTCATTAACACCTGATGCGGTGTCTGATTCTCGGTGTAGAGCAACCCGCTGGTTGAGCAATTCATCAATATCCAGATCTTTAATTGATTTTTTTTCTTGGTCAGCAAATGCTGAACTTGGTAGCAGCGCTAGGAGTAAAACACCGGATTTAAGCCAGTTCTTGGCGTTTATTATTATCATTAATACCACGCTCCAGATGTGAACCTATAGTAAATACATCACTTTTTATATCTTTAGTTAGTTTAACTGTAGCAGGAATCTTGGTAACGGCAATTGCGGTACAGTATTTGTTAGTTTGTGATCTAGATGTCAGAGTGGTAGTCATGATAGTTGTTGCTGTTATTCATCGTGTTGTTTCGTTATCATGCCATTAATTTCAATAGCTTAGTTATAGTTGAAAAGGACGTATTGATGAAATTCAAACTTGAACTCTGGGTCTCTCTTACCGCGATGATCACTGCGGTTGCTGCGGTAGTGGTGGCGATTATTCAAACTCAGGTAATGCATGAAGAAGCGGAACTGGAACGCCAACACAGTCGTTTATCGGTTAAACCTTCTTTATTGCTTTATTCTAATAGTCATGTCGGCGATAAAGGTGGCAGCTTCTCATTTGGCATTGAAAATCAAGGACTAGGTCCGGCGGTATTACAAGGGTTCTCAGTGAAACTTAAAGGCAAAATGCTCAATAACTGGTTTGATTTTTTTAAACAAGCAACATCGGGGCAAGTTTTTTTGCGTGGCGAGCAGCGTAATGTGCCAGATATTACAGAAAATAGAATGCTTAATGGCGTTATTGTACCGGCAGGTAAGGGGTTATTGTTGATCAAACTCGGCACTAACGCAGAAGTTGCTCAGCAGTTACGGTTATCAGATGCCAGTGCTGAGATTTCGTTGTGTTATTGCTCGTTTTATGACGAATGCTGGCTAACTACTAATAACAGTGTGACCCAACAGTCGGTCAACTCATGTAGTGTATTAAATGCCCCCGAATTTTTGAGTTTAGATCAGGTAGATTAGTATTTTCGTTATCAATTGATTACTTGTGATAAAAAAAATCCATCTGATCTAGATGGATTTTTTTTCACTTAGGGTCTTTAGGTTAACTGCCAACGGTTAATTTACCCCCTTTACCTAGACCACCTTCTACTTGCTGCGCTTTATAATTACGTAGTGCTTTAACCATATGGTTATAGGAATCGGCAAATGCCGCCGTTAATACTTTTCCTTCTGGGGTTTCACTGTAACCACCAATGCCTACTAGTGCGCCAAAAAAGCCCAGGCCAAAAGCGTCAAAGTCCCAGTTTTTTGCGTTACCTACCGATGAGGAAACTTGTACACCAGAGCGGTTGTCGACTAGTAATAAGGTCGTTGCTGCTTCATTGCTTTTAGCGCCTCCAATGAGTAAACCTGTCCAACCACCAACGAGACCACCGATCCCACCCGTACCTTTTTCACTAAATTGAATAGACGGTTGCATGGTGTAATCGGCAGCAACCATTTGTCCCTTATGAAAATTACTGTTGTCACGCAATTCACCGGAATTCATAAGCTCTCGTTCACGATTGACTGCGGCTAATGCTTGACCTCTTTCTACTAAGACAAAACAATTAGATTGTTGGATCATAGTACGTAATACAGGCACTGTGCTGCCAAGTTTTGGAAAGTTAGATTGGTAGTGGTACCACCAACTGTCATTTCTATCTTCAAAAATGGATAGGGTACCTAGTGTTTGATCACATTTTTCCAACGCGGCATTTTGATCGGATGCATTGCCGCCAGCAGCGCCACCAGCAATCGTATTACCTGATGATCCACCCATTGTAGGAGACGTGCTCATACAAGCGCTAGTTGTTAGTGCTATTGCTAAAGATAAGCCAGCCGTTTTTAATCGTTTCTTCATAAGATGCTCCTTTTATTATTCTTTCCTACTCTCTGATTAATGCTAGACTTGTGATTTACTTAATGTTTTTGTGCTAGCGATAACGCGACTAATTTAAACATTTTCACTGGGAATCGCCATATTTTTATGAAAATAGTGCGTATTTATTTTTTGTGTGGTGAAAGGATGAATTTTACCAGTAGGGCGTTGCTGACGTTTTCACATGAATTCAACATAGCCGGTAGTGATTGCTACCGGCTAACTCAGGAGCAATGTGATTAAAAACGATAGAGTACAGCTAACATTGCACTGCTAATGTAGTCTTGAGCGATAAGTGGGCTTGAGTAAATGATATCATCGAATTTACTGTAGCTCATGTGACCGATCAAAAGCCATTTATGTGTTAATGGGTAGGTTAATTGCAGCGCTAATAGTGTATTTTCGGCACTCTCAGTTTGATAATAGTAGCGCCCGACAGTGTTATCGGTCTGATTGTTATCTATGCCATAGTAATAGTTGACATAATTTTTACTTAACCAGTCGATAGCGGCTATAGCGGTTAGACTAAATCCTCGCTGATCATCATAAAGTGGCATCTTGAGTGCTAAAGAAGCAAGCTGACTGTTTGATTGGTTACTCATATCTTGCTCGACACTAAGGCTAAGCCAGCGCCAAGTAAGCTGGTATTTTGCCGCAAGTTCAATGTCTGGGGCATCATAACCGTTATATACCGGATGAGTTGATGTTTGTGCAAAAACAGAGGCATCACTATCGTAGCCGTTAGCTCTTAGTGTTAAACCGATTGAACTGGAAAAGTTAGCACTTTGATTAAACTGGTAAGACACTAAATTATCAATACCAAATGACCAAGGACCATAGCTTGCTTTGATATAAGGAACCGCAGCTAACTGAGTATCAACCTTATGCCAGGGTTGTGTTGCGGCAAAAGATGCGATTCCTGCGCTTATTTGCCATTGAAGTGTCGTATCTTTTACAGGTGTTTCCTTTCCGTTAGTCGCAAAACTAATGAGTAATGCTAAAAAAGTAACAGTGCTTTGAAATATGACTGATAGGGTTAACAATTTAAAGGTTAGTGTGATATTTCTTATTAAATTCATTGGCTTTACCTATTTGCAAATAATTTTTAACAAATGATAAAAAGGGATCTACCCCGTGACAGGTGTCAAATGTCACGAAATTGATTAAGCTTGCCTGAAAATCATTAACGTGACATTTGTCACTTAATCTGACCATGGTTACTCAGCAATAATGAGAAAAAATAACACCAGTATAGTGAGGTATTTTATCCGTCAGGGGGCAGATGTTTATTTAGGTATAGTGACCTGGTTAGGGGTGATAGTGCTGACTTTTTATGGGTGGTATCACCCTGTCGTGCCAATGCCGGTACCTAGCCTTGAAAATTTGTCGCTAGCGTTGATGCTATTCACTCTGTTTATTGTGTGCTTTATCACGGTAAATGGCGAGTTACCTAGGGTGATTTCACGTAAGCTGCGATTGATGGCAATTGCTGTGGCGACTCTAGTTGTGATGGGGCTGGCATTATTATTTCATTATAGTTATGTGGCTATTTTAGTGATAATTCTCGTCTCGTTATTACCTGGATTGGTGAAAATACGCTATGCCTTAGTATATGCGCTGATCATGCCACTATTTGGTGCCTTAATTGATAATGGGATTAAAGGCATCGCCGAGTCCTGGATAAGTGCCATGTTATTGGTGATGTTTAATTTATTTGCTTTACTGGCTAGTCATCGTTTTATCAGTGAACGTCAAGCGAAAGAAGCATCTAAAAAACTGCTTCGAGAGTTAAAAGCGACACAATATTTATTAAGTGCAGCAACTAAACGTGATGAAAGGTTACGTATTTCGAGAGATTTACATGACATAGTCGGTCATCAACTAACAGCGCTTAGTTTACAGCTTGAAGTCGCCAGTCATGTTAATAGTCAAAACGCCAAAACTCATCATATAGCGCAGGCAAAAGATATCGCGAGTGTGTTAATGGCTGATGTTCGTAGTGCGGTATCAGCGATCAGAAAGTCTAAGCCGCTAGGTTTATCGGTAGCGCTTAAGGAACTCACCAAGGATATTCCGGGGGTTAATGTGGAATTAGCCATTGAGTTAAACGAATCATTAATTAATGATCGGCAGGTTGAAGTGATTTTTCGTTGTGTGCAGGAAGCATTGACTAATAGCTTAAAACATACCCAGGCGACGCATTTCTCTGTCAAGATAACGGTAATAGGGGATATTATTTCGTTAGCCATCAGTGATAATGGCGGTAAATTAAATCCAATAACTCCCGGTAATGGTATTAATGGCATGATTGAACGGGTGGAAAAAATTGCTGGTCACTTAAGTTATTCGCTCACTCAATCAGGATTGTCATTTGTTATTGAATTCCCTGTTATTAAGGAATTAAGTCATTAATATGTCGAAAATAAAGTTGGTGTTGGCAGACGATCAAAACCTGGTTCGTCAAGGTTTATATAGTCTATTACAGTTATCTGAGCAGATAGATGTGGTTGCACAATTAGATGATGGCGTAGGTGTTCTGGACACACTTGCTAGATGTCAACCAGATATATTGCTATTAGATATTCGCATGCCAAAAATGTCTGGTGTTGAAGTGTTAGCTCAAATGAAAGCTCAGCAATCACCAGTAGCAACTGTCATTTTAACGACGTTTGATGAACATGATTTAGTCCTACAGTGTTTAAAATTAGGGGCCAAAGGCTATTTACGAAAAGATGTCAGCTTTGAGTCGTTGATTTCGGCAATTAAGGCGGTATATCGCGGTGATAGCTGGATCCAGCCGGCGATTACCACAAAAATTACTGACAAACAGTTTGATAAGCATTCAGCTAGTGAATTAGCAGAACCATTAACTAGTGGAGAACTTCAGGTGTTAAGACTTGTCGCTGCTGGTTATTCCAACGCTGAGATTGCCGATGCACTGCATCGTTCAGTAGGGACGATTCGCAATCTGGTGTCTTTTATACTGGCAAAACTACAGGTCAGAGACAGGACACGTGCTGTACTCAAAGCGATTGAACTCGGTGTTATCTAGGCATTAGTAAGTACGAGGGGATTTTCAGTGCTTTCACTTATGAACACCTGTTTTGTGGTAGGTGCAAACAAGGGGAAGTATCCTGAAGTGCAACTGGGCTCTATCCTGAAAATTAAACGGTGCTATTAGGATGAGTAATAGCGATAAAGCTAGGTTGAGCTTTATCGCTATTTTGTTGTGTTTTATTAAGTTAAATCAGCTGTTCTAGCATACTTTCGTCGTATTCTCTAACCAGGCCGCCAGTTTTAACTTTTTCTACATAGTCTGGATTGGCAATAAATGGCCGACCAATGGCAAGTAAATCAAAGCGGTTGTTTTTGATAGCTTGGCTGCCAGTTTCTGCGTTATAACCGCCAACCCCCATTAATAATTTGCTGTAATGGCGACGAACAAAGTCGGTGGCAGAGCCATCGAGAAAATCAAAGGTCATGTTGTCATCAAATAAGCCTAAATGTAGATAAGCAAGCTCTCGTTGCTCAAGCGCCGCTAAGAAATATTCAAATACCTGACGATCACGGGCATCGGGTGTTATATTGAAATAGGCGCCTGGAGATATACGCAAAGCGGTACGTTCACTGCCGATACGTTGACTAATCGCATCAACAATAGCCAAGGGAAAACGGGCCATATTTTCTGGCGTTTCACCATATTCGTCGTTACGTTTGTTGGTATCGTAATGAAGAAATTGATCGATTAAATAGCCGTTAGCGCCATGAATTTCAACACCATCAAAACCTGCTTCTATAGCATTTTCAGCAGCATTGGCAAAATCTTCTACTAACTTTTCAATCTCACTTTTTGATGCTGGTTTAGGTGTTACATAGCTAAGGTCACGCATACGGGGGATTGAACCATCAAGTCTTTCTGCTGATGGCGCCAGTACTTCACCGTCTTTGAAAAAATGAGGATGTGCGACACGTCCAGTGTGCCAAAGTTGTAAAAATATCTTACCGCCTTTTGCATGCACAGCATCAGTGACACGACGCCAGCCTGTTATTTGGTCCTTAGTATAAATACCGGGAGTATTTGGATAGCCTTGACCGTCAGGGCGAATAATGGTTGCTTCTGAGATGATTAAACCGCTATCTGCACGTCGGGCATAATAATCTGCCATTAATTGGGTTGGTACAAGATCATCATCGGCCATGCAGCGGGTTAATGGCGCCATAACAATGCGATTGCTTAGGGTTAATTGAGGGTTTAATTTAATAGTGTCAAATAGTATCTCTGTCATCATTGTTCTCATGTTGCTTATTTGAATAATCGTTCAAGAATATATTTTCTTGAATGTTCATTCAAGTTATTTTTGAATACCTGTTCAAAATTGTTTAGAATTAGGCAATACTCATTATTGAAGAGACTCGTATGCGTAACGCAGAATTTGACCGAGAAAAAGTGTTGCGAGGAGCTATCAAAGCCTTTATCACTAAAGGCTACACTAAAACCAGTATGCAGGACTTAAAATCTGCAACCGGTTTGCACCCTGGATCGATATATTGCGCATTTGAAAATAAGCAAGGTTTGATGTTAGCGGCGATAGAGCAATACGATAAAGATAAAACGGTTGAGTTTAAACAGCTGTTTGCAGGCAAAGAACGGTTATTAGATGGAATTTTAGCGTATTTGCAGCGAACAGTAGCTGAAGTAACCTCGACTGAATCAGGATGCCATAAAGCTTGTCTTTCACAAAAAGCATTAAGTGAATTGTGTGATAATGAACCTGAAATTGAAGAAGCGTTAAAGCAAAGCATGAAAAATTGGCAGAATGGTTTTCTCAATATTTTTCAGCAAGCCCAAGCCAATGGTGAGCTCAATGATAATCGCCCGCCAGAACAGCGGGTACAGAGCTTAGTGATGGGAATTTTTGGTCTGCGCACTTATGCGCAAACTCAATCAGATCCCGAGTTATTAGCTAGCTTGGCAAAACAATTGTTTGAAGATGTTTGCCGTTAAAAATTAAGTGAATGCGAGTAACAAGATCTGTGATTTATGGGGTGTTTGTATACTGTTAGTTGGGCTTGGTAAGATGAAACTTATGCAAAAGCCGATGAAGAATTGGCGCGATAATAATGGTGCTGGTGGCAACGTAAATATACCCACAAAAAATGCCATAGAGACTAGCAAATAATTGTCCCGCAGTAGACTCAGGTAATATCGACAGTCCCAAACCACTGCTTAAAGTCACAGAGGCTATCAGTGCGGTGATAAGTTCCATATTATCAAAGTAGATATGGCCGATAACGCCGAGCGCTAAAGTCAGCACCACTAATAAAAGTGCAGCCAGAGCATGCAGTAACATGCGTTTGCCAAAGGCTTTTCTGGTGATTAACGGTTTATGTTTATTCTCGTACATGCTTTATTCTCATATGGGTTAATCCGCTTTTTCTTCGCGAAACGCTTCGGCATTTAAATGGTGTTTGTTTAGTAGCTTATAAAATTCAGTTCGGTTACGTTGGGCGATTTTAGCCGCTTGTGAAACATTACCTGCGGTAATATTAAGTAATTTGGCCAGGTAATCACGTTCAAAGTGATCGCGTGCTTCTTGAAATGATGGCAATTGCGCGGTTTTATCTCTTAATGCATTGCGAATTTGTGCTTCACTGATCATTGATTCACTCGATAGGGCGATGCTTTGTTCGACAATATTTTGTAATTGTCGAATATTACCAGGCCAAGGGGCACTGATCAGCAGTTCCATCGCTTCTTTGGAAAAGCCTTTGACCTGATGATTTGATTGTTTTTTCGATTGGGCTAAAAAATGTTGTGCTAATAATGGGATGTCTTCTCGACGATCCGCTAACGGTGGAAGTTCCAGTTCAACGACATTTAATCGGTAGTAAAGATCTTCTCTAAATGTTTGATTAACGATGGCCTTTTGTAAATTTTGATGAGTAGCTGAAATGATCCTGACATCAACTTTTACCGAATCTGTACTGCCTAATGGCCGAATTTCCTTTTCCTGTAATGCCCGTAGCAGTTTGACCTGAAAACTCATTGGCATATCACCAACCTCGTCTAAAAATAAGGTGCCGCCGTTGGTTGCTTCAAACAAACCTATATGGTTTTTTTCCGCGCCGGTAAATGCACCTTTTTTATGGCCAAATAACTCAGACTCTAACAGTTGCTCTGGAATCGCAGCACAGTTAATGGCGGTAAAAGGCTTGTCACATCTATCACTTGCCTGATGGATCGCTTTGGCTAATAATTCTTTACCAGTACCGCTTTGGCTTTGGATCAGTAAGCTAAAATCACTTTTTGCTACTTGTTTGGCTTGTTGTAGCAGTGCAGACATGATTGCACTGCGGCTAATGATACTTTCTCGCCATTGCTCGTTACCTGTCTGGTGTTGAGATAAATGAGTATGAGGTTGCAATCGAATTGCTTGTTCGACAGTGTCGAGAAGTTCCTGACTTTCAAACGGCTTTGTCAAAAAGCTGAATACGCCTTGTTTAGTCGCATTAATAGCATCTGGGATGGTGCCATGTGCAGTCATAATGATCACTGGCAAATTAGGATATGACAGGCGAATCTTTTCAAATAATGCCATGCCGTCCATACCGTCCATTCTAAGATCGCTGATCACTAATTGTGGCTGTAAACTTTTTAACATGCCTAATGCCTGTTTGGCGTTTTCAGCGGAGCTCACTTGATAGCCGGCAGCAGCAAGACGAATGCCTAATAACCTCAGCAAACTTGGGTCGTCATCAACAATTAAAATTTGTTCTTGGTCGGATAAAGTTGTCGTTGTCATATTTATTGCCGCTTTACTGTTCGTTTTCTATGGTTAATTCGATGCGCTTTAGTTGATTTATTTGTTGTTGTAATTTATCGATAGTTGTTTGTTTTTCTTCAATCACTTGCTGCTGCTGTATTGAATGTTCCTGCTGTTTTTGTTTACTCAATAACAGCTTGTTAGACGCTAAAATATATTGATTAAGTTGATCTCTTAATAAGCTTAACAGGGCAAAATCATGAGCGGTTAGCTGCTGTGCGGCTCGTTCACTGGTAAAATTATTTAACATGGTTTTGGCTGTATAAGGGTTATATACCGGTGACGTTGTTAAGGCGTGCAATAAAATAAGATTGATTTTTGCTTGTTCAAATCCTGCTTGATAATTTTGTTGCTGTTGGCTGATTTCCTGACGTAGCTCTTCTGTTGTCAGCGTTTTGATCCACAAATAATAATCACTGGCGACATTATTATTCTGTGCTGGCGTGGTTAATTGGCAGGCGGTTAACAGCATACTGAAGCTCAGAGAGACGAATATTTGCTTCGCGTTTTTTGTTTTACTAAATCTTGAAAAAGTCATGCTATTCACTTATTTAGGGATTAACTGGCAAGGCTAATTGTATCGTTAAGCCGTGCTCAGGTGGTGACAAATTGGCGATATTGATATCACCATCTAATCGCATTAATAATTCTTTAACTATGGTTAACCCTAGTCCACTACTTTTAATAGGGGATTGCTCAGGTGTAGGACCATGATAAAAGGCCTCAAATACTTTTTGCTGTAATTCCGGTTCAATGCCTGGCCCTTGATCTGTGATGCTAATAACTACTTGCTGCTGTTGTGCTTGAGCTGTAATGGTGATTTCACCATTTATTGGTGAGTACTTGATGGCATTTGACAGTAAGTTATCTAAGATCACAGACAATTGCTTACTGTTGGTTTTTAATGTCAGTGCTTGGCATTCAGTAGAAATTTTTAGTTGTTTACTTTGAATGTCTAATTGCCTGAGTTTAAGACATTGTGTTAGCAGGTTAGTAAAGTTTACTTGTTGTGCATCTTGTAAGCTGGTGGAGTCGAGCACAATATTGAAATCCAGTAAGTCTTCGATTAATTGTTGTAGTCGTGAAACACTGAGTTTGATGATATTAGTCACTTCCTGCTGCTCAGCATTTAAGCTACCAACACTGTTATCATAAAGTAATTCTGTTCCTTCTCGAATCGCTGCCAGTGGTGTTTTAAGCTCGTGGGAAATATGGCGAATAAAACTCGATTTTTGTAATTCGAGTGAATGTAGTCGGCTGCGCATGAGCTCGAGAGCGTCAGCAATTTCTTTAATTTCTTTCGTGCCTTTAAAGCTAATCTTATCTTCAAAATGTCCCTGTTCTAAACGTTTTATTTTGCTGGAAAGCTGTCGTAATGGTCTTAATATTAGTAGTGCAAAAATAACGGCTAACAGCACAGAAAAAGGAATGATTGCTAAGCTTTGCCAAATAGTGGTGGTCACCTTATCTGCTGAACTTTGCATGTATTCCACCTGCTGGTTGATTAGCTGGTCGCTGAGTAGTTCGATTTGCTGCATATCCTGGCTGATGCTTTTAAATTTTTGTTCAATGTCCGACAGTGTTTGTTGTTGATTGGCTTTTTCGCTCAGCAGCTTATCTATGGCCTTGATGTGACTAATAATTTGAGTACTTAAGCGATTAAGTTCTGCTTGTTGGTATTGAGCTGCTTTATTTGTCAGCAATTCGGTAAAGTCCGATTTATTTTCCTGGTAGAAGGTCAACAACCCTGATTCTTGGAGTACGATGTACTGGCCGGCAAAGCGTTGCATTTTGTTGGCTGACGCACTGAGTTGACGATTAGTTTCTACTAATTCAGCAACATTGAAAATGGCCTGGCTGCCTTGTTGTGCGAGATGGTTTACCTGGCTGGAACTGTACAGTAGTGCGATGATCAACGGTAGCAATACTAGACTAAAGCCCAATAATGTTAAGGTTTTTATTGATAAACCTCTTAAAAACAGCACGTTAATATAGTGAGTAATAATGTTTTTGAATGAACCGCTCACAAGCAAGTTGTTTCCTGAATGAAAATGAAAAGTTAGCAGCTTCTTTTTTACGGTATTTTCTTGTTAATAACAACACTGTCTCTATCTGGAGACAGTGTTTTTTTTATGGTGTTTCTCTTTTAAGTTTTTGATAAATAAGTAGGTTTTTATCCGTGCGTTTAAATGTTAGCGGATTATTTTCTTTTTACTTATTTTGTTGTTGCTAATTGGCGACAGTATTTTAAATGGATTAAATGAAAATTTTGATAAATTCCAATCAAAACAATAGGTTAAAAACATGGTACACCCTGTGCTTTGTTGTGGTGAAGCTAAAATATTTGGCTAGGTTTTAATCTATTAAATTTCAATAAGGAATCCATAATGGAAGCAATTAGTATAAAAAAAGTGACGGCAGTAGTAGCTATTTCTATTATCGGTGCGCTGGCGGTTGATGCTAGTGCAAATGAAGCGAAAGTTGTGCCGGTTAAAGCGGAAACGTTAACTTCTCAAGTAGGCGAGTTTTCGGCGTTAATTAAACAGTTTGATAAAGACAGTAACGGCTTATTAAGTGAAGAAGAATTAAAATCGTCTAAAAAATCGGCGTTAGTTAGTGCGTTCACTAAAATTGATAAAAATGCTGACCTTGGTGTTAGTGAAGAAGAATTTAATCAATATTTAGCATTAGCTAGCAAGTAAATAATCTCTGTATATTTCTCCCTATCTTTGTCGGTTACACTCCCAGCCTGTAACCGACCTTTTTTTAAGGTATTAGCAATGACAACCATGCCCCGTTATATTGAATTAGGTGACTGGATTTTTGAAATCAAATCGGTAAGAGCAATAAGAACAAAACGCTATGGTGATCAATATAGTGCAATAGCTAACTTTAACGTTAATGGAGATAACGTTTATGTCGATGGGTTAATGACTCGAGAACAAGAACAGTTTACTGGACAAGATTTTCAGGTATTTAAAGAGTTTTGTCGTCAGTTAGGTGCTAAGCAAGCACATTTTGACCGTTTTAAACACGGTAAACTAATCTCGCAGAAAGTGATGATTGAACAACCTGAACCTCAAACGATTTTACAGTTGGTAAAGTAATTCTTTGTGATGCTTTGTCGGTCACTCTTTTGCTGTGTGAGCTACTTTTCGGGGGAATTGGGCTAGCATATTGTTAACCGTCAATGCCGGGGCATGTGGATTTTTTGATAGAAGAAATTGGCTAAAATTTATTTTGCTCCATTGTTGTTCAACAAAAAATTGCTTGAACTGAGCAACATTACTACTATCGATGATCTCATACTGATGAACAACGGATGGTAAAAAGCGGTTAATGCCTTGCTGCAAATCAATAATCTTCACTAATGCATTGGCGACCATAAACAGGTGGCCACCCACTGAGGCCGTAATATCTCCTTGTTCAATTTTCTCTAGTGCTTGTGGTAACCAGTCGAAGCCACCAATTATAATAGGTGAGGATGAACTTTTCTGATGTAAACGTAATAGTTCCAATGCCAGTTGATCCCCAACACACCAATAGATGTTTGCTTTTGGGTAGCGCTTTTTAATCATAGGTAAGCGTTCAGTAATTAACAATGGATTCCAATACATTGGAAATATTTGTTCAACGAATATGCCTTGTTCTGGTGGGGAGTTTTTTAGTTGTTCGAGTGCGTACTGACGAGCGGAGCCCACTTCATCAAAATCACCACCGATGCCAACAATATGAATTTCTTGGTTTGATTGTTGTTGTTTGTACGCGCTAATTAATGCGTTAAGTAGTAATTTTCCACCCGTCTTGTTGTCATAATTGATTTGCCCAATCCAATATTGGTATTTCTCCTGAGGGTCTCCGAGTCGTTGTCGAATATCACCGTGAAAAGCTTGTTCTAATGTAATGAAAGGAATTTTGGCGTGTTCTAATAGTTTAAATATTGCTTCAGTATTACCTAAGAAAGGTCTGAAAATAAGATAATCAGGATGGTTCCTACTATTGATTACCTGGTGAATGGTTTCTTTTAAGGCAAAGCGATTCGGATCAGTATTAATAAGCTTGAGTTTTATATTGAGGCTGTCGGCTGCTGCTTGGCTGATTTGCGCTACACGTTGCCAAAATATTGGGCCTTTCTGATCGGGAATGATAAAGGTGACTTGAGGAGACGTAGCATAGCTGTATGAGCAAATACTAAGAAAGCATATCAGCGATAATACAATTGAGTAATTTTTTATCACAATATTATTGGGCAAAACAGTACTGTTAAGTTGTCTTTAGATTAAGTAAACATCAAAATCCATAAATTAACAAATTAGTACTTTATTAGAGAGAGCAACTTATTCGAACTTTTGGGTTCTTAATTGCGGTAGGTTCTATCAGTTATTGTGCTTATATTACTCCAGATAAAGGGGGGAGCAAACAACATGCCTATCATAGGAGAGTTTCCCATTACTTTACTCAGTGAAGTTTGCATTAACATAGAGCCGACAAATGTTGCATAAGTAATGATGTTTATCAAACGGCTTGAATAGTAAAACCTCGCCATTTAGACGAGGTTTTTTATCGCCGAAATACATTTTAGACGTCTATATAGCTAAACTATAGCAGTCTATAAATTACTGTGCTAAAGTAGCGCGAATTTCTGGTGTTTGTTTAGTGTGACTAAACAACTTAAAAGGGAATGTGGTGCGTATCCATTGGCTGATGAGCTTAAGATATTAGTCCACAACTGTTCCCGCAACTGTAAGTAGAGCTGAATTTATTATCCACTGGCCTGATTGTTAGGCTGGGAAGGTCAAATTTGGGATATCTCTATAAGTCAGGAGACCTGCCAGAATGAAAGACAAATAAACCGTGCGGGTAACATGGTGGCTATATTCTTAAGTGATAGTTAACGCTATTACTGTTTAATATTTCCTTTCCTGCCGCACTCATATTGTTGTTGATGTGGTTCTTATGACAGCTGTTCAAATACAAGCACAAAATATTAACTGGCAAATCGATGGTAAAACCATAGTGGAAGATGTCAGTTTTACAGTCGCGAAAAATGAAACTTTTGGTATTGTCGGGCCTAATGGTGCCGGAAAAACTTCGCTGTTAAAGTGTTTGTATCAGGAGTACCCGTTATCTTCCGGTCAGGTGTTACTCGATGGTATGCCATTAGATTTGTTCGATCGTAGAGAAGTGGCGCAAAAAATTGCAGTGGTCAGTCAGTTGCACGAAGCTGTCTTTAACTTGACGGTACTGGATATCGTTAATATGGGGCTGATCCCTTATAAAACTTTATTTGCCAGAAATACGGATCAAGATCGTCAGTTAATTGCACAGGCGCTAACGACCGTCGACTTATTAGATAAACAGCATCAGGTATTTAATACTTTATCTGGTGGGGAACAGCAACGCTGTTTAATCGCCCGTGCTATTGTGCAGCGTCCTCAGGTGTTGATCATGGACGAACCCACGAATCACCTCGATGTTTTTTATCAGCATCAAATTTTATCCATGGTAAAAAAACTAGGGCTAACATTGATCATGACCATTCATGATTTGAATTTGGCGGCGCAATATTGCGATAGGTTACTGCTGCTATCAGGCGGTCAGGTGCTAGCATGTGATACGCCAGATATCGTGCTGCAAGCGTCACGGTTAAAAGAAGTTTTTCATCTTGATTGTTTAGTGGATCGTAATCCGTTGACCGAAAAAGTGCGTGTGACCTATGCAATGATTGACGAGGAAGCGAACCATGAATAGTACTAAGTATTACTCGCGCTTTGCTATTATCGCCGTATTAGTGCTTGGCTCATTCGTTGCTTCTATGGGCTTTGGCACCGCAGAGCTTGATTTTGCTAATGTCTGGCAGTGTTTATCTGACCAGTGCCAACGACCCATTTATCACACTATTTTGCTCGAAATTCGTTTTCCACGAATAATCATGGGCTTTCTTGCTGGATTTGCTTTAGCGGCTGCTGGGGCCTTGATGCAAAATGTTACTCGCAATCCATTAGCCGATCCTTACTTGTTTGGTATTGTTGCTGGTGCAGGGTTAGGGGCGACTATTTCAGGTTTACTACCTCAATATTTACAGGCATTTTCATTGCCATTAGCGGCATTTTTAGGGGCGTTATTTGCGGTAGCAATTGTCGTAGTGATTATAATGAATAATAACTGGCGCCGAGTGGAACATTTGCTATTGGCCGGGGTGGCGGTGTCGTTTTTGCTAAGTTCTATTACTAGCTTTATTCTCTATTTTGGTGAAGCATTTGCTAGCAATCGGGTGATTTTCTGGATGATGGGATCGTTAGCTCGAGCGGATTATCAGGCGCTTGCCTGGATTGTTCCGGTGGTTTTATCTTGTACTTTGATTGCGTTGTTATTTGCTCGTCAGCTTGACGCCTTGCTGTTAAGTGATGAAAGTGCCCGCACGCTTGGAATTAATGTCGCCAAATTAAGGTTAATGGCGCTAGTGATCTGTGCAGCAATGACAGCGGTGATTGTTTCTTATTGTGGCGGTATTGGTTTTGTTGGCTTAATGATCCCTCATATTGTTCGTCCCTTTATCGGTAAAACTACAGCAAAATTATTAATTTGCTCTGGCTTAGTCGGTGGTTGCTTTTTGATCTGGGTTGATGTCATTGCACGTACTGTGGTGGCAGGACAAGAAATACCTATTGGTGTGATCACATCAGTTATTGGTAGTGTTTTCTTTCTAATTATAATGCGTAGGATGTGAGTAAGTGTTTACTATTGATTCGTTAGTGTCACCTAAATCGAGTGCTTTTTTGCACGCGATACAAGATAAAATTATTAATAAAACTAAACCACCAGGCTCACTGGGTTTATTAGAGCAAGTGGCACAACAATTGGCGTTAATTCAAAGTGTCGCTAGTGGAGAGTTTTGCCAGCGTATTGAAATTAACCAGCCAACTGCGATAGTTTTTGCTGGGGATCATGGCATTGCTCAGCAAAATGTCAGCATAGCACCCAGTGATGTTACTCGGCAGATGGTCTTAAACTTTCTCCAAGGGGGCGCGGCGATTAACTGCT
Organism: Thalassotalea insulae; assembly: GCF_030161395.1. Taxonomy (NCBI): domain Bacteria; kingdom Pseudomonadati; phylum Pseudomonadota; class Gammaproteobacteria; order Alteromonadales; family Colwelliaceae; genus Thalassotalea; species Thalassotalea insulae. Next base: position 2,867,083 of record NZ_BSST01000001.1, read on the forward strand.
TTTGCCGCGATAATAATATCGCGTTGAAAGTGGTAGATGCAGGTATTCAAACTCCTTTAACCGTCAAAGAAAAATCGTTATCGGCAGATTTTATTGAGCAGCGTTTAGGCGCAGGCACTGAGGATATCAGTCAACGGGCGGCGATGACGATGGCGCAAGTGGAGCAAGGGATTGCTTATGGTCAGCAGATAGTATCGTCGATTCGAACAACTGGTTGTAATCTGCTGATTTTTGGTGAAATGGGCATAGCCAATACCAGCGCGGCTTCAGCAATCTATATCGCATTAACCGGGGAAAATGTACAAGATAGTGTTGGCCAGGGCACCGGTATTAGCTCAGAACAGTTAACCCGAAAAAAAGCATTGGTTGCTCAGGCAGTCGAACGGGCACAACAAGCAGTAGAGACGTTTGAGCCTATGGATGTTTTAGCTGAGCTTGGCGGCTTTGAAATTGTGCAGATTGTTGGCGCTATGTTAGCAGCGGCACAGGCTAAGATGGTGATTTTAGTTGATGGCTTTATTGTTACCAGTGCGGCATTAGTCGCTGCAAAACTGTATCCTGAGGTCAGTGATTATTTTATTTTTGCGCACCAGTCGAATGAGCTGGCGCATAAAAAGATGTTGGCTTACTTTAACGTGACGCCTTTATTATCATTAGATTTGCGCTTAGGTGAAGGTACTGGCGCTGCATTGGCACTGCCATTAGTACAAGCGGCCGCTAGTTTTTACAATGAAATGGCAAGTTTTGAAAGTGCCGGAGTGACTGTTTAATGGCGGTGCTGTTAAGTCGTCGACGGCAAGTAGAAATCAGACGGCAATGGCAGTTATTGTGCTTGGCGATAATGTTTTTTACCCGCTTACCAGTCGGTGGTGGGCTGATTTATTCTGAACAGCGAATGAATCAGGCTAATCGTTATTTTTCGCTTGTTGGCTTATTGTTAGGTTTGCTGGTGGCATTTAGCTATCAACTATTGGCTATGTTGTTTCCGATAGCGTTAGCGCTGGTATTAACCTTGATCATTAGTGTTTTACTTACCGGGGCATTTCATGAAGACGGGTTAGCGGATATGGCAGACGGTATTGGTGGCGGTTATAGTCCACAGGCAAGACTTACTATTATGAAAGACAGCCGCATAGGGACCTTTGGCGCTATTAGCTTATTACTGGCATTGGCGCTGAAATTCGTATTGTGGCTTAATCTAGCTCAGCAGACGCTTTTACTTCCTAGTGTCATTGTCGCTTATTCGTTATCACGTGCACTGGCCGCCAGCTTTATTTATAACACCCCTTACGTCAGTGATACTAAGCTAAGTAAAAGCAAGCCGTTGGCTACTAAGCAAAGTCAGCAAGAGTTAGTTATTTTATTTTCTGTCGCGCTAATCTCTGCCGTTATTTTATTTAATAATATCGTCGGGTTTTATTGGTTACTGGTAAAACTGGTACTAATTTTAATGCTCTTTCGAGGGATTTTTCGTCGCTGGTTAATTGCGCGCCTCGGCGGTTTTACCGGTGATTGTTTGGGGGCAGCGCAACAGTTAAGTGAGTTATTGATTTATCTGGTTGTTGTCAGTCATCTATTTACCCAAGGATCGAGCTAATGTTGCATTTAGTCTTGGGCGGCGCTCGCTCAGGTAAGTCGTCGTTTGCCGAAAAATCAGTGCTGGCGCAATTATCCGCTGGACAAGTGCCCATCTATATTGCGACAGCTGAACCATTAGACCGTGGCATGAAACAGCGTATTGCACACCATCAAAAGTTACGCCAGCATCAGGCATGGCAGTTGATTGAATGCCCAAAGGCATTGGAGCAACCATTAGCAGAACTAGTGGTGGGGGATGTGATCTTAATTGACTGTTTAACCTTATGGCTCAGTAATCAACTAAGCACGGCGTTATTGAGGCAAAAGCGAACACAAGCTGAAAATGCTCAGTATTTAGGTGACTATTTACATCAACAGGTGGCAAGTTTAGTACAGCTATTAAGTCAACATCCTGCCAATATTACTTTAGTCTCTAATGAAATAGGGCTTGGGGTTGTGCCTATGGGGCAGGAAACCCGTGTTTTTGTTGATCATCAAGGCTGGATGAATCAAGCCTTGGCACAAGTGGCTGATAAAGTAACACTAGTAACCGCTGGTATTCCTTTAGCTTTAAAAGGTGACGGAGCTGTTACCAATGGCTAAGATTTATTTATTGCGCCATGGCGAAGTGTCGGGGCCAGCAGCTTTATATGGACACACAGATGTCGCGGTAAGCGCTGAGGTTAATGCCGCTATCTGCCGATTATTAGCAGGTCATACATTCAATATTAGCCGGATATTTTGCTCTCCACTGCAGCGTTGTCTGCGTTTAGCTCAATTATTAACTGCGCATTATCATTGTGCATTAAGCGAAGACAGCCGGCTAAAGGAAATGAATTTTGGTTGTTATGATGGCGTTGCTTTTGATGAACTTTATCAAGAACACAAAGCATGGCAGGCATTAGAGTTGTTTTGGCAAAATCCGGTGCAGCATCCTCTACCTCAGGCTGAGTTATTAACCGGCTTTTCTTTTCGGGTCATTCAGGCATGGCAGCAGATAGTACAATCCCTTGCGAGAGAGTGTGTAGATAGCGAGTATCTGGTGGTGTGTCATGGTGGCGTTATTCGTATGATCTTGGCACATTTACTCAATGTTGATTACCGTAATCCTGATTGGTATACCCAGCTATCAATTGCAAATGGTAGTTTAACAACTATTGATTATCAGCAAAGTAAATGTCGGGTGAGTAGTATTGCTAAGTCATTATTAATTAATCACGACAATAACAATGAAGAGTCGAATGATGACTTTATCTTTAGTGCTACAGCCCTGGTCGGTAAAAACTTGGAAATGAAATGAGTAATAACACGTTAATGGTGCAGGGCACGACCAGTGATGCTGGCAAAAGCACATTAGTTGCAGCCTTATGTCGGATTTATGCACGACAAGGAGTAAAAGTCGCGCCGTTTAAACCACAAAATATGGCATTAAACAGTGCTGTTACTCCCGATGGCGGTGAGATCGGCCGCGCACAGGCGGTGCAAGCGCAGGCAGCTAACGTGCCGTTATCGGTTGATTTTAATCCAGTGTTACTAAAACCTCAGTCAGATAAAAATGCTCAGGTGATCATCCATGGCAAAGTATTTTCCAGTATGGATGCACAGAATTATCATGATTATAAAAAAATCGCCTTGGATGCAGTAATAAGCTCGCATCAGCGTTTGCAGGAAAATTATCAACGAATCGTCGTTGAAGGGGCAGGCAGCCCAGCAGAAATTAATTTACGCGCCGGTGATATTGCGAATATGGGCTTTGCTGAACAAGTTGATTGCCCGGTGATTATTATTGCTGATATCGATAAAGGCGGTGTTTTTGCTCATTTAGTTGGCACGTTGGCACTGCTCAGTGAATCAGAACAGGCACGAGTTGTTGGCTTTGTTATTAACCGTTTTCGCGGTGATATTAAATTACTGGAGCCAGGGCTTGAGTGGCTGGAACAACATACTGGCAAACCGGTTTTTGGAGTATTACCTTACATTCATGGTTTACATATTGCGGCGGAAGATGCGGTTGCGGTGCAGCAGCAAGTGACAGATGCAAAGTTAAAAGTGATAGTGCCGGTGACACCGCGTATGAGTAATCATAATGATTTTGATGCGCTGCGGGTTCATCCACAAATCGATTTACAATTTATTTATGCCTCTCAGTTGCAGCAAACTGAGTTGCCGGCTGCTGACTTGATCATTTTAGCGGGTAGTAAAAATACTCGCGATGATCTGGCGTTTATCAAGGCACAGGGCTGGGATAGTCAGATTAACAGACATTTACGTTATGGCGGTAAAGTCTTTGGCATTTGTGGTGGCTATCAAATGTTAGGCACGCTTATCAATGATCCATTGGGGATCGAAGGTGAATCTGGTGTTAGCCAAGGTTTGGCGCTTTTGCCAATCTCTACAGAATTAGCGCGGGATAAAACTTTAACGAATCAGCAAGGGATGCTGAGCTTAAATGGCAAAAGCGTTGCCGTGAGCGGTTATGAAATTCATGTTGGGCAAACGCAAAAAGACGAAAGCTTAGCGGCTATTGTCAATATTAACGGTCAATTACAGGGAGCGGTTAGTGACGATCAGCAAGTGGCAGGTTGCTATTTGCATGGCCTGTTTGACAGTGCTCAGGCGGTGGAGTTATTAGCAAATTGGTGTCATAGCGAGTTAAGCGAGCATGTAGAGTTTAGCCAAGTACAGGAACGCGCAATTGATACTTTAGCTGATGTTTGCCAACAGCATTTAGATTTAACTAAATTAGAACAAATAATGAATAATTGGAGTAACAGATGAACGAACAAGAAAAACAACAAAAGCATCAGCAGCGTCAGCAAAAAATCAAAGAAAAAGTCGATCAACGCATCGCAGCGGCAACCGATGATAAAGGCTTATTGTTAGTGATCACAGGTAACGGTAAGGGTAAGTCGACCTCGGGGTTTGGTGTCGTGACCCGCTCGGTTGGTCATGGGTTAAAAGCGGCAGTGTGCCAATTTATTAAAGGTACCTGGGATTGTGGTGAGCGTAATTTATTGGAAAAAATGGGCGTACCATTTTACGTGATGAAAACGGGCTTTACTTGGGAAACGCAAAATAAAGAGCAAGATATTGCGGCTGCGGAATTAGTGTGGCAAGAGGCGAAAAAATTGCTTCAGGACCCGAGTATTAATACCGTGTTACTGGATGAATTAACTTATATGCTTAGCTATCGGTATTTAGATATTGATGAAGTACTATCAACAATCGCCAATCGCCCCGAAGGTCAGCATGTCGTGGTGACTGGCAGGGCAGCGCACAGACGTTTGATTGAAATGGCAGATACGGTGTCCGAAGTGCAATCAATTAAGCACGCATTTGAGGCGGGTATTAAAGTACAAAAAGGCATTGATTGGTAATCATGATGAATTGGAAAACATGTCTTTTCATTTGCCTAGGGATGATGATGCCATCATCTCAATCGTTAGCGAATGAGCAAACGTTGTCAGCTCAGCGCATTATTGCACTGGCTCCTCATATTGTCGAAGTGTTATTTGACATTGGTGCGGGTGAGCAAATTGTTGGTACCACCGAACATTCAGATTACCCGGAAGCTGCAAAAGCTATCCCACGTATCGGCAACTATGCTCGTCTTAATATTGAACAAGTGTTGGCAAGTGATCCTGATTTGATCATTGCCTGGCGTGGCGGTAATCCAACGGATGATCTAGATCGTTTGGAAAAGCTTGGGCTTAACATTGTTTACTCTGAGCCTGAAAGTATAGAAGATGTTGCTAAAGAATTGCAATATTTTGGTCAACTCACCGGACACCAAGATCAGGCGCAGCAACAGGCACAGAAGTTTTTACAGCGCTTACAGCAGTTAAAACAACAATATCAGGATAAATCAGCCATTAGTGTGTTTTATGAGTTATGGCCAAGACCGTTAACTACCGTGGCAAATAATGCCTGGCCACAGCAGCAACTAGCGGTTTGTCAGGCATCTAATCCCTTTATTGACAGCCCCAGTGATTATCCACAAATTAATGTTGAACAAGTGGTATTGAATGCGCCGCAAATAATCATTCAACCAGATTCGAGCAGTATGAAATCTCCGGACAGTATTGACTGGCAACAATGGCAAGCGATCCCTGCGGTGAAAAACAATGCCTTTATTCGTCCCAATGCGGATAAGTTATTACGGATGACTGCGCGTTCGTTAGATGAGTTAATTGTGCTTTGTCAGCAAATTGATAAATTCAGACGCTAATGACTCTGATATGGTAATAAATAGGTTGCAACTGGTAGCGCTGTACTGTTTGGGTCAATGCCTAAGTTGAGTCATGGCGTAGAAGTACCTTGATTCACTTTGGAGAGTAAAATGTTATAGGGTTTGAGCAAAGGGGAATTATCTAGGCGTTGAAAACATCTTAAATGTTAATTGCTTAATACTAAGCTATTGCGGATAATAAATATTGTTCAAGGTGAAATATGCAAGGATGTCCCTAGTTGCAATTGACGAAAGTAATCATAATTTTTATTACTTTGTTATTAAGCGTTAGCCATAAGGCTGGCGCTGAACAGGTGTCGCTGCAAAAGCAACAAGTGATGACGTTGCATCAGGTGTCGACAGAAAAACAGCTGTTTTCTGAGCCTTGGTCTTTCTATCAGAAATTACTCGCTTCTCAAAAGCAGTTTCCCGAACTCGCTAATGAAGAAAAACTTTGGCTATTAGTGCGTCGTGCACAGTGTGAAAATTTATTGTATTTTTACGATAAATTTGCCGATACCACGCAAGAGCTAAAAGCGTTAGTTAATGACAATACAAATATTATCGTTCAGGCTTATTTAGCGTATTACCAAGGGGTGATAAAGCAGCGCGACGGTGATTATCAAGGCTCTCGGGTGTACTTTAAGCAAACTATGGCGTTGACCAAGCAAGTGGATCGCCATCTTTATGTGACCGCTAAATTAGAGCTTGCTTATACTCACAGTTTGTCCGAATTATTCGATACTTCATTAGCGGATATGCAGGAAGCTTATATTGAAGCCTTTGCCTTAAATGATAACTTTTTAATTGCCACTATCAATGAAACCTATGGCGCAATATATGGTTATATGAGACAAAATGAGAAGTCATTAGAGTATTATCAAAAAGCGTTAGATAGTTATGAAAAGCTCGGTTACAAAGCCCATATTGCCGAAGCGATTTACGGTATTGCGACTACATACCGTTATTGGAAAAAATATGATTTAGCGGTAGAAAACTTTAAGCTTTATCAAAAAAAAATAACTTATACACCGAACACTAATATTATCTATTTTGCCTCTTATGGTTTGGGGATGACCTTAGCTGAGCAGGGTAACTGTCACGCGGCATTAGTTGAAATTGAGCGGGCGTTTATTCACGATGGTTTAGATGATTTTGATGCGGAACTTTATAAGCGTAAAGCGAGCTGTTTAATTCAGTTGCAACGGTTAGATGAAGCTGAGCAGGCGTTAAATAATGCCCGTGCTTTATTTCAGAAAATACCTGAATTGCTTGGGACTGCCTGGCACTTAGAAGTTGATAAAATTGCTGGTAAATTAGCTTACGCTAAGCAAGATTACCAAGTGGCCTATCAGTTATTAGCCACTTATTATCAAAAATATACCGATATTTTAATTGAAAACTCTTCCGCTCGGGTGGCATCAATCCGCGCGTCAATGGAAATTGAACGTCAGGAAGTAGAGCAGGCACTTTCTAAACAGCGTATTAGGGCGGAAAAGCTTGCATTTAAAACGCAGGAGCAAGAAACGTTACAGCATAGATATTTTATCATCTTTCTACTCATATTATTGTTGATAGTATTTGCTATAGTGGTTTATCAACATCGCACCAATCGTAAAATATTTGAACTGTCGATCGTTGACTCCTTATCTGGTTTATATAACCGTCGCTATATTTTTGAGCATTTAGATAAGCAAATCAGTCGAACTAGTGCCGATAAAGGCACACTTTCGATTATCTTATTCGATATTGATGATTTTAAGCGGATCAATGATTGTTACGGTCATCCAAGTGGTGATTTAGTGATCGAGCAAATTGCAAAAATTACCATAGAAACTTTGCGGACAGAAGATGTCAGTGGCCGAATTGGTGGTGAAGAATTTTTAGCTATCTTACCAAGAACAGATCTTGAGCAAGGGGAGATTATTGCTGAGCGACTTCGTGAGAATATAAATAATCATCAGTTTATGACCGAAGATGGACATAGGATGTCAATTAGTGCCAGCTTTGGTGTCGCGCAATTAACGCTAGAGCTAAATGACTCTAAGAGTTTCTATGCTGTTGTTGACGAAGCCCTCTATCTTGCCAAAGCGCAAGGAAAAAATTGTGTGATGTCAGCGCGCAATAATATTAATTAACCATAGTCGTTTAATGCCCAAGATGCTGAACTCGCTTGCTAAATCTGTGATCTTGCTATTACAAAACCATATTTCCCGTTTAGGTTATACCCCTGTCATTCATTTTGAGTGGGAAGGTTGTTATCGCAGTCATAATGGTAGTAAGGCGGTTAATTTTTCCCAAATTAATCAACGATTACAACAAATGGACATTGGCGGTAAGCTGATCCCTGAATACTGGGCTCATCAATGGGAATATGTTTCCTTGTTTAACGGTCAGTCTCCGTTAATGGAAGCTGAGTATTTAACGCAAGCGATGACATGTTTACCGAAATTATTTGCCGAACAGGGAATCGAACAAACTTTGATCAAGCCGGTGGTGTGGGCGGGGGATAAAGGTAAGCTAGCACAAGGTTGTGAAAATATATTTAGTGATGATGGGCGGGCTGTTCATATTCCAAATGCTATTCAAATGAATATTAGTGTCAATAATGCTCTCGGGAAAAATATTGTTACTGATGGCGGGTTTGGTGAGTATTTGCAATATTGTTTTTTACGCTCAAGTTTGGCCTGTAGCTTACTTTATTTACCGGAAGAAGAAGCATTTGAGCGCTTTGCGCTTAAGAGTAAATATGGCTTGGCAGATGAGTTATGTTCTCCTTCTGATATTTCTGGCGGTCATCAGGGCAGTGTTGCACTCTATAAAAAATACGGCAAACATAACCAGAGCATGGGGGAAACACCTTTGGTCTATGATCATCTTCACCAGGTGATTGTTAGTGAGCACTTATGGCAGCAAACAGCGCGTATAGAGCATCGGTTGGGAGCCTCCAGTGTCTTTTATAATCCTTATATTAATGTCATCTACGCCTTAGTTAATATCATTGATGCGCTGCAGGCCTATAAGGAAACGAGTTGCCAAGCGCTGACTCCAGAAGTATTTGAGCCAATTGCTTTGCCTCTTTCTTTGTATTGTCAGCAAGATGCTCCTGGTGCAATAACGCTGTTTGCACAGGATAACTGGTTTGCGGATGCAATTGATAAGGTCGAGCAAAGTGAAATGCAGAGCAGTGACAATTCTCAGCAACCAGGTAGTATGGTAGGAACGCGATTAAAGTCAGCGATTTTAGATCGGTATCAGCGGCCAAAAATAATAATCTAGTAGTAAAAAGTAAGCGTGATGAAAAATTTAATAAAGCAACAGAAAACGCCATTATTGACAGGCAGTTCGGTAGACGAAAAACGTCAGCAGCTGAAACAGTATTTTATTAATAGCTGGCAAAGCTATGAATCATTGTTTGCCTTAATTAATGCCGATGAAGCGTTCTATTTACGGCCTGAGCCGCTGCGTCATCCATTGATTTTTTATTATGGTCATACTGCGACGTTTTATATCAATAAGTTAATGTTGGGCAAATACATCAGTAAGCGTCTAGATCCGGCATTAGAAGCTATTTGCGCGGTCGGGGTTGACGAAATGAGCTGGGATGATCTGGATAGCCGTCATTATGACTGGCCTAGCGTCCAGACGGTGCGAGATTATCGCCAACAAGTTTTTCAGTTAATTGTCGGCATGATTGATACCATGGAGCTGAGCTTACCGATCAGACAAGACTCTCTAGCTTGGGTGTTTTTAATGGGCTGTGAGCACGAACGTATTCACCTGGAAACCTCGTCAGTGATCATGCGGATGTTACCACTAGACTACTTAACTGCCAGTGAGCAGTGGCTAGCCTGTGATGAGGTTGCTCAAGCGCCGGAAAATAAATTACTGCCGATTGCCGGGCAAAAAATCGAACTTGGCAAGGCAGAGTCAGACCCTACTTACGGTTGGGATAATGAGTACGGTCAGTTAAGCGTAGAAGTTAAAGACTTTAATGTTAGCCAGTATCTGGTGTCTAATCAGGAATTTTTAGCCTTTGTTGATGCCGGTGGTTACCAACAGCAGCAATATTGGACGGAAGAAGGTCAGCAATGGTTAGCATATAAAAAGTCGACGATGCCAAGGTTTTGGTTGAAAATAAATGGAGAATATTTTCAACGTAATTTGCTTAACGAAATACCATTGCCGTTAAACTGGCCGGTGGAAGTTAATTATTTAGAAGCGAAAGCGTTTTGCAACTGGAAAGCAAAGCAAGAGCGAAAGAATATCCGATTGCCGACTGAAGCCGAGTGGTACTGTTTACGTCAGCAGATCAGCGAAGATCTAGTGGATTGGCATGAAGCACCAGGAAATATTAACCTAGAGTTTTACGCGTCCTCGTGTCCAGTTAATCGTTTTTCTCATCAGGGGATATACGATATTTGTGGTAATGTTTGGCAGTGGACTGAGTCGGCAATCGATGGTTTTAATGGCTTTAGTGTCCATCCGTTATACGATGATTTTTCGACACCGACCTTTGATGGTAAGCACAATTTGATTAAGGGAGGATCGTGGATTTCTACTGGCAATGAAGCGATAAAATCATCTCGTTACGCGTTTCGTCGTCATTTTTATCAGCATGCTGGCTTTCGCTATATTGAAAGTGAACAGCAGCAAGTTCCGGTCACTGCAGTGAATTGTTATGAAACTGATGCTGATCTCTGTCAGCAATTGGCCTTACATTATCAGCCGTATTTGTCAAAAGCTACAGATGCGAAGCCAGAAAATTTTCCTCAAAAATTGGCCCATTTTGTTCGGCAAGTGACAAAACAGTATGCACCTGCAAATAATAAATTACTCAACTTAGGCTGTTCAGTTGGCGCAACCGCATTTGAATTATCCCCTGATTTTGCATATATCGATGGCGTCGATTTTTCTGCCCGCTTTATCCAATATGGCGTCAAGTTGCAGCAAGGGGAATCATTACGTTACCAAAGTGTCGAACAAGGAGATATTGTTCATTTTAATGAAGTCAACGCTGAGCAAGTAATGGCTGATTATCGGAGTAATATATTATTTAGCCAAGGGGATGCGGTTAACTTAAAACCAATTTTTAACGATTATGACGTTATTATTTTGCAGCAGGTGTTAGAGCAAAGTTATGACCCGAAAAAAGTGCTGGCGACCATTAAACAACGGCTCAATAAGCAAGGTTTATTAATAATTGCCTCCGATTATGTGTTTGATCCTAATATTGCAGATAAGGCAAAGTGGCTTGGTGGTATTAAGGTTAATGGTGAAAATGTCACGGGTTTTGATGGCTTAATTCAGGCGTTAGCTGATAGTTTTATTCTGCGTGAACAACAGGATATCCCTTTAGCGTTCAAGCTAAACCATCGGCAAACTTTGGCTAAACTATTGGATGTCACTGTGTGGCAGCTAAAAGATGACGATTAATCAGCCAGCGTTGCCAAAACACTTAGCTTTTGTACAGCGCTTATCGACGCCGGTTAGCGACAGTTTAAGTAATTCTTGTGGTCAAGCATTGTCGCTTGATGAGTTGGCTGAGCTAACCGAGCAGGATTTTTCAGCGCTAAATGAGATTAAACTTAGCTACGCATCACTACGTGGCAGTGAGCGATTACGCGAGCAAATTGCTTACTTTCATCAAGCACTGAATCATCATCAATTTCAGTTAACAGCCGAGCACGTGTTAACCTTTTGTGGAGCACAGGAAGCGCTTGCTGCACTGTATCAGTTATTGTTGCAACCGGGAGATGAAGTCGTCGTTGTCACCCCTAATTATCCGAGCTTAAGCCAAATGGCGGAGCAAGCAGGCTGTGTGGTTAAAGCGATAGCCTTGTCCCCAGATAGAGCTTGGCAACTGACTTTGGCCGATTTTCAACAAGTGGTTAATCATAAAACGAAACTTATCTTAATAAATTCTCCTCATAACCCCAGTGGTCAGGTGATTGATAGCAAGCTAGCGGATGACATTTTGCTTATAGCACAACAATATAACTGTTATTTAATTGCCGATGATGTCAGTCAGGCAACGAATTATTACCAGCTAAATTTATCACATCGTTTTCTCGATTATCAGAAAGCCGTGGTGGTGTCTGTGATGTCGAAAAGCTTTGGTCTTGCGGGTATCCGTCTCGGTTGGGTGCTCTCTCGTAATAAAGAGTTACTGAATCGCTTATTGGCACTTAAAAGTTATAGTTCAATTTGCTGCTCGCTACTTGATGAAACTGTTGCGACAATGGTGCTAAGTAAGGCTGATAAAATTATTGCTAGCAATAACCAGATAGTGAAAAACAATATTGTATTGTTTGAACAGTTGGTGAGCCAGTTGCCAGAAAAGCTGGCCTGGTGCCCACCACAGGCAGGCATCTTAGCGTTAGTAGAAGTCAAAGGTATTGATAATATTGAAAGCTGGGCACAAGCACTTGCTCAGACGACAGGCATACTCGCGTTACCGGGGACACTGTTTGGCTTAATCGGGCCATATTTTCGCCTCGGTTTAGGGCAAAAGGAATTTGCGCCGTTATTAGCACGTTTTGCGAATTACTTAACCGATTAACCTAAGTGAAACCTTATAAAGCGCTAGACATAAAACCACATTAAGAAGAAATGACAGCAGGCACCGGCAAATACAAACAAGTGCCAGATGGCATGATTGAATGGAATTTTATGGTTGAGATAGAAGATAACGCCAAACGCATAAAATCCACCGCCTAAGCACAGTAGGAATAATCCGTAGCCGGGCAAAGCCAAATATAGTTGCTGAAGGCAAAATAAAGCAATAAAGCCTAGGCCGAGATAGCTACTTACGGAGATCAGCTTATTGTGATTTTTTACCGTAATTTTGTAAACGATGCCAGCGATAGCGAAGAACCATATCAGCACTAGCATGATGTAGCCCAATTGATTATCTAATGCCAGTAGCATTAACGGGGTATAAGTACCTGCGATTAATAAGTAGATGGCGCAATGGTCGAACAATTTAAATAGTTGTTTTGCTTTCGGGGTAACTAATGCGTGATAAAGGGTAGAAGAGAGAAATAATAATACCAAGCTGGCACCATAAATGGCAAAACTGGTGACTCGCAGTACATCTTGTTGTTGGACCGCATAAAATACCAATAAAGTTAACCCTGCAACACTTAACAGTGTGGCAATGCCATGGCTCACGGCATTGGCAATTTCTTCAGCTAAGCTGTATTGGGAGATCACAGTAGAAAAATTCCGGCTTACAAGTGTATGCTGAAATGTTAGCAGAACTGTGCTGGATTAGATAGAGGTTGGACCAGAAAAAAAGAGCCACGAGGACTCTTTTTTATCTTATCGATTATTAGGGCGGTTTATAGCGCGAGTTCTATCACCATCTCTTTTAACTCTTCTTTTGAGATAGAGTTATCATGGTTAGTATCAAAGCGTTTGAAAATTGATTCGCACATTCGAATACCTTTATCTTGAAGTAAGCAATCAATTAGTTCGACAAATTCACTGCGATTGATCACGCCGTCTTTGTCTTCATCGAATACTTCAAACAATTCATCTACCCACTGATTCAATTCCATCAGTCATCCCTTTTAAAATTACATCTTAATAAGACTTTATCCCTAAATGAATGAGTTGTGAATGTTTAATTTACGTTTTTCAGAAATTTTCTTATTGGCTGAGCATTATTATTTTGCTTTTTGCTGGATTCATTTATTAATCGCTTGACAGTGTATATGATATACAATATATTTTTCTGGGTTGGTGATATGAACTTTTGATATTTATCATTGATTAACATGTTTTGAATGTGAGTACTAATACCAAGTTAAGAGATTAACCAAATTGGTATAATGCCAGCATTCACCTTGGTTCGTTTAATAAGGCAGGATACCCCTATTGTTTTGTCTTATAACGAAGTAGCTTGAATACTTTGTCGTATTTAGCTTTTAAGCCACTGTTCTCCCACAGTGGCTTTTTTTTTAAGTGCAGATTATATGGGATGTGATTAGTTGTGCATAACCGGCAACTTTTACTTCAGTGATTTGTTGGTGCTCAGCCGTAATACTTGCTTTAATGGTTGACGGGCAGTTCATTGCTCGCCCCTGTTCAAAGAGATAATGTGAGCCGTCGATTAACTGGTGCTTAAATAAATAACTGGCTAACGCGCCACAGGCGCTACCGGTGGCAGACTCTTCATTGATGCCGACAGCTGGCGCAAAATTACGGCAACTGGCAGTAAAGGAGCTATCTACGGGGGCCAGTTCAAAAGCGTGGTAGCCTATTACCTGATATTGCTCTGAGAGCTTTGTTATGGCGGCAAAGTTAGGAGTTATTTTGGCTAAATAGCCAGGTGGTAAAGGGATGATGATATCACTGAGGCCAGTAGAGACGATTTCTAGCGGGTATGCTAAGGCATTGATAACGTCCGGACTAATGTTGAGTGATGCTGCAACTGCTTCTGCAGGTACTTTGGTGATAAATTGTGGTAATGTCTGCTGCATTTCAACTAAGCCATCAGGATAAACTGTAACCGCTAATTTGCCCGCTTTGGTACGTTGGCGATAACTTGCGGCTGAAATGATATTTTGCTGAAACAACAGATAAAAGCTAGCTAGTGTTGCGTGACCACAAAAGTCAACTTCACTGTTAGGGGTAAAAAAGCGAATATGAAAATCACATTCATCATCTTTACTGATAAAGGCGGTTTCGGAAAAGCCAAGTGTTTTTGCAATAGTCTGCATTTGCTGAGGGGATAATTTATCTGCATTTAGCACGACCCCTGCGGGATTACCACCTTGTCCCTGATTGGTAAATGCATCAACTTGGTATGCCTTTAGTGTCATTCGCAACCCCTATTGCCAAACAGTGAATGAATTTCTAGCGTTTATTTGAATAAAAATTTAATTATATCATGGCATTAAAAAATTAATTAAAATTTTAGTAAGGTTTGTAATAAATTTGTTAATCATCAGACTAAGTAGGGATGAATGTGCTAAGGAAGAATAATATGAGAATATTTTGTAAGTTGTGGATTGTGTTAACTTTGCTGCCTATCAGTGAAGTGGCTCAAGCAGCTGAAGATATGTTAACGCTTGAACATTGCCATCTAGAAGGCATTAAGCAGCAGGTACAGTGTGGTACGCTACAAGTGCCGGAAAACTACCAGCAACCTGATGGCGTAAAAATCACCATCAACTTCGCTGTGCTACCTGCGATTGATAATAGTCAGGATAAAGAGCCATTGATGTTTTTAGCTGGTGGACCAGGACAAGCGGCGGTGTCGTTAGCTGGTGGTTTGTATCGGGCATTTAACGAAGTGCGTAAAACACGGGACTTGATCTTAGTCGACCAACGCGGGACCGGTAAGTCTCACCCACTGCAATGTGAAAATGCGATCACAATGGATGCCTATCAAACTTTACCTGAGGACTTTTCTGAGCAAGAAGTTAAGCAATGCTTAGCTGAGCTCAGTGGTGATTTAACTCAATATAACTCAGAAAATGCGATTCGTGATTTCGATGCCGTGCGTCAGGCATTAGGCCATCAGCAAATCGCCATTTATGGTGGCTCTTACGGCACGCGCGCAGGCTTGGTTTATATGAGGATGTTTCCACAATCATTAGCCAGTGTCGTGCTTGACAGTGTCGGCCCAATAGAAGTGCCCATTGGCTTGTTTGGCAAAAGCGCTGCGCGTTCGTTTCAAATGTTATTAACTCATTGTCAGCAAGAACCAAGTTGTCAGCAGGCCTATCCCAATTTAGCCGAGGAATTTACTCAGGTAGTAGCACAGCTGGAGCGTGATCCACTTAAGTTAACCATAGCGCATCCTAGATTAGGCACTAACACTGAATTTAATATTGATAAGAATAAGTTTCTTTCAACAATATTTTCCCAGCTTTATTCGTTAGAAGGGCGTTCATTAGTGCCATTAGTGATCCATCAGGCATCCTTAGGCAACTATGCGCCGTTTGCTGGCTTAACCGCTGCGGGTGAAACTAATATGGAAATGTTTGTCGGTTTAACATTTAATATTGTTTGTAATGAAGATATGCCTAAAGTCAGTGCTGCGATGCTTGCCGCTGATGCTGATAATAGTTTTAATGGTGGTCTCAGTCATTTAGCCTGGAAAACGGCGTGTCCAATATGGCCGCAGTATCGTCCGGATGATGCTTTTTATCAATCGGTTACTGCAAATATTCCTACCCTGATTATTTCTGGAGATCTTGATCCGGTAACACCGCCAAGTAATGGCGACTACGCCGATAAAAGCTTGCCAAATAGTAAACACATTATTATTAAAAATGGTTCACATACCCCAGGTGTAATGCCGTGTGCAATCACTATTATTAATGAATTTTTAGACAAGCAAACACCCGGTGGTCTGGATGAATCCTGCTTAGAGGAAATTCCAGGAGAGTCATTTATGACCAACTTAAACGGCGGCATTTAAAGGATAATGTGATGATTGAAGTTAATAACTTACATAAAAGTTTTTATGCGAAAAAAAATACCGTCAAAGCGCTCAACGGCCTATCTTTTAGCGCTAAAAATGGCGAGATCACTGGTATTTTAGGTCCTAATGGTGCCGGAAAAACGACCTGCTTACGCACCTTATATGGCTTATTGTCAGCAGATCAGGGCTTTGCCACGATTGATGGGATTGAAGTAACGAAAGATCCATTAGCAGCACGTGCCAAGCTAGGTATTTTTCCGGATAAATTTGGCTTGTATGAGCGCTTAACCGCTTACGAACAAATCGATTATTTTGCTAGCTTACATGGTTTACAGGGGCAGGCTAAACGACAGGCGATAGAAAATATCATCGCCGATCTGGAAATGGAAGAACTCGCGTATCGTAAAACTGCTGGTTTTTCTCAAGGACAACGGATGAAAGTGACATTAGCGCAGGCACTGGTTCATCAACCACAAAATTTTGTCCTTGATGAGCCAACCCGTGGGCTGGATGTGATGAGTACCCGAATTTTAAGAAATTACCTCAATAAGTTTAAGGCTAAAGGCCATTGTATTTTATTTTCTTCTCATGTGATGCAGGAAGTGGCGGCGCTTTGTGATCGGGTGATCATCGTGGCAAATGGCAAGCTGGCGGCGCAAGGCACGCCACAGGAGCTATGCGAGCTGGCAGGAGAGCAACAGCTGGAAGAGGCGTTTGTCAAACTTATTGGTTCGGATGAAGGAGTCGCCGCATGATCCAGTTTAAAGCCCTATTAATTAAAGAATTAAAAGAAGCGTTTCGTGATAAGCGTGCGCTGTTAGTGGCGATGAGTATGGGGCTGTTAGCACCTGTGATGATTATGGTGATGTCAAAAACCATGATTAAGGACTTTGTTGATAATCCGCCAATCTATGTCAAGTTTTCTGGGGCAGAGTATGCACCAAAACTGATTAAGACGTTAAAAGATAATAATATTCTTGATTTTGCTGATGTGCCGGAAGAGGAAAAACGTAATTGGCAGGAAAGAAATGTTGAGCTTATTATCCCTGACAGCTATGGCGAAGACATGCTAGATGGTAAAGCGATCGATATCATTCTACGGGCAGACTTTAGTGAAAAATCACTGAATGCGCCATTACGTCGAATTAAGGAAGAAATTCGTAATTTCTCGTTAGCAATTGGGTATAAACGTTTATTGGTTCGGGGCATCGATATCAAGTTATTACAGCCGCTTAGGTTACAAGAGCAAGATACCTCATTGCCCAGTAGTAACGCGGTGATCATAACCTTAATGCTAGGTTTGTATTTATTGATGGGGGCGTTTATTTCCGGGCAGTCAATTTCCATTGATTCCAGTGCTGGTGAGCGCGAGCGTAATGTTTTGGAAATGTTGCTATGTCAGCCAGTTAGTACGCTAAAAATTGTTTTAGCGAAATTAATCTGTTCCAGTTTGATTGCGACAATTTCCGTGACTTTAATGTTAGTGTTAACCACAGTTTCGGTAAGTTTTGTTGATTTAACTAAGATTGGCGCTACGTTTAGTCTGGATGGCACGACCTTTATTGCGTTATTACTGCTGTTGATCCCATTATGCTTTTTAGCGGCATCAATGCAGCTGTTTTTTGCGTTTCAGGCAAAAACCTTTAAGGAAGCTCAGTCGACGGTGGCAATGCTGATCATGGTACCTACTATGATCCCGGTCGCCATGATGATAATGGATGATAAACCCGTTTGGACAGAGTGGGCGCCTATCTTCGGCCAGACATTGTTAATGGAAGACTTGTTTAAAGGTCTGCCGGTTGACTGGCAGGCGTTTACAGTAACAACTGCAGCGACTATTGCATTAACTGCTGGCCTTGTACTGACATTGGCGAAACGTCTTAAGTCTGAAAAAGTAGTGATGTCGTTAGGCTAACTTTGAGGTTTATTAATTAAGATATGAGTCAACCATCTGAGCTTGCTGAAGAGTCTTCGGCAAGTTTTAATACTCGCTCAAAACATTGTCCTAATGAGTCGTTAAGCTATCAAGAGAAATTTACTTGCTGGATCGCAGCGCATGAAAAATTACTACGTCACCTTATTAGTGGTTTTGAAGCAAAGCCAGCAATTCAGGAAGAGTTATTTCAGGAAATCGCCTTAAATATTTGGCGCGCCTTGCCGACGTTTCGCCAACATTGTGCCGTGAAAACTTTTGTTGCCCGTATTGCCCATAATGTGCTCGCGACTCATGTTGCAAAGGCGATGAAAATGGTAAAAACAGAGTCGGAATCAGCTGAGAATACTGTCGACAGCCAGTCTTCTAGTGAACAGCCAACGCCATTTCAGGCGTTAGATCAAACGCAACGCCAGCAAAGGTTAGCACAGGCAATAAGGCTGTTACCGTTAATTCAACAACAAGTGATCACCCTGGCCTTAGAGGGCATGAACTATCAGGAAATTTCTGAAGTGTTGTCGATATCAACGAGCTTAGTCGGGGTTCGTTTAACGCGAGCGAAATCCGCATTAATTCAATTACTGGAGGTGGTATGAAAGACGACAATTTACCACTAAATGAGAAATATAAAGCCATTCTACAATCTGAACAGCAGGCTGCAGCTGTACTCGATATCAGTAGTTTACCTGAAAAAAATGACCAAGGGGCTGTAGATACCTCAGCGATAGATCAACAATGGCTCACCTTGACACAGGACTGGCAGGCACAACCTTTTGAAAAAACAGATATTAGTGCTTTATTAAGCCAAACTAAGCGACGTACCTGGTGGGCAAAAGGGTGTTTTATCTTAAATATACTGGCAACTTTTTTATCGCTAGTTGGATTTATTTATGGTGTTGTTAATGGCCAGCTCGGCCAGCCGATTAATAGCTTTTTAGGGCTTGGTGGTTTGATGTCAGTGTTTTTTGTTTGCTATGAATTTAAAATTCGTCGTGAAAGCTGGTCTAAAATTAATAATAGTCCTGAGCAAGCAATTGATAATGCGCTTGCAGGATATCAATCTTCGTTAAAATATATGCTGCTAACTAAATGGTCTTGTGTACCTTTTGCTGTGCTAGCGAATTGGCTTGTTTATTCGGTTGCTCAGCAAAGCGGTCGCTTAAAATTAACCGAGTTAGTTTTTATTAACCTGGTGCTTGTTAGTACTTTCGTTGTTGCGGAAGTGTTGTACCGCAAACGAAAAAAGGAATATCAGCAATTACGCGCTAAAACAGAAAACTTATAACGGTAGCAATGCTGTTAAGTTAGATAATATTCGGGTTTTTAGTGTTTATATCAAATATTATTTGTTGTTCTTTGGTTTTTTATTCGGTATATTCAATAAAAAGTGAATTTGATCTGGTTATCGAAAACTTTTACCGCATATTAAACCAAAGCTTGCGGATATAGCTCAGTGCAAAATGAGCTATATCTTGATGGTTTTTACATGTACATCAAGCCTTGAATCAGGCAAAATATGCGACAATTAAATTTAGTCTAACTCTCCAGTCTTAACTTTGGTTTAATTGACTGTGAACTTGAGGAAAAAACATGCTTACTCGTGATATGAATATTGCTGATTTTGATGCAGAACTATGGCAGGCAATGACAGACGAAACCGTCCGTCAGGAAGAGCACATTGAATTAATTGCATCTGAAAACTACTGTAGCCCGCGCGTTTTAGAAGCGCAAGGTTCGCAGTTAACCAATAAATATGCTGAAGGTTATCCTGGCAAACGCTATTACGGCGGTTGTGAATATGTCGATAAAGCAGAAGCGTTAGCGATTGAGCGAGCCAAAGAATTGTTTGGTGCTGATTATGCCAACGTGCAACCTCATGCTGGTTCTCAGGCAAATGCGGCAGTATTCCAAGCATTAGTTACTCCAGGTGGTAAAGTGTTAGGTATGAGCCTTGCTCATGGTGGTCACTTAACTCACGGTTCTCATGTTAACTTTTCAGGTAAGTCATACCAAGCGTTTCAATACGGTTTACATCCTGAAACTGGTGATATTAACTATGAAGAGTTAGAGCAGTTAGCAAATGAGCATAAGCCAGAGATGATCATCGGTGGTTTCTCTGCGTTTTCTGGTGTTGTTGATTGGGCGCGGATGCGTAAAATTGCTGACAGCGTAGGTGCTTATTTTATGGTGGATATGGCACATGTTGCCGGTCTTGTTGCAGCAGGATTATATCCAAACCCTGTTCCTCATGCTCATGTAGTTACTACCACAACTCATAAAACGTTAGCTGGTCCTCGTGGCGGTTTAATCGTTGCTGGTTGTGGTGATGAAGATGTTTATAAAAAATTAAACTCTGCGGTATTCCCAGGTGGTCAAGGTGGTCCGTTAATGCACGTGATTGCAGCGAAAGCGGTGGCGTTTAAAGAAGCATTACAACCAGAATTTAAAGAATACCAACAACGAGTATTAGATAATGCTAAAGCTATGGTGGCAGTATTACAGGAACGTGGTTACAAAGTAGTGTCTAACGGCACTGAAAACCACTTATTGCTGTTGGATCTCATCGATAAGGATATTACCGGTAAAGATGCTGATGCGGCGTTAGGTCGTGCTCATATCACGGTTAATAAGAATTCGGTACCTAATGATCCGCGTTCACCGTTTGTTACTTCAGGTTTACGTTTAGGTACTCCAGCGATCACCCGTCGTGGTTTTAATGTTGAAGACACTAAAGTCTTAACTGGCTGGATTTGTGACATTTTAGATGACATCAACAATGAAGAAACTATCACTGCGGTACAAGCTAAAGTGAGAGAAATCTGTAAGCGTTTACCTGTTTACGGTTAATTTCTAGAATGCCAGAACGCATATCATTGTGCGAGAGGCAAGTTGACAAATGAATGATTAAAAAGCTCAAACCAATGGTTTGAGCTTTTTTTGTTTAATCCGTTACATCCCTTTGGAAATACTTTAAAATACGGGCATTAAATTAAACAGAGTAACAGCTTAATGTATTGCCCGTTTTGTACTGCAACAGACACTAAAGTCATTGATTCTCGCCTAGTGGCTGATGGTCATCAAATTCGCCGCCGCCGTGCTTGTGTTGCCTGCAATGAAAGATTCACCACTTTTGAAACCGCTGAATTAGTCATGCCGCGTATTATTAAGCGTGATGGTTCTCGTGAGCCGTTTAATGAAGATAAGTTGCGCAGTGGTTTAGTCAGATCATTAGAGAAGCGTCCGGTCAGTGTTGAACAAACAGAAAAAGCGATCAATCGACTTAAATCTCAGCTTAGGGCAACTGGAGAGCGGGAAGTATCGAGTGAGATGCTGGGTAATATTATTATGGAGCAACTTAAAAGCTTAGATAAAGTCGCGTATGTCCGTTTTGCTTCTGTTTATCGCTCGTTTGAAGATATCAAAGAATTCGGAGAGGAGATCGCTCGTTTGGGTGACGAAAATTAGATGGCATCAACGTTTTCTTTAGCCGACCATCAGTTCATGGTGCGTGCGCTGCAGTTAGCACGTAAAGCACATTACACTACTTCGCCAAACCCAAGGGTAGGTTGCGTGCTAGTTAAAGATGGTGACATTGTTGGTGAGGGTTATCATATCAAGGCCGGTGATGGTCATGCCGAAGTTAATGCCATTGCTCAGGCAGGAGTTAATGCTCAGGGAGCAACAGCCTACGTAACTTTAGAACCCTGTTCACACTTTGGCCGCACGCCACCTTGTGCGCAAGGGTTGATAGATGCAGGTGTTAGTCGGGTCATCGCTGCTATGGTTGACCCAAATCCTCAGGTTTCAGGTCGCGGACTGGCATTGTTAGAGCAGGCTGGGATTCAATGTGCTTCTGGATTATTAGAAAGTGATGCTCGAACGCTAAACCCTGGCTTTATTAAATTAATGACGGAAAAAATGCCTTACGTTCGTTGTAAGCTCGCTGCTAGTTTAGATGGTAAAACTGCGATGGCCAGTGGTGAAAGTCAGTGGATCACTTCAAAAGATGCTCGTCAAGATGTGCAAAGGTTAAGGGCGCAAAGCTGTGCAGTGATCTCAGGCGCTGATGCTGTGATTTATGATCAGGCGCGGATGACAGTTCGTTGGTCAGAGCTCGGGGTATTAAAAAATAGCTATCAGGAAAGTGAACTGCGTCAGCCATTACGAGTGCTTATCGACAGTAAAAATCGTTTAACGCCGGATCTGAAACTGTTTAGTGAAACATCACCGATTCTTATTATTAGCACTGAAGTTGAAAGTTTACACACTTGGCCCCATTTTGTTGAACAAGCTGTGGTAGCAAAGTCTGCCTGTGGTCAATATGTCGACCTCACTGAAGTGCTGGTATTATTAGCATCAAAAGGACTCAACGATGTTTTAGTGGAGTCGGGGCGTCAGTTAGCTGGTGCTTTTATTGAACAGGGTTTGGTCGACGAACTGATTTTATATCAGGCACCGAAATTAATAGGTGATAGTGGTCAGGGATTAATGCTGATGCCTGAAGTGCAACGTTTATCACAGGCGAAAAATCTGACATTTAGCGATGTCACTATGGTTGGCAGAGATTTAAAAATTACGGCGCTATTGTCTTAACATTTTTTGATAATAACGTTAATCAAGATTAGCATTAAGAGAGTGAATATGTTCACTGGCATTATTGAAGCGATAGGCTCAATTAAATCAATCAGTATTAATCATCAGGGCGCACGTTTAACCGTGCATTGCCCGTCGCTTGATATGAGTGACGTCAAACTTGGTGACTCGATAGCAACAAACGGTATTTGTTTAACGGTAGTAGCGTTTGACAGCACGAGTTACAGTGCAGATATTTCCAATGAAACGCTAGAGCGTACTGCATTTGGTGGTTATCAGCAAAACCAACAAGTTAATCTGGAAAAGGCGATGTTGCCGACAACACGGTTTGGCGGTCATATGGTTTCCGGTCATGTAGATGCGGTGGCGGAAATTAAAGCAATTACTAAAAATGGTAACAGTGTTGAATACTGGCTCAGTATGGATGCCAGTATTGCGCCTTATATTGCAGAAAAAGGCTCGATTACCGTTGATGGTGTTAGCTTGACGGTCAATAGTTTAGCGCAAGATCAGTTTCGCTTAACTATCGTGCCGCATACTACAGGGCAAACTATTATCCCAAGTTATCAGCTCGGTACCAAGGTCAATATAGAAGTGGATGTAATGGCACGTTACATCGAGCGATTATTACAAAGCAAACAAGCGGCAAATACGTCATTTGGAGTAACCGAAGCGTTATTGGCACAAAGCGGATTTATTAAAAATTAAGAGGCAGCTATGAATTTACACTCTCCAAAAGAGATCATCGAAGATATAAGACAAGGTAAAATGGTTATCTTGATGGATGATGAAGATCGCGAAAATGAAGGTGACTTTATCATGGCTGCCGAGTTAGTAACGCCAGAAGCGATTAACTTTATGGCCACTCATGGGCGAGGGTTAATTTGTATGCCGATGACCAGAGAGCGTTGTCAACGCTTAAACTTGCCGCTAATGGTTGATAAGAATGATGCGCAATTTTCGACTAACTTTACGGTGTCGATTGAAGCTGCTTCAGGGGTTACGACAGGGATTTCAGCCGCTGATCGGGCAACGACGGTTTTAGCTGCAGTAGCTAAAGACGCTAATCAGCATTCTATTGTGCAACCAGGGCATATTTTTCCGTTAATGGCAAAAGATGGCGGGGTATTAAACCGTGCCGGCCATACAGAAGCGGGTGTTGATTTAGCACGTTTGGCCGGATTAGAACCTGCTGCAGTAATCGTTGAAATTCTCAATGAAGACGGCACTATGGCGCGTCGTCCAGATCTGGAAGTGATTGCCGAAAAGCATGGCATAAAAATGGGGACAGTTGCCGATTTAATTGAATACCGCAATGCTAACGAAACCACGATTGAACGTATTTCTCAATGTAAGTTACCGACTGCTTTTGGTGAATTTGAACTTACCGTGTTTAAAGATACCATTGATGGTCAGGCACATTTTGCCTTAACTAAAGGGCCAATAAATAAAGATAAACCGACTTTAGTACGGGTTCATCTGGAAAATACCTTTAGAGATCTATTGTTTAGCCAGAGAGAAAGTGTTGCGAAATGGCCGATCGGCAGTGCATTAGAAAAAATTGGTCAGGAAGGTGGGGTGTTAGTGCTGCTAGGTAAGCATGAATCACCACAAGAGCTGATTGAGCAGGTAGAGAAATACGCCAAGCTTGATGCCGGTGAAACCATTAAAGAAGTTAAACGTCATATCGGTTCACGTAATGTTGGCGTTGGCTCACAAATATTATCTAATTTGGGCGTCGGCAAAATGCGTCTGTTAAGCTCTCAAGTAAAATACCATTCACTTTCTGGTTTTGGCCTGGAAGTGGTGGAATACATTAGCGAATAGCTGCTTTTCTACTAAAAAGTTAAGAAAGAACGCGATCAGATGATCGCGTTAGATTGTTAACAAAGCCCTAGATGCCTTTCACTCATTAGGCTATTAACTTTCACAAGGCTCGTCACCACTCTTTTTTAAAGCAGCGACTGTAGATTAAAGTAATGGATGCCAAAATTGCGAGAGTAACTCTTTTGCTAAAGAGGTTTTTAATCATTTTATTTCCCTTTTAAATAATTGAAGTGCCTGATGTTAATTTTATGTTAAAAAAGTCAATGGGTCGGTCGATTTATTTTGGGAAAGTAGAGATATGATTGGGCGTATAATTTGCCAATTTGTTGCGTTTGGTGTTTATAGCAGGCACGAAAGCACTGTCAGATTTAATTAAAATTTAGAAATTATATCTGACAGTTCGAGCTGAGACTTATCAGCCAATGCTGATAGAGTTTAATCCAACTTTGGCGGTTTTCGATATAATGTTGCCTGTTCAAAGCTGTAAGCCGCTTCAATTAGCACATCTTCTTTGAGTTTACCGGAAAAGAACGACAAACCAACCGGTAAGCCGTGGACATACCCCATAGGCACGGTAATATGAGGGTAACCTGAAATTGCGGCGGCACTGGATGCTGCGCCGAGGTAATGATCACCGTTAACCAGATCTATTTTCCATGCTGGCCCTGTGGTTGGTGCAATAATCATATCCAGTTGATGTTCTTTCAGTAATTTATCTATCCCTTGGGCCTGAGTCAGAGTTTTTGCTTGAGCTAACGCCTCAGTATATTCCTTATCTGTTAATTCGCCTTTCGCCTGTGCCATCTCCATGATTTCCTGCTGAAAATAAGGCATCTCTTGCTCAGCATGTTTTTCGTTAAAACTCATGACATCCGCTAGTGTTTTTGGCAATCCAGGCGCGGTTTGAGACAGGTATTGAGCCAAATCATGCTTAAACTCATAGAGTAAAACGGTAAATTCTGCCTCATCCCATTGAGACATACTCTCAAATGTCAGGTTGTCGATTATCACTGCACCCTGTGCCTTTAAAATCTCTAGGTTTTGCTCAAAGACTTTATCTAACCCTTGATGATAGCCCATTAAATCTCGGGCAATACCGATGCGTTTACCTTTTAAACCATCTATTTTTAAATGGGATAGGTAATCGATGTTTGAGTGAGTGACATTGGGATCCGTTTCATCTTCCGCTACCATGGCGCTGAGCAGAATAACTGCATCGGTAACATTGCGCGCCATAGGACCGGCGGTATCTTGGCTATGGGCAATCGGGATAATGCCGTCACGGCTGACAGTGCCTAAAGTCGGTTTAATGCCGACAATACCATTAAGTGCAGATGGGCAAGTGACTGAACCGTCGGTTTCAGTGCCTAAGGCGATAGTTGCAAGATTTGCGGCAATCGCCACGCCTGAGCCTGAGCTTGAACCACAGGGGCTAGTGCTAGTGTCATAAGGGTTTTTGGTTTGACCATATAAAGCACTCCAACCACTGGATGATGCAGTTGAGCGAAAGTTTGCCCATTCACTTAAGTTGGTTTTACCTAAAATAATCGCACCGGCTTTTTTCAGTTGTTGAACAACAAAAGCATCATCTTGTGGAAAGTTCTTAGCTAAGGCATAAGAACCAGCAGTATTGCTCATGCCGTCAGTGGTATCGATATTATCTTTGAGTACCACTGGAATGCCGTGTAGTGGGCCAACTAGTCCTGATGCTTTAAGCTTTTGATCTAGTGCTTTGGCTTGTGCTAGCGCTTGTTTATTTATTTGTGATACTGAATTCAGCTTCTTGCCATTACGATCATATTTTTCAATCCGGGTAAGGTAATATTTGACTAAGGCTTCACTGGTCAGTTCGCCCGCTTTCATTTTCTGATGTAGTTCTGTAATGGTTGCTTGCTCATTCACCTGCCCCAAGCTGAAAAAGGTAGGAATAATTAGCAGTAAAAACGCAAAGTATTTAATCCGCATAGTCATGTCTTTTATTGTTATTGAAAGCTTGTTATAGCAATAAAACACCAGCGAAATCTAGCTTATTATAAATTATTGGGGTTTAAAAAATAGTCGCTCTGTTAAGAACAAGTTACAGGTTTATGCTTAGGTAAGTGGTAGAAATTTCAACGATAGTAAATGGGATTGTTGGCTAATTTAATTGTAATTGCGGGAGTTAGATGACGATAATAAAGCGCGGATAATAAAAAAGGGTAAACGAATAGTTTACCCTTTAGTGTCATTAATAAGCGGTATACAACTTAAAAGTTATATATAAAGCCAGCATAATAATTGCGACCTAAAATACCCCAACCATTTCTGGTGCCATAGTTAGTTGTCCAATGGTCTAAACCTGTGTGGTTAGTGATGTTATTTATACCAACATATAAATTGGCTTGTTCTGATAAGTTGTAGCTAGCACGTAGGTTGTGAATATTTGAGTTACCCGGGTTTTGCGAATCATAATATTCATCCGAGACGTCCAAATTCAATTTGCCTCCTTGCTTAAATTTATAAGTCCAACTTGCACTGAAGTTTCCTTCAGTATAGGTAGTGGTGAAGTTAGCTTGCCATTTAGGAATACTCAATTGTCCTAAGTCATCGTCTTTAACTGCTTTTGCTTCGACAAAATCAAAAGCGGTGAAAGAAGATTCTAACTGTAGTGACCAACCAGTGAGGTAAATTTTACTTGATAAAGTTGTTGATTTTCTCTTTGATGCCTTGAGCGTCAAGTCCTAATTCACTATGAATTTCAGCTTGGGTACCGTGTTTGATAAAGCAGTCTGGCAAGCCGATATTGAGAATTTTAACCGCAAGTCCCTGGCTGAGCACGTATTCGTTTACTGCAGAACCTGCGCCACCGGCGATGGCATTGTCTTCTACAGTGATTAAATACTGGTGGCTTTTAACTAGCTGATCAATTAGGGCGTGATCTAATGGTTTAACAAAACGCATATCAACTAATGTCGCTTCAAGTTCTTTAGCGACTGTTGTTGCCTGGGCCAAGGTAGTACCAAAATTTAAAATGGCGATATTTGCGCCTTGTTCAATAACGCGGCCTTTGCCTATTTCGATAGTCTCATTGATCTCTGGCAGTTCAACACCGATGCCGTTGCCTCTTGGGTAACGCACTGCCGCTGGCGAATTCATCTGATGGCCAGTAGTAAGCATTAACTGACACTCACGTTCATCTGCTGGCGCCATAATTGTAATATTTGGAATACAGCGCATAAAGCTTAAATCAAATGAACCTTGATGCGTTGGTCCATCAGCACCAACAATACCAGCTCGGTCAATCGCAAATAACACTGGTAAATTCTGAATCGCGACATCGTGAATAAACTGATCATAACCGCGTTGTAAAAAGCTGGAATAGATAGCAACTACCGGCTTTTGTTCACCAATAGCCAGGCCGGCGGCAAAGGTCACTGCATGTTGTTCGGCAATGGCAACATCATGGTATTTTTCCGGAAAGCGCTGACTAAATTCTACCATGCCCGATCCTTCTCGCATTGCCGGAGTAATGGCAACTAGCTTGTCATCAACTTCCGCAGTTTTGCATAACCAGTCACCAAAGATTTGTGAATAAGTTGGTACGCTAGGTTTGCTTTTTGGTAAATTTGTTTCCGTTGGATCAAATTTTGGTACTGCATGATACTTGATTGGATCTTGCTCAGCCGCCTGGTAGCCTTTACCTTTTTTTGTTGCGATGTGCAGCAATTGTGGCCCTTTTAGATTACGCATATTACTGATGGTATCTACTAGGCCGTTGACATCATGGCCATCGATAGGACCGATATAATTAAAGCCGAGTTCTTCAAAGAACGTACTGGGCACGACCATGCCTTTTAGGTGCTCTTCAGCGCGACTTGCCAACTCTTTAATTGGCGGCAGGTTTTTTAAAATGCGCTTACTGCCTTCGCGTATTCCTGTGTATAGTGAGCCGGATAACATTTTTGCCAGGTGGTTATTTAGCGCGCCAACATTTTCGGAGATCGACATTTCGTTATCGTTTAATATCACCAGCATGTCTTTATGAATATCACCAGCGTGATTTAATGCTTCAAATGCCATGCCTGCCGTCATGGCGCCATCACCGATAACGGCAACCGTTTTTCGGCTCTTACCTTCTTTTTCCGCAGCAACCGCTAAACCTAGCGCGGCAGAAATTGATGTACTGGAGTGGCCAACACTTAAGACATCATATTCACTTTCTTCACGCCAAGGAAACGGATGCAAGCCATCTTTTTGTCGAATAGTGTGTAACTGATCGCGACGGCCGGTGAGAATTTTATGTGGATAAGCCTGGTGACCGACATCCCAGATCAAGTGATCAAAAGGAGTGTTGTAGACATAATGCAATGCAACGGTTAATTCAATGGTACCTAACCCTGAAGCGAAATGGCCGCTACTTTTACTGACGGAATTCAATAGATAGCGGCGCAGCTCTTCACTGGCTTGTGCTAACTGGCTTTGTTCAAGCTGGCGTAAATCCGCAGGACTATTGATGCCAGCCAACAGAGGATAATGATCAAGGTTTGTAGTCATAATTATTATTCAGTACCTAGCTGGTACGTTCGATGATAAAGGTCGCAAATTCCGACAAATTCTGTGTATTGTAAGGCAAAGAGGCTAAAGCTTGAAGTGCTTGTTGATATAAGTCGTCTGCTTTTTGTTGCGCGCCTGTTAATCCTAGTAGTGCAGGGTAGGTACTTTTATTGGCATTAACATCTGAACCTGCTGGTTTGCCAAGTTCTTCTTCGCTGGAAGTGATGTCGATAATATCATCGCGTACCTGATAGGCTAAGCCAACTCGTTGGGCAAACGTTGCCAGTGCTTGTTTTTCTTCGGTGCTAATGTTGTGAGCACATTCGGCAGCCATTAAAACGGACGCTTCTAGTAAGGCTCCGGTTTTTAATGCATGTAGCTGTTCCAGTTGGCTGAGCGAGATTTGCTCGCCGGTAGCGGCTAAATCTAACGCTTGTCCGCCACACATTCCCTGATAACCACTGGCTTTTACTAGTTGCTGGATCAGTGTTATCCGTTTTTCAGCTACCGCAGGTGAGAATGGATGATTTGCTAAAATATCAAAAGCTAAAGTTTGTAAACTGTCACCAGCTAAAATCGCCGTTGCTTCATCATAAGCTTTATGGCAGGTCGGCTGACCTCGACGTAAATCATCATCATCCATCGCAGGGAGGTCATCATGAAGTAGCGAGTAGGCATGGATACATTCGATTGCTGCAGCTATCCCGTCAATATCTGTTGCGCTTACCCCTAAACTTTGACCTGTGATATGAGCCAGGTAAGGACGCATTCGCTTGCCGCCAATTAATAAACCATAACGCATTGCAGCTAATAGCTTTTCATCATTTACCGCTAAACTGTCAAGTTTAGTAATTAAGTATTGATCGGTTCTGGTTTGAATACCGTTAAGATCTGTTAATAGCTCCACCTTGGTTATTTCTCTTCCTCAGTGAAGTCTACTAAACTTTGCTCGCCATTATTATTCATTAAAATTTGAATACGTTGCTCAGCATCTTTTAATTTTTCCTGGCTGACTTTGCTTAAATTAAGCCCTCGCTCGAATAATGCCATTGAGTCTTCCAGGCTTAATTCTCCCTGTTCGAGCTTTTGCACTATGGTTTCGAGCTCACCAAGCGACTCTTCAAAGCTTAAGTTTTCAATCTTTTTACGCGGCATTATCAGATACTCTGCACATTAGCGCGTGTTACTTTATTTAAGTGACACAGCCAGTATTTTGAAATTTATGCGCAAGTTACCTTAGCTGGCATCATTGGTCAATGAT
The DNA here is from genome assembly GCF_030161395.1 of Thalassotalea insulae. Taxonomy (NCBI): domain Bacteria; kingdom Pseudomonadati; phylum Pseudomonadota; class Gammaproteobacteria; order Alteromonadales; family Colwelliaceae; genus Thalassotalea; species Thalassotalea insulae. The sequence goes on from NZ_BSST01000001.1 coordinate 2,897,474, forward strand.
GGTTATATTGATAGCTAAATAAAAATATTCTTTTTATTGGCTTAAGTTATTGACAATATGGGCGATAATAAAGATATAACAATTAGCAAATACCTATGTTTCTTTTTATCATTTACCAGTAACTGTGATTAAAAACATCAGTATTTGTGTTCGCCTATCAATGAACCTTAGGGTATTATCAAATGGGCTGTTGATTTAGCAAGTTTATTTGGAGGCATATGTGGATTTAGCTACGCTACTGGGAATTTTAGGAGCTATTGGTTTTATCGTAATGGCCATGGTCTTAGGTGGCGATATCAACATGTTTGTTGATACCCAGTCTATTCTTATCGTATTTTGTGGTTCAACTTTTATTGTCTTGGCAAATTATAATATGGGGCAGTTTTTCGGCATAGGTAAAATTATCGCTAAAGCCTTTATGTTTAAAATTGAACAGCCGGAAGAGTTAATTGAAAAATCAGTTGAAATGGCGGATGCCGCTCGTAAAGGGGGCTTTTTAGCATTAGAAGAAGCAGAAATATCCAATGCCTTTATGCAAAAAGGTGTTGATATGTTAGTGGATGGTCATGATGCTGATGTGGTGCGTGGTACCTTGCAAAAAGACATTCAATTAACTACTGAACGCCATGAAACTGGAATTGGCATGTTATCTGCGTTAGCAGATGTTGCACCAGCAATGGGAATGATAGGTACTTTGATTGGATTAGTGGCTATGCTTTCTAATATGGATGATCCTAAAGCGATTGGTCCAGCTATGGCGGTAGCCCTTTTAACGACACTTTATGGTGCATTTTTAGCCAATGTTATCGCCATTCCGATTGCTAATAAACTAAAAATTCGCATGGCGGAAGAAAAGCTTAATCAGGAATTGATCTTAGATGCGGTACTTGGTATTCAGGATGGACAGAATCCTAGAGTCATTGAAGGATTGCTGAAAAATTATCTGGCAGAAGGTAAGCGCACCATAGATACGAATGAAGAGTAAAAGAGGCTATTATGGCAAATCCTCCAGAGTGTAAATGTCCTCCTCCCGGGTTACCACCTTGGATGGGGACGTTTGCCGATTTAATGTCACTGTTGATGTGCTTTTTCGTATTATTGCTGTCGTTTTCCGAGATGGATGTCTTAAAGTTTAAACAGATTGCCGGTTCAATGAAGTTTGCTTTTGGTGTACAGAATAAAATTGAAGTGAAAGATATTCCTAAAGGCACTAGCATTATTGCACAGGAATTTAGGCCGGGTAAGCCAGAACCAACACCGATTGAGGTGATCCAGCAACAAACGGTAGAAATGACTCAGCAAATGTTGGAATTTCAGGCGGGGGACGAAACTTCAGCGGGTGGCCGGCAGGAACAGCGGGGTACTGAACGTGGTGGTCAGTCGCAAAGTACTGCGGATCAAATGTCGGCTCAGGCTGCGCAAAAAGCAAAAGATGAGTTAGAGCAAGCGTCGCAGGAGCAAGTGAATGAGCTGGTGAAGAAAATTGCCGAGCAGCTGGAACAGCAAATTCAGGATGGAGCGATTGAATTAGAAGCCTTAGGTCAGCAGGTGATCATTCGTATTCGGGAAAATGGTTCATTTCCATCAGGTTCTGCGTTTTTGCAACCGAAATTTCGTCCTATCATTCAGGAAATCGGCGAGCTGCTGAAAACTGTTCCGGGTGAGATCATGGTTTCCGGTCATACTGATAATCAAGGGATAGCCTCTGAGTTATTTACTTCAAACTGGGATTTGTCAAGCAAGCGTGCAGTGGCTATTGCACATGAGTTAGTTAAAGTGCCAGACTTTGATCAAAGTCGCATGATTGTTGCTGGACACGCAGATGCACGGCCACTAGTACCGAATACTAATGCGCTAAATCGTCGCCGTAATCGACGAGTTGAAATTGCGATTAATCAGGGCAAGGCAAAAGAAACTGAGCCGTATTCGATTATTAAAAGTGACAATTAGCAAAAGTAATTAGTCGTTAACACATAGCAATTAATGATTATCTCACCGCTAGCATCCCCCTGCGTTGACTAAAATATGCGTCAACTTGGTATAACAAAAAAGGATCTCACAAGAGATCCTTTTTTGTTATACAGCTATCAGGCCATAGGGTATAATGCGCGCCAATTATTTTATGCTCACTTATTATTCGGTATTTTTATGAAGTTCATTGTTAAGTTACAAGCTGAAATTGCAATAAAAAGTCGCCCTGTACGTAAACGTTTTACTAAGATTTTAGAATCTAATATCAAAAATGTCTTACGTCGGGTCGATGAGCAGGTAACGACGAAAATTAACTGGGATAGCATTGAAGTTAACAGCAAAAATACCGATGAAAAAAATCGTCAGCAATTGATCGAAACATTGCAGTGTATTCCTGGTGTGGCGATGTTTATTGAAGTGCAGCGCACAGACTTTACTGATCTGCACGATATTTATGAAAAAACCTTAGCAGTTCACGCTAAAACCATTGAAAACAAAACTTTTTGTGTTCGCGTTAAGCGCACGGGTGAACATGAATTTACTTCATTACAAATTGAACAATATGTTGGTGGTGGCTTAAACCAGGCAGTGGAAAGTGCCAAGGTTCAGCTGCGTAAGCCACAGGTGACGGTTAATTTGGAAGTAAAACGTAATGACTTGTTTATTGTTACGGATAAATATCAAGGCTTAGGTGGCTTCCCTATTGCGACTCAAGAAGATGTCTTGTCGTTAATGTCGGGTGGTTTTGATTCAGCAGTTTCTAGCTTTCAAATGATCAAAAAAGGTGCCCGTACCCATTTTTGCTTCTTTAATCTTGGTGGTTCAGCCCATGAAGTTGGGGTAAAAGAAGTCAGCTATTATTTATGGAATAAGTTTGGTGCTTCGCATCGGATCAAGTTTTTTGCTGTTGATTTTGAGCCAGTAGTGGCAGAAATTTTAGACAAAATTGATAATGGTCAAATGGGGGTAGTATTAAAACGTATGATGATGCGTGCCGCTGCCCAAATTGCTGAAAAACGAGGTATTCAAGCATTAGTTACAGGTGAAGCGTTAGGGCAGGTTTCAAGCCAAACGTTAACTAATTTAAATGTGATTGACCGCGTAACCGAAACATTAATTCTTCGTCCGTTAGCTGCCTATGATAAGCAAGATATTATCGATATAGCTCGAAAAATTGGCACCGAAGATTTTTCTAAAACCATTCCTGAATACTGTGGCGTTATTTCTAAAAAGCCAACGGTGAAAGCGGTATTATCAAAAATTGAAGCAGAAGAAGCGAACTTTGATTTTAGCATTTTAGAGCAGGTGGTTGAAAATACGCGCATCTTTGATATTCGTGATATTGGTGATGCTGCAGAACAAGAAATTCATGCGGTAGATGAAGTCGCTGATATTCCAGACAATGCTGTGGTATTGGATATTCGTAGCCCGGAAGAAGAAGATGAAAACCCTTTAGAGCTTGATGGGGTGGAAGTGAAACATTTACCTTTTTATAAGCTGGCAACTCAGTTTGGTGATCTCGATCAGTCGAAAGAATATTTACTTTACTGCGATCAAGGGGTGATGAGTAAGTTACAGGCGCTGTATTTAATTGATAATGGCTTTAAAAATGCCAAAGTCTATCGTCCTTAGATTATCTTGAAAGTAATGTTAGATACTCGAGTCGCGTTTATTATCTTTCGCTAATGCGTTAACTGCGTGAGTTAATTCGCTGTTTATCGGGGTGGCTATATTTAAGTTGGCGCCTTGTTGTACAATAAAGCCGTTTATCTGTGCGATTTCAGTTTTTCTGCCATTTAAGATATCGCTGCGCATTGAAGAACAATTAGTGGCTGTTTGCTGGGCGACAGAGAGTACTAATGAAGTGAGTTCATTTATATCAAAGTTCAGCTTAAAGTGTTTAGCAACGGCTATTACTTCCAGTAAAATTGCTTTTATTTTCGGTTGAAATGCTGCCGAGGTAAGTACGCCGTTATCGCAGTTATTTATTGCGGTTAGTGGATTAATGACGCAGTTAACTGCCAGTTTACGCCATTGCTTAGCATTAATATCTTCGTGCCAAACCGTTTCAGGTAACGCTTGATTTAGAACGTCTGTGAGCAACTCAATTTGGCTGTTTGATATTTTCCCTTGAATGATACCTAAATCATTAACCCCAATACCTGTATGCTCAACGCTAAATGCTTTGATTCGTTTGCTGCCATGAGTGGTTAATAAGCTTAGTAAGAGATGATCTTTTGGTATCTCATTTTCAGCCAATATGCCGTTATGACATAAGATCACAGGCGTCTCTTGTTGAATAAAAGGTAAGTATTGATTAAATGCTTGTTGATAGCTGTAGGCTTTTAAACAAAATAATATGATGTCGGCATTGCTCAGATCTTTGTTATTTGCTGATACTATTTTTGTCTGCACTTTGCCGTGAGTATCGGTAAAACTTAGATTTTCTGGGATAGGCTGACTGCGAGCAGAACACTGCAATGATATTTGATGTTCGGGATTGAGACTAAGTTTATGATACCACAATAAACCAATAGCTCCTTGTCCAACAATAACAATATTCAAAAAGTTAGCCTTTTGCTCGTACGCTTTTAATAGTATTTATAGATGAATAATATCAATGATAATACGCCTTGTCCTGTGTTAGCGAGTTCATCGGACAAAGATTTTTAATTGCGGCACTTTTTGCTATGATGCAGCAAAATATTAACAGAGAGATACAGTTATGCCTTCAATGGATATTGTTTCAGAAATAAATTTGGAAGAAGTGCGCAATGCAGCGGATAACGCGAGCCGGGAACTTGATACCCGCTTTGATTTTCGAGGAGTAGCAGCGAGCTTTGAATGGAAAAAGCCTAATGTAATTGTTAAAGCGGAAGGGGATTTCCAGGTTAAACAGTTAGTGGATATGTTACGCTCTCAACTGACTAAACGAAAAATTGATGCCAAGGCCATGTCGGTTGGTGATCCTGAGTTTTCTGGACGTAACTGCTCGGCAACGATCAATTTTAAGGAAGGCATTGAACAGCCGGTCGCGAAAAAAATTGTGAAATTGATCAAAGATAGCAAGCTTAAAGTACAGGCGGCAATTCAGGGAGAGCAAGTGCGTGTAACCGGTAAAAAGCGTGATGATCTACAGGCGGTAATGCGATTAGTGAAAGAAGCAGAGCTCGAGCAGTCATTTCAGTTTACTAACTTTAGAGATTAAATCTTAGTTAATCCGCTTTATTATCCTCAATGAGCTTTCATCGCTTATTGGGGAGGTTGGCTTTTTATTGGATTATTTCGCTTTTCGCTGGAAAATGCAGCCATAACTCCTTACGAGATAACGGTGTTTTTTCAGGTAAGTAAGGGTTGTTCAGAAAGAATACCTTGCGCTTGATGGCAGATATCTGCTCTATTGGTTGGCTAAAATGCTTGGTGAATATAGCGTCAAAACTGCCATCGGCAATTGCTTGTTCCAACCCTGTAGTAATATCTTGCGCCAACTGTTCGTTGTCGTGTGCGACATAAAAATAATACGCGGTCGGGTAGTATATCAGTACTGAATTATCGATTGTGATATCTAGATTTTCTCTGGCATTCAGTTCTCGAAACACTTCTAAAATTGAGCGTGGAAAATAATCGAAGCGTTGTTTCGCTAACATTAAAAATAAGCCTTCAAAATCACTGCCTTTTTCAACCCTAATACCGTTGCTTTCCAATACTTTTGTATCACTCCAGCTATGAAACTGCCCAGGAACTAGTTGTTTAAATTGAGCTAAAGTATTAATGTTTTTGAATATTTCAGGAGTTTTTTTATGTACTAAAGGGAGCCGCCAGCCATTGAGTCCTTTTAGTAATGGAATGCGAATAGCTAAACCTTGTTGTTCTCTATTTATGGTGGCACCACCGAATATGACATCGAGCTCTTGGTGAGCATTCATAAAATCAAATGCCCGTTGTTTTGGTATTTGACCACTAAAATTAACAATTTGATAATGTTTTTCCGGTAAATATGACAGTGCATGCTGCAGTATTTCAGTTTGATAACTACCTGAATGGCTGCCATAAAATATGATGCTATTGGCAAATACTCTGGGAGTTAAAACAAAATAAGTAAATAATACCACTGTGATTAATGATTTTTGCATATCTTCAGGTTAACTATTTAAGTTACTGCTAATTGTACTTATTCGTGGCAAGGGTTACTACTGGCAATGAAATTGAATAAGGATATTGCTGATAAAGTGAGCAAATAGGTAATCGGATGTTTACAAATATTTGACTTAATGAAACCAATAAACAAATCCTGTGACAGAAAAATGCTGTTTTTCTTGCGTTAGATTAAGTAAATTAGGGGGATATTTATAATAACAAAGATGATTTTTAATGGCAGCTTCTAGAGGTGAGTTCAGCTCACGTATTGGGTTTATTATGGCGGCAGCAGGTTCCGCTGTTGGTTTAGGAAATATTTGGGGTTTTCCAACACAAACAGCAAGTAATGGTGGTGCTGCATTTGTCTTGGTTTACCTCGTGCTAGCATTCTGTTTGGCTTATCCAGCGTTTATGGCTGAGCTGTTAATTGGTCGTTATGGTCAAGCTAATGCAGTGACCTCACTACAAAAAATGTCCCGAACCACATTTCATAAGCGTTTCGCGTTTTTTGTTGGTTTTGGTGGGGTGATATGTGCGGCGTTAATTTTGAGTTTTTATGGAATTCTCGCTGGCTGGATGGTGTCATATGCCGTGGAACCGGTTTTACAACTTGCTGCGGTTAATGATGCGGCAAATTGGGTAGTAGCACAGTCATTTGCCCGTAATATATGTTTTGCAGCGATTTTTATGTTTTTAACGGTATTTGTCATTCGCCGTGGTGTTGAAGATGGCATCGAAAAATGGTCCAAGCGCTTAATGCCGTTATTGATCGTTTTGTTAGTTATTTTGATTGCTTATGTTTTTACCCTTGACGGTGCAAGCGACGGGTTAAATGCCTATTTGAATCCTGATATTTCTCGAGTATTAGAGCCTGATTTATTGATTAGTGCCATGGGGCAGGCGTTCTTTTCCTTGTCACTAGGTACCAGTGTTATGGTGATTTACGGTTCTTATATTTCAAAAGAAGAAAACTTAGTGTCATTAGGCGCACAAGTGACATTAATTGATGTTTCCATTGCTTTTTTAGCTGGATTATTAATTATTCCTGCGATGTATGTGGCACAGGCACAAGGAGTGGCTATATTTGCAGAAGATGGCAGTTTAATTTCTGGTTCTGGTTTGGTGTTTACTGTATTGCCGAGTTTGTTCGATACTATGGGCAGTATTGGTTTATTTGTCGCCTTTATTTTCTTTATTTTGATGTCGGTTGCGGCATTAACTTCTTCTATTTCAATGTTAGAAGGGCCGGTGTCTTATGTGGTTGAACGTCATCAGGTAGAACGTACTAAAGCGACAACGATAATTGGTGTAGTGATTTTTCTAATGAGTGCATTAATTATTACTAATTTAGATATGATGTTAGGGTTAGTTGCAACGCTGGCAACTGAATACGGCCAACCGATTATTGCCATGTTATGTTGTGTTTTTGTTGGCTGGATCTGGCATCGCAGTGAAATATTGAAGGAATTACAGCAAGGTAACGATAATATTGAAAACGGCTTGTTTTGGAAGATTTGGCCTTGGTATACCAAATTTGTTTGTCCTACCGCCATTGCTGTCGTGTTTATTCATTCGTTATAGCGTGTGTTAGTAAATGAAGTCTTTATTAATATTCATCTGCTTGTTTGCTAACTGTCAGCTTGCCTATGCGGAGATAGAAATCGGGAAGGAGCTCGATATTACCTATTACCAAGTATCAGGAAAAAACATCGAGGAACTTCGTCAGAGTGTCAAAGAAAATGGTCCAAGTATGGCAACCGGTAAAAAGCTATGGGCAAAAGCTGCATGGGAGATAGTGACAGAATATCATTTTAAAACGCTTGAAAGTGGCTGTTTGATTTCGGTGAGCAGCATGAAAGTTGTTGCCGATGTTTCATTGCCCCAGTGGCGAGATGTAGATAGCCTATCAACTAAAACCAAAGAATGGTGGCAAGAGTTTTCAGAGTTTATGTATCAACATGAAAATTTGCATGTTGATAATGTAATTAATGAAGCTAAAGCGTTGAAACAAGCGATAACTAAACAACAACCTTTGCCATCATGTGAATTGGCGAGAAATAAATATTTTTTTCTAAAGCGGGAGTATTTGGCAGAGATTAATTTTAACGATGTCAAAATTGATAGGGCCGCTATGCAAAGATTTAATTCTAATGAACGTTTATTTGAGCCGTTAAAAGCTTCAGGTGGTTTGGTAATAGAAAGTGGCGGTATGCGAAGTATCATTAGCTTGTAGGCGATTATTCCAGTAATCGCCTACAAGCCTTCTATTAATCATTGAGTAACAAATTCGCTGACTTGTTTAACAGATGCGGCACCAACTTTTCGGTCAACTAACTCCCCATTATTGAGGAGTAATAAGGTTGGGATGCCGCGAATACCATACTGAGCCATTAATTCTTGGGCTTGATCAGAATCTATTTTCACTACTTTAATTTCTTGGTGCTGCTCTGCGATTTGTTCGACTACAGGTGCGATCATTTTGCAAGGGCCACACCAAGGAGCATAAAAATCTACTAGTACCTTCCCTTGATGGGCCAATACTTGTTCAGAAAAGTTATCAGATGTTACTTCACTAACTTGTGTCATATGTTCTCCTACTATTAATACTAATGTTCTCAATTTGGGTCAGTGTAGAGTAGTTGCATTGATTTGATTAGTAGGGTTAAATGCAATTGATTGTTTTATAAATAGGACAATGAAAATGATTGGTGCAATAGAGCATTATTTGTTTTTTACCGCCATAGTGGAGCAAGGATCGATTACCAAAGCGGCACAACATCTGGGATTACCAAAATCAAAACTGAGCCGACGGTTGGCATTATTGGAGCAGCAATTAGGCACTCAATTGTTGAATCGTACTACTAGAAACCAAGTATTAACCGAAAGTGGGCGCTTACTTTATAATAACTGTAAACCTCATATCGATGCGTTAACTGATGCACAGACATTAGTGACTAATGCGATTTCTGTGGTCAAAGGCAAGCTAAATTTATTATTACCGCTTGAATTTTTTAATAAAGTGATCAGCTCATTGATCACTGATTTTGCGATAAGCTACCCAGAGATCGAAATTCATTGTCATCATTATTCTCAAAGTCAGCCGCCAGTCGATTACCAGTATGATTTAGTGTTTGTCTTGCATGAACAAGCATTACCAAGTTCTAACTGGATCGGTAGAACTTTGCTTAGTTTTCCACAGTCTATTTATATTGCACAAGCGAGCAAACTTCCGCTGTTCAATGAAATAGCGGATATTAGTCTGCAAAGTGCAATTTTTTCCAGTGAACAAGAACAGTGGCTGTTTCGAGTAGCGGATGAATTTAAGGTCGTTACGCCAAAGCAGGTGATGGTACTTTCTAGTCCTGAAATGCGGGTTGAGGCCTGTCAACGTGGGATCGGTATGATTAAGCTGCCGGATTATATTGGTAAAAATAATACCTTATTACGACCTGTGAATTTGAAACATCATTTGGTCGCGCAACAATTAACTTTAATGTATCAAAATCGCAATATTCCAGCGAAAACTCGTATCTTTTTAGACTATTTTCAAAGCAAAATAGGCCGCTTATCCTAGATGACAGATAAGCACTATTGTTTATCGAACCTTCTGGTTGATTAGTAGGGGCCTTTATTTTAAAAAACGTTGCGTTTTTTGGCTTGTATTAAGGCTGTGCTCGGCAATTGGCGAGCGCCAATTTTATTAAGTCACAAGAGGCGTTTGATATTTACCAATAGAGAGGGGTTAAGAAAATATAACATTCTGCAAAGCTTTATTACCAACCAACTTGCTAAAACTTTAGTTCAGGCCAGATAAGTTGCCAAGGGGCTGCTAATGTAGTCGAGAGCAATTCTTGGCATGCTTTACTGGTAAACTCCTGTCCTTGATGCGGATAATTCAAATATTGATATTGTTTGTCTGCAATAGTGAACCGCAAGGCGTAGGCGTGTAAATAACCTCTGTCTGATGAGCTTTTACTGTAGTAACTATCGCCAAGAATTGCCGAGCCGATACTGGCAAGTGCAACTCTAATTTGGTGAGTTCTGCCGGTATAAGGTTTAATAATAAATAGTCGTTTGCCTTCAGTGAGTGAGTAGCTAAAAAATTGGCTGATCGCTGGATTGGTTTGACTGCGCAATAACTTCCACATGCCGCGTCGACTCTTTTCCATATCTCCTTTGATCAGCCCTTGTTTCTTTTTTGGCTTTTTATCGCTAATGGCAAGGTAATATTTTTCAATATTCCGCTGTTCGAATAGCTGCTGAAACTCAGTAGCGCTATTTTTATTGGTAGCAAAAATGATCAGCCCTGATGTCATTTTATCTAATCTATGCACAGGATAAAGCTCTGGTGTTAACGCCAAAGCTTTAACTTGCTGGAATAAGCCAGGCTGACCTGACTCACTGTGAAAACTTAAGCCAGCCGGTTTATATGCTATTAAAAAGTCTGGTTGTTGATCGATAATGTCAATATCTAGCATTACAGTGATAAACCAATAAGTAGATAGATAAGCATTGTTAATGCAGCGCCGACCAAGGCATAAGGTAATTGGGTTTTTACATGCTCAAAATGATCGCAACCGCTGGCAATAGAAGCCACTACGGTAGTATCTGATATTGGGGATGCGTGGTCACCGAATATACCACCACCTAAAACAGCAGCAACTAAAAACTCAACCGGTAAACCAGTTTGCTGAGCAATAGGCACAGCGATAGGTACTAAAATTGCGAAAGTGCCCCATGATGTTCCTGTGGCAAATGCCATAAAAGCGGCAGCTAAAAATAAGATCGGTGCAATAAAATACTGCGGCACTTCAACATTGAGCAGTTGACTGACATAGATCCCGGTGCCCAATTCTTTTATCGCATCACCAAAAGCAAAGGACAGCACTAATATCGCTACTGCTGGCGCCATATGCTTTATTCCTTTAAAGCTATGCTTGCAAATCTCTCTGAATGACATCAGTCGCTGGGCTTTGATTAAGCAAATTAATAGTATCAATGCAGATACTATTGCCCAAAAGACGGAAAACGATCCTGAACCGCGGCGTAAATCACCATTGCCGGTAAACCAAAGTAAGCTTAACGTCATCACTAATAAGGCAAGTAATGGCAGCCACATGATTATTGCTGGAGCACTATGGTTAACATGATGGTTATTATCACTGCTGATTATCGAGTTATCTGTTTTCATCGGGCCATAAACTTTACCACTGTATGCGGTATAATAAGCCATCATTACTGCAATAATGGCATAAAAGTTATAGCCTATAGTGCCGATTAAAATACCGACTGGGTCGGTGAAATCATAACCATCGAGCAAGCCTAACACATAGGCACCCCAGCCATTTATTAGAAAAAGAATACTAATAGGTGCACAGGTAGAGTCTATCAAGTAGGCCAACCGTGCCCGGCCAAGTTTATGTTGATCGAAGAGTTTTTGACTCGCCATACCGGACGTAAACATACTGAGGTTAGTATCGGTAAAAATACTGGTGCCAACGATAGTTGGTAGTAAGGCTGCTTGACGGGAGTTTTTTACTAAATTGAGTCGGGCGAGCAGGGCAATAAAACCGTTAACTGCGCCTGACTGATTCATTAAGGTAACCAGAGCACCAATCAGTAGGCTAAAAGAGACAATATAGAGGTTACTGAGAGATGAGAAGACATTGAGCAGACCAAGCACACTGTTTGTTACACTTTCCACTGGCTGAAAATTTGCTGCCATAAAAAAACACAGTACCATACCGCATAATAGCGCCAGCATTGCATTTTTACGCCAAATGGCAATAGCGATAGCAACTATCGGGGGCAGTAATGAAAGAGGAGTATCTTGCATGGGTTCTACTTCTTATTATTGTTTGGCTAAACTTTACCTGATGTAGCTATGATTACAAACCGATATTGTTAATTAGTGTTAATTCAAATAGTTTGAGTAAACGTTTAAAGTATATTGGTGGAAAGTTATTTTAAGCGATCTCGGTCTATTGGCAAAACGAGTAAAAGTAATGTGGAGATTTTTATAATAATTTTCTCACTAATTATTTTACTAAATATAACAAGATACATTGAAATGTGGATATTTACCCTCAGATAGTAAATCAGCCAAGGCTCAATGTTATAGGGACCATTTTGACAAATTCTTTTCAACACTATATCAACGCATTTAGCGAAGATAAGCACCTCACGTCTTTAACAGGAATAGGTCGAGGTATCGAAAGGGAAGGCTTAAGAGTCTTAAATGAAGGTAAGTTATCTACTCATCGCCATTATCATAATTTAGGTTCAGCATTAACCCATGCAAATATCACCACAGATTATGCCGAGTGTTTACTGGAATTTATCACCCCGGTCAGTTATTCAGCTCAGCAAGCTATCGATCAATTACGGGACATTCAAAAGTTTACCTTGTCACAAATAGATAATGAGCTTATCTGGCCGATGAGTATGCCATGCTTTGTTGATGACGACGATAAAATCGAATTGGCGCAGTACGGTTCGTCAAATATTGGCACTATGAAAACTGTCTATCGTCAGGGGTTAAAAAACCGTTACGGCAGTATGATGCAGGTGATCGCCGGTATTCACTTTAACTTCTCTTTTTCTCAGCAATTTTGGCGGACACTGCAACAGCTAGATCAAAATACGGATGAGCGACAACAATTTATTTCCGCTAAGTATTTTGCTTTATTGCGTAACTATAAGCGTTACTCCTGGTTGATCCCCTATCTTTATGGCAGTTCTCCTGCTATTTGCTCATCATTTTTACAGGGGAAAGCAACTAACCTACCGTTTAAAAAATCGGATAGCGGCTATTTGTACCTAGAATACGCAACTTCTTTACGGATGAGTGATTTAGGTTATACCAATAGTGAACAGTCTTCATTGCACATTTGTTATAACGATTTACCCGGTTATTTGGATGGGGTCAGAGAAGCAATTAATTTGTCATCTGCTAAGTTTGAAAAGATAGGTATCAAGGTTAATGGTAAATATCAACAACTTAATAGCAATGTATTGCAAATAGAAAATGAATTATATGCACCAATTCGTCCGAAACAGGTGGCGCAGTCTGGAGAGAAACCTTCAGAGGCGCTTGCCAGTAGAGGTGTGGAATATATTGAAGTGCGGGCGTTAGATGTTAATCCGTTTGTTGATACCGGTATCAGCTTACAGCAAATTCATTTTCTCGATATTTTTCTAACCTTCTGTGTCTTAGCTGATAGTCCGTTATTATGTTGTGATAAACAAAACAGCTATCAGAAAAATATGGAAGAGGTAGTGGTGCGCGGTAGAGATCCAGAATTGAGATTAATGGATAACGGCCAGTTAAAGTCGGTGCCGCAATGGGGCAATGAATTATTTACTCAAATGGCTCAAGTTGCCGAGTTATTGGATAAAGCGTATCAAACTGACACTTATGTCAAGGCGTTGGCTATTGAACAGCAAAAGTTAACTGATCCTGACTTAACACCATCAGCACAAATAATTGCTATGGTGGTTGAGCAAAATGAAAGCTTAACCGGTTATGCATTAACACAGGCTAATCACTATCGTGAGCAATTAATCACAAGTGGTTACCGTTTTTATAACGAGCAATATTTTATTGATCAGGCGGAGCTTTCTCATCAGAAACAGCGAGAAATTGAGATGAATGATCAGTTAAGTTTTGAACAGTTTTTAGCGGATTATTTCACGGTTTAGCTATTGCAGTAGCAGAAAAATTTCAGGCAAAAAAAAGCGCGTTAGGGCAACGCGCTGTAACAAATAAGAAAGCAGTCCAGGGAGGTATTTGCTCTCAAAAGTTATGACCACAGGTTTTTTTGATAGTTCAATTTTTATTCAAAATAAATTCATTTTTTTGTACAAATTTTAGTTTTTATTCATAAGGTATTGATAAATATTCAATACTTATTTTCATTCGTTTCTTAATTTTTTCAACAAATAAAAAAACGCGTTCTCTTATATAAGGGAACGCGTAAAACATGAAACACTAAGGGAAATAAAATACCTCTCATATGGTATGAGTGGTAGTTAAACAATTAGTTCCAACTAATTGATAAAAAAACGCGCTCACTTAAATAAGGGAGCGCGTAAAACATGAAACACTAAGGGAAATAAAAAACCTCTCGTATATTATGAGTATAGGTTTATGAAGAAGTTCCATCGTTCTCTAAAAATTATGCAAAAAAAAGCGCGTTAACTTAATTAAGTAACGCGCTAAACATGTCCAAGGGAAACATCATATGAAAGTCTTGTAAGTAAGAACGGCTAAATTAAGAAAAGTTCAAATAGTTTTAAACTTTTTTATTTTTTTGTTAAAAGTGCCAAAAAGTAAAACTTTCTGGCATTATATTGCTAATCGATTTTCAACCTGTCTTTATGTTATGTATAAGATAAAATGTCTTGTAATTTGTTATGTTAGCGTATTGTTTTTAGCTAGCTGTGCAACGCCTCCCCCTAAAAACCCCGAAAATATTTGTGAAATTTTTCGTGAACATAGAGATTGGTATTTCGCTGCCAAAGACGCGAGATCGCGCTGGGGGGTGCCTATTCATGTACCTATAAGCATGATGTATCAAGAAAGCTCATTTAAAGAGGATGCGCTGCCGCCACGTGATTATTTACTGGGCTTTATTCCTTGGGGCAGGGTTAGTTCTGCTTATGGTTATTCACAAGCGAAAACCATGACTTGGGAAGACTATATTCGAGAAACCGATAACTCAGGGGCGGATAGGGATGATTTCGATGATGCTATCGATTTTATGGCTTGGTTTATTTATAAAACTCATCGTATTAATAAAGTCTCAAAATGGGACGCCTATAACCAGTACTTAAACTATCATGAAGGCTGGGGGGGATTTAAACGAAAAACCTATAAGAAAAAGGCTTGGTTAACGAAAGTTTCCCGGAAAGTTGATCGTCGGGCACGAAAATATAGTAGCCAATTGAAAAGCTGTGAGGCTGATTTAAATAAAAGCTGGTTATGGCGTTTACTATTTGGCTAACAAGGCAGCATTATACTTTCAGCTGTCTTTGGATAACTTTTAAGCGTAGCTAATATTATCGTTAAAAATAGGCGAAAAATATTGATTATTTTAACGGTAAGTATCAATAAAATAGCCGTTCAAATTCATGATAAAATGTAGGTTAATTTTTGCTATTTTTGTACGAAGAAATTATTAGATAATAATTTTGCACAATTACAGTTTGTTTTAATTTAACCACATTGCCAAATAGCATTTTTCTTGCCAAAACAACGGATTTTAAGCAGAAAGTCGGCAAAGGCACGGCTGCCATACGGTTAAAAAAAATGTCTAAAAAACTTCATTTTTTTATCAAAAATAGTTTGCAAAATCTAAAGGCGTTGTTTTACTGGTCTTGATATTGTTATCCACAGAAATTGTGGAAACATAAATACCAATTGCAAAGTTGTGGATAACTTTGTGAGTTTTAATGTAAATAAAGTTAATAAAGAATATTTCTGCTGTAGGAAAAAGCTAAAATACTCGCGGCATTTTAGCTCATGTTATTACTCTTTTTCGTCGTGTTTAACCAAGCTTTGGTAAAACTCGGGCAAAATACGCACGGTTTTGATCATATTGTCATTGACGTCGACAATTTCCAGCGGATACCCGGCAATTCTGACGCTAAGATTGGCTTGTGGAATATCTTCTAAATATTCCAGAATCAAGCCATTTAAGGTTTTTGGTCCGTCGGTGGGGAACTTCCAGTTCATTTCTTTATTGATATCTCGAATCGTAGCCGTGCCATCGACCAGATAGCTACCATCGGGTTGGATATTGACCTCGTCACAGGCTGCTGGCGTCATCGTGGTGGTGAAGTCTCCGACGATTTCTTCTAGGATGTCTTCTAAGGTCACCAGGCCCTGAATATCGCCGTATTCATCGACTACCAGTCCTAACCTTTCTTTGGCGTGCTGGAACTTTAATAGCTGGACATTAAGAGTCGTGCCTTCAGGAATAAAGTACAATTCTCGTACCGCACGGATCAGCGTTGCCTTGGTAAATTGGTTTTTAGAGAGTAATTTTAGGGCGTCACGCATATGAAAATAACCGACAACATCATCGATACTGTCGCGGTATAACAGCACTCGCGTATGGGTAGACTGAGTTAGCTGTTTTTGTATTTTCTTCCAGTCATCATTGATATCAATCCCTACCAGTTCACTGCGCGGGATCATAATGTCTTCAACGGTGACTTTTTCAAGATCTAGAATACTGACTAACATATCTTGATCTTTTTCCGCCAGTAAGGCACCGGATTCATTAACAACGGTGCGTAATTCTTCTGAACTTAAGCTGTGCTGTTCTCGTTGCTTTGAACTAACTCCAAGTAACAGCAAAATACCATTGGTGATCCAGTTGACGGCGACGACGAATGGATAGAGCAGCTTTAATAGCAAGGTTAAAATGATCGAGCTGGGAAAGGCCACTTTTTCTGGATATAACGCCGCCAAGGTTTTCGGAGTTACTTCGGCAAAGATTAATACTACCAAGGTAAGAATAAAAGTTGCATATACTACACCTACGTCACCTAATAAACGCATACCTATAATAGTAGCGATAGCTGAAGCAGCAATGTTGACCAAGTTATTGCCTATTAGTATCAAACCTATTAGACGGTCAGGTCTTTCGAGTAAACGACCAACACGTTTCGCGCCTTTATGCTTTTGTTTTTCTAAATGACGTAACCGATAACGGTTAAGTGACATCATGCCTGTTTCAGAACCTGAAAAGTAGGCAGAAATTAATATGAGTATACCAAGTATGGTAAACAACATATTGGTTGATATGTTATCCAAAAAAGGGGTCCTATGTTACTAATCATTATTAACTTAGTGTTCAATAACACTAAGTCATGCTAGTTATACCTTAAAATTTACGATAAGAGAAACTCTTTCACAAAGCGGCTGCCAAAATAGGCCAGAGTCAGTAATATCGATGCACTAATTGTCAGTACTAAAGTTCTATGACCACGCCAGCCTTTTTTATAATGTCCCCATAAGATAGTGAAGTAAGTAAGCAGGGCGAGCAGGGATAATACAGTTTTATGGGCGTTCTCTTTCGTAAGAAAATTATCTAAAAATAGTACCCCAATTAATTGGCTTAAAAATAAGCAAAAGGTGCCGATGGCTAAAATATTGAACAATTGACTTTCAACTTGCATTAACGGGGGTAAATGGCTGACGGCGGTTAAGTTTTTATCCTTTAATTTCATATTAATATAAGCAACTTGAAATGCATAAAGCGTGGCGATGGTCAAAATGCAATATGCAATCAACGCGATTACGACATGACTAAAAACGGCGAGCTGTTCGATAACCAAAGGGGTATGTTGTTCATGCGGAATAAAAAGTGAAAGCAGCTGCCAAATGCCAGCAAAGCCGTAAGCGACAGGAAGTAGTAAATTGACTTTGAAGCGCAGCGCTATAGCGGTAACCGTTAGGGTGATCACTAAACTCACTAAAGAAATGACATTGGGTAACGCAAAATCAATACTATTATTTGTTAACAGATATTGTCCGGTAGTTAAGGTGTGAAAAATAATAGCGATACAACCAAAGGTTAATACCAGGACAATGTTGGGGCCTTTAGGATGAAAAAGACGAAAAACAATTGCTAACGTCGCAATTAAATAACTGACAAAAGCGATCACTGCTCCAATGTTTGAAAAATCCAAAAAGTACTCCAAATTTGTTAGTTAATTTTCTAATTAGTTCAATATATCAAAATAGCTCGCTGACGCCAGTACGAAAGCTAACTGTTGTTAATGAGCAATGCTCTTACCCGCTTGATTGCCAATAAGCCAATAATAGCAGCGCAGCTTAGGCTGAACCAAAAGGGTAAAAGTTCATGGCTATGTTGCATCTGCTCGGTAAAATCTATTGCATAAAATTTTAATCCCCAATCGAGCAATAAACCAAACGCAATCGCACATGCCCCAATACCTATTAAGTAACGCCATAATACTGAGGCGCCCAGTTCATTTTTTATGACCCCAAGGGTGGAAATATTGGTTGCCGGGCCTGCCATCATAAATACTAATGCGGTTCCTGGTGACAAACCTGCCAGTATCAATCCTGCGGCGATTGGCGTTGAAGCAGTGGCGCAAATATACATAGGAATTGAAATGGCTATCATTAATAACATTGCCGGTAAGCCACTACCATAGCTTAATAAAAAGCTTTCCGGAATAAATGTTCTGACTAAGGTCGCAAAAAGTAAACCAATCAATAACCAGATAATTAAATCATCGATTAACTGGGTTGCGGCATAGCGTAGTCCGTTTAATGTTTTATTAATAATGCTTGGTGTTTTTTCGACTGGCTTGTTGGCACAACATGAGCTTTTATTTACTGATGGCGTTTCGGTGGCCTGACTGGAACAACAACTGTTGACTGTTTTCTTGGCAACATGCTCTACTTTGCTGGTTGCGACAATTAATCCGGTAATAATAGCAGATATTATTGCGGTGATAGGACGATAGATGGCTAATACCGGGCCTAATAGGGCATAGGAAACTGATACGGAATCGACGCCCGTTTCAGGTGTCGCAACCAAAAAAGAGGATGTTGCCGGTACTGATGCGCCACTACGTCTTAATTCTGTTGCAACAGGAATTACGCCGCAAGAACATAAAGGTAATGGTGCGCCAATTAAAGAAGCTTTAATAATCGCGAGTTTTCCTTCCCCTAAATGATGAGTCAATATTTGAGTTGGTACCCAGGCTTTCATTAAACCTGCTATGATTAAACCGAGTAATAGCCAGGGGCTGGCTTCAGTTGATAAATCAATAAAATTAACAAAGAGTTGAGTTAATATATCCACACTAAAATCACTATAAGAATAGAGCTTGCCAGTTTACCATATATTTAGATTAGGGTAATGATTTGGCACAATAAATATCAACAATTTAACTAAGCTATTGAAAATTTCCGCACCGTTGCCATATTAAGAGATTATATTTATTGCTTTCGCTTATTTATCCTGCGCGTATAATGGCAATAATTTTCTCTAATTCGCTATTACTAGAGTATTTGCATGTTTGAAAACCTATCCGATCGTTTAACTAAAACGCTTAAAAATATCAGTGGCCGTGGTCGATTAACGGAAGACAATATTAAAGATACCTTGCGTGAAGTACGCATGGCGCTGTTAGAAGCGGATGTTGCCTTACCTGTTATTCGCGAATTTATTGCGAAAGTGAAAGAAAGCGCAGTCGGGCAGGATGTCTCAAAAAGTCTGACGCCAGGGCAAGTGTTCGTTAAAATTGTTCAAAAAGAACTTGAATCTGCCATGGGGCAGGTAAATGAAGTATTAGATTTAAAAGCAACACCTCCGGCCGTGATTTTAATGGCGGGTTTACAGGGGGCGGGTAAAACTACTTCAGTTGCTAAGCTTTCAAAGTTTTTAAAAGAACGTGAGAAGAAAAAAGTATTAGTGGTCAGTGCTGATGTTTATCGTCCTGCGGCGATCAAGCAACTAGAAACTCTAGCTGGTGAAGTTGGCGTCGAATTTTTCCCTAGTGATATTAAACAAAAGCCGATTGATATTGCCAATGGCGCTATTGATCATGCGAAAAAACACTTCTTTGATGTGCTAATTGTTGATACCGCCGGTCGCCTTCATATCGATGAAGACATGATGGGCGAGATTAAAGCCTTACACAGTGCAATAACGCCAGTCGAGACTTTATTTACCGTTGATGCCATGACCGGGCAAGATGCGGCAAATACCGCGAAAGCATTTAATGATGCCTTACCATTAACTGGGGTTATCTTGACCAAGACCGATGGTGATGCCCGTGGTGGTGCCGCATTATCTATTCGTCATATTACTGGTAAACCAATTAAATTCCTCGGTGTCGGTGAAAAAATAGAAGCACTTGAGCCGTTTCATCCTGACCGTGTTGCGTCACGAATTCTCGGTATGGGAGATGTCCTGTCGCTGATCGAAGAAGTGGAACAAAAAGTCGATCGTAAAAAAGCAGAAAAATTAGCGAAAAAAGTCAAATCAGGTAAAGGCTTTGATTTAGAAGATTTTCGTGAACAGCTGGTGCAGATGAAAAACATGGGCGGCATGATGGGGCTAGTCGATAAGTTACCAGGCATGGGGAATATGTCGGAGCAAATCAAAGGCCAGATGGATGATAAAGTTACCGTTCAAATGGAAGCTATCATTAATTCAATGACCCCGGGGGAGCGAGAGCGCCCAGATATTATTAAAGGCTCACGTAAACGCCGTATTGCTGCTGGCTCTGGTACTCAGATTCAGGACGTGAATAAATTGCTGAAACAATTTACCCAAATGCAGAAAATGATGAAAAAAATGTCGGGCAAAGGAGGCATGAAAAAAATGATGCGTTCAATGAAAGGCATGATGCCTCCCGGTGGTGGTATGGGAGGATTTGGCGGTTTTGGGCGCTAATAGGTCCGCACTCAGCTAATTACTAAGCATAAAAAAGCAAATTCGGTTGCTTTTTTATGCTTTCTTCAAGCTTATTCACTAATCCTACCTAATTTGCTATTGGCAATACTCTTGTTTATTACTTGCTTTTCGAGCAGAAAAGCGTAGAATACGCGAGCTTTTCTGTCACCCAGGTGATAGAAAGTGTCTGGAAAATTCGTATTAACACTTAAACAAATAGAGGACGATATGGTTACCATTCGTTTAGCTCGAGGCGGCGCTAAGAAGCGTCCATTCTATCAGGTTGTAGTTGCTGATAGCCGTAACTCTCGCGATGGTCGTTTCATCGAGAAAGTTGGTTTCTTCAACCCTACAGCACAAGGTCAAGCGGAAAAATTACGTTTAGACCTAGAACGCATCAACCACTGGGTTGAGCAAGGTGCTGGTGTATCTGATCGTGTGGCCAAATTAGTTAAAGACGCTCAAGCAGCAGCTTAATTAATCAGGTTAGTTTTGGAGTCGTAGTGAAAGAGAGTAAAGAAATAGTCCTAGGTAAAGTAGGCGGTGTCTACGGTATTAAAGGGTGGTTGAAAATACATTCATTTACTGACGAACAAGAAGCGATCCTTGACTATTTTCCTTGGTCATTAAAATTAGGAAATAATGTGCAATCAGTCGAAGTTACTGATTGGCGTAAACACAACAAAGGCCTCATTGTTAAAGTAGGGCATATTGATGATCGTGATGAAGCGCAAGCATTAGTTGGATCTGAAATTGTTACTACTGAAGATGCCTTGCCAGAATTACCTGAGGGTGAGTTTTATTGGCGAGACTTAATGGGTATGCAAGTTGTGACAGCCGAAGGTTACGACCTTGGGGTAGTTTCCGACATGTTGGAAACTGGCGCTAATGATGTACTGGTTGTAAAAGCGAACCGAAATGATGCATTTAGTAAAAAAGAAAGGTTAATTCCTTATCTTGTTGAGCAAGTGGTGAAATCGGTAAGTGCAGAAGATAAACAAATTTGTGTTGACTGGGACCCAGGTTTCTAACTAGTGAGTGACGGCAAAACAACGAACATTCTTAGCAATAAGAAAAAATGGATTGGGGTGATAAGCCTTTTTCCTGAAATGTTCGATGCAATCACTGAGTATGGGGTGACTGGCCGAGCGATTCGTAATGGGTTGATTGAATTTCATAAATGGAATCCAAGAGATTTTACTCATGATCGACATCGTACCGTTGATGACCGACCTTATGGCGGTGGTCCGGGGATGCTGATGATGGTACAACCATTGCGAGATGCCATTGGTGCTGCGCGTAATGCAGCAGAGGTGGATGCGTCACTTAACGGTGGCAATAAAGCGAAGGTTATTTATTTATCACCTCAGGGACGGAAATTAGATCAGGCTGGAGTTCAGGAATTATCACAACATGACCGACTGATATTTATAGCAGGACGTTATGAAGGCATCGACGAACGATTAATCGAATCTGATATAGATGAAGAGTGGTCGGTTGGTGATTACGTGTTAAGTGGCGGGGAATTACCTGCGATGAACGTAATAGATGCAGTAGCACGCTTTGTGCCAGGCGTATTAGGACATAATCAGTCCGCTGAACAGGATTCCTTTTCAGACGGATTATTAGATTGTCCCCATTATACCCGGCCTGAGATGTTAGACGGTAAAACCGTACCTAAAGTGCTACTTAGTGGTAATCATGAACAAATACGGCAATGGCGACAATTTCAGTCACTGGAAAGAACATGGACTAGGCGACCAGAACTTTTAACTGACCTAGCTCTGACAGCAGAACAGCAAAAAATGCTTGAGGTGATTAAAAAATCAGCCAGCTAAAAAACTGTTTATGACTGTGAACCCTAGGAAGAAGGTAATTATGAGTAAAATTATTGATATGCTCGAGCAAGAGCAATTAAAAACTGACGTACCAGCGTTCGCACCAGGCGACACTGTAGTCGTTCAAGTTAAAGTAACAGAAGGTGACAAATCACGTCTTCAAGCATATGAAGGTGTTGTTATCGCTGTTAAAAACCGCGGCATCAATTCAGCATTCACTGTTCGTAAAATTTCGAGCGGTGTAGGTGTTGAACGTGTATTCCAGACACACAGCCCAATCGTTGACTCAATTGAAGTCAAACGTCGCGGTGATGTACGTCAAGCTAAGCTTTACTATCTTCGTGAGCGTTCAGGTCGTTCTGCTCGTATCAAAGAGAAGTTGGCTAAGAAGTAATTTCGCATACGAAAATACTTCTACTAGTTTGACTAGCTACATAAAAGCCTGCATGAATTTCATGCAGGCTTTTTTGTATATGACGTATAGTATATTGCGGGTTAAGGGATGAGCAGGAGCGTGTGTAATGCTCTTAGATTTCTTGTTAATTAATGACAAGCCAGCAACAGCAACAGATAGAGTAGCGAGCTCCTTTCTATCTTATTTTCTTATAAGTAATTATCCGTACTAGATACAATTATTATTATCTTACTTAGATGACAGCGTTGTCATTTCTAGTGTTAGCTGTTAATGTAATTGCGAAGAAAAGTATGCTTTGATAGCAAAATGTGCCGGCTATTCGACTTTAGTTGAGTAGGCGAAAAGTAAAAGATGCTATATGATAAAGTGACACAATAAATATGATAATTATTAACTAGATTGAATTATTGTTGTTTTTCAGTCTGGTGGCTATTACGAAGTGATAATTTCAAGAAATTAACGAAGGACTTACCATGCAAGAATTAAAAAGCCGATATCCGATTCTGGCGCAAGCTAAAGCGCATACCCATATTGATACCGAAACTTATGATGCTATGTACCAACAATCGATTGAGCAGCCGGATGTTTTCTGGGCAGAGCAGGCTGAAAAATTTCTCGATTGGTACCAGCCATGGGACAGTGTTTCAAATGTTGATTTAAAATCTGCCGAAATTAAATGGTTTTCCGGTGGTAAGTTAAACGTTAGTTATAATTGTATTGATCGCCATTTAGCGACTAAAGCCAATGATATCGCCATTATTTGGGAAGGTGATGATCCAAGTGAAGATCAAAAAATCACTTATCAACAATTGCATGATCATGTTTGTCGTTTTGCCAATTTATTAAAACAACGTGGGGTTAAAAAAGGCGATCGTGTTTGCATCTATATGCCTATGATCCCGGAAGTTGGTTACGCAATGTTAGCTTGTGCTCGTATTGGCGCTGTACATTCCGTTGTTTTCGGTGGCTTTTCAACAGAGTCTATTCGTGCTCGTATCGTCGATGCTGATTGTCAGGTAGTGATCACTGCAGATGAAAGTCTGCGTGGTGGTCGGGTGATACCACTCAAAGCCAATGTCGATGCCGCTATTGCTGAGTGCCCGAATGTGCATTCTGTGATTGTGGTTCAGCGCACAGGTGGTGATGTTGACTGGAATGAACAAGTAGATGTTAATTATCAGCAAGCAGTCGCTGAGCTCCCTGCGGTATGTGAACCGGAAGTGATGGATGCTGAAGATCCGCTATTTATTCTTTATACTTCTGGTTCAACAGGTACCCCAAAAGGGGTGTTACATACCTGCGGTGGCTATTCCTTGTACGCAGCGATGACCCATAAATACGTCTTTGATTATAAAGAGGGGGAAATTTACTGGTGTACTGCTGATGCTGGCTGGATCACCGGGCATTCCTATATTTTCTACGGACCGCTTGCTAATGGTGCAACTACGTTAGTGTTTGAAGGTGTACCAACTTACCCGGATGCGGGGCGCTTTTGGCAGGTTTGTGAAAAGCATAAAGTTAATATTTTTTATACTGCACCAACGGCAATTCGCGCATTAATGAGTCTTGGTGATGAGCTTGTAAACCAGTCTGATTTATCCTCATTACGATTATTGGGCACAGTTGGTGAACCAATTAATCCGGAAGCCTGGCACTGGTATTATGAAATTGTTGGTAAGTCAAACTGTCCTATTGTTGATACCTGGTGGCAAACGGAAACTGGCGGTATCTTGATCACTTCTTTACCTGGTGCAGTTGATATGAAGCCAGGCGCTGCTGGTAAACCGTTTTTTGGGGTTAAACCGGCGTTATTCGATAAAGATGGCAATACCTTAGAAGGTGAAAATCAAGGCTTGCTAGTAATGACTGGCAGCTGGCCGGGTCAGTTGCGTAGTGTTTATGGTAATCACGAGCGTTTTTATGAAACTTATTTAAGCCAGTATCCGGGGAATTATTTTACCGGTGATGGTGCTAAACGCGATGCCGATGGTTTTTATTGGATCACTGGTCGTGTTGATGACGTGCTTAATGTTTCAGGCCATCGTCTTGGCACTGCAGAAATCGAAAGCGCCTTAGTACTGCATCCTGCGGTTGCTGAAGCAGCGGTTGTCGGTTATCCCCATGAAGTCAAAGGGCAAGGGGTTTATGCCTATGTGACTTTGATGAATAATGCGACTGAATCTGGTGCACTTAATCAGGAGCTGATCGAATTTGTTGCAAAGGAACTGGGACGTTTTGCAAAACCTGATTATATTCAATGGGCGCCAGGATTACCTAAAACCCGTTCCGGTAAAATCATGCGTAGAATTTTACGTAAGATAGCGGAAAATGATCTTGGTACTTTAGGTGATACCTCAACCTTAGCTGATCCTGCGGTAGTTGATAACTTAATTGAAAATCGAATCGTGCATGGTTAAAAACAGTGATGAATGTCAAAAGCGCCGTCAGGCGCTTTTTTTATAAGTATTCGCAGGTTGCGATTGTGATATTTTACCTACCGGCTTTTTTTGAGCATTGAAATGGAAGTCAGCCGTTGTGTTCTCTATTGTGGAGGCGTTTGAATCACAAATTCAAATTATTGATAAATGAGATATCAACAATAGTACATTTTTCTTATTTCTTAACAGTTATATGGTGAGACGGTATGATATTAACTTTTGTCTGAAAGCACCTATTTATCTCTTATCACGTTTTACTATTATTTTCTCAGTTCTGAAACTTATCTTGTTATGGTATATTCATCGGTAAAAATTGCATATATTATGTTTTTAAGGAATTAATCTGCTAATCCTTATTAATTTAATCTATCTTTCATTGTTCAATTTATAAGTCGATCGTACTTAATATTTTGATGTCTATAAAAAAAATATAAAACAGACTGTTATTATCAAGGTGCACTATGTCAGAAGCAAATCAAATTAAAAATATTGTCATCGTTGGCGGAGGTTCCGCAGGTTGGATGACTGCCGCTATGCTCTCCAGACAGCTTGAATCGAATATTAGTATTACTTTAGTTGAGTCTGATGAAATAAGTACCATAGGAGTTGGTGAGGCCACTATTCCGCCTATTAGAGCTTTTAATGGTATGCTGGGAATTAATGAGAGTGAGTTTGTAAGTTCTTGTAATGGTTCATTTAAATTAGGTATCAAATTTGAAAATTGGGCTAGAAAAGAAGAGCAATATTTTCACCCTTTTGGCCGTTATGCGGTTGATTTTGATTACATCCCATTTCCTTATTTTTGGAATAAACAACGAGCAGTAGGAAATAAAAGGCCGTTACAGGATTATTCCAGCGCGTGGCAGTTAGCCCAGCATGATAGGTTTTCAATACCTTCTACGGATAAGCAATCATTGTTTTCAGGTTTTGAATATGCCTACCACTTTGATGCTGGTTTATACGCTAATTTCTTGCATGATTACGCTAAAGAAAGAGGAGTAAAAAGACAAGAGGGGACGATTGTCAAAGTTGATACGGACCTCAATAATGGCTTTATTAAATCGGTAACGTTAGCTAGTGGTCAACAAATAGAGGGAGATTTCTTTATTGATTGTAGTGGCGGTAGAGCACTACTTCTAAGTGATGCACTAGGGGTCAAATTTATCGATTGGTCAGAGCATTTATTATGTGATCGTGCTGTTGCTGTACAGACATCTCATATTAAACCTATTAGCCCATATACACGATCAATTGCCGGAGATTTTGGTTGGCAGTGGCGCATTCCTCTCCAAACTCGAATGGGAAATGGCTTAGTTTACTCGAGTGAGTTTATGAGTGAACAGACAGCTATGGAGGAATTGATAACCAGCGTAGACGGTAAGGTATTAACGGAACCTAAACCTATAAAGTTTAAAGTTGGACGACGCGAGAAGTTTTGGTCTAAAAACTGTGTGGCAATCGGACTTTCTGCCGGATTTTTAGAGCCTTTAGAGTCAACAAGTTTGCATCTTATTCAAAGTGCTATTATGAGGTTAGTAAACTTATTTCCAAATAAAAATTGTGATGAAATTAATACGGATCTTTTTAATAAGCAGACGACAGAAGAGTACGAACATATTCGAGACTTTATTATCTTGCATTATAAAGCGACAAAAAGAGATGATAGTGAGTTTTGGCGATATTGTCAGCATATGAAAATTCCTGATTCATTACAAAATCAGATTGATTTATTTTCGACACATGGACACCTGGATCTTTCGAATAAAAATTTATTTAAGCATGAAAATTGGTTAGCAGTATTGACAGGACAAAATATTCTGCCAAAAGAGGTAGCACCAATATTACATTATAAGCAGGCAGTCGACTTACCCGGAACATTGAGCTCGATACTAAGCAGCATGGAACAGATCGTGAAACAAGTACCCACGCACGAGAATTTTATCAAAGAGCATTGTCAATTTGTTCAGAAGTAATCAGTAAAATTTAAGCGATAGCTTGGCTTAAAACCAGCTAAGATTCTGCGGTTGTCGATAACTTGATTGAACACCGTATTAGGCAGGCTAGTTAGTAGTGATTAGAGTAAAGCGCCGTCAGGCGCTTTTTTATTGGCTAGAATTCAGCTCACAATTTAATAAAAAGCTTTTACTTCTATTTATTTCTGTGTAAGATAATGATTACAAAATGAGTAAATAAAACTTTACGATTTTATTTTTTATGAAAAATAGCCAACAATACTTTTATTATTACCTTCCCTTTTATTGCTAATTCTATTTAGCAAGCTGCTCATTTATTCTTTTTTAACTCGCTGTAATTTTTGGAAACTATTATGTCTGACTTAACTAATCCTAATATAAATTCAAATGTAAGCCCTAAAGGCTCATTAAACGACATTCATGTTAATGCTGAAGAAGTTTTAATTACCCCTCAGAAGTTAAGGGATGAATTACCATTGCCTGATTCTGGGCGAGAGTTTGTTATTCAGGCTCGCCGCGAAATTGCAGATATTATTCATAAGAAAGACCACCGATTGCTAGTGATCAGTGGCCCTTGTTCGGTGCATGACATTGATGCGGCGTTGGAATATGCGCGAAAGTTAAAAGTGCTACATGATGAGTATCAAGATACCCTTTATATCGTGATGCGGGTTTACTTTGAAAAACCAAGAACGACGGTTGGCTGGAAAGGATTGATAAATGATCCTGATATGAATGGTTCTTTTGATGTTGAGTCCGGACTGCGCAAGGCTCGAAAGTTACTGCTAGCATTAACTGAAATGGGATTGCCTTTGGCAACTGAGGCATTAGACCCCATCAGTCCTCAGTATTTAGCCGAATTATTCAGTTGGTCAGCTATTGGTGCCCGTACCACTGAATCACAAACACATAGAGAAATGGCAAGTGGTTTATCTATGCCTATAGGTTTTAAAAACGGGACTAACGGTAGTCTAGGGGTCGCGATTAATGCGATGCAGTCGGCAGCGTCTTCGCACCGTTTTATGGGGATTAATCGCCAAGGGCAGGTGGCATTAATTAAGACAAAAGGCAACCCTGACGGGCATGTGATTTTACGTGGAGGTAAACAGCCGAACTATGACGCAGCCAGTATAGCGATTTGTGAACGAGAGCTGGCGGATCATCAGTTAGAGCCTGGTATTGTGGTTGATTGTTCTCATGGTAATTCCAATAAAGACTATTGCCGTCAACCGGAAGTGGCGGATAATGTTTTTCAGCAAATAATTCAGGGGAATCGTTCTATTATTGGCATAATGCTGGAAAGTCACCTTAATGCCGGGAATCAAAGTGCTGAGTTACCGAAATCTGAACTAAAATATGGAGTATCTGTTACTGATGCCTGTATTGATTTTTCGACTACGGAAAAATTGTTGAGTGATAGTGTGATCTTACTGAAAGATGTTTTACAACAACGAAGCGGATGTTAATACGTATTCATGGATAACAAAGATATAGCGCCAGAATTAACATTATTGCGTGATCAAATTGACGATATTGATAGTCAGTTAGTGAAATTGCTGGTTAAGCGGCTGGCAGTAACGACTAAAGTTGGGGCATTAAAGAGTAAAGTCGGTATGCCAATATATGCACCAGAGCGTGAAGCTCAGCTGCTGGCTAGCCGGAGAGAACAGGCAAAAACTCTTGGTGTTTGCCCTGATCTCATTGAAGATATATTACGACGTTTAATGCGTGATTCTTATGTTAGCCAAGATGCCAGTGGTTATCGTTGCGTCAATAGCGAATGTCGTAAAGTGGTGATTGTTGGCGGTGCAGGGCAGTTAGGACAAATCTTCGTTGACTTGTTCCAACGCTCTAGCTATCAGGTAGCAACGTTAGAGCAGGCTGACTGGCCGCAAAGTGATAAAATATTAGCAGATGCCAGCGTAGTGATAGTTGCTGTGCCAATTCGTATTACTGCAAATATTATTCAGCAGTTAAAGCATTTACCGCAAGACTGTATTTTGGCGGATATTACCAGTATTAAAGAATCTCCCGTTTATGAGATGATGAAAGTACATACTGGCCCGGTTGTTGGATTACACCCAATGTTTGGGCCTGATGTATCTAGTTTAATAAAACAAACCATCATCGTCTGTCAAGGCCGACAAGCAGAGCAATATCAGTGGTTACTCGAGCAGTTTCAGGTTTGGGGGGCTAAAATTTACCCGATAGAAGCCTCAACTCATGATCGAGCGATGTCGATGGTGCAAGTCATGCGTCATTTTTCAACCATAGCCTACGGTTATCACCTAATGACGGAAGGGGCAGATATTGCCCAGTTAGTAGAAATGAGTTCACCGATTTATCGCTTAGAGCTTATTATGGTCGGACGATTATTTGCACAAGATCCCATTCTTTACACCGATATTATTTTTTCTAATCAGGATAATATTGGCATGATGAAGCGCTTTGCCTATCGTTTTCTGGAACTGTTAGAAGATGTTGAAGCTGGCGATAAAGAGGCATTTGTTACCATGTTTGATCAGGTATCCCATTGGTTTGGTGATTATGCCGATATCTTTTTACAAGAAAGTAAATCAATGTTATTAAAGGCAAATGAACTGAAAAAACATTAAGTGAAATCAATGAAACCTTTAATGCTTGTGCTGCTAATAACTTTGAGCTGCGTGCAACTTGCTGGCTGCACGAGCCAACAAAGTCGTGCTGACATGTTAATTGGAAAGACGACTCAAACTGAATTATTTAATCAATTTAACGGTTTTGCTCAGGATTATCAGCACTTTTTGGTGAATGAGGTGCAGCAACAGCAGATTCAAAATTGGCCTGACGATATTACAATTGATGTTTTTTTTGGTACTTGGTGTCATGACAGTCAGCGAGAGGTGCCTCAGTTATTAAAACTGCTAAGTTATAACCCCAACATTAGTATCTCTTTAGTCGCATTGGATTATCACAAAAGCGAACCGCTTGGTTTGGCAGAAGCTAATAATATTCAGTTTACACCGACCTTTATTGTGTATCGTCATGGCAGAGAAATGGGTCGAATTATAGAGCGGGCAAATAGTTCGATAGTCAAAGATATCAATCAAATGCTAATGCTTTAAACTAATGCCTTATACGGCTACTGTCATTGGCTTTTTAACGAGTATTGGAAAGTTGCGGTGATAAGTAGAGAGGAATGCTCAGGACAGAAAATATTTACTCTCCTGAGCGGTGTTTTATTTACTCTTCATCATCACTTTTAAATAAGCAATGCTTGGTATAATCTGTCGCTTCATTCGCGCTCCAGTCACCTTTCGGTTTTTCTTTTAATTGTTCGCACCAATCTTTGCTACCGACTTCAGGAGCGCAAGCGGTGAATAATACTAATGAAAATATAGCGATAAGTGTTTTATACATAAGAGGCTCTCTTTTTAATGGGATAGTTTGATTATTAATTTAGTCGGGCTATTGTAAGTAAAAATCATTGCTTTTGTACAACAATTCTACCTTGGTTCTATTGGTTGTATGTTTTTTGAACGGTAGATGTATGATCAAACTGTTCAAAAACATTTAATTGTCTAACACCTGGTAACATTGTTAAATTTCTTTTAATTAGTTCGTTTTGTTGTTTTTGCTCCAATTGGTGATACATTGGTGAAATAACCGCGCTATGTAATTGTTTGGTATCGACATATAGAAAAGGGTTCTGTTCAAAGAATGGGGCTTTATTCGAACAATTTGCCAGCGGTTTTATTAAAAAACCTTTATCCAACCAACCTGTAATAGAGGTCCCCCATTTTATTTTGAATTGAAGAGCGCCATCGGTAATGAATGGGCGAGATTTTCCGATATGCATTGACCCGAAGTTTTGCTCAGTTAAGTATTGTGCCCCAAACACATAACAAGCACTAATAGCAGCCATTGATAAGTACTTTTTATCACTATTTAAAACTCCTACCGACCATAATCTCGGCTCATTCTTACTATAATCGATAACTTGTCCTGCAACTCTATTATTTTCATGCACAACAAACAGTAGTTTTACCGTACCTTGCTGATAACCCTGTTTAAACTTGTCAAACTTCATGGGAATATCCTGCCCTTGGTAGCGATTATTTAAGTAGGGGAGATACATGTGATAATAAAACAGTTCAACATCACTAATATCATTTGAGATTTCATACGTTAGGTTATTACGTCTAATTTTTTTGAGATCTGATTTTGCGCCCTGACTTTTAGAAGATAGGGGGAGAGCTAGCGAAGAATCTATCCACTGTGGAATGAAAAAACTTTTATCACAACGTAACATTTTGATATCGGCAGGCAAACCATCAGCAACTAAGTAGCATGCATTATGTTGGTTTTTATTTAACAGCGTTTTAATTTGTAAAATATTTTTTTTGCCTAAATTATCTTCTTGACTAACATCATCAAAAAATAACGAAGATATATAATTTTTTTGAACCTTTGAGCCAATATGGATAATAGTAAATGACTGATCTAATTTGGTGTTACTCCCTGAAATTATCCATACATGGGATTGCCAAAAACCAAATAGCGATTTATAAATGTGTTTAAATTTGAAAATTAGCTTATTCACGGGGGGTTATATAATTTTGTATTTATTTTTCAGCTACTTTACTTGTTTGGGTACAAATAGTGAATGCTTTTATAACGAAGAGAGGCAAAAATAGAAAATTCTAAAAGAGTCACATATACTTGGCTAAAGCAGATAAATAAACGAAGTAACTATCATTGAATAATCAGAGTTATGCGCAAAATTACCCACAGTTGTTTAATCAGGCAATAGCATTAAAATATAGTGATGAAGAGTTAAGGCTACTTAAGAAAGCGTTTGATTTTGCACAACAGTTCTCACATGGCGTGTACCGAGCTCAAGGTATTCCATTAATTAATCATCTAGTACGCACCGCAAGTATTGTTATGCATAATAAACAAGCGATATCGTTAGTTATTGTATCGTTATTGCATGCTGTCTATGTTATTCATAAGTTTGATCACAGTGTTCGAACTGCTGAAATAACTTCGCGAAGTGAGGAACTCGTTGCTTTATTTGGCCATGATATCAATCAACTGATTATCGCCTATGAAGAGCTGCACTGGTATAAACAGGAAGAGATAAAGGCATACTTGGCACAAGCTGAACGATTGCCGCAACAAACAAAAGATTTGATATTGATCCGGTTAGCAAACGAGTTAGAAGATCATCTAGATTTAGCTATGAGCTACAGTAGCGATGAGCGAATTCAAAGACGAAGCTTTGCCTATGGCTATGAATGTGTTGAATTAGCAAAGCATATTGGATTTATTGATATTGGAGAGCAGATTAAGTCAATACTCGATCAGCAAAAAGAATTTTTTCCCGCAGAGTTTCTTCGCGTTACAGCTCGACAAGGCTATGAGATAAGCCAGGTGAAATGGCCTAAAACACTACTCGAAAAGATAAAAAGCTTTATAAAGTCACTACTGAAAAAGTAGCTTACGATGAACGAGTACCTAGAAAAAGCTGTCACTCAATTTCCTCAACCGAGTTTAATAAATCGCATTGCTGTTACTCTTTTCCATTATTTTCCTCGTCGCTTAATTGCTTTTGTGTTTCAGTCACACTGTAAACTTTATCAACACACTTTATTATTAAAAAAGAATATTTTTCCAGCAGAGTCTTTACCTGAAGTACAAAATTTACTGCCTAGTGACGTTGAAATAGGCTTATTAAATGAAGATATACTTGAGCAAATGATACGTCATTCAGAGGCACTACCTGAAAAATACTATCGGCAAAGGCTGGCTGAGGGAGATATTTGTTATTATCAAACCTATAAACAAGAGCTTGTTAATTACAACTGGATCAGTTTAACCACGTGTAGTACTTATCGGGGCAGTGCAAAGGAAATCCCGTTTTATTGGTTAGGTAAAGGTCAAGCATTTACCTATGACTTTTATACTTATCAACAATATAGGCGTAAAGGTTATGGTGCTATGATCAAACGCTATATGATCGCTGACTTAGCGGCGAAAGGTATCAATACTATTTATAGTTCAGTAGAGCCCGGTAATATAAATTCGTTAAACATTCATTTAAGGTTAGGTTATCAACTTGTAAATGCAATTCAAAACTTTAAGTTCATGGATAAAACATTTTCTTTATGGGCTAACGAGCACTATCGCCAAAAAATACTAAAATGGTTGATTTCTTATCAGCATCAATTAAATAGTAAAAAACGGAAATAGCATGGATAAAATAAATATAAACTCGAGTGGCTTATATGATCTAGATTGTGAGTTTTTGGGAGAGAGTTTAAAAGAAAAAGCAGTGGCATGTATTCAAGCCCAAAAAAAGGCTGCAATTCAAAGTTATTCTTCATTTAGCCCATGTGAAGATGCACTCGATAGGGTTTCTGAATCAGCATTAAACGCAATAATAGCTGATAATATTGATATTCATGGCGTAGCAACAGATAGTACTATTTCTAATGTGATTATGTTTGGTGCCAAACACATAGATAAATCAATTAACGATCACTATGTTGAGCAACAACGTATTGAAGTTGATAAAATTATTAAAGAAAAGCTGTTAGATATATTCACTGATGATTCAGGTAATATTGAAAATCAAGAGTTAACTATCGTATCTAGCGGACATTTTTGGTATCCCCAAGGTGCTTTTATGTCTTGGCATACCAATAGTCAGGTACCTGGATGGCGGGTCTACATCAATTATGCTGAACAGGAAAATCAGTCGTTTTTTCGCTACCAAGACGATGATAACAATGTCATTACCTTAAATGATAAACAATGGAATTTGAGGATCTTTAAGATCACGGAGCAGCAACCTTTATGGCATTGCGTC
This sequence comes from Thalassotalea insulae, assembly GCF_030161395.1. NCBI lineage: Bacteria > Pseudomonadati > Pseudomonadota > Gammaproteobacteria > Alteromonadales > Colwelliaceae > Thalassotalea > Thalassotalea insulae. The sequence continues at coordinate 2,931,546 of NZ_BSST01000001.1, forward strand.
TATTCCAACACCAATCGTTTCAGCTTAGGTTATATGGTAAAAATAAAACCTAAGCCAAATTTATTACAGAAAATTAAACGAAAGTTACAGGCTTTATTTTAGTCTTCAGCTGTTGGCCTATTAAGTTAGTTTATATGTTCACTAGCATTTTGAATATAGCGCTCTAAATGATAAAGCGTCCATCTCATTTCTGCAGATAGTTGCTCGAATGTGTCAAGTTGCTGTTGAGTAATAATGTTTTTATTTATTAAATAACCGCTCTTAAGGCTAGTGACAAATTGAGTGTTGAGTATTTTTAACCACTTATCTTTCGGAGTATTAAAGCCATATTTAGGGGCGTACATGCTTTCTTTAGAATAATATTGGCAGCCTATTTTTCTTAGCACTTCCTTGACTTGATCTTTGCCTAAGTAAGCTTTAGATGACAGTTGCCATGACGCTTGGGCTATTTTATCGTAGGTGAGAGGGGTTAATAATTTCACTGATTTATTCTTGATCAGACGCTCTGCAGTGACTAAGTGATCGGCAATATCTGTGATCATCATGTAGGTTTTTATCCAAGATAACTGATGATGTTGTTCCAGTCGATTAAATTGCTTTTCATTTTCTAAAGGTAGCTGTTGGTCTATATCCAACTGCTCTGTGTAATAGTCTTTTAACCTTGCTAAAATAGTAGTGTCAATATTAGAAAAGGCAATTTTGTCTGCAGAATGTATCAGTTGATGTAAATGGGTTTGTTGAAAGTTTTTAACTTTTGTATGTATTTGTGGGAAAGTGCTCGCTAGGATATTACTTGTCGAAAGCGATACTGGTAGCGATTTTAGCAATTGCATTCGCTTTAACTGTTTGAGTAGTCTTTTTATTGTGTGAGAACCAAAAAAAGTATCGCCGGGTTCACCGTAGATAATTGCGTCAAATTCATCACTAATATTTAACAAGCGATAAAAGGGCATTGAACTATAATGTCGTGGCAATTGTTCAAGATGTGTTACGAGTTGCTTGCAATCTTCTAAAATGCTTTCGTTATGATACTTAATTAACCGGTACGGCATGTTTAATGTGTTAGCGAAATATATTGCCGTTTCTAGCTCAGGGTTTTCATCTTCGAATTCAATAATGCCTGCAACGCATTTGTTACCTAAATGCTGTTTTGCTTTTGCAGCAAGAATAGATGAATCTACTCCACCACTCAGTGGGATCAGAACCTTATTCACTTGTGGTTCAAGCAATTGAAAATATTCATCTAAATATTTGCTTACTTTTTCGGTGGCGGTATTTAACGATAGTTGCTGGCTGTTTTTATTATTACTAAGTTGATGCCAGTACCAATATTGAGTGGTTTGCACCTTGCTATCAGTTATTGTTCCATAGTAACCGGCTGGGATTTGTTCTATTGATGTTTCGAGTGTTTGCTTACCTGAAAGCCAGCGATAATGAATAGACTCATATAAGCCAATAGGATCAAATGAAAATTGAGTACGATTAAATTGTGCGAGATAGTTACTGATAGTGCCACTTCCAGCATTTATCGAATAGTATAAAGGCTTACAGCCATACTTATCCCGCGCTAGAAACATTTCTCCAGAGTTTTTGTTAATGATTAATAGATTAAAATAGCCGGTGGTGTCTTTTAACCATTGGATACGTTGCTCTTGAGAGCCATAACTAAGCTGCTTTAAAAAAGCGTCATTTTTTAGCTTTAGATCATTAAGGTGGTAACCATTAAATAAAGCGAAATATTGGTTATCTTGCCAAACTTTAATTGTACTTCCGATATTAATGCAAAAGTGACATCCGTGAGCCGTGATAAAGTTATATTGTTGGAGAGCGGTTGTAGTTTGAGCGCTTTTCTCCTGGCCCCATTGAATTTGATAGAGGTCACTTAAGTTTGGCATATTCAATTTATCTAATTGGATTTACTAAAAAATATCATAATAAAGCCAAATAGAAATTTAGAATAGAAATTTCTATTTTTTCTTAGGAATAAAGGTATTGGCGACATTGGCAATGTCTTCAACACTTTGTTCTAGTGCCGCCATTTGCTCTGCGACCACATCGGTTTGTGACCAGGTATGCTTTAATGCCTGATGAACTTCAGTAATATGATTATTTATATCACTTGATACAGCATTTTGTTGCTCCGCAGCGGTGGCAATCTGATTTGCTGAATCGGTGACACTTTGTACGCTCTGCACCACGCGTTCAATCTTTTCATTAGATGCTTCTGCTGTTGCCACACAAAATTCCGCATCCTGTTTGTTTTTTGCCATTAGCTTTACCCATTCATCAATGGTGGCAAGCATAGCGGATAATCGGTTATGAATTTCTTTTGCTGAATCTTGGGTGCGGGAAGATAAATTTCTCACTTCATCAGCGACGACCGCGAACCCTCTGCCATGTTCACCGGCACGGGCAGCTTCAATAGCGGCATTAAGGGCCAATAAGTTGGTTTGATCGGCAATCGATTGAATATCTTCCATTAATGCTCCAACATTATTGGCTGACTCAGTTAAGGAGTCGGCGGATGCTGAAGCTGTTTCAACTTCCTGTGCTAGCGCCTTAATTTTATCTGTGGTGTTGTAAATACCTTGTTGCGCTTCTTCGCATTGTTCGAAGGTACTGTCTAAATCTGCAGCGGCAGTGACAGTATTTTGGGCAATATTTGTTGTTGATGCCTGCATTTGCTCCATGGCTACGGATAGTTGTTCTACTTCCTGCTTTTGGTGCTCGAGATTTGCTCGGGTTTCTTCAATCCCAGTGGTGACTTTACTCATCACTGACCTGATTGGGTTTGCTGCATCTAAGGTACGCTCTAATATTGCTTTTAGTTTGACTTTGATCATCGAAAAATTAAAGTCAAATACACTGGCAGTGCCTTTACCGAAGTACACTTTTCTCGAAATAGAGTCATAAATGCTTTGAAGTTTTTGTGCACGCATCGCAGTAGGAATAATATCTTGCCAAAAAATAGCAATAGGAGCTATAGCACCAAAAGCCACTAATAATGAGATCGTTAGGCCAAGCTCGGTAAAAATAAAGAATTGGGTGATCAGGGTTAACAGCACTAAAAAGATAAATTTGTGATTTTTGGTGAGCTCAAACGTCGCTAAACGGCTTTGATTATTTAAGCGACTATAGAGTTTTTGTGCCCGATGGGTTAGTTGTTTATCCGCTATTTTACTAATTGATTGATAACCAATTATTTCACCTTGTTGGTATTGTGGGGTGATAAAGGCATCTAGCCAAATATTTTTGCCTTCACTGTCATTAATACTTAAGACTCCTTGCCAAGAAAAGCCCTGATTGAGCGTATCAGAAAGTTCGTTGATAACCTGTTGAGGCATGTGCTGGTCGGTTTGTTTATGGCTATCAAGCGCCAACAATTCTTGTTCACTGTATCCGAGTAACTGGCAAAATGCGTCGTTAACGTATATATATTTGCCTTGCTGATTGGTGATATAAATTAATCTTTGCTGTTCATTTGCCATAAGCGTCGTCATTTATTCTTATACAAAACTGCTACTTTATTTTATTTTCTGGCTTGGATTATTGATTTTGATCGTAAAAACATCAGTTAGCGTTAAAATTTGACCGCCACTCCGATCATTAAATTAGTTTCTAACCATAAGCCTTCATTGAAAGTTGCATAGCAAATATCATCTTGGCAGAAGTTATTATCTTTGTTATCTATGATGCTGGCGTAGCCGCGTAACTCTGTGATAAAAGCAAGATTATCAGAAAACTCATAGCGAGTACCGATAGCAAGCGTAGCAGAAGGGTAAAGTTCTTGGTTCATATCACTGTCAAAATAAGCTCCCCCTAGTCCTAAAGAAACGGTGGTAACATAGTTTTGCTGGCGAAATAAGGCAACACCATTAAAGTGGGCGTAAAGGATATCGAGTGAATACTCTTGGCCATCCAAATCACTATTAAAATCGTGACTGACAGCGTTTAATATCAATTGTCCCTGGCCGTTTGGAGAATCCTGCCATGAAAATGCAATACCATAGCTCATAGCATTATCGACGGAAAGCTCGGTACCATCGACCACACTTTGCAAATCAGCGCTGTACATTTGCCCGAAAAACGGCTGGACTTCAAATTCTGCCGCTGTGCTTGAATAAGAGCATGAAAGCACAGAGATTATTAGTGCTTTTGAGAGAAATTTTAGCAAGTTCATAGACTTTACCCTTATTAAATTGTCTTTTTCTATTAAGTAAAACAGTAATTACACAGCTAAGCTTAGGATTTATTAAACAAATCTGAAAGTTTTTTCTTCGCTTTTTCTTTTAATTTGTCTTTAGCTATTTGCTTTAATTTTTGTTTTTGTGCTGCTTTTGCTTGTTGCCATATCGCCGATAGGGCTTCTTTTGTTATCACGGTACCAAGTTGGCTGGCTGGTAAGCCGTCTTTTCCACCAATATTGGTTAATGTTATATCGGGAAGTGTAAGCTGATGATTTTTATTACCTAATGCGGTGAGGTCTAATGATAATGCGGTCCCAGCCAAAACAATCTGACTGACACTAATTCTTGGCTCACTTGCTGATGAATCTGATGGCTGTGGTTCAGAGCTTGCTGAAGTTTGAGGTAAGTGGCGCTTAATACTGTCGAGCAGGTCTTTTATATTGGAATCACCATTGGCGGCTATTTCTGCAACTGCTTTTGGTTCTTTAATTACAATAGCATCAATAATAATAGGCTCTTTAGTTAAACTTTCTAGATTAATATCTAAGGTTATTTCACCTAAAGAGAAGGCATTGGCTGCTTTATATTGAGCAGGGTTTGCCAAGTTTACGCCATAAATGCTACCTGCGCCTTTTGCTAACTGAATGTCTACTTTATCGACAGTGACTTTTTGTTCTGTAACTTGATGGCCAACGGTTTCTATTTGCGTTTTTACAAATTCGTTTAACGAACCTCCTGCGAGAAACCATAAGGCTCCACCACAAGCTAATAGGATGATGACAACGATGGTAGTTAAAACTTTCACTTTTATATCCTTTAAAGTCAGTAATCAGGGCAATCGTAAGAATCAGTATATCTGAATAACAGAGAATTTATTATTAAAAATTAATAACCACTATTTTTATATGGTTTTAATGTCGCTTTACGTTTGCTTGGTATTTATATAATTGTACGTTTTAAAAGTATTATATTTCAATTGGTTAGAATTACTGATTATCTTTAAATATCTATGTAACGCTGTTTGATATTAGCCTCTAGTATTAACTTTCTCTCTTTTGTGGTTGTTTTATATACTTCTTGCTTAAAAAATAAACTTAAGGTATAAAAAATATCAATAATAAAAATAAATGAAGAGAATGTCGCTATGCTTAAGTTGAGCCGATATCAGGTGAATAAAAAATTGTGGTCGTTTAATTTTGGTTGTTTACTGGCATGTTCTTTTTTGTGGCTTACAGGAGTTGCTGATTTAGTCCCTGTCCCAGAAGCATTGCATCCTTATACTGACTTTATTCTTGATTATTATCCTGGAGTGATCACCGCGTTATCTGCATTAAGCCTAACGCTTTTGGTGATTTGGCTGATGAATTACGCCTTTGATATTTGTATCAGTGAGCATACTTTTTGGTTACTTATCCCATCTGTTACTTTAGTTGTTTTAACTGCGCTGTCAGCATTTAACAGCCTTTTTCATGTAATGTCAGCTGCTATGCCCTCAATACTGGTGCTCTGTGCTGTTGCCGTGTTTAGCCGGCTATCACAACAAAAGTTAATATTTAACAAAAAATGCGCTGATTAACGCGCATTTTTATATTTAACCATATCCTTTAGGTAATAGCATTGCTAGGTACATTAGTCGGGCTGATATGCTCGATCGGGTAACAGCCTAGAACCTTAATAAAATTAGTCAAAGGCGTTATTTCGCTAATGGCTTCCTGTAAGGCTAGCTGTTTAATATTTGCTTCAACATCAAGATAAAACATTTCTTCCCATGGGCGTCCCTGAATTGGACGTGACTCCAGTTTACACATGTTGATACCTTTTTCTTTTAGTACTAGCAAGCATTCAACTAAAGCTCCTGGGGTCTGGCCTGTAGCGAGAATAATCGCCGTTTTTGCCGGAATTTGTTCAGCGACATCGACCGGTTTACGGGCAACCAGAATAAAGCGGCTATGGTTTTCACTTTGATTGGCGATCGACTTCTCTAATGCATGTAACTGATACAATTGTCCACCTTCTTCGCTACCGATAACAGCGACTGATGGATCTTGTAGCTGATAGACTTTAGCCATCGCATCGGCAGTACTTTCACAATATTCAATGCGCATATCCCCTTGCTTATCGAGAAAGTTACTGCATTGTGTAAATGGCTGTCCGTGAGCATAGATGGTTTTGATTTTATCTAATGAGGTATTAACTGCAGTAAGCAGACAATGCTCTATTGGTTGAGTGATTTCGCCGACGATCGATAAATTTGTGTGCTGCAGGGCATCGTATACTTCGTTAATGCTGCCTGAGCTGGTGTTTTCAATTGGTAACATGCCATAGTCGACATGCCCCGATTCTACCTGTTGCATTATTTCATTAAAGCTTTGACAGCCGTATTCGATAAGTTTTTCTGCACGGCGAGAAAAGTATCTGTGGCTGGCTAAATAACTATAAGAGCCTTTATCTCCTAAAAAAGCGACACTGACGCTTGGCATCTCAAGATTTGGGTTCGCTAAGGTCTGCAAATATGCTTGCTGATTCAGTACCGAGTCTTCAATAATAGTTTGAAAAACACTGGTAACATAATGAGCGTCCAGGCCATATTCTTTGCCTTGTTTGATCAAACGGATCAATAGCTCCTGTTCTCTTTGTTGATCTCTAACCGGGCGTACTTGCTTAGCTTTACTTTTGGCAACGTTAAGCGTTAGTGCCCGGCGCTCGGCAAACAAAGCAAGCAACTGTTGATCAAGTTTCGTTATTTTTTCTCTAATTTTATTGAGATCTAATTCATCGTTCACGTGGTACCTACTTATTTATATTTACTTATACCAATTTGAGCAATCAACTTGGTATTAACCTTACTGAAATCTGCTGAGGATTTTCTGTAAAGGGCCCAAATAAAAAAAACCTCCGCTAGGAGGTTTTATCGTTGAAACTTGACGACACAAACGCTCCTACCGCAGCTGCAGCATAAAGAAAAAGAGAATAAAGTGAGCAAAATTTTTCAATGTCATAATGGCACTTTAGCTAGCCTCCTTTCACTTTTCAAGCCTTTGTTTATATCAATTTGCTTGGTTAATCACTGAGATGGTAATAACTTCAACGCTAGAAGCATTGCCAAACAATAGCAAATGAAGCCATAGTGGCTATTCCCCAGGCAATGGAGCGCAAGATACTGATATTGATCATATATAGCAGCTGATAAATAATGCGGGAAACAACATGAGTAATAGCGAGATATTGAATACTGCTGCCGGTATGCTGCGTCGCGATAGCGAGCAATATCGCGGGAGTGAAAATAATCAGTGATTCAAACGAATTTTGGTGTGCAGCTAATGCTCTGGCACCGAAACCGGTAAGCTGGGCTTGTTGCGCTCTCGGATGAGCGTTGTCATAGCCCCCTAGTTGATGCATGGCGATCGCAACGGGTATTTTAGCTAAATAGGGGAGCAGTAAAGCAATAAATAAGCAGGTGATCAATAAGGTCATAGTGTTTCCTTGTTAAGTGTCATTTAGTAGCTTAATAAAGTCAGGCTGTATCGTGTTTTTCCCGGCAAAAATGGCGATGGCTTACCTTGTTCCCAATCTTGATGCCCACTGCGATAATAAGGACTCCAGGGGTGTCCGGCCTGACTAGTAGGCATATGCAAAATTCCTGTTTCTTCGTGGCCGGGAGATACTACCATACGCTCTGAAGCACCAAATGCTTTACCTTGCACTCTTGGCATATAGCTGTCACCAGGAAGCTGAGTTTTTGGCATATTCAGCCACTTCCCTAATAATGGCACAGCCTTAGCAATAGGGTGTTGAATTTCGCTGCTGTTGATTTGTCCCCAAGTCGCTTCTGTTAATGATTGATCTTGGGTCATATCGACTAGCGTCGTGTTCAAGGCTTGTTCAAATGTTGCCTGCCAGCTGTCAGTTAACCAAAGGAAGTTATCTGGTTGCTGATTAACTAATTGCCATAAAGGCGTTTCGATTTGGTGCCGAATGGTATGAAAGTCGTAATTATCGCCAAACTGGCTGAGGTTTTTGTTAAACAGGGCGAACACCTGGTTTCTTAAATTGAGTCTGAAATTACGCACCAGACGGTAACTAACTGAATTAACTGAGGCGCTAAGGTGTTCAGTTTGCAAAATTTCTTTAGCTTGTTGCCATAATGGTTTATTGGTAATTGCTTCTGTTGTCAGAACTTTATCCAATAAAAAATGCTGCCAGGGTTTTAAAAATAACGCGCGGTCATCTAGCGCTATTGCTAGTAACTTTTTTTCATCAAAATGAGTTTCGGCGAACAGAGCGTCTCTGATCTGCTGTGCCCTTGCTCCTAAGGCATAACCGCCATTGCCTATTTTTTCTTGCATTTGACCGCCAACAACGCGGGCGTTGGCGGTCCATAAACGATCTGTTGCTGGATTGAGTATGCGAGGGTATTGATCTTCAGTTAAATAGCCGTCCCAGAAATAGCGACCATTCGCCCATGATTTAGGGGTTGCGCCAAAGTTTGAAGATTTTTTCGGAATAGGCCCCATAATGGTCCAGCCAATATTACCTGCCTTATCGCCAATCATCATGTTTTGTGCAGGAATGCCTGAATGAGCAGCAACAGTGAATGCCTGTTGTACTGATGTTGCCTGTTCCAGCTGCTGCGCGGTAAAATTAACCGCTTCTAGATCATGAGCAACCCAACGATAGGCTAATAATTTCCCGTCAGCATTTTTGCCGATAATAGGTCCCCACTGAGTTTCTTTGCTGATAAATTCCTGCGGTTGCTGACCTTTTACCGCGATTACATGCTTGTATTGGGTAAATGCTTTTTCGCCATCAGGAGTGAGGTAATGGCTACCCTTTTCATTGGTGTTGATGATAATGACATCGCTCCAGTCACCGTAACTGTTAGTAAAACCCCAGGCGATATTACCATTGCTACCTGTGACCATGGCAGGTGTGCCGGGCAAGGTGAGACCGCTAACTTTTACTAACTCATCGTTGTCATCTTGGTACTCAAATGATGCCCTGAACCAGGTATTTGGTACACGTAAGCCTAGGTGCATATCATTGGCAACGATGGCACTGCCTGTGGCGCTGATGTTACCGCCAACAGCCCAGTTATTAGAGCCTGGGAACTGTTCGCTACTATCGTCGGTGTCACTAAATTGTTTGCTATGAGTGTGTTTGTTAACTGAGGCGTGAGCAGCAGGCCATGGCATATCTGGTAATGGCGCAGCAGAATATCTAGTGCCATCTACAGCTGCATCCCAACGGCTGCCTTTAGGGTTTAAAAAGGCAAAAATTTCTGGTGCAAAACTGGACGCCAATACCCCTAATGTTCTTTCCCTGCCGCCGTCTTTATACTGTAAATCCAAATACATGCTTAATACCGTTAGCACGGTATCTTCTTCTAGCCATTCTACCGGTTCTTGCTGCAGGAGTAAGTATTCAAACGGTTGTGCTTTCAAGCTGTGTAAGCCTTCATTAACTCCTGTGGTATAAGCCGTTAACAAGCGCTGTTGTGCCTTCGGCAGATGGTTAACTATCTGTTCCGCTCTTTGTCGAAAACGATGTAAGCGAATGGATTTATCATAATCAAGCGCGGCTGGGCCGAATAAACTGGATAACTCGCCAGCGGCGTTTTTACGCAATAAATCCATTTGGAAGAATCTTTCCTGCGCGTGTATAAAACCGGTGGCAGTCGCAATATCGAGACGATCTTGCCCTTTTATCGTGGCGATACCTTGCTGATCTCTTTCGATAACAACGCTATTTTTGATACCCAAGATAGTTTGTTTTCCCTCGAGGATTGGTAATGCACTGTCAATTTGGCTATATACCCAGGTCAACGCCATTGCGCAGAGTAAAAAGATAATAAGTGAAACAGCAATAGAGATTTTTTTGATGTTATTCATTATTTTAGTGAAAGCTTTTTGCGTAGCTTAAGATTATCCCAATTACAGATAGGGTACAAATGATCATCTACTGAGTTTTAGTTGGCATTTAAGCGGTTGTTAACTGTGTCAACATTCATTAATAGTTACACTTGTGTGATTGCAACTTGGTATCGATGTTGTTAATTTTTCGTTAGTTAATAACAATAATTCATTATGCCATGTCAATTATCAGCCCCTGGAAACAGGATTTTCCAATATTTTCAACTCGCGCTTACCCCAGATTGTGTTATCTAGATAGTGCTGCAACGTGTTTAACGCCTAAACATGTCGCTGATGCTATTTATCATTATCAATGTTATGCCCATGCCAATAGTCATAAAGGCTTGTATCAGTTGAGCGCTAATGTCACGGAAATAGTCGAACAGGCAAGAGAAAAAGTCGCTCATTTTCTTGGGGCAAATAGTGGCCAGCAAATCATCTTTAACTCAGGTACGACGGAAGCACTGAATTTAGTTGCTTACAGTTTTGTTGAGCCATTGCTAATTAAAGCGCAACAACAAGAAACAGCGAGCAATATAGTGATCAGCGCTGCAGAACATCATGCCAATTTATTGCCGTGGCAGCGGCTGGCACAGCAGTACCAGGCAGAGCTTAGGGTGGTCGATTTAATGCCCGATGGCACCTTAAATATTGAGCATCTAAGATCATTACTGGACAGTGAAACTAGGGTATTAGCCGTGACTCATTGTTCTAATGTTATTGGCCAATATGAAGATGTTCAGCAGATATGTCAGCTTGCCAGTGATAAAAAGATTGCAACTGTAGTTGATGGTGCTCAGGCGGTTGCTAGAGGTGCTGTTGACGTTAATGCGATAGGTTGTGACTTTTATGTGTTTTCGGCACATAAACTCTACGGACCAACAGGCTGTGGTGTGTTGTATGGTAAAGTTGAACATTTTGACAATATGCGACCCTATCAATTAGGTGGCGGCATCATATCAAGCGTTAGTTATCAACAAAGTGAATTTATAGCCGGGCCGCTTAAGTTTGAACCGGGGTCTCATAACGTAGCTGCTATTGTTGGACTCGTTGAAGCGATTGATTATCTGAATGATTTGTCCTGGCATGATATTAATCATTACTTAAATGATTTAGCGTTTTATTTGCAGCAGTCTTTACAAGAGTTAAAGTACTTTAAGCCGTTAGTTAAACTGCCGTTACCGGAATACAAAGGTGTTACCTTGCCGACTTTAACTAGCTTTCAAATTAAAGGGGTTCATTGTCATGATGTCGCCAGCATACTCGATAGTGAGGACATTGCTGTCAGGGCGGGTCATCATTGTGCTCAACCTTTGCATCAGTTTTTCGCTGTTAATTCGACCATTAGAGCATCACTTGGGCTCTATAACGATTACTCCGATATTGACCGTTTAGTGGCAGGGTTAGATCAAGCGCACCAACTTATGCTAAGTTAGCGATAATAGTTGTTGGAGCTTTCATGGGGAATCAGGTGCAACAAGCTTACACTAACGGACATAATCAGGGGCAACATTCGCTTTATCAACAAGCAATGTTGGCGCATCACAAATCTCCGGTTGGATTTGAGCAAGAGATTAACGTCAGTCATAGTGCCGATGGAGTTAACCCTGCCTGTGGTGATGAAATTCGTATTGATGCTGAGCTTTGTGATGATCATATTAGTCACTTAGCCTTTTTTGGCGACAGTTGTGCTATTTGCCGTGCTTCTGCTTCCATGCTGTGTCAGTTTTTGCGAAATCAACCAGTGGCTCAAGCTCTCGCAATAAGTCAACAGTTGCAGTTATCACTCGATAAAAACCTCGCTTTTACTGGTCAGATGGCTGAGCATTTTGCTCCTTTGGGGGCGGTGGCTAAATTTCCGGTTCGTAAACAATGTGCCCTGTTACCTTGGAGTACCTTGGATAAGGTATTAAAGAAAACCCTTAATGAGAGCGAGGTTTAGTAACCTATGCAGGAAAACTGGCAGCAAATTATTTCTCGATTCGATAGCAACGAAGACTTTGTTCTTGCCACGATAGTGGCAACCCGTGGCTCAACCTATCGTAAAACCGGTACCATGATGTTGATTGATCAACAGGGAGCTTGCACCGGTTTGCTCAGTGGTGGTTGTCTGGAAGCTGATATTAGTTGCCATGCACAGGAAGTATTGCATCAAACGCATAATAAATTACTGACCTATGATCTCAAGGCGGATGCAGAATTACTTTGGGGGCTGGGATTGGGCTGTGAAGGGGCAATTGACATCTTACTCCAGCCATTAAACGCTAATAACCAACACTTAGAATTTGTCCATTTGATCCAGGCGATTGAACAAGGGCAAAGTGGCATTTATTGTCAGCAAGTGAGTGAGCAGACAGTTGCTCAAGCCTGTTTTATTAGGGCACCTTTAGATGATAAAGCATTGCTACAACAACAAGTAACAAATGCAATATCAGGTAAAAATAATGATGCTAAACGCTGGTTAGTGACGCCGGTGACACCCGTTTGGTCGATATTGCTATGTGGTGCCGGACCCGATGCTGCACCGGTGGTGACTATGGCGAAACAGCTCGGCTGGAAAGTTACTTTGCAAGATCATCGGGAGAATAATTTGGCGCAAAGTGAGTTTTCCCTTTGTGATGCCAAACGAAAATTGCGCGCTGAACATCTAACGACAGACGACTTAGCTGGCTTTGATGCGGTGATTATCATGACCCATAACTTAACCAATGATGGCCTATTACTGAAAAATGCACTGGCAGCTGATATTGATTATATCGGCTTATTAGGGCCAGCAGGGCGACGTGATAAGTTATTAGCTGAGCTGTCATTAACAGCATCCGATGTTGAGCAGCAAGTGTTCGGCCCGATTGGTTTAGATATTGGCGGTCGCAGTCCACAGGCGATAGCCTTATCTATTTGTGCTGAAATTCAACAGTTTATCAGCCGGCAGACTCAACAAAAAAATCTTAAATCCTGGTCTTTAAAATGCCACTAGTGCTGGAAGTTATTTTGTTGGCGGCGGGTTGTTCAGATCGTCTTGGCCAGCCGAAACAACTGGTCGAATTTCAAGGGCAATCACTGATTATCAGACAAAGTAAAATGGCACTGGCGTTAAGTGATAAGGTTATTTGCGTGTTAGGCTTCCAAGCTAAGCGAATGGCACAGGAAGTTAGTCAGTTGTCAGTACGCTGCGTGAATAATGAAAACTGGCACTCAGGTTTAGCCAGCTCAATAGCTGCAGGAGTTAGTGCTGTGGCCCCAGAAACTGATGCAGTGTTGCTGTTGTTAGTGGATCAATGGCAACTTACGCTTGATGATCTACAGCGATTAGTTACTCGCTGGCAGGTGGAGCCTGAATCGATTGTTTGTGCCGAGCACAGTACGCAAGATAGTGGTTTAGCCAAAGTATTTGGCCCACCAGTGATTTTTCCTAAACAATATTTTTCAGCTTTAACCCGTTTACCGCAAGGGCAGGGTGCTAAATCAGTCATTGCCGCGAATCGTCAGCAGGTTATTTGGCTGCCATTAGCAAGCGCCTTTGTTGATTTAGATACGCCAGAGCAATTATCTGAATTGCAACGCGTTGATAATATCGATTGAATTCACTTGGTATAACTGAAATTAACTTGATAAAATCGTCGACAGAATGAATGTCTAACGGAAAGAAACAGATGGCATCTTTACAAGAGCAATTATTAAAAGCAGGCTTAACGACTAAACAAAAAGCCCGACAAGCAAATACAGATAAACGAAAGAAAAATAAACAAAAGCGCAGTGGTGCCAAAGTGGAAACCAGCTTGCAGGAGCAAGTAAAGCAAGACTTAGCTAAGGCTCAACAAGCCAAGCAGGAAAAGGATGCGGCGCTTAATGCGGAGAAAAAGCAGCAATTAGCAATGAAAGAGCAAAAACTGCGTATTTTGCAGATCCTGCAACATCATCAAATTACCGGTGTCGAAGGGGAAAAAGAATACAATTACACTTTTAACAACGTCATCAAAAAGTTACATTTAAACGCGATGACCTACCAAGCATTAGTCAATGGTCGTTTAGCTTTGTGTGGTCAGGATGATGTTACTTATATTGTGACTAAGGAAACCGCGGAAAAGCTTGCCCAATTAGAACCAGAGGTGATTTTAGTACAAAACGATCAGGTTGATGACGAGCATACCGATGAAGAAGATCCCTATGCCGCCTATCAAATTCCAGATGATTTAATGTGGTAAATTTGCCGTTATTTTAATCCGAACAATACTGAGTTTTATAGTTTGGCCGCGCTGTGATAGACTGCGCGGCCAAATTTTATCTATTTATTTGTTGGTAATAGCTGTTTGCTAACATACAGTTTAAGGTGTATTGATGTTTATTTTACGTTGGCTAATCGGCCGTATTATTTTATTTTTTGATTTTGTCTTTTCGCCGAAAAAACCCAAAAGAGCGCCAGAATTGCAAAATGAAATTGATGAAAGTACGGCGCATTTGAGTTTGTACCAACTGCCTGCCTGTCCGTTTTGTGTCAAAGTACGCCGCGCAATGAAACGGGGCGGATTAAATATCGCAGTTAAGAACATTAATAAAGATAATAGTCTGCGACAAGAGCTTGTAGAACAAGGAGGGAAGCACAAGGTTCCTTGTTTGAAAATTGTCAATGATAACCAAGAGGTAACCTGGTTATACGAATCATCGGATATTAAGCAATACATACAACAGTTTGTTCGTTAACCGTTAATTTAGACGATTTGCGAATTATTTTGGCGGTTAGGTGGTCTAGTGATATATCGTATTGTTAAGATTATTTACCTTCTATGTCAAAAGCATTTCGTCAACATTCTTCGTGGCAAATAACAGAAAATCAGGTGACGGATGAAGCGGTGTACCGTTCACGTCGCTCATTCCTTAAACGCTTAGGCTTTGTTGGTGCCAGTGGGTTATTATCACCACATGCTAATGCCATCGACTGGTTTACTCACAAGCAAACTAAGCGTTTTCAAACCCATCCTCTCAAGTTTCAAGCGAGTCCCGCCACAAGTGAAAGCTTAACGCCAGAGCAAAAAGTGCTCTCTCATAATAATTTTTATGAGTTTGGCACGAATAAATCCGATCCGAGTGAAAATGCCCAGCAGTTTAAGGTTAAACCATGGCAATTAAAGGTTTCAGGCGAAGTAGAGCAAGAAATCACCTTAGATTACGATGATCTACTAAAACGCTTTTCGCTGGAAGAGCGAATATATCGATTACGCTGCGTTGAAGCGTGGTCAATGGTGATCCCCTGGATTGGTTTTCCTCTGGCACAACTGATTAAACAGGCAAAGCCGTTAGCTAAGGCGAAATATGTCGCCTTTGAAACCTTGTATGATCCACAGCAAATGCCGGGACAAAACAGTCGTCGTATTGGTGGGGGCATTGATTATCCCTATGTCGAAGGCTTGCGCCTTGATGAAGCCATGCATCCGTTAACTCTGCTAAGTGTTGGCTTGTATGGCAAGACCTTACCACCGCAAAATGGTGCGCCAATTCGGCTAGTGGTTCCGTGGAAATATGGCTTTAAGAGTATTAAATCGATTGTCTCGATTCGTTTGGTTGAAAAAATGCCACCAACCACTTGGAACTTATTAGCACCGAATGAATATGGTTTTTATGCCAATGTTAATCCTGAAGTTGATCATCCAAGGTGGAGTCAGGCTAGTGAGCGACGTATTACTACTGGCGGACTCTTTGCCCGTAATCGCATCGAGACTTTGCCATTTAACGGTTATGGCGAACAGGTCGCAGAGCTATATAAAAACATGGATTTACGTCAGTATTATTAGTGGTGACAGCAAATGATCAACAAAAAGTCGATGAAAGTCATATTGCTTAAATCAGTGATTCATTTGGTTAGCCTATCGCTGTTAGTGAATGTCTACTATTTAGCGATTAATGATCAGCTTGGTGCCGATCCGGTAGAAGCGGTATTACATTTTACCGGCATAGGGGCATTTAATTTACTGCTACTCAGTCTCTTGGTGACCCCTATCGTTAAGTATTGCCAGTGGCGTATCTTTATGCAGGTCCGTCGTTTACTTGGTTTATACAGTTTTACGTATGCCTTGTGCCATGTCTTGAGTTTTCTAGCATTTGAAGTGCAGTTTGACTGGCCGTTATTTATCGAAGAAATTTATCAGCGTCCTTATGTCACTATAGGTATGGCGGCATTTGTGATTTTATTGACGTTGGCGGTTACTTCTATTAGCGCAATGAAAAAACAATTAGGGCGAAAATGGCAGTTGCTACATAATTGGGTTTATTTAGCGCTATTGTTGGTAGCGATTCATTTTTACTGGTCGGTAAAATCTGAAATTATAGAACCCAGTATTTATATCATACTGGCCCTTGGATTATTGTGGTTTAGAAAGGATAAATTTACCCGTTGGCTGGCAAACAAACACCGTGCCAATAACCATTAGTCCTAGTTTTTGGGCCACTGACCGCAGCCTAGCCTGATAACGCTAAAATTTTCTTGTTACCATCACTTATTCATAATAACGTATTGTTAATACAAGAATAAGCGCTTAGCCTCTTTATCAATAATAAGAGCAAAAGCCATGTCTATTAGGGAATATCAATCATGCAAAAAATGGCTCCATCCTTGCTGATGGTCGCTTTATCGATGGGAATTTCAGCGTGTAATAGCTCTGAGTCACAAGATGAAAAAGTGGTTATTAATAAAAACCCGTATCCGAGTACTTATCACCCGCTAGCAAGTCAACCCACCTTGATCCGTCATGCAACGGTATTAACCGGCACTGGAAAGCGCTTGGATAATGCCGATGTTTTAATGGAACAGGGTAAGATCGTGCAAGTTGGCACTAATTTATCAGCCTCGCAGGCTCAGGTTGTCGAGGCTGAAGGAAAGTGGCTGACACCTGGTATCATTGATGTCCATTCTCACCTTGGCGTTTATCCAAGTCCATCGGCGGAATCTCACGCTGATGTCAATGAAGCGACACAGCCTAACAGTTCTGAAGTATGGGCTGAACATAGCATTTGGCCGCAAGATCCTGGGTTTCATCAGGCGCGTGCTGGGGGGATCACCACATTACAGATTTTACCTGGCTCAGCCAATTTATTTGGTGGCCGAGGAGTTACCTTGCGCAATGTGCCAAGCCCGACCATGCAAGGGATGAAATTTCCTGAAGCACCTTATGGTTTGAAAATGGCCTGCGGTGAAAATCCGAAACGTGTTTATGGAGGTAAAAAAATAGCGCCATCAACCCGAATGGGCAATATGGCAGGTTATCGCATGGCTTGGGCAGAAGCGGTGGAATATAAACGCGCTTGGGATAAATATGAAACTGATTATGCTGCTGGGAAGAACCCTGAAGTACCGACGCGTGATATTGAGCTAGATACATTGAAAGGTGTACTCGATGGTGAAATCCTTATTCATAATCATTGCTATAAAGCGGAAGAGATGGCGATGATGATAGATTTAGGAAAAGAATTTGGTTATCACTCAGGAACATTTCACCATGCGATTGAAGCCTATAAAATTGCTGATAAATTAGCGGAAAATGGTAACTGCGCGGCAATGTGGCCAGATTGGTGGGGTTTTAAAATGGAAGCTTATGACATGGTGCAGGAAAATGTCGCTATTGTTGATGCACAGAAAAACTCTTGCGCTGTGGTTCATTCTGATTCAGCAACTACCATTCAACGGCTCAATCAGGAAGTTGGTAAAGTGATGTATCGGGCGAATGAGCATGGTTTTGATATTAAACCGCAACATGCGATCACCTGGATCACAGCTAATGCCGCTAAGTCGCTAGGTATTGCTGACAAAACAGGTAGCCTAGAGCCAGGGAAAAATGCCGATTTGGTGCTGTGGAACGACAATCCGTTTAGTGTTTATGCCCAGGCTGAACAGGTATTTGTTGATGGCGCTAAAGTCTATGATCGGTTTGACGAAAAATATCAGGCGCAAAGTGACTTTATGTTAGGTCAGCGGTAATAAGGAATAAAATTATGACATTATTTAAATCTTCGGTTATCGCGTTAGCATTGACCTGCGCGACTCCTGCATTTGCTGACTCTCTTGCTATTACTAATGCCACCGTTCATACAGTGACTGAACAAGGGGTATTAACTCAGGCTACGGTTGTGATTGAAGACGGTAAAATTATTGCGATTAATCCAGAGACTGTGATGGCAGATAACATTATCGATGCAATGGGGAAAAATTTAACCCCCGGCCTAATTGGTTCGTTTAATCACTTGGGACTGGTTGAAGTGTCTGCTGTGTCGAGCACTCGTGATGCTGGTGACAAAGATGCTGATATTACGTTTGATGCCAGTGCGGCATTTAATCCGTTTTCATCTTTGATCCCATATTCTCGCAAAGGTGGTATCACCACTAATCTGGTGGTGCCCTACGGCGGCGATAAGATGTTTAAAGGTCAGGCTTTTATTGCCAATCTTACAGGGGAATTGGATAGTATCGTTGAGCGTAATGCAGCGGTTATAGTTGAATTAGGTGCTAAGCGTAAAGGTTCTCGTGCCTTGGAGATCCAACAGTTACGTAATAAGCTGGAAGATGTGCAAAAAGCGTTAGCAAAAGCGGCAGAAAAATCTGATAACAAAGACGATGAGAAAACAGCGAAAGAACCGAAACGAGATGAAAAAATCATCAATGCGTTATTAGCAGGAGAAACGCCGTTAATTGCCTATGCAGAGCGGGCAACCGATATTATGGCGTTGTTAGCTCTGAAAAAAGATTTTGCCCTTGATTTAGTGATTTATGGGGCCGGTGATGCTATTCGCGTGGTCAATCAACTGGCAGA
This sequence comes from Thalassotalea insulae, assembly GCF_030161395.1. Lineage (NCBI taxonomy): Bacteria > Pseudomonadati > Pseudomonadota > Gammaproteobacteria > Alteromonadales > Colwelliaceae > Thalassotalea > Thalassotalea insulae. The sequence goes on from NZ_BSST01000001.1 coordinate 2,950,440, forward strand.
AGCTAAGGTGCCGGTAATTATTGGTGCGATCGAAAATTTACCGAACTTTGATGCTTTGCAGGTCTCGCTGGAAAGTGCTGCACAGTTAGTGAATGCAGGTGTCACTGTGATATTTTCAGTACGTGGTGACACTCATAATCTTTATCAGTTGCGCTATGACGCGGGTATCGCTGTGGCTAACGGAATGAATAAAACACAGGCGTTAGCGGCAATAACCGCTAATGCTGCAGATGCATTTGATTTAAATGCCGGGCGCATTGCGATAGGTAAACGAGCGGATCTGGTACTGTGGAGTGGCGACCCGTTTGAGCTTAGTACTCAGGTTGAAAAAATGTGGATTGAAGGTATCGAATACAGTACCGACAGCCGTCAGGATGCCCTTAGAAAACGTTATACGGCAGAGGCGGATTTACCAAGAGCCTACGTTAAATAATTAACAGTTTAGTATTAATTTTTAGCCTAAACCACCTATTTCAGTAGGTGGTTATCATCAAAAAAGGGCTTTGCCTGAAAGAGCCAGTTGATAATACTATTTGGGGTTATCGGCTGATTGGTTTGTCGAGGTTGCTCGACGGCAACCAGAAGGGCTAAACGCCGAGCCCCTCTGGACTCCCCGGCGCTGCTAGCAAATGTTGATGCTAAAATTCAACTCACACTTTCGATGTAACGCTAAGAAGGCACATCCCTATGCCTGCTTAGCTTTGTTGGCATCCATGCCAACAATACATGCAGCAAGAGTTGGATTTTAGCCATTTGCTCAAAGCAGACTGAATGCGTTGTTTGCGCTGAGTGATTTATTTCGCTGTGTTGAGCTATCGTTTTAAGAAAATGATAGCTTCAGGTTCAAATAAGGTTCTGGACAGGAGAGGCCCCCTTCGAGGGGGTCAACGAAAGCCACCTTCTTTAGATGGTGGATATTTACTTATTACCATGGCAAGATCTTTATTTATGGTGTCGGTCGATATTGGGCTTTAATTGGCCGACACAATTACCAAAGATATGCAGTTACTAGGCGTGAATACTTTTACGCTTTATTCCAATAACTTGCTTCGCTAAAATAATGATTCCTGTCTTAAATTCAGCTAGCTTATGACTCAAGAACTTATCCAATCCAATCAATACGGCGCGATTAATCAGCGTAAAATTAACGATATTGCCATTTTAGATATCTCTCATGTTAATCATAACGCGTCATTATCTTTATACGGTGGTCAGGTATTAAGCTGGCAACCTAGTGGCGAGCAAGAGGTTTTTTGGTTAAGTGATAGCGCTGATTTTTCCTATGGTAAAGCGATCAGAGGCGGCATTCCTATTTGCTGGCCCTGGTTTGGCGCTAATTTAGACGAGCAGGGAATAAATGGTGGTAACCACGGTTTTGCCCGCACTAGCTTATGGCAACTTATCGACAGTGAAATTAATAAACAAGGTGTGAGTTTAACGCTAGAGCTGGTAGGGGAAGATCGCCACCCATTATGGCCAGCGCAATTTAAAGTCACTCAACAACTATTTTTCGGCAGTGAATTTTCCCAGCAGCTAACTATGGAAAATTTATCGAATCAGGATGTGCAATATACAACTGCCGTGCACAGTTATTTTGCGGTTAGTGCACCAGAAAATGTCACTGCGCCTGAGTTATCGTCTGTTTATTTTGATGATAAGTTAACCGGGCTTAGCGCTCAGCAAACGGCACTAGTGAATTGCGTTGGGCCAATCGATCGCATCTACCATACCAGCGAAAATCAGCAAATAATCGATGCTCAGTGGCAACGCAAAATTTTGATTGAAACTCAGCATTGCCAGCAATATGTACTGTGGAATCCGGGTAAAGAAACCGCCAGTACTATGGATGATATTCATACTGGTGGTGAAAATGAGTATGTTTGTCTGGAAGCGGCGAATACTAATTGGCAGTTAATAAAAGCTGGCGAGCAAACAAGTATTAAACAAAAAGTATCTCTGGAGTCTCTTTAGCGTGAATGGTTTTGCTTTGTTGAACATATTCAGTTGAGCAAGTTGTAACGTGAACGGTCAGGTGCGATTAATAGCGTTCAATCAAATCCGACAGTCGCAAATGTTGTATTACCCCAAATCAGAAGACACTTTAGATCTTGTTAAGAACCCTAGAGCGAATCAGGGCGATGATCGAAAGCCTTAGTACGCCTGCAAAAAACGTCACTATTGTGATAGTTAGTTAAAAAATTGTATAAAAAACAATCGCATGAGTGTCAGGAAATTTTACAAACGGATTAGGATATACATTTTGCTTAGTGTTTTCTTCTTAAAAACATCAACTTATATCTTGGTATAACTTTTGCTATTTCGCGATTAGAAAAAGTTTAAAGAATAAGGAAAACAAAAAAATGAAAAAGAAAATCAGTTGGTTATTGAACCTTTGCGTATTGACGCTTGGACTAGCATCTCAACCTTCTATAGCCGCACTTATCACTTTAAATGCTGAAGGCAGCTTAGGGGGGGTCCCGAGTGAACTTTTGCCTTACTTTTCTAGGGGAGATCGAGTAATCTATGAACTAGTATTTGATACGGAGACTCCTCCAGACTCGCAGATTGTTGGATTTGCATCTTCATTTAAGAGTTCTGTTAGTTTATTCAGTGTGACTATTGGAGAATTCAATGCTATGGCGTCTTCTGTGACAGAGTTAACTGTTTGGAACAACTCTGATATAAGAGTCAACGCTAGAATTTCAGATGGATTAACCAGTTCCGAATTAGGCAGTTTTATTGTCGAGAGATTAGCTTTCCAATTGTTTGATAGTGACGCTAAATGGCTTGATAGTATTAGTATTCCAACACATTACCCATCTCCCAGTGAATACGAAAATCATATATTTAGAGTTGATTTTGATAGTTCAAATAACCTTTATCTAACTGGTGAGCTTGATTCGTTCAACGTAAGCTATGAAGTGCCAGAACCATCAACATTATCGATATTGCTACTGTTTTTAAGCTTTTTGTATCTACGATTGATAAGGAAACGATTTATCAATTAAGCACGCTCACTTTTTAGGAAGTTTATAGTCAGACTTATAAGTGCTGCACAGTGGGGGAACTTGGTTCAATCTATGGAATAAATACCATATTGATCAAAGTTGAACCTGTATTCCCCCTTTCTTCCTTGCTCTAAACGGCGGCTCCTTGTCTAAAGCTATCATTGAGCGTATTGCTAGTGAACGACCGTTCTTCGAACATAGCTGCCCTTCATATGAAATATCAACTTAATTTTCAAATCTGTAAGATATCAGCTTCTATAATTTAGTTAATCCGTAAATGGTTCTCCAACAGTTGCCGGGTAAAACTGGTTTTCAGGTAAAAGCCACGAGGTAAGGTTTGAAAAGGCTGGCCGTGTTTATTAAAGGCTTTAGTTTTCGCTTTGCTGTTCGCAGCTTTGGGTCTAAGTTGTAATGCTTGACCGTATCTTGCTGTAATTTTTTCAACATCACCAAGGACGATCATATCGGTTAATTCTTGCCAGTCATCCGCAAGTATCTTTTCTTCTTCTGGGGTTGGACTCCAAAGAAATGGCGTGCCGATTATCCGCTCGGCTACTGGTATGCTTCGTTCAGCAATAACCGGCACCCATAACACCCGGGCAAGCTTATTACGAATATGGCTGTTTTGCCAGGTGATGCCGGTTAACCCGGTTAATGGTGCGACACAGACAAAGGTGGTTTCTAATGGTTTGCCTAGTCGGTCGATTGGGAGTGATTTTAGTTCTATCCCTAAGTGGGGAAAGTCAGGCTCTGGTTTCGAGCCAGCACTGGCTCCTAACGCTTGTTCGAGTAATAATCCGTTCCAGCCTTTTTCCTTATTTAGGTTCGCTGGCACTTTAATTTGATAAAGCGCAGCAACTTCACCTAAGGATAATCCTGCTAATTCATTAGCCCGGTGAATTAGTTCTGCTTCGTTGGCGGGGATGTTCATTGGTGACCTAGTGAAATATAGCGGGTGAAAAGGCATATTATCTAGCGCAGGTTATTGTAATACAAGTGCAATATCTTTCTGCATCGGGTTATTTTATCATTGCGAAAGTTTTATTTGCTCACAGGGCCAGATTATGGAAGAATCAAACCATAGTTAAATTTTTTAGGAAGTCCTGTGATAGATGCCGAAGGCTATCGAGCCAACGTCGGCATAGTTATAATCAACGACAGGGGACAAGTTTTTTGGGCAAGACGCTATGGTCAGCACTCTTGGCAATATCCGCAAGGCGGAGTTGATGAAGGGGAAACACCAGAGCAAACCATGTATCGGGAGTTATATGAGGAAGTTGGATTAAAACCTGAACATGTTAAAATTATTGCTTCAACGAAACATTGGCTAAGGTACAAATTACCAAAACGATTGATCAGACATGACAGTAAACCTGTTTGTATCGGACAAAAACAGAAATGGTTTTTGCTGAAACTGACAGCGAAAGAATCAGCAGTTGATTTATTACATTCAAGTCACCCTGAGTTTGATGATTGGCGTTGGGTAAGTTATTGGTACCCTGTTAGACAAGTTGTCTCATTTAAGCGTGAAGTTTATCGCAAAGTGATGAAAGAATTCATCACTCATAGTTTACCAGGTTATCGCCCGGATCGCCGAAAACGTCGTAGTTGATTATCACTGTGTTAACCTTAATATTAAGGTCAAAATACCAATGGCTCACTGTTTAACTGTGGGCTATTTTTTTATATGAACTAGACAGAAGCCCTTAAAAACTAATAGTAACAAGAGGTGTTATGTTAACTAGCTTACGACGTATTGTATTAGAATTTAGCCAGGGAAATGAGCTAGATGTTTCGCTACGCCGTATAGTGACACAAATTAAGCAAGTGATAAAAACCGATTGTTGTTCAGTTTATCTGGCGGATCATCAAAAACAACATTATGTGCTGGTAGCCTCTGATGGCTTAGCGCAAGATTCATTAGGACAAACCACGCTTGGTTTTACTGAAGGATTAGTGGGATTAGTTGGGCAAAGGGAAGAGCCGCTTAATATCGCTAATGCCAAACTACATCCTCATTTTCTTCATGCCCCAGAAGTCAAAGAAGAAGACTTAAATGCCTTTCTTGGTACGCCGATTATTCATCAGCGTAAAGTTCTGGGAGTATTAACTATTCAGCAAAAGCAGGCACGCTTTTTTAATGAAAATGAAGAAGCTTTTCTAGTGACGCTAGCGGCGCAAATAGCCACTTCAATGGCGAATACTGAAGCGAATACCTTGATTGCATTGCATCATGGTCAGAGCCAATGGAATAAGGCGATTAAAGGTATCGCTGGTTCTCCCGGGGTCGCGATGGCACCATTATTAATGGTACAGCCTAATGCAAACTTAGCAGCAATCACTTTAAAAAAATCTAGTAATATCAAAAGCCAACAGCAAAGATTTGAAAGTGCAGTGACCAGTACCCGAGCGGATTTTTCTCAAATGGCGGGCAAGCTGGAAAATATAATTTCAGATAGCAGTCTTGATATATTTGAGATGTATAAGCAGTTGCTGGATAAAGCGAATCTGGGCAAGGAGGTCATGGAGAAAATTGCTCAGCACTGGAATGCTGAAAGTGCGTTAAAGTTAGTGATCGACAGTTATGTTATGCGCTTTGAAGGCTTAGATGATGACTACCTCAGAGAACGCGCATCAGACATTAAAGACCTAGGTAATAGATTATTGTTCAATTTACAAGCATTAGATAGTGAAGAACAAGCAACTCCTGAAAATTTTATTTTGGTAGCAGAAGATGTCACTGCTTCTATGGTCGCTGAGTATCAGCATCAAGGATTAAAAGGCATAGTCTCTGTGCAGGGATCAAATAATTCCCACGCGGCTATTTTAGCCAGAGCACTGGCAATCCCCGCAGTGATGGGGGTTGAGCGAATAACACTTAGCAAGCTGGATAAGTTGTTAGGTATTCTTGATGGCTACAGTGGTGAGCTATACATTGATCCAAATGAAGCGCTGATCAACGAATATCAGCATTTACTGGCAGAAGAAAGTGCCTTATCGGAAAAAGTGCGATCAGTTATTGATTTACCGGCACAAACACTTGACGGTAAGCAAATTGATTTATTACTCAATGCCGGCTTGTCTTCTGGGTTTGAACATTCAAAAAACTCCGGTGCGCAGGGCATAGGTTTATATCGGACAGAAATTCCGTTTATGAATCGTAGTTGCTTTCCATCTGAGCTTGAACAAACGGTATTGTATCGTCAGGTGTTAGAAGCGTTTGCTGGTGAAACGGTTACCATGAGAACACTGGATGTTGGTGGTGATAAGTCGTTGCCCTATTTCCCTATTGTTGAAGATAACCCTTTTCTTGGCTGGCGTGGTATTCGTATCACCTTAGATCATCCAGAGATTTTTTTGCTGCAAGTTAGAGCTATGATGCGGGCTAATATCGATCAGGGCAATCTGGCGATTATGTTGCCGATGATTTCACACCTTGATGAAGTGAATGACGCGATTCGTTTAGTTAATCAGGCATATTATGAACTCTCGTGTGAGTTGGTGCTAGACGAAGGACAAGTACTCAATCGCCCTAAAATAGGCATCATGATTGAAGTACCCAGTGTGCTGTTTCAATTGCCTGAACTGGCGAAAAAAGTCGATTTCTTTTCAGTTGGTAGCAATGATCTAACGCAGTACTTGTTAGCGGTTGATCGTAATAACGCGCGGGTGGCTGGGCTTTACAGTGCATACCATCCAGCGGTGCTCAGAGCGCTAGCACTCATCGCTGAACAAGCTAAGCAATACCATATTCCGTTAAGTTTATGTGGTGAATTAGCCGGTGAGCCAGCCGGTGCTTTATTATTGCTAGCAATGGGCTATGATCAATTAAGTATGAACCCACATAATATTGCTCGTATCAAGTGGGTGATAAGACATATAGAGCTGAAAAAAGCTCAAAAAATATTAAAACGCGCATTGACATTTACCAATGCTAAGCAAGTGCATAATTATCTCAATGAACAATTAGAACTACTTGGTTTAGGTGGATTTGTCCGAGCTGGTTTGTAGCGCTCTTTAGGGAATCTCGATGTTTTTTAGCGTATTTATAGCTTGTGCCATATTAGGTTGTGTTGCCGGTTTTCTTGCTGGTTTACTGGGAATTGGTGGTGGTTTGGTGATAGTGCCTGCTATGGTATATCTGTTACCGAGTTTAGGTGTCTCAGGCGAAAGTTTGATGCCAATTGCCATTGCCACGTCGTTAGCTTCAATTGTTTTTACCGCCGCTTCTGCCACCTTTGCTCACCATAAAAATAATAATATTCCCTGGGATATTGCGAAGCAGCTAATGGTGATGATTGCGGGGGGCGCATTACTTGGTGCTTATGTTGCAGATACATTGTCGAATGAATTGCTGACTTATATTTTTGCCGTCGCTGTAACCATATTGGCCAGTTATATGTTACTTTCTATTCGAACGGTGAAAACCAAAGCGATGCCAAGCGATGGTGTTATTAAGCTGATAGGTTTCGCCACTGGCGGTATTGCCAGTATCATGGGAATTGCTGGCGGCGCGATTTTAGTACCAGTGTTAACTTACTATTCGATGTCGATTCGTCATGCGATCGGCACCGCGACGGTTTGTGGTTTTGTCGTTGCAATATTTGGTGCTCTTGGTTTTATTATTACCGGATTAGATCATCCTAATCTACCTTCATGGAGTCTCGGATATATATATTTACCAGCCTTGCTGGGTATTATCTCCACCAGTTCGTTGTTCGCCCCCTATGGTGTGAAATTAGCAGAGAAATTACCGGTTAGATATTTGAAACGCTTATTCGCTGGCTTTTTAATTTTAGTCGCAATAAAAATGGCCATTCAGTAACGAAAAGCATTGAGCTAACCATAGTAATTCACCAAGAAATTCGGCATAATTTGTGGTAATTCTCCCGCTATAAATTCACAAAAATTTTAGGATCATTTAATGAAAGCTTATTTGGATTTAATGCGTCATGTCTATGAAAATGGCGTAGAGAAATCAGATCGAACTGGTACAGGCACAAAAAGTATATTTGGTTACCAAATGCGTTTTGATCTCGCCCAAGGCTTTCCTTTAGTGACGACCAAAAAGTGTCACTTAAAATCGATTATTCATGAATTGTTATGGTTTATCAAAGGTGAGTCGAATATTGCCTATTTGAAAGAAAATGGCGTAAAAATCTGGGATGACTGGGCGACACCGGAAGGGGAGCTCGGCCCTGTTTATGGTGTGCAATGGCGCAATTGGCCAGCAGCCAATGGTGAAACTATTGATCAGTTAGCGAACCTTATTCATGACCTAAAAAACAATCCTGATTCTCGTCGCCATATTATTACCGCGTGGAACCCAGCTTTGCTACCTGATACGTCGATCAGCCCAAGTGAAAATGCGGCGCTTGGTAAGCAGGCCTTGCCACCTTGTCATACCTTATTTCAGTTTTATGTGCTGGATGGAAAATTGTCTTGTCAGCTATATCAACGTAGTGCGGATATTTTTCTGGGAGTACCATTTAATATTGCCAGTTATGCCTTGTTTACCATGATGATAGCGCAAGTGTGTGATCTCAAATTAGGGGATTTTGTTCACACTTTTGGTGATGCGCACTTATATCTAAACCACATGGAGCAAGTACAAGAGCAGTTATCGCGAGAGCCATTGCCTTTACCAACCATGAAAATCAACCCTGAGGTTAATAGCATTTTTGATTTTAGCTTCGATGATTTTGAGTTAGTGGATTATCAGGCGCATCCCCATATTAAAGCACCGATTTCAGTTTAAAAGGCTTATATGCGCTACTGATTTTGCTAAGGTTATTACAGGGATGTCATGCATTAGGGTCACGCAGGAACAGTTACCGAAAATGACCATTAGCTGAAATCAAAGCATTGCCTATTAGCCTTTTCATTATCGCTGAATGATCAAATATTGAATTCAATAGGTATAAGTATGTTCGTTTGAGTCGTCAACTTTTTCAGTGGTAACAGCGCGACATATTTTCGTCTTGAATATAAAAACGCCTTGCAGATGCAAGGCGTTTTTTCGTTATTGTTACCAAGTCTATTTGATGGTTAAGTTGTTGCGGATGTTGACACAACGCTCATCTGCTTGATGGGTAACTAATAGCGCACGTTTGGTACCTGCGGATAAACTCGTTTGTTGTTTAATTGCTTGTGCGAGTCGTTCGACACTTGCAGCATTGCAGGCTCTAGGGATCAAGGTATTGGCATAGCTGCGCATAAAGGTATGTTCGCTTGCCTTATCGATTGCTGTTAGGCTTGCTAAGCGTTGCTCTGCTGTTTTTTCACTAAGCACTAATTGCTCGCTTGGATACATGCTGCCCATAGCGGTTCTCAGCTTTGAGAATGGCAAGTCAGAATTTTTATCCTGAATTTTCGCTAACCATTTGGCTTTAACTTTAGCATCAGGACGAATCACACGAGCACTGATTGCCGATTTCTGACCACTGTCAGAATTATCGTTAGTAAGCTCAGCATCAATTAATGCATCGCTACCTTGATAGTTGTAACGGCTTAATTGACCAATGATACTCCAACGAAGATCTTGATTAATCGTTAGATTTTCTATGGTTACACTGCCATCGAGTATTTTAGCTAGTCTGGTTAATTCATCCGGTGTGTTAGCAAATGAACGATAGAAGCTGAACCAACGACGTTGCATGTTCTTTTTGTCACTGTTGGCGTTAGCTTCTTGCCATGTTAAAGCGCTTAAGGTTTTATTGACCTTGGCTAAAAAGCTGTGCCCTTGCGGGAAGAAAATACTTAAGTAGCTACGCGCTGCGGCTATTTGAGACAATACTTGCCCTAAAATGGTATAGTCAGTTTCTTTAGCAACATTAGCAATAGCGATATCTAAATATTCGTTCATCGGCAAATTGCCATCTCTGGCACTGTCCCATAGACTTTGCCATAACATAGAACGTTGCAAGTTATCTTCTACTGAGCTTAACGCCGATTTTGCGGTGGCAAATGAACGCTCGTCTAAATTAACCTTCACAAATCCCCAATCTTGATAATTAGGATATACGAGATCTGGGCAGCTCTTACCAACTAATTCTGAGACTTGAGTAGATTCACCTTGATAGGTAACAGGCACTGCACTTTCAAACGTCAGTTGATCACCCTTGTTTTGATAAAGTGCAACCTGAACTCTTTGTTCTCTTAAGGTTGGAAATTTAGCATCAGCACTTTGTTCTAATGCGAAACTGGTAATTTTACCTCCTTCACATTGGTAATTTGCAGTAATGGTATTAACACCTGCTTTATATAGCCATTGTTGAGAAAATTCATTCAAATCACGACCTGCTGCATCACCTAAGCTAGTGATAAAATCCTTTAACTCGGCATTTTGATAGGCATAATGGCTTAAGTAATTATGTATGCCTTTACGGAAGGTTTCTTCACCCAATAAATGAGTTAATTGTTTTAATACCGATTGGCCTTTTGAGTAAGTGATCGCATCAATGTTATCAAACGCATTCGCTGATGACGGAATGGGTACTTCAATTGGATGCGTGGTCACTTGTTGGTCTTGACGGTAGGCAGCTTGTTTACCACCTGCGTAGAAGCTTTGCCAAGCATCCGTAAATTCGGTTGCGTTGGCGGTTGCTGTTGTTGCCATAAATGAGGCAAAGCTTTCATTAAGCCATAAGCCATTCCACCATTTCATGGTCACTAAGTTACCGAACCATTGATGTGCCATTTCATGCATGATAACGCTCGCTAAGCGTTGTTCTTGGCTTTTGGTCATTTCACCATTAGTTAAAAATCCGCGTTCGGCGAAGGTAATAGCGGCAGCATTTTCCATGGCGCCATATAAAAAGTCAGGTACTAGCACTTGATCATATTTTCTAAACGGATAATCAACACCGTAATATGAATTGAAAAACTCTAACCCTTGCTTAGTGTATTTAAACCAGTCTTCAGGTGAAACTTGTTTGGCGACTGACTCTCTTGCAAAAAGTCGAAGCGGATATTTGCCACTATTATCAGACCACATATGATAAGGGCCTGCATGTAATGAGAAATTATAAGGGCTTAATTTCAATGTGTTATCGAAGTGCCAAACGTTAAAATCACCTTTGCTATCAACGCTCGTTTCTTTCATTGCGCTGAATACGTGCCAGTCTTTAGGCGCTGACACTGTCATTTGATAGTTAGCTTTTAAGTCAGGCTGATCAAATACCGCAAACATTTGCTGTGCAGCAGCCGGTTCAAAGTGCGAGTAGAGGTACACTTTACCATCCACTGGATCTTGCATACGGTGTAAGCCTTCACCATTGGTGCTGTGTTTGCGCGTGAATTCGACATCAACTTCATTGCGGCCGATACGTAAATCTTCTTTTGCGAGGGTGATAAACCATTTGTTGTAGTTAATCGTTACTGATTTACCATTGATTTTAACTGATTTAACCTCTGCATCTTTCAGATCTAGGGTTAAATCATTACTGATATCGTTTAAATTAAAGCGCACATTAGTGGTGTTACTAAAAGAGTCACTGCCGTCTAGTTTAAAGTTCAGGCGGTAGGCGACATTCGACAATCGGGCAGAACGCTTTGCTGCCTGTTCTTGGCTTAAATAAGGTGTTTGCTCTCTGACTTGACTATTAGTATCTGCTGTTTGTTGTTGGTTTTGTGGAGTATTCAAACAGCCGGTAAGGGCTATCGAAGAGGCAATCAACAATGGAATAGTGGGTTGCACAACTGTTTCCTCAATTTTATTATGATGTTTTACACCAAGTGAACAATAATTTAATTCACTTGGTATTATTTTTTGTTGTTATCGTTCGCAATAAACTGCACGCTACTATAGAAAGAATTAGTAAGGTGCTAAAGCGATAATAATATTTAGTTGTAACATTATATAAAATTAAAGGCGATAAAAGTCAGATGTACAGTAGCGTAAATACGGTAAAAGGCTAACGTTATTGAGTTAGCCGTGCATGCGCATAAACTTCTCTAGCAACTGTGCTTCGCTTTCTTGATGCTTGGGATCTTTTTTAATGCAATCGATCGGGCATACTGAGATACAGGTTGGCTTATCATAGTGCCCGATACATTCTGTGCATTTTGTCGGATCAATTTCATAGATCTCATCCCCGAGCGAAATTGCCTGATTTGGACATTCGGGATCACACATATCGCAATTGATGCAAGACGCTTCGATGATGAGTGCCATGATCAGCTAACCTTGATTTTGCGCAAAAGGATGACGAGTTGTGCCACCTTCATCCAAATAACGCATGATAATACCAAACGCTAAATCAAAGTCAGTATCAAGCTTAATCGCGACTTTATGACCTGAACCTTTGGCGTCGGTGATCACTTCACCTTTGGCGTTCTCCATATGCTCTAAGGTAAAAGTGATATTGCCAGCAGGCGTCATTAGCTCTAATTGATCGCCAGTTAAAAATTTATTTTTAACCTCGATTTCAATTAAACCTGTCTCTGCATTTTTACCGATAACTTCGCCGACAAATTGCTGAGTATCGCTTTTAGAGTAACCGTAATCATAATTTTGCGTATCACTCGGGCGATGACGTTGTAAAAATCCTTCGGTATAACCTCGATGGGCTAGATGCTCTAAATTGGTATTTAATTCTGGGTTAAATGGCTTATTAGCGAGCGAGTCTAAAATAGCTTGGTGATAAATCTGTGCGGTACGGGCGCAGTAGTAAAATGACTTAGTGCGGCCTTCAATTTTTAGTGAATGTACGCCCATTTTCACTAAACGATCAACGTGCTCTACCGCTCTGAGGTCTTTTGAGTTCATGATATAGGTACCATGTTCATCTTCAAAGGCTGGCATATATTCACCCGGGCGACCTTGCTCTTGTAGCAACACGATATCGTCAACAGGTTGTTCGCTTGGTGTAATAATATTCACTGGTTGAGCGATTACGTCACCGGTTTCTGTTTCTTTGGCTTCGTGGACATCATATTTCCAGCGACAGGAGTTAGTACAGGTACCTTGATTAGGATCACGCTTGTTAATATAACCTGAGAGTAAACAGCGGCCTGAATAGGCCATGCATAAAGCGCCGTGGACGAACACTTCTAACTCCATTTCTGGGCAACGAAAACGAATTTCTTCTATCTCATCTAATGATAGCTCACGAGATAGTATTACTCGTTCTACCCCTTGTTGTTGCCAGAACTTAACCGTCGACCAGTTAACGGCATTCGCCTGAACTGATAAATGAATCGCTACATCCGGGAAGCTTTCTCGTACCATCATGATCAAACCGGGATCTGACATGATCAGTGCATCCGGGTTCATTTCGATAACCGGTTTAATGTCTTTTAAAAAGGTTTTTAGCTTACTGTTGTGTGGCGCAATGTTATTAACCAGATAGAATTTTTTTCCTAAAGCATGTGCTTCATCAATGCCTTGCTTAATGGTTTCAAGGTTGAATTCATTGTTTCTTACCCGTAAAGAATACCTAGGTTGACCAGCGTAAACAGCATCTGCTCCGTAAGCAAAGGCATAACGCATATTTTTTAAGCTACCGGCTGGCGAAAGTAGTTCTGGTTTCAACATTATTAGCACTCTCAGGAAAAAGGGCGTGCATTATAAGGAGTCGCAGACTATCTTGCAATTATCCCTTGCAACTTTTACAGGTAAAATCGCAGAAAAAATCGCTAACAATTGTTGGATATTTAAACAGAGTTAGCACGAGGAAATATCAAGATAAAGAAAAATTTTTATTTATCGAGCCATTTGATAATTAATAAAAAATATGTGCTATTTTAAAAATAGAAACAGATATTTAAGAGGTTTTCATGGGAACGGAAAATGCACTCTACACCATACTGGTAGAAAAAATAAAACAAGAAGCCTTAGTTTTACCCACTTTGCCAGAAATCGCGTTAAAAGTCAGGGAAGCTGCAGATGATCCAGAAGTGAATTTGGCACATATGAGTGAAATTATCGCTCATGACCCTGCGCTGTCGATGGGGATACTGAAAGTTGCCAATAGTGCAATGTTAGGGCGCAGTATCAAAGTAGAAACGGTTAATCAGGCGGTTACTCGTATTGGTTTAAGACAAATAAAAAGTATTGCCACTGCAATGGCGCTTGAACAGGTCTTTGTTTCGGAAAATGAAATTGTGGCTATGTACCTCGATAAATCCTGGAAAAAAACCGTGGATGTCGCTTCGGTTGCTATTGCATTGATGACGTTTTATTTAAAAGAAGTAAAGCATTCGCCGTTAATGCTAGATACTTTAACACTTGCGGCATTAGTGCATAATATTGGTGTTTTGCCGATATTAACGGAAGCGGAAAATCATCCGGATGTTTTTGCTAATCCGACGTTTATTCAACAGGCGATTATTAAGCTATCGAGTAAGGTTGGTGCCGAGATCAGTAAGGCATGGGGCTTGTCGGATGAACTGTGTGAAATTATTCATCGTTGGAGTGATTTGACAGTATTGCCGACTCAGGTCCATTACTTAGACTTTATTCGTGCTGGAGCGATTTATCATAATATTTTCAAAAATGAGTCTACTAAGGATGTGTTATTGAAAAATTATGTCGGTAAGGGGATTTTACCAGAGATCGATTTTATGGAATCGGGTGAATGTAAAGATGTTGCGGCAGATATCAAACAGATGTTTAGTTAATCATTCATCGTGTAGAAATTAAAAAGGCGCTTAATGCGCCTTTTTTAATCATGATATTGGCTATCAGGCAATTAACTTTCTAAGTAGTCCGTTGCTTTCACCGAAAACTCGTTGAGTAAGTCACCAATAAAACGATTAATTTCTCCTGCCATTAAAGCAAAGTCAGCATCGAGTCTGGCAATAACATCGTCTTTATCGATATCTTCATTTTGCTCATGTAAGACATCAAAAAATTTCAGACGTTTAATTGCCAAATCGTCGCATAAAATACAGGACAGCGCATCATCCCACTCTAACGCTAACTTAACGACGAACTTATCGGCATCCAGATGTGCTTTAATTTCGTCACTGTCTAACTCCTGGTTTTTTACTCGTACTACCGCACCATCATCGCCTACAGCGTGAAATTCTGCTTCCAAACCTAACTGAAAACTTTCACCAAGATTAGCTTCGGTTAACCAGTCTGTCATAATTTCATCTGGTGCTTTTTCCGGAGAAACACTCGTGACTGGCAAGGTACCTAGGGCTTTTCTCAGTAACGCCAAGAAGTCTTCTGCTTTGCTGCGGCTGCTGGTGTTAATTACGATCAGGTTCGCTTCTGCATTGATATAGGCGTGAGTATCTGTGATACGGGAAAATGCACGTGGCAGCAATTCAAAGATAATATCTTCTTTAAATTGTTCTTTTTCTTTTTTAGTGGCACTGCGGGACTGATCGGCTTCTAAGTGGGCAATTTTTTCATCCAGCATGTCTTTAATAACGGGGGCTGGCAGAATCTTTTCTTCTTTACGTGCGCAGAGCAAGTGGTTGCCATTGACTGAATGTACTATGGTTTGCCCGTGTTTGCCTAAGGCATTAACCCAGCCAAAGTGTGACATTTCCGTGGAGCCACATGGGGTAAATAAATGCTCGCTGAGTAGTTTTTCTATATCTTGTTCAGACCATTCAAATGGACGTGTAAAGGCAAAAAAGTAAAGGTTTTTAAACCACATTAAAATTATCCTTTGGCCATTGTTTAGGCCGATGCTCAAAACGGGGAAGCTATCTTAATGAAAATTCTAGCGCATGTCATTAAATGTGATCAGATAAGATAATCCTTGACCAGATGGTGAGCTTGCTGATATTTCACCGTTTAAGGTATCACTCACCAAGTTATTAATAATGTGAGTTCCTAGTCCTGTGCCGCCTTTACCTGCTTTGGTGGTAAAGAAAGGATCAAAGAGTTTGGGGATGTCTTGCTCTGGCATACCAACACCGTTGTCCTGATAGTTAATTTGTACTTGTGAGCCCTGAATTGCTACCTTTATATCAATTTTCCCCTGTTCTATACCGCTAAAACCATGAATGAGAGAATTAACGATCAGATTGGTAAAAATTTGAGAAATAGCGCCTGCATGACAGTAAATTTCAATATTGTCATCACATTCTACATGGATCTGATGTTGGGTTTTTTTCAGTTTAGGGTGTAAGGAATGAATGATCTCTTGAATATATTTTGCCAGATTAATTTGACGAACCTTATCACTGGTTTGATCGACCGCCACTTGTTTATAACTAGAGATCAGTTCCGATGCACGGTTTAAGTTATTAACCAGTAAATCTATGCTTTGCTGGGCATTGTGACTAAACTCTTCCAGTGCCCTTTTCGTGAGCTTATGTTCTTTTATGTCGTTGTTGAGTTTAGTGATCAAGTCAGATAAATAGGTGGTGGAAGTAATACTGACGCCGATAGGGGTATTAATCTCATGAGTAATTTCGGCGGATAAATTGCCTAAAATTGCCATTTTTTCTGCATCGAGTAATCGTTCTTGTGCTTTGTTTAGCTCTTCAATGGAGCTTTTTAATTCCTGGTTTGTCGTGGTAAGCGTTTTTTCCGTTTGACTACGTCGTAAGTTCTCTGCTTTTAATTGTTCTTGCTGTACTAACAATTCTCGTTGTTGACGTTCCATTTTTAACATAGTGGTGCTTAACGATGAGGTTTTCTTCGCGACTTCCTGTTCTAACATGAGGTTATGTTCATCGAGTTTATTATTGGTGGCGATGATTTCATTTTGCGCGCGAGCTAATTCTTCCTTATTGCGGGCAAGTTCCGTTAACAGGTTATTGTGAGCATTTTGTAAAATGCTTAGCTCATTTTGTTCGTAATGCACAACATCAATTTTTGATGCTTCGGGATCATCCATATCGAACTGATTAATTTGTTCGGTTAATTCAGTAAGGGGGTTAGTCAGCAATTTGGCAAAGGCGATGGAAAATAAAAACACCAGCGCAGCTGTTTTTACCATAGCGTTACCGATAAGAAAATAAATCCCGACTTCGATACGATCAAAAATTACCTGATTGCTTGAGAGTAAAGTAACAGTACCCACCTTAGTGGTGCGGCCAGAGAATTCAAAAATCAGTGGAAAGTTATAACCAAACAGCCCCTCACCTTGAGAAGTAAGATTAAAATAACTTTGTTGTTCGATTTGATTGGACTGTAAGTCATCGATATCTCGGTCTTCACCGAGCTGAGTGATCACTTGATTATTTTCATCGGTAACCTTTATTCCCTTGATCATAGGAATGGCGACTAGACCTTCGGCAATATCTATCGCCTGCTGGGTGTTTAGCTCCCAAACGGCACGGGTTAAACTGCTGCTAAAGGTTTTTTCTAGTGTTAACAGTTCACTGTTGATATGGCTTTTGGTATTGATATATTCTGCGCCGATTTGTACGCAGGTCACAAGAAATGTAAGCACAAAGTAAAAGGATAAGACGCGTGTTAACAGCTTACGGGAAATACTAGTGACTTTCATTCTCAGTTCTTATTTATCGGTGCACCTAGATTGATTTTAGCGCTTTTGCTCAACGTTTAAAGCTTTTTCTTCGATTTAACTTACTAAAAACTAATAAAATATTATATTTCTACTATATATATTATGGATTCAGTTATTTTATTTACCTTTTTTAATCACAAAATGTCATATAACTGACATGATATTTAAATAAAAATGACTTTTATAATTCATATTTTGGTAAAAAAAAATACATATTGTCACAAAAATGTCATCTTTTATTGGCACAATATGCGGCAATTATTACATGACACACTTAAAAGGTTATCACATGAAACGTTCTTATAGCGCGATTGCAGCAGGGATTTTGGCAACATGCTCTATGTCTTTAATGGCTGCAGATGTTGATATTTATGGTAAAGCTAATTTATCGGCTCAATCATCAGACGATGGCGATGGTTCTTATACCGAAATAAAAAGTAATGCTTCTCGCATTGGCTTTAAAGGTAGCCATCAGATAGACAATGATTTAACGGTTGTTTTTAAAGCTGAATTTCAAGTTGATCTAGATGGCGATAGTGAAAAAGGAAAAAGCATTACCGACCGTAATCAATATGTTGGTTTAAAAGGCAACTTTGGTGAGGTGTTAATTGGTAATAACGATACAGTATTGAAGCAATCACAAGGTAAAGTGGATTTATTCAGTGACCTAAACGCTGATATTAAACACTTGTGGAAAGGTGAAAACCGTATGAGTGATACCATCACTTATAAAACAAAAAAGTTTAATGGTTTCCAACTGGGTGTAACTTATGTTGCTGAAGACAGTGTAGATGGCGAAGATGCAACATCAGTCGCACTATTTTATGGTGATAAAGCGCTTAAAAAATCTAAAGTGTATGCAGCATTAGCATTCGACTCTGAAGTTAAAGGTTATGATACTGCACGTGCGACTGTTCAAGGGAAAGTAGCTGGCTTTACCTTAGGTGCTATCTACCACTCTCAGGAAGAAGTGAGTTCAGGTAAAGAAATGGATGGTTTATTAATTTCTGCAAAATATTCAATCAATAATTGGGCGTTAAAAGCGCAAGTGCAAACGGCTGATCATGATGGTGGCGATGATAAATCAGGTTTTACTGTTGGTGCTGATTATAAGTTAGCGAAAAGTACTAAACTTTATACCTTCTATACTAACTTTGATATGGATAGTGGCGCTGATCAGGATTATTTAGCGGCAGGAATCGAATACAAATTTTAGCGATTAAGCTCAAAGAATTGTATACCAATTGAATTAAATATTTATTTCATTTGGTATTAATAAAAGCGGCGCCTATGCCGCTTTTTTCTTGCGTATTGAGCAAGTATTGTTGATGATGAACTAAAATTTATTATGTGTAATAAAATTGTCACAAAAACTTATCACAATGTTCATTAGAAGTTGTAACATGATTATCAGGGAACTTTATACATGAACAGACAAATTTTGGTTGTTGAAGACGAGGCGCCGATCAGAGAAATGATCACCTTTGTACTTGAACAAAATGGTTTTAATACCATAGAAGCAGAAGACTTTGACCAGGCAAAAGCGAAAATTGTTGAGCCTTATCCTGATCTGATCCTATTGGACTGGATGTTACCCGGAGGGACAGGGGTAAAATTAGCAAAACAGTTAAAGCAAAATGAATATACCCGTACTATACCGATTATTATGTTGACGGCGCGTGCTGATGAAGATGATAAAGTGAAAGGATTCGATGTTGGTGTTGATGATTATGTGACTAAGCCATTTTCACCAAAAGAATTAATTGCCCGGATTAAAGCTGTTATTCGCCGGGTATCTCCGACGGCGCTGGAAGAAGCGATAGAATTCCATGGCATGAAACTCGATCCGGTTGCCCATCGGGTGTCAATCAATGACAAGCCTCTGGACTTAGGCCCAACAGAATTTCGTTTGTTGCATTTTTTCATGACTCATACCGAACGTGTTTATAGCCGAGAACAGCTATTAGATAATGTTTGGGGGACTAATGTCTATGTTGAAGATCGTACGGTAGATGTCCATATTCGTCGTTTAAGAAAAGCGATAGCTGGCGCTGGACATGAAGATTTTATTCAAACAGTTCGTGGCTCTGGTTACCGTTTTTCTGGTAAGATCAAAGTAAATGTATAATAACAAGCTGTATGTATTTTCAAGTATCTATTAGCACGGTAGTATCTCGCCTTATCATTATCTTATGTCTCAGTGCAGTCGTTGGATATTTGACTGGGAATACCTTTTTAGTGGTTGCTGTTAGTGCCACTGTATTGTTGGCTTGGCATTACCACCATTTATTAAAGCTAGCTAAATGGTTATGGCGTAGTAAATCTTTATCGCCTCCTCATGCCGAAGGGATTTGGGGGATGATATATGACGGTTTATATCGTCAGATGAAAAAATCGCGTAACAAGCAAAAGCAACTGAATGAGAAAGTGCGACGTTTTCGCGATGGGGCTGAAGCTTTACCTGATGCGGCATTAGTGCTTTCTGAAGATTTAATGATCGAATGGGGTAATAAAAAAGCCCAGCGATTGTTAGGTATTCGTTGGCCAGGGGATGTTGGTCAGCGGATCGATAATCTACTTCGTTTTCCTGAATTTATCACTTATTTAGAATCAGGAGTTTATGATACACCATGTATTATCCAATCTCCGGTCAATAATGAGCTAATGCTTGAATTAAGGCTGATCCCTTATGGGACAGACCAAGTGCTGTTTCTTGCACGAGATATTAGTAAAATTCACCGGCTGGAGGAAATGCGCCGTGATTTTGTCGCTAATGTATCACATGAGTTAAAAACACCACTTACTGTGGTTCGCGGTTATGTTGAAATGGTGCAAAGTACAGAGCACGCATTGGATCCGTATTGGCTGAAAGTGTTTACCACCATGGAAACACAAGTGTCACGAATGGACAGGTTAGTGGAACAACTCTTAGTGTTGTCACGGGTTGAAATCAATATTGATGAAGACGAAAAGCAAGTGATCAATATGCCTAAAATGATCAAAGCACTGGTGGATGATAGTCAGTGGTTGAACCAGGAAAAACAACACCAGTTGACAACAGATATTGATGAAACCTTAGCGATAGAAGGTTTAGATAACGAATTAAAAAGTGCTTGTTCTAATTTGATCTCCAATGCCATTGCTTACACTCCAGCTGAAGGTCATATTCATGTGTCATGGAAGAAATCAGGCAATAAGGCGTGCTTTTCGGTGAAAGATGACGGCCCGGGTATTCGTCCTGAACATGTTAATCGTTTAACCGAACGTTTTTTTCGCGTCGATAAATCACGCTCTCGTGACACTGGCGGTTCAGGTTTAGGATTGGCAATTGTCAAACATGTGCTTAATCATCATCATGCGGAATTGGCGATTAATTCCAAGTGGGGAGAGGGCAGTGAATTTATCATTTATTTTGACCCTAAATGCATTAAGTCGCTGAACTGATTTTAAACCTAATTCATCTTAACTGTTTGAATATTAAAGAGAAAATTTAATTTCCTTCTGTTGTTCTATTATAAAAGTTTGATGACAGTTATTTTACCTTTGTCATACAAGTGTCATAAAGCTTAAATATAATTGTCACATAAGCTTTATATAGTGTTCACAAATTAAATAAACACTCTCATTGGAGAATATTATGACTATCAAACGTGCATTAAGCGTGCTTGGTTTAGCTAGTGTGATGAGTTTTTCATCATTAGCAATCGATAAAAGTTTACCTGAATATAAAAAGGTTAGCGGGATCTCAGGTAACATTTCATCCGTCGGTTCTGATACCTTAGCGAATATGATGACGTTCTGGGCTGAGGAATTTAAACGCACTTACCCAAATGTTAATGTACAAATTCAAGCGGCTGGTTCTTCTACTGCGCCACCAGCGTTAACTGAGTCAACATCAAATTTAGGGCCTATGAGCCGTAAAATGAAGTCTCGTGAAATTGAAGCATTCGAAAAGCGTTATGGCTATAAGCCAACACCTGTACGTGTTGCTATCGATGCGTTAGCGGTATTTGTTCATAAAGATAATCCATTAAAAGGTTTACGTATTGACCAAGTGGATGCGATCTTCTCAAATAACCGTAAATGTGGTGCTGGACAAAATGTTGATCGTTGGGCTGATGTTGGTTTAACCGGAGAATGGGCGGGTAAAGACATTCAGTTATACGGTCGTAATTCAGTTTCTGGTACTTATGGTTACTTTAAAAAGAAAGCTTTATGTAAAGGTGACTTCAAAAATACTGTTAATGAACAACCAGGTTCAGCGTCTGTTGTACAGTCGGTATCTGCGTCATTAAACGGTATTGGTTATTCGGGTATCGGGTACAAAACGTCAGGTGTTCGTGCTTTACCTTTGGCTAAGAAAGGCGACAATTTTGTTGCTGCGACGATGGAAAATGCTATTTCGAAGAAATATCCATTGTCTCGCTTCTTATATGTTTATGTTAATAAGCATCCAAACAAGCCATTAGCACCGATGGAAGCTGAATTCTTAAAAATGGTATTGTCACAATCGGGTCAAAAAATTGTTGAAAAAGATGGCTATATTCCATTACCTAAAGCGGTTGTGAATAAAGAATTGAAAAAACTTGGTATTGCTATCTAACGGTAATATCCACAAGTTTAAAGAAAAGCCTGACAGTGTCAGGCTTTTTTATGTACAGGAGGTACGGTATGTCGCGGTTATAGGGATGTAAAGGAGTGACGATGTACAGGAGGTGCGGTATGTCGCGGTTATAGGGATGTAAAGGAGTGACGATGTACAGGAGGTACGGTCAGTTTTTTTGTTCCAGACAAAAACTAAGTACTTACCTCCATGTAAGCAATGCCGTGGGTGCACGGGAAGGGCGATGTTTCAGCCCTAGACTTTTAATTTGGCCAATTTACCGATAGGTGAGTCCAATGATACTGGAGGTTCAGTAAACCATTGCGGCCCTTGCGCATTAAAATACAAACAGTCTTCTAAGCGTACGCCAAACTCTCCTGGCAGATAAATGCCTGGTTCATTAGAAAAACACATACCTTGAGCGAGCTTGGTTTCTTCACCGTGCACAAAGTTTACACCTTCATGGCCTTTCATGCCGATACCGTGTCCGGTTCGGTGTGATAAACCCGGTAACTGGTATGCAGGTCCGTAGCCCTGATTTTGATAATATTGGCGAACTGCATCATCTATAGCTCCTGCTGCAACTCCTAATTGTGCTTTGTCAAAAGCGATATTTTGGCCTTGTCTGACGGTATGCCATACTTTTTGTTGTTGCTTATTTGCCTCACCGAAAACGAAAGTTCGACTGATATCTGACTGATAACCATGAACATTACAGCCACAGTCCATCAGTACCACTGAACCTTGAGTTAATGTCTGCTGTTGCTTAGTACCATGAGGGTAAGCACTGGCTTGATTAAACAACGCCATGTTCCAAATACCACTGCCGCCGAGCTGAGCTTGTGCACTGTGCATTAAAGATTTGACGTCAGCTTGGGTCATGCCGACGGCTAATTGAGACCAGACATACTGATAGGCCATTAGCGTCACTTCATTAGCTTTATGCATCAGTTGTAATTCATGAGGACTCTTATACATACGACAGCCCCAAGTGACAGCACTGGCACTGACATCTTTCATCGCTGGTAGTAACGCCATTACGCCTTGCAGGACAAAATAGCGCACTGAATGTTCAAAGGCGATATTGCCTTTTTCAATACCGCGATCTTTAAGGATTTGCTTAATACGAATAAATGGACTTTCGTGCTCTTGCCACACTCTGACATCATTACCCACCATTAAGGTTTCGCGAATGCTAGGTTCTTCAAAAAACGGACAAACAACCGCAACTTCGCCTTGTTGTGGGATCACTAACGCGGTAAGTCGCTCGCTACGCCACCATTGAATACCGGAAAAATAATCCATAGTAGCACCGGGTTCGATAATCATGGCAGCAATATTATGCTCACCCATTAGCTGCTGAGCTTTAGCAATACGTTGCTGACGTTCTTTTGCCGTGATGGCGCTAACAGTAGTCGTAATATCAGTTAACTTGCCTTGTTGCTGAGGTTTCGCTTTTTTAGTTGCTGTAGCTTGGGCTAACTGAGCGAAGGATAATGAAGCTATGGCAGCACCACTGGCTTTGAGAAAATTTCTTTTTGTTATGGTCATGAATTTACCTGTATACGAACTGATGAAGCTTATTAGATAACTATCGTTAAGCTATAATGTTTTTTGGGGTTAGGCAAATATATTAGATAAAACGTTAGTAGGGAGTGGGGAATAACTTAACGCTGGTTGATAAGTAATTGATAACCGCATTTTTTGCAATTTTGCTGTTCATAAAATAGTTCGGTATCGATAATTGGACGTTCCTGTAACCATTGCTTATCTAGTGTTAGGGTCAGGCTTTTTTTATCCGCGATAACTTGCGATAAAAATTGATCATCGTGATGGCGTTGCTGCGTCAGTAAGACGCTTATTCTGACAATCATACACAGTTTCAGCAGTTTATCTTCTGACAGTAAATACCAGATATCGCTTTCGGCTTGAGTGATTTTTTTTCGTTGATTGCCCACCAGCCAAGCGAGTGCTTTTTGTTGCTCCTGATTGAAACCTGCTAAATCTGCTTGTTCCAGAATATATTGTCCGTGTTTATGGTAGCCAGAGGCATTAATATCCATACCAATTTCATGCAGCTGAATCGCCGATTGGAGTAATTCGTGATAGATGGCATCTGTTAGTTGCCACACTTGACTGACTTGGTTAAACATTTTCATTGCTATGCTATTTACGTGGCTAGCATGTAATTTGTCGATGTTAAAACGCTCAATTAAATTACTAATGGTACGCAGCCGAACATTGTTATGCTTAAGGTTTTCCAGTTGTTCAAATAATACTCCTTCACGTAGTGCATATTGACAGTACTCTATTTCTGATATTTCCAGACGTTCCATTAGTGCGATCAAAATGGCAACACCCGAGCAAATGACGGCTTTTCTATTTTCTTTCAGTCCATCAATGACAATGTCGTCACTGTGGTTAAACGTCAGAAGCTGTTGTTTAATGGTTAATAGATCTTGCAAGGTGAATGGTCGTTGAATTTCATGGTGATAATTAACGATTCTGGAAATCGCTTTAATGGTACCTGAAGTGCCGACTACATGTTGCCATTGCTGCTTTTTAAAACGTTTTACTATCGCATCAACTTCATGCTTAGCGCTTAATATCGCCTGTTTAAATGCTTTTTTGCAAATAATGTGATTTGGAAAAAACTGTTTTTGATAGCTGACACATCCCATATTCAAGCTATCTAAGGTTTGGATTTTGTCTTTTTTACCGATAACACATTCGGTACTGCCACCGCCGATATCTAGTACCAACTGTTGAATGTCATTTTGTAAGTAATGCGCCACTCCTTGATAAATAAGACGTGCTTCTTCATGACCCGAAATAACTTCGATATTAAAAGGAAAAACTTTACGGGCGGCTTTAAGAAATGCAGCGCTGTTTTTTGCCTGTCTGAGGGTAAACGTTGCGACAGCACGAAAATTACTGGCCTGAATATGTGTTGTGGTGGTGGCGAGATGCGCTAATGTTGATACACCTCTGCTTAGTGCACTGGCTGAAAGTAAGTTGTTACTATCTAGTCCTTGTGCAAGCTGCACCTGATATTTTTCTCCATGTAGGATTTGCAGGTGATCTCCCACTTGTCGTGCTAACACATAGTGAAAGCTGTTTGAGCCAATATCTAAGGCGGCAAAGTAATCGGTATTAGATGATGGCTTGGCAGTGTTATTCATTGCTTTGACTTGGATAGTTGTTGGTCATTTAACTGCTCGTCCTGTTGCTCCTGCTGAGATAAATAATGATAAATTGCAATTTGTGAGCGTAGTGGTGATTGCTTACTGGCTCTGACATAGCGATTATTTTGGCTTTTATTAATTATCCTTGCTTTAACATTGTCTTGTAAATGTAAGTTAAGAATACCGATGATCCTTTGCTTGAGGGTTTCATCATATATTGGGCAGGCCACTTCCACCCTATGGTCGATATTGCGCTCCATCCAGTCACCTGAGCTGATAAACAGTTGTTGCTCGCCCTGATTGTGAAACAGCATGACTCTAGGGTGCTCAAGGAAGCGATCAATTATCGAGATAATTTTAATGTTGTCACTTTTATCTTTGACCCCAGGGATCAGAGAGCACATACCACGAACGATGATATTGATTTTCACACCGGCACTACTGGCGGCATAAAGTTTACTGATCAAACCAGAATCCACCAGGTTATTGAGCTTTAATATGATTTCCGCTTTTTTATGATCTTGTGCACTTTGTATTTCATTGTCAATTAACTGGTAAAGTCGGCGCCTTGAGGTCAATGGGGAGACGATCAGGTGATTGAAGCGAAAGCGTTTGTAACTGTGTGAAATAAATGAAAAAACGTTATCGACTTCCTGGCAAATTTCTTTATGTTTAGTAAACAGGGCAAAGTCGGTATATACGCGGGCATTCCCTTCATGGAAGTTGCCTGTTCCTAAATGCGCATAGCGAACAAGCTTATCATGCTCTAAACGAGTAACTAGGCAAAGCTTTGAGTGTATTTTTAAGGTTTCAATGCCAAATTCAATTTCAATGCCGGCATCTTTCATTAATTTAGCCCACTCAATATTGGCTTGTTCATCAAAGCGGGCTCTAAGCTCAACCACTACCGTGACTTTTTTACCGTTTTTTACCGCTTCAATTAATGATTGAATAATGCGTGAATGTTTTGCGACACGGTAAATATTAATTTTAATATGACGTACTAACGGGTCATAAGATGCCTGGCGGACAAATTCGGTAAAGTGACGAAATTTATGGTATGGGTAATAAAGTAATATATCTTGGTGCGAGATAGCATCAAACACCGACGGATAGGCGGTAAATCTAGCGCTATCGAGTGCTGGCAATTCGGGGTTTTCCAATTGAGCTTGCCCAAGGTTAGGAAACTTAACAAAATCTTTGAAGTGACGATATCTCACCCCAGCTGCCAGTTCATCTTCGTGTTTTATTTTTAGCGCTTTTTTCAAATAACTGGTCATATACTTTGGCATATTACGATCATGTACCAAACGTACCATGTCAGCTTTTAGTCGTTGCTTTAAACCTTTTGACATTTGTTCTAATAAACTTTCATCCAGATCATCTGGTAAGCTATATTCTGCATCTCGAGTGAGCTTCATTGAATAGGCATCGATTTTGTCAAATGGCACAACGCCATCAAACAACTTGCGGATAAAGTATTGCACAACATCATCTAGCATCACGATATATTTGGTTTTGTCGCCATTGACTGTTGGTAGAACAATAAATCGTTTTGTTTCTTCTCTTGGTATTTCTACTAAGGCGTAATGTACGTCACCCTGATGATGTAAAGCGACTAAAAAGTAGATGCCATCGTCATCAATACAATTAGCTAACTGGGTTTTTGAATGGATAATGATCGGAGTGATATGCCGGATCACTCCGTTATCAAAATATTGCTCCAGCCAGTCTAACTGGCGTTGACTTAAATGTAAGTTGAATTGGCTGTTGTCATTATCATCAAAGATAGTGACGATATTTTCTTTGGCCAATTGCTGAAAAACATCGTCAGCCACTTTTTTAAATTGTTCCGTTAGCATACCGACTTTTACGGAAATTTCCTGGTGCAATGTTTCCCATTTGTCTTTCGGGTTGTCTTGTTCGGCCTCAACCATAGCCCGACGACGAATACCACCCACTCTAACTCGGAAGAATTCATCCAAATTGGATGAGTAAATACCAAGAAATCGGATACGTTCTAATAAAGGCACAGCTTGGTCTGCGGCTTCTTGTAACACCCTTTCGTTAAAAGATAACCAACTGAGTTCTTTATCAAATTTCATATCTACGTCATGTATCATGGTTATACTGGCCTATTTCTAATAAGAATTTATTGAAAAGGGGCAGTATAAAATTTCCGTGTTACACTTTTGTTAAATTCGTCAAAAAACGTTAATAAGTCAAAGAGTTAATGGGAAATGTCTACCATTAAATCATCAGCTAGACTTTCTAGTGCATCCACTAATTTCTCTACGCTATTACCAGCAACGGCGATGGTTGCTTTAGCTTTAAACAATGTTTGTCCGGAATGTGGGGCGCTGTCATGGGAACTGACCAGTTTTAATAAATTTCCGCCTTGGTGATGGATCACTGAAGATATTTCTTGCACTATGCCAGTTCGGTCGTTTGCGGTTAATTCCAGAATAATATTAGCATCTGTCTCTGTTGCTTTAGTGTTAGCTGTCTCAACCAGACATTTAAAATCGGGAATACTTTGTAATTTATCGATTAACTGCTCGCTCTGTTCTGACGCGACGGCTATTTCCATGACCCCGGAAAAATAACCCGATAAATAATGCAGGCTACTAGTTTGCCAGTTACCTTGATGTTGGCTAATGATATTGGCCAGCGTATCAACCAGTCCAGGACGATCTGGACTAATAAAAGAGATGATCAGATGATTCATATGTCGTCCTTATTATAGAGTAAAAGAGGTTAACTACGGGAGAGTTGCGATAACTCCTTATTTAATTGGCTTTCATCACCTAAGTTTAATTCAACTAAGCGACGTAAATGGGTGACGCTGTCGATGTCGATGGCGTTACATTGTAAGCCGATCTCATCTGATTCTATATGGACAACGGCAATATGCATGCAAACTTCTGCCTCTGTACCAGATAAATTAAAGCGTAATAGCCCTAATTTATGCAAAATATTATCGATATTATCGGGTGAACTGATTAAGGCACCATTGAGTGAGATATCATGAATATTTACCGGGTAGCATTGTTCATCGATTTCCAATTGTGCATCAATTGAAAACAATATCCGGGTAAACTGTCGTCTATTTTCCATTTACTTTCGTACAATTGTTGAATAGATATCTTTAGCATAGCCTGATTTAAAAAAAAAGCACCTTAAAAATGAATTAAGGTGCTTTTTATTCTTTAATTACTAGTAACTTATCTAAGTTGTTACGCGAATAGCTTAGCCGATTTTTTTATACTTGATACGGTGTGGTTCTATCGCTGCTGCCCCTAAGGTTTTTTTCAACCATTCTTCGTAATCAGTAAAGTTACCTTCATAGAAGTTCACTTGTCCTTCATCACGGTAATCAAGAATGTGGGTAGCAATACGGTCGAGGAACCAACGGTCATGAGAGATCACCATGGCACAACCTGGGAATTCCAATAACGCTTCTTCTAAGGCACGTAGCGTTTCAACGTCAAGATCATTGGTTGGCTCATCCAGTAGTAATAAGTTGCCGCCAGTTTTAACCAGTTTCGCTAAATGTACTCGGTTTCGTTCCCCTCCGGAAAGATCACCAATGAATTTTTGCTGATCATTACCTTTAAAATTAAAACGAGAACAATAGGCACGGCTTGGAATTTCATAGTTGCCTATGGTTAATATATCGTGGCCTTCGGAAATTTCTTCAAAGACAGTATTTTTATCATTCATGTCATCACGAAACTGATCAACGCTCGCCAGCTGTACGGTGTCGCCAAGTTCTACTGAACCTGAATCTGGCTGCTCAGCACCCGATAGCATTTTAAACAGGGTTGATTTACCTGCGCCGTTAGCACCGATAATGCCGACTATGGCACCTTTAGGAATGCTAAAGCTGAGATCATCAATTAATACGCGTTCGCCAAATGATTTCGTTAGGTTGTTCACTTCTAATACTTTGTCACCAAGGCGTGGTCCTGGTGGAATATAAAGCTCATTAGTTTCGTTACGTTTTTGATGTTCTTGACTATTGAGTTCTTCAAAGCGTGCCATACGAGCTTTGCTTTTGGCCTGACGGCCTTTTGGATTAGATCGAACCCATTCAAGCTCTTGTTTAATGGTTTTTTGTAGGGCGTTTTCACTGCGTTTTTCTTGCTCTAAACGGGCATCTTTTTGTTCAAGCCATGAAGAATAGTTGCCTTCCCATGGGATACCATGGCCTCGGTCTAATTCTAAAATCCAGCCAGCAACATTATCTAAGAAGTAACGGTCATGGGTAATAGCGACAACAGTGCCAGTGTAGTCGTGTAGGAAGCGCTCTAACCAGGCAACGGATTCTGCATCTAAATGGTTAGTCGGTTCGTCCAACAATAACATATCTGGCTTTTGTAATAATAAGCGACATAAGGCGACACGGCGTCGTTCACCACCACTGAGTACCGCGACTTTTTGTTGCCACTCTGGTAGGCGTAACGCATCAGCAGCGCGCTCTAGTACATTATCGATATTATGCCCGTCTTGCGCGTTAATAATGTTTTCCAACTCACCTTGCTCTTTTGCTAAAGCGTCAAAATCAGCGTCTGGTTCAGCATACTCTGCATAAACCTGATCTAAGCGCGTCATAGCATTTTTAACTTCTGAAACCGCTTCTTCGACTACTTCGCGTACAGTTTTACTTTCATCCAGCTGAGGCTCTTGTGGTAAGTAACCGATGTTAGTGCCAGCGAGTGCTTGGGCTTCCCCTTCAAATTCAGTATCGACCCCCGCCATTATTCTCAATAGCGTTGATTTACCTGCACCGTTTAAACCTAAGACACCAATTTTGGCGCCTGGAAAAAAGGATAATGAGATGTCTTTTAATATTGTGCGTTTCGGCGGCACCACTTTGCTGACGCGGTGCATTGAATAGATGAACTTATCTGGCAATGCCATAACGAGACCTTAAATAATAGCAATAAAAAAATATGGCGATATTGTAGGGGTTTATGCTTGACCCGTCTAGCTTATGGTCACTAATCATCCGAGCTTAAAAAGAAATACTCTGGTGCTTGCTAATATCATTGTTCGATTGAAATACTGTTATTATTCAGTAAATCTATATTGCTTTGTTTAATCGCATAGGGTTTATAGTCTAAATCTTCTTTTAAAATATGTTTGGCTAACCAGTTATACAAAAACAAACCTATTTTATGATGGTTAGCCTCATTATATGTTTCCAGTTTATTTGCCATTAATTCAAACTTTTTGGTTAACGCTATATGTTTTTGTTGGTGCTCAATTATCTTTGGATAATTGCAATGAAACATCAATTCTTCTTCTGCTTCAAAGTGTATTTTGATGTATTGCGCTAATTTGCTAAACAAGGCTTTCACCGCTTCTTGATTGCTATTGTTAAAAAAATCATTAATCAGCGAAAACAGCTTTTTATGCTGCATATCAATCAGCTCATTGCCAACAGAATAAGCGGGGATCCATTCTATCTGTGCATGGTTATGATTGTGATTATGGCTGATGATTTCGTTTTGGCTTTTACTCGCTTGTATAACCGTATTGAGGATATTCTTTTTAGTGGATGGTTTGACGATATAGCCACTTAGTCCTAATGGTATCCACTGGTTGATTAAACGTTTGTTTTGATGTTGGCTAAAGGCAACAATGGGAACTTTTTCTCCTTGCTGACGCAGGCGTTTGGTCACTTCAATGCCATCTATATTGGGTAAATCGTAGGACAGTAAAATAACATCAGGCTGAAATACTTTATATAGCATTAATGCGTCTGTACCGTTGTGTGCTACAACAAAATCAAAATGGGTATCTTCAAAAATTTCAATCAGTAATTTAGTAAATAATTCTGAATGTTCGGCGATCAGTAATTTATATTGCTTGGGGGGCTGAGTAAGTAAAGTATCATCTTGTTGCTTGAGTAAAGAGGTCAAGTTTATTCCTGCACTGGAGCAAGGTCGTTGGCCATTATTGTTGGATGAGGTAAGTTTGTCATTTATGGTGCTATGTAATGCTTTGACATCAAGCATTTGAGTTAATATTTGTTGAATTTGTGTCGAAAGGTTCTGATTAAGTTCGCTAAAGGTCATTTTTACCATGTGTTGCAATACTTCGTTCGATTCGTCTGTAACACACTGCTCAAGTGTTGCCTTTATAATTTCCTGCTGACAAGCCGATAGCTGATGCTCAACGTTGCTTTTTAGTTTTACTCCATAAGATATACAGTTCGCAAGTTCATTGCCACTGGCCGCAAGCAGCTCGTTAACATGACTATCGCCGTGGGGATGCCGAATTTTTAATCTCTGCTGAATTAATAGTTTCAGTCGATAAGGCTCAATTAACGGATTGATAATGACATAATCATCAAACAAACCTTGTTGGCAGGCTAAATAGGCCTTGGCTGCATTTTTATTATTGACAAGTAAAACACTGGAATGACTACAGAGTTTATCTTCATATTTCTCTAATAGTTCAATGTAAAATTTAATTGTGCTGATGGTGTTATTGGACGAAAGTAAGATCAGTTTGGGAGCTAAGTGGAGTATGTCGCTGAAGCGATTATGATCAAAGATTAGGGTTTTAAAATTGATGCTTAATTCTTGTAATTGCAGGATAACGTGTTTAACGCTTTCTTTATCTTGATAGATGATTAAAACGTCAATATGGTGGTTCGAATTAATTGATTTCATACCTTGTTTATCTAGTTGGTCGTTATTGCTGTTACTTTTGCTTTTATTGGGTCAATGACTGGCGACAAAGAGAAGTTGATGAGCCATTGTTCAAATGCTTTAGCGGGCATGGGCTTGCCATATAAATACCCTTGATGATTATGGCAGCCGAGTTGTTGTAGTAAATTTGCCTGTTGTTGGTGTTCAACACCCTCAGCAATGATGTCGATATTAAAAGAGCGGCTTAATAAACATAGGGCATTAACTATTGATAAGTCTTTATCTGAGGAAGTGATATGGTCGATAAAACTCTTATCGATCTTTAGGTTATCTATCGGCAGTTGTTTTAATCTAGCCAGTGATGAGTAGCCAGTGCCAAAGTCATCTATTGCTATTTTTGCGCCTAAATTACGTATCTCTTCCAGTATCGAAATATGGAAATTATCTTCTTTGGCAAAAATAGATTCAGTCACTTCTATTTCGATGCAATGTGCAGGAACCGCTGCTTCTGCCAAGGTTTTCCTTAACAGACCAACCAAGTTATCGCGATCAAATTGTCTTGGTGAAACATTGATTGCCATCATGCCAGTAAAAATATCATTAATTTGCCATTGTCTGAGTTGATGACAGGCGGTAGTGAGGACAAACTCTCCTAGCTCTTTGATCAGGCCATTACGCTCTGCAATAGGAATAAATAACTCGGGAGAAACAAAACCATGTTGTGGGTGTTGCCAGCGTAGTAAGCATTCTACGCCGTAAACCTCTCGCGTTTTGGCGTTAATTTGTGGCTGGTACCAGACTTCGAATTCCTTATTATCAATTGATTGATGAATAATATTTTCTAACTCAATTTTATGGAGAATATTTTGTTTTTGCTTGGGATCAAAAATACAGAAATTGTTTCCACCAATGCGTTTAACTTGATACATGGCAATATCTGCAAATGAAATGAGTTCTCTGATATCGCTTGAGTCTGTTGGATATTTGCTGATACCGATACTGAAGGAAATAAAGAATTCACCATATTTAGTTTCAATTGGGGCATCGAATTTGGCTAGTATTTGTGCCGCAATACGCTCTAAGTGTTGAATTGCCTCGTTACCTTCAATAACAATAATAAATTCGTCTCCGCCACTGCGCGCAATGGTATCAGTATTCCTTAACGCACCTTTGAGAGTATCGGCAACCGCTTTTAACACTTCGTCACCAACATTATGTCCTAAGGTATCATTGATCGTTTTAAAGCGGTCGAGATCGCAAAATAATACTGCAAAGGTCGAGTCGATTACCGTATCATGTTGCTCTAGTTTGGCTAGGCGCTCAAATAAAAGCCTGCGATTAGGGAGTTTAGTTAACGGGTCATGGTACGCTTGAAATTGTTGGATGTTTTCTGATCTTTTTATCGAGGAGATATCGGAAAATTGGGCAATAAAGTAGCTGATTTCATCGTTTGCATCTCTGATACTACTAATGTTTAACCATTCTGGGTAGATTTCACCGTTTTTTCGTTTGTTCCAAATTTCCCCCGACCAGACTCCTTTCGTGTTTAGTTCGTGCCAAAACTCTTGATAGAAACTATTATTATGGCGACCTGATTTTAAAATCGCCAATGTTTGGCCGCTCACGTCAGTGGTATTGTAACCAGTAATATGGGTGAACTGCGTATTGGTTAAAATAATTTCTCCACGGTTATCTGTTACAACGATTGCTTCTGTTGAGTTATTAAAAATATTCTCTATGATGCTGTTTTTTGCTGGCCTGCTTGGTTCGTGAGTAACTTTTTGACAATTGAGCAAGATGTTGTCGTGCACGTTTTGCTGATATAAGACATTAAGGTTAACTTTGATTTTTGAGCCGTTTTTATGTTGTAACTGGGTGGTTAACTGATTGCCGATTGGTGCATTTGCAGTATCTGTGCTTGGAAGGCAAAAATGCTTGTCGAGATCTTGAATGGATAAGTCGAGTAATTCCTGCTCACTATAACCTGTCATTTTGATAAAACTGGCATTTACCTGAAGGAATTTTCCCTTGGGCGTTAATACACATAAACCTTCTGAACAGATATCGGTTAATCGTTTATGCTGTCGAAAATAGTCAGATTGCAAAATTTTGGCTCCATTGGCGGATCATCCATAATAATTAAGCATTAATTCGCGTTAATCATTAACATAATACCTTAACAAATCTATCGATGAGACAACGCCTGTGACGTTATTGTTTTCGAAAACGATTAAATGATGCACTTTATGAGCGATCAGCAGTTGTGCTGCTTCGTTAATCGTTGTGTCTATATCAACGGTTATTACCGAGTGTGAACATATCTCCCAGATATGCTCCAATTTAGCGTTTCCTTTATAATGATGAAACTTAACAAAGTCACGGTCACTAACAACACCGAAGCACTTGTTGTCGATATCCATCACAGGTAAGAAAGAAAGCTGATGCTCAGTTATAAACTTTTCTACATCGGAAATACTGTCATCAACGCTAACGGTGATAACGTTTTTATTCATAATCTCGGCAATGGATTGCTGGGCGATGTTGATGAGGTCTTTATTCATGATCATCCTTAATAACTTCGATAAAGTGAACACTGAGCAAAATATTTTGCTAGTGCTTTGATATTTTAAGCATAGTTGTATTAAGGTGGTTTGCCAATGGAGTGGATATTTTTCATAGATTTAGTGCTAGGTTTGGCGAGTCGTTAGCTAAGCTATTGTGTTTTTGCTAAACTTCGCGGCCGATAATAACAATACAACAGATACAAAGTGATACATTTAGATAATTCGTGGTACAGCCTGGCCGTGATTCAAGCGTTATTCTTGTCAGCGAAAAATACATGGAATGGAGAATCACCTTGAAACAACAGATAACGTATGGTGCGCTTGGCTGCTACTTACTGGCAAGTTTAGCCCCGGTATTCGCGAATGAAGTACCAGCTGAAGAGAACGAATGGCTCAGTGGCTATTTAAAAGTCGGTTACGGCTATAAATCGGAAACCTCACCTTATCATAACAAGGATACTGGCGGCTCATTATTTATCAGCGGTCGTTATCAGCTAAAACCTGGCTTTTTTATTGAAGTATCACACGGTGCTAACGAACTGAATCAGGGCACTAATTTTGGCTTTAACTTTTGGAATAGCCAGCACTGGAGCTTTGATTTATTAACCGTACGTGGTCATGGTGAAAATGTCTATGAATTCGGTGGTAAAAATATTCCCCATATCAGGGAAGTGAAAAAATCGACCAACATGCTGGGCTTAAGAGCGGTAGGTGGATTTGATCGTACGACGTTTCAGGCAACGGTAGCCCCATACTCATTCAGTGATGAATATGACGGCGCGCTATATGCCTCAGTGTGGGGCTCACAATCCTGGCTGATTAAAAACTGGGAAGTCTATGCGTCGGTTGGGGTCGAATATCGTTCGAGAGATATGATGGATTATTATTATTCGACCTCTGATGCGATTGAAAGCATCGGTTTTAAACATTATCAGGCAGACAGCGGTATTAATCTTATTACTCAGGTTGGCACCAGTTATCCTATATCGGAAAATGTTCTGTTTGAAGCTTATGCCAGATATACCGATTTACCTGATAGCATAACCGATAACCCAGTGATGCAACTTGCAGCAAATCGAGATGATCGTGCTCAGGGCATTACTGAGTTTGGTGTGCTTGTTAGCTATGTTTTTTAATAGGAGAATTAAGATGTCTGCTATTAAAAATCTAGTAGTATTAAGTTTGATTATCCTGATTCAGCTGTCAAGTGTTTGCTATGCCCAGGATAATGTAATTGAACTTCAGCCGAATCAATGTATTGCTGTGCATCAGGGAGAAAAATGTTATGTCGATATTTCTTTGAATTGGCAAACTCAGCAAAGTGGCAATTATTGTTTGTTTTCCAGTCAACAGCAAGCACCGTTATTGTGCTGGCAAAACAGCTTGTCAGGTCACTTTGAACAGGAAACGATCGCTAATGAAAATGTGATCTTTTATTTAAAAGCGCAACATGGCTCAGAAATTTTGGCACAAAAAGAGCTGAAAATGGCCTGGGTTTATAAAAAGAGTGTTCGCGCTCGTACTTCTTGGAGATTATTTTAATCGATGAATAGCCCTAGTTTATCGCCTTATCTGCTGATTGTTGAAGATGATCAGGACCTGGCCGAGTGGATGCAAAGTTATTTGCAGAAAAAGGGCTTTGAGGTTGAAATCACAGGATGTGGATTAGCGGCGGTTAACTTGATCCAAACAACCAACCCGGACTTAGTGATCCTCGATGGCATGTTACCTAACCTAGATGGTATTGAGGTTTGCCGTCAGGTTCGTCCAACCTTTACGAATACCATTATTATGGTGACAGCGCGTGATGAAGAAATTGATGAAGTGCTTGGGCTGGAAATGGGCGCGGATGATTACCTTACTAAACCGGTACGGGCCAGAGCGTTATTAGCGCGGATCAATAAACATTTGGCAAAGCAGCAACACCAGACGCAAGAGAATTCGCCACAGCGTTTGCACTTTAATCAGCTAGTGATAGATCATTCCGCAAGAACTGTGAGTTTGGCCGGTGAGTTAGTAAAAATATCAAGCCATGAATTTGATTTGTTATGGATACTGGCCACTCAGGCAGGTGAGGTGGTTTCTCGTCAGGCGTTAGTGAATGAACTTAGAGGCTTTGATTATGACGGTTTTGACCGCTCGATCGATTTAAAAGTCTCGCGTTTACGTAAAAAGCTCGGTGACAGTTCGAACGATCCGTACCGCATTAAGACGGTGTGGGGTAAAGGTTATTTGTTTATAAAAGAGGCTTGGTAACTTGCGCTTTTTGACATATTCGCTAATCCTGGTGGTGTTTGCTTCAACCATAGGCCTTGGCTGGTTGGTCGATACCTTGTATCAGCATAACGCCGAGCCTGAACAGGATGTCAGCAAAGTGAGGTTGTTTGAGCAGTTTGGTGACAATCTTGCACAAACTTTGGCTCAGTTAGCAAACAAACAGGCATTTATTCATCAGTGGACGGGAAATCATGATTATCAGTTGTCGCTTAAAGCGCTAGATAAACTGGTGATGCCACCATTGTTAGTTGAACAGTTTCGTCAGCAGCAACACTTGTTGTTAACTACTGATAGCCAGCTTTCATATTATGCGCTATTACCAGATGATAAGGTGCTAGTGCTTAAGGCTCCATTGAGGCTGTTTGAGTCTCAAGGTAATGCGACTGATATTTTTTATACTTTGTTGTTTTATGGACTATTATTGAGCTTTTTTCTGATATGGGCATATCCATTATTGCGGCAACTATCACGGTTAAAACGAGCAGCGCAGTCGTTTGGTGATGGAGAATTAACGCAACGTATCGTCCCGAGTAAAATTTCATATATTAGTGCAATAGAACAAGAGTTTAACCACATGGCACAGCGTATTGCCGATTTGATCGCCGATGTTAAATTGCTTAGCAGTGCTGTCTCGCATGATTTAAGAACGCCATTGGCGCGTATTCAGTTTGGTCTTGATACCTTAGCAGAGGAAGATGATCCTCAGTTGATAAAGGAGTATCAGGAAAAAATCAGTGACAATGTTGAACAAATGACTGCGTTAGTGGAAACGCTGCTTAATTATGCGCGCCTTGAACAGACAATGTTAACCATTGAGCGTGAACCGCTTGCGTTGTTGGCATTGCTAAAAAAACTAGCGCAGCAATATAGCACAGAGCAAGTGAACATCATGATAAAAGCAACTCGCTATCAGCCTGAGTTGACAGTGTTGGGGGATAGTCAATACTTATCCATGTTGTTTAGTAACTTGATAAAGAATGCCATTAATTATGGCCAGGGACAGGTGATTATTGAATTAAGTCATCAACAGGGACAGGTGATAATAATGGTACATGATAATGGTAACGGTGTACCAAAACAGCAGCAGCTTGATATTTTTAAACCTTTTGTTCGTGGCAACCATGCGGCTAATTCCGGTTATGGCATAGGGCTAGCCTTTGCTAAACGGGTTGTACAATGGCATCACGGTGAGCTGAGTGTCGGCGATTCTAATATTTTATCTGGTGCGGCCTTTAGGGTGATATTGCCCATTAACCGTGGTTAATAAAAAAATTATTGCGACTGAGTACCCTAGGGCACTGCTTTCTTCATTATACGTGATCGGTTAATATAACCAGTACTGTGAAGCCAGATATGGTGCTATTTTGCCGCGCTCAATTCCCGATTTTAATAACGTCTTTATTCAACAATTACCCGCTGATAATGAACAGGCGAATTATTGCCGCCAAGTGATGTCGGCAGCATATTCCTTCGTTAGTCCCAAGCAAACAGCAGAGCCGCAATTAATTGCGACGACATCCTCTCTGGTCGAAGCGCTCGGGCTTAAGCAATTAACAGAATCAGAGTTTGCTACTGTTTTTACTGGTAACGAGTTGTTAGCAGGCATGCAGCCTTATGCCATGTGCTATGGCGGTCACCAATTTGGTCATTGGGCCGGGCAATTAGGCGATGGCCGGGCGATTAATCTCGGACAAGTAGCAAGCAAAACTCTGGGGTTGCAAACCTTGCAGTTAAAAGGCGCAGGACCAACGCCTTATTCTCGCCAAGCCGATGGCTTTGCAGTGCTGCGCTCGTCGATAAGAGAATTTTTATGCTCTGAAGCCATGTACCATTTAGGTATTCCTACCACTCGGGCATTAAGTTTATGTTTGACGGGTGACAAGGTGGTGCGGGACATGTTTTATGATGGTCATCCAAAAGAGGAATTCGGCGCAGTTGTTTGCCGGGTCTCAGCATCGTTTTTACGTTTTGGTAGTTTTCAGTTACCGGCGCAGCGCGGTGATGTGGGGTTGTTACGCCAATTGGTGAATTTTTCTATTGCACAGGATTTTCCTCAACTTGGGCCTCCGTCAAAAGAGACGTATCTTAAGTGGTTTGATGAAATTTGTCAGCGTACCTGTCAGTTAGTGATTCATTGGATGCGGGTTGGTTTTGTTCATGGGGTACTAAATACCGATAATATGTCGATTATTGGTGAAACCATAGATTATGGCCCATATGGCTGGATAGATAATTTTGATTTATCTTGGACGCCGAATACCACCGATGCACAAGGTAAACGCTATTGTTTTGGCGCTCAGCCAGAGATAGCGCAGTGGAATTTATTTCAATTGGCCAATGCTATTTATCCACTGATTGATGAAGCTGAACCGTTGAATCAACTACTTAGTAACTTCGCAGAAATTTATCAAAGCCAGTGGCGTGATATGATGAAAGATAAGTTAGGTTTTGAGCAATTACGAGAGCCAGACGGCGAATTATTTGTCCGCTTAGAACAGCTGTTAACGACGGGCAATATCGATATGACGATTTTTTATCGTTTACTCGCTGGTTATAACGATGAAGTGATTGATAACAAGGTGCACTTTAATTCCTGTTTTTATCAAATACAGCAAAACACTGAAGGTTTTTGGCGAAGTTTTGATAGCTGGCTGGCAGATTATTGTCAGCGCCTTAAACAAAATGTCAGTGATGATAATGACCGGGCGAAAAAAATGAATCAGGTTAACCCTAAATTTGTCTTGCGCAATTATTTAGCGCAACAGGCAATCGATAAAGCTGAGCTTGGGGATTATAGCATGATCAAGCAACTACAAATTGTGCTGGCTAGCCCCTATCAGGAGCATAGCGAATTTGAACATTTTGCTGCTAAACGACCAGACTGGGCTAAAAATAAAGCGGGCTGTTCAATGTTATCTTGTAGTTCTTAATCGCCAATGTTTAACTTGTGACTGGTTTATTTGGTTGTGCCAGCTTATGACGATACTGAACCGCGATAATTTTTATCACATCACGCCAGGTAAGAATACCGAGTGGACGAAAGTTATCATCAACAATAGGTAAGCAGGAAATATGGTTATCATAAAATAACAACACGGCTTCGTTAATGGTGATTCCCGTTCCGGCAGTTACTAATTCCCGGCTCATTACTAAATGTAGTTTTTTTTTCGTTAATGACGTGTCTTTTGGGGTTTCTTTACTGGTGCCGATTGTTGGACTGAGGTTTTTAAATAAGTCTCTATCGGTAAGGAGCCCAGCAAGTTCTTTACCGTTGAGAATCAGAATATGATGAATTTGATGTTGTTCAAACACTTGTTTTGCCCGAGCTAGGTCGTCGTCAATGTCAAGCGTTACTAAGGTTTTAGTCATTAAATGTTCAATGCTCATAATGCTGCTTATCCTTTTGATATTACAGAACAACCGTCTTACGCTAACATAAACGGATTTTTATTAATAAACAACTTTTTTACCGAGCTGGGATGGCAGATATACTTAATATCACTTGATGTTGTGGTTAAATCTGCTCTGTCACAAAAATGTCACATAACTGTCTTATAATTGCCAAAGTTAGAATAATTCTAGAACTAAAGGTGTTGTAAGTGACGATTGCACTTAAATCAACTGGCATTCGCCAGGTGAAAAATTCATTAGCACGATGGCTAATTACACTCGGTGGGATCAGTGTGTTATTTACCCTAGTGCTAATTTTTATGTATCTACTCTATGTCATCAAACCGATATTTGAGGCAGCGACTGTTGATAAAGTGACTGAATTTAATCTCAGTCATAATGATGCGGTGCTGAGTGTTGGCCTAGATGAACTGCAAGAGCTTGCATATACCATCAAGCAAGATGGTCATATTAACTATTTTTCACTACAAACCGGTGCTGCAGATGTGGTACCTGGCAAGCAGTTATTTAGCAAGGTGTTGTCAGAGCAGCCGTTAGCCAAGGTTATTGATGTAGATAATGAGCGTAAACTGATTGTTGACCAGCAGGGTAATGTTCAGCTGATCAGTGCCCAATTCCAAGCTATTTATCAATTGGATCAACGAGAGATAGTTCCTAACATTCAGTATCCGTTAGGTGAAGACTATTTGCCGGTTGATGAACAAGCACAAGCTTTGCAACATTTGGCATTCGCGATGAACGATGAATTGGCAGTGTTCGTTGGCTTTACTCAAGATGGTCGCTTAATTAAAACCAGTTTCATTGCCGAAGATGATTTTAATTATGATCCTGCTTATGAAGCCATCTATCAACAAATAGATACACCTTACGATCAGGTTGACGATGTTCTGGTAACCCCAGATCTGGCAATGGCATTTGTTCGTAGTGCTGATCAAGTGTTTGTTTATGATCTAACGGATGAATATGACGTTGAATTAAAAGCGACGATTATTCCTCAGCTAGCGCAAAGTAGTGCCCAACCTAAGCATTTAACCGCGATGGCGTTACTTTCAGGCGGCAGCTCAGTATTACTGGGTGATAGTCGCGGTATGGTGAGCCAGTGGTTTGAAGTGTCAACCGATAGTGGTCGAGAGTTTAAGCAAGTTCGTACTTTTACGGCCAGTCGTTATGAAGCGATCAGTCAGATTATCACGGAGCAATACCGTAAGAGTTTTTATAGCGTAACGGCTACCGGACAAATGGGGGCCTTCTATACCACCAGTGAAGCGGAGTTATGGCGCGGGACGTTAACCGACAGTTTACCTACGGCTATGGTGATTGCACCACGAGCTGATGGTTTATTACTGCTTAATAATAATAAAGTTGAGCTTTATGCGGTTGAAAATGAACATCCGGAGGTCACCTGGCAAGCGTTATGGCAGGAAGTCTGGTATGAAGGGTACCCAGAGCCGGAATATATCTGGCAATCAACCTCAGGTTCAGATGATTTTGAAGCGAAATTCTCATTAGTACCAATCTCTTTTGGTACGGTTAAAGCAGCGCTTTATGCGATGTTATTTGCGGTGCCTATTGCTTTAACGGCGGCAATTTATACTGCATATTTTATGACCCCAGCATTACGGAAAAAAGTTAAGCCGACGATAGAGATCATGGAAGCTTTACCGACGGTGATTTTGGGCTTTTTAGCAGGGCTATGGCTAGCGCCTATTGTTGAGAATAACCTGCCAGCGATCGCATTATTACTGATCCTATTGCCTTTGGCTGTGTTCCTAACGGCATTTGGCTGGCACAAACTACCGAAAAACATCAAAGACAAGCTGCCTGAAAGCTGGGCGCCGATATTACTGATCCCAGTGTTAATCTTGGCGGCGATAATTGCATTTTCACTGTCACCATTAATGGAACTCTATTTATTTGGTGGTGATGTTCGTCAGTTTATTACCAATGACTTAGGTATTAGCTTTGACCAGCGTAATGCGCTTGTCGTTGGTATTGCTATGGGGTTTGCCGTTATTCCAACGATTTTCTCTATGGCGGAAGATGCAATTTTTAGTGTGCCTAAGCATTTAACCAGTGGTTCTTTAGCATTAGGGGCAACGCAATGGCAAACCTTAGTTAAAGTGGTGTTATTAACCGCAAGTCCAGGGATTTTCTCTGCCATTATGATGGGGCTTGGCCGTGCGGTTGGGGAAACCATGATAGTGTTAATGGCGACTGGTAATACCCCAATTGTCGACTGGAGTATCTTCCAAGGAATGAGAACGTTAGCGGCTAATATTGCCGTAGAAATGCCGGAATCAGAAGTAGGAAGCTCGCATTATCGTATCTTATTTTTAGCTGCCTTTGTCTTGTTTGTTTTTACTTTTATTTTTAACACGTTAGCTGAGTTTGTTCGTCAACGCTTACGTGAAAAATACAGTTCGTTATAGTGTGGGAGTACTGAAAATATGAAAACATGGTTTAAATCAGGCGCTCCCTGGATTTGGTTATCAGCTGGTGGTGTTAGTATCAGTTTGATTTCTGTCCTTGGTTTATTATGGTTAATTGCCTCACGTGGCCTGTCGTATTTTTGGCCGGCAGATATCTATCAGTTTGAATTAACGGATGAGCAAGGTAAATCATCGACGGTGATCGGTGAAATTTACGACAGAGAAAGTATTCCGGCGCAGCAATTAGCGCATTTAGATCTCAAGTTAGACGATGAGCAAGATGTTGAACGCTTATTGATCAAAACCGGTAACCGGGAATTAGTCAGCCTTGATTTTCGCTGGTTATTGGTGCCGCAAATCACTCAACAGTCTACTCCGGAAGATTTAGTGCTGGTTGAGCGCAGAACTAACGGCAACTTCTATGGCTATATCGAGACATTAATTCTTGATGGTCAGCAGGTATCATTAGATAAAATGCCTGAACTGCTGGAACGTGTGATTGCGTTTCAAGAGCAAATTGACGAATTGCAAGCTGTTGATATCGGAGCAATTAACTATCAAATTGAGCGTTTGCGTTTAAAGGAGCGTAAATATCGTTTAGAGGGAAGTTTAACTGATGAGCAAGCTCAGCAAATTGCCGATGAAGTGGCTCAATTAAAAGCAGAATATCAGACACTTGAGCAGCAGCTAATGGTGTTACGTCAAAAAGTGTCGCGCGATCAGTTAAAAATGCGTGCTATGGATGGACAAATTATCACTATTAATTTCGAGCATATTTTAAAAGTATCCTTTAATAATAAGCTGTATTGGCTGGAAAAAGTTGGCGTATTCTTTAGTCAGATAGCCACCTTTGTTAGCGAAGATCCTCGAGAAGCAAATACTGAAGGAGGGGTATTCCCGGCCATTTTTGGTACTGTGTTAATGGTATTGCTGATGACAGTGATCGTTTCTCCTATGGGAGTGATTGCGGCAATTTATTTACATGAGTATGCCGGAAACAATGCCTTAACTCGCTTATTACGCATCGCCGTGATTAACTTAGCTGGTGTGCCATCGATTGTTTATGGTGTTTTTGGTTTAGGTTTCTTTGTCTATATGGTCGGCGGCAGTTTAGATCAGCTGTTCTACCCTGAAAATTTACCTAGTCCAACGTTTGGCACACCTGGTGTGATGTGGTCAGCTATTACGCTCGCAATTTTGACCTTACCTGTAGTCATTGTTTCTACAGAAGAAGGTTTGTCGAGAATACCAGCCGCGATGCGTCATGGTAGTTTGGCATTAGGCGCAACAAAAGCGGAAACCTTGTGGCGCATTATTTTACCTATTGCCAGCCCGGCAATTATGACGGGGATTATTTTAGCGATTGCTCGCGCAGCCGGTGAAGTGGCACCGTTAATGTTGGTTGGAGTGGTGAAAATGGCGCCTAACTTGCCATTAGATGGAAACTTCCCGTTCCTGCATTTGGAGCGCAAATTTATGCACCTTGGTTTCCATATTTATGATGTTGGCTTCCAAAGCCCTAATGTTGAAGCGGCGCGACCATTAGTTTATGCCACTGCGTTATTGTTAGTGACAATTATAGTCGCGTTAAATATGACGGCAGTATCAATACGTAACCGCTTGCGTGAAAAATATCGGATGTTAGAACATTAATCATTTAATGTTGTAGCCAGAAGCTTAGCTTCACACTGAAAAGATTACTGAAAGTAAAAGAAAAAATTAAAGAGAACATTATGATTTCTGTTAGCCCTAAAACGAGTTCGGCGTTACAAACGAAAATTGATTTGAATAATCTTTCACCCGAGCAAAAGGCGTTAGAGATAAACAAACTCAATTTATATTATGGTGAGAAACAAGCGCTGCAAAACATCACCATGGCGATCCCTAAAGGGCAAGTGACCGCATTTATCGGACCAAGTGGTTGCGGTAAGTCGACCTTGTTACGTTGTATCAACCGTATGAATGACTTAGTGGATTCTTGCCGTATTGACGGAGAAATTAATCTTCACGGTGAAAATATCTATAATAAGCATGTCGATGTTGCGGCATTGCGTCGTAAAGTTGGCATGGTGTTTCAGCGACCTAATCCGTTTCCAAAAAGCATATACGAAAATGTGATTTACGGCTTACGTATCACCGGGGAAAGCAATCGCCGTGTTTTAGATGAAGCAGTTGAAAAATCATTGCGTAGTGCTGCATTATGGAATGAAGTAAAAGACAGATTACACGATAGTGCTTTAGGGTTATCTGGTGGTCAGCAACAGCGTTTAGTGATTGCCCGCGCGATTGCGATTGAGCCAGAAGTATTATTGCTTGATGAACCAACCTCGGCGTTAGATCCTATTTCAACGTTAACGATTGAAGAGTTGATCAACGACTTGA
This sequence comes from Thalassotalea insulae, assembly GCF_030161395.1. NCBI lineage: Bacteria > Pseudomonadati > Pseudomonadota > Gammaproteobacteria > Alteromonadales > Colwelliaceae > Thalassotalea > Thalassotalea insulae. Next base: position 2,995,402 of record NZ_BSST01000001.1, read on the forward strand.
AAAAGCAATTTACTGTCGTAATCGTGACTCATAATATGCAACAGGCAGCACGGGTGTCAGATCAAACCGCCTTTATGTATATGGGCGACTTGATTGAATACAGTGATACTAATACCTTGTTCACTACGCCGATGAAAAAGAAAACCGAAGACTATATAACTGGCCGATACGGTTAATCATTGAATCATTAGGAGCAAATAATGGATAATTTAAATATTGGCCGTCATATTTCGGGACAATTTAACGAAGATTTGGAGCGTGTAATAAATCACGTGATGCAAATGGGTGGCTTAGTTGAAAAACAATTGAGTGATGCGTTAACGGCGGTGGCGGATTCAGACGAAAACTTAGCCAATAAAGTACTCACCAGTGATGACGCTATTAATGATTTTGAAGTCAGTATTGATGATGAATGTACCCGCATTATTGCAAAACGCCAGCCAGCGGCCGGTGACTTACGTTTAATTATGGCGATTGTTAAAACCATCGCAGATTTAGAGCGTATCGGTGACGAAGCGCAAAAAATTTCACAAGTAGCATTAGAAAGCTTGACCAGTGCCCATAAGGATTTGTTACGTAATCTAGAAAATCTAGGGCGCCGGGTATTAGAGTGTTTACAAACAACTTTAGATGCTTTCACTCGCATGGATGTAGAAACTGCGATTAAAACCCATAAAAGTGATGAAAAAATTGATCGTGAATATGAAGCATTAATGCGTCAGTTAATGACTTATATGATGGAAGAACCACGCTCTATTCCACAAATTATGAGTGTTATTTGGTCGGCTCGGGCGTTAGAGCGTATTGGCGATCGTTGTCAGAATATTTGTGAATATATTATTTACTTTGTTAATGGCAAGGTGGTACGTCATTCATCACCAGAGTAACACGTTCATATAAACGTCTATAATGTGAGACTATGCTCAAATTTTTTCAGCATAGTCTTTTTTATTGATATGCGGTTGTTTCCTAATTGTGTCAAATAAGTTAATATCCGCGCGAATTAAAACAAAGAGCAATAAAGCTCCTGGAAAATAATTATGGCCAGCAATTCAATTCTCGGTGTCTTTGCAAAATCACCACTTAAACCATTAGAAAAACATATTCGAATGGTATCTAAATGTTCTAAACAACTGGTTCCTTTTTTTGACGCGGTTGCACAGTGTGACTGGTCAACGGCAGGTAAAATCCGAACCAAAATTTCTAAATACGAGCGACAAGCCGACGACTTGAAACGTCAATTACGTTTAGAGTTGCCAGGTGGCTTATTTATGCCAGTTGATCGTGCGGATTTGTTAGAGTTGTTAACTCAGCAAGATAAAATTGCAAATAAAGCGAAAGATATTGCTGGACGGATCTTTGGACGCAAACTAGAAATTCCTGAAACCTTGCATGAAGAGTTCAAGCAATATGTTGCCCGTTGTATTGATGCGATTGAAAAAGCGGCTGAAGCGATTAATGAGTTAGATGACTTATTAGAAACCGGCTTCAGAGGCAGAGAAGTAGAGTATGTCGAGAAGATGATCGAACAGCTTGACCGTATCGAAGATGATACCGATACATTGCAAGTGTCATTACGTAAAAACTTATTAGCAATTGAAGACGACCTTAAACCAGTCGATGTTATGTTTTTATATCAAATTATTGAGTGGGTAGGAGACCTAGCAGATTTAGCCGAAAGAGTCGGTGCTCGATTAGAAATTTTACTGGCTAGAAAATAAGGGTTAGTCATGGATATTTTACTTCAACATGGCTCAACGTTAGTCATGATCGCAGCCGTGGTCGGCTTTTTTATGGCTTGGGGCATCGGTGCCAATGATGTTGCCAATGCGATGGGAACATCGGTTGGTTCTAAAGCGTTAACGATAAAACAGGCAATCTTCATTGCCATGGTATTTGAATTTGCCGGTGCCTACCTTGCTGGTGGAGAGGTGACTTCAACTATACGTAAAGGCATTATTGATCCCGCACTCTTTGTTGATATTCCTGAACTGTTAGTCTTTGGTATGATCTCAGCGCTACTTGCTGCGGCAACCTGGTTGCTAGTGGCTTCGGTATTAGGCTGGCCGGTATCAACTACCCATTCAATTGTTGGTGCTATTATTGGTTTTGCTGCTATTGGTATTAGCCCAGATACTGTTGCGTGGAGCAAAGTCGGTGGTATTGTCGGTAGCTGGATCATTACGCCATTGATTTCTGGTGTGATTGCTTTTGTTATTTTTAACAGTGCCCAGAAACTTATTTTTGATACCGACAAGCCATTAGTTCAGGCGAAAAAATATGTGCCATTTTACATGTTTTTAGCTGGCTTTATTTTATCGTTAGTAACGATTAAAAAAGGGTTAAAACATATTGGTTTAGACAATGTTAACTTAGGTTTTTATAACTTTGAGTTACAGGGTGCTGGTGGTTATTACTTAGCGGTACTGGTTGCTATTTTGGTCGCGCTGTTAGGCAAATACTTTATTAGTAAGCTTAAGTTTGATGAGAGCGCTGATAAAACCATGCATTATGCTAATGTTGAAAAGGTTTTCGCGGTACTTATGGTAGTAACGGCATGTTGTATGGCATTTGCTCATGGATCTAACGATGTTGCTAACGCTATCGGTCCATTAGCGGCTGTAGTGAGTATCGTCGAGCATGGTGGTGAAATTGCTAAGAAAGCTGCATTAGTGTGGTGGATATTGCCTCTTGGTGGTTTAGGTATTGTTGCCGGTCTTGCATTATTTGGTCATCGCGTTATCGCGACTATTGGTAAAGGCATTACCCATTTAACACCCAGTAGAGGTTTTGCGGCTGAATTAGCGGCTGCTTGTACTGTGGTTATTGCATCAGGTGCTGGCTTACCCATTTCAACCACACAAACGCTTGTTGGTGCCGTATTAGGTGTTGGTATGGCCCGTGGTATAGCGGCGATTAATTTAGGCGTAGTGAGAAATATCGTGGTTTCTTGGGTTATTACCTTGCCTGTAGGCGCTGGCTTATCTATTGTCTTTTTCTGGATCATGCAAGCCATGTTCAGCTAACATTAAATGCAGTATTAGGGCATGCCCTAGTATTTAAAATTAAAAAACCGCTTAAATCCATTAAGCGGTTTTTTATTGTCTGAGTTTTTTAGATTTAATCAGTTCTTCGCGTCACTTCAACCAAATGGTAGCCAAATTGTGTTTTTATCGGTCCTTGTAGTTGATTGAGTTCGGCAGAAAATACCACCTCATCAAATTCCTTCACCATTTGTCCTTGGCTAAATGAACCTAATGCCCCTCCCTGCATTTTCGAAGGACAGCTAGAATATTGCTTCGCTAAATGGGTAAAATCTTCACCGGAGTTAATCCGATCTTTTAACTCGATACATAGTTCTTCGGTATCGACTAAAATGTGTCTGGCAGATGCAGTGAGCATGGCTTCCTTTATGATTATTCTGTTGCTCAGAACACCAACCTTAGCGCATTTTTTTCAGTAAGAAAAGACTGCAATCAGCAATTATGGCAACAAAATTTTAATTTGTATATTTGTACTATCTTTATGTTTTACTTGATGTTATTCCAATAAATGCTTGTTATGCTTAGCAAGGAAAAGTCTTAGATTTAGCGGCGATAATTATTTTTAAATTTATTTTAAAAATTTTCAAACTATTTGGCGACTACTCACTACTTTATTAATAACAATAATGTTAATTAACGAAATATAGGAAAATGCGTGTTTGAGCGAAGCGACGAAACGCTAGTTAAACAAGCGCTTAATGGTAAAAAGTCTGCTTGGATAACCTTGGTAAAACGTTATGAAAAACAGTTATACAATTATGCATTACGCATGGTCAGTCATAGGGAAGATGCTATGGACCTTATGCAGGATGTCTTTGTTGCTGTATTTCGCAATTTGTCATCATTTCGTGGTGACGCGCCATTTAAAGGTTGGTTATTTAAAATTGCTCATTATCGCTGTATCGAGTTTTATCGGCGCAAAAAGCCGATGCAATCGCTACACGATACCCCGGAGCAAGAAGATCTTGATGACAACGATAGTCCCGAATTAACAATGGTGAGCGGCCAGCAGGCAACTGAAGTCCAAAACGCGTTAAAACTATTGCCGGTGAATCAGAAAATGGTGGTGGAAATGAAGTTTTTTCAGCACGCAACCTTTGAAGAAATTGCCTATCAGTTAGGAATTTCAACTAATACTGCGAAATCGCGCTTATATAGTGCATTAGATAAGTTAAAAAATCATTTGGAGTTGGATTATGTCTAACAGTAAAGATACCGACTTAGAGCGTAAGTTTTCCCAATGGCTGGAACATAGAACCAGTGAAGGGAATCAAACATCGGACGAACATCATTTTGCTGATGATAACTTATGGCAAGAGCGTCAGGCAGTGGCGAATCACCTTGCTCATCATGCCGATACCACTGAGCAGAAGGGCGTTCCTGCCTGGGATCGCGGAGCAACGTTTGTTAACGAAAAACCTGCTTGGTGGCAGTGGCAAGGATTGTCGGCATTTTCTTTCGCTTTTTCTTGTTTGGCGATAGCCATGGTGTTGCTGAAAGTGGAGTTAGTGGTCAAACCGGAAGGTATTATGTTGAGCTTTGCTGGTAACCATCAACAGCAACAACTACAGCAAGAACAACAACTGGCCGCAATGTTAGACCAACGGCTACAGGCCTTTGCCAGTGAGCAGCAAGTGGTCTTGGCAAATTATGCTGCGGATATCAAAGTGAAACAGCAGCAAAGTAATTTAGAGCTTGCCAGTTACATCATGGGAGCCTCAAGACAGGAACGTAAAGAAGATATTGCTGATTTTATTAAATACATTAACGAGCAATGGTCAGATGATCAGTATAAGCAAAACATTAAGTTTAGGCGGCTCGAACAAGCGATTAAGTATCGTAACACTAAGTTAGATAACGGTTTAGGTTTGCAGTCACAACCTGCAGATTGGACAACAGAGGAGTAAATGAGATGAAAAATATTGCGCCAATAGTATCAGGAATGTTGTTAGCTTTTGCAGGTACTGCGTTTGCCAATGATTTTGACGATATGCATAAGCAGTTGAGTATTATGAGTAAAATCATTAAATCATCGGTTGGTCAGGAGCAGGGGCATAATCGATCGCGAATTACTGGGGTGGAGAGTGTTTACCTAAAAGGGCAGGGAGTGGTGTTCACTATCAATTCGAGTTCACATAATAGTCGTTGGGGAAGTTATAACTTTAATTTTGCCATGGCAGATATTCCTGAAATTCCACCGGTACCTGATATGCCTGAAGTAGCATTTGAATTTGAAGATATCGATGCTGGACAAATCAACGAACATGTATCGAAAGCAATGGAACAAGCTGCAGAAGGCTATGAACGTGCAATAGAGTCGTTAAATGATGAACGAGATTCCTATCGTGATTTACGAGATGAGCAACGGGATCTGTCTTATCAAATAAGGGATTTGAAACGTGAAAAACGCGATATCGAGTATCAATTGCAACGAGCTGATGAAGAGTCGAAGAAAGAGCTATCATCGGAAGTGGAAAAATTAAAAACCAAACAAGCTAAAATTGAACAGCAGCGCGCTGTATTAGCTAAGCAAATGGCTGAGTATCAAAAACAACAACAGGCTAAACAACAACAACAGGAAAAAGAGCGGAGCCAGTATTATCAAACACTAACCGCGTCATTAACGGAGTCTTTTTGTTTGTATGGTAATGGCTTAAAAGCGGTGCCGAAAAATGAACACGTTAGTTTGATTGTTAAGGCATCAGGCGAGAAAGAACGTAATCGCTATAAAGACACTATTTATGTCTTTAGTAAAAAGGATATTAGTGATTGTGCCAGCGATAAAATTGATGCCAAACGCTTATTAGCGAAAGGCCAGGGCTATCAGTTTTAAGGCGAACCGCGTTTAGTATAAATAGCGTCTTAATAGAATGAGTTGTTCACTTGAATTGTCAGATTTGCTGTGTTTTTATTGCAAGTCTGGCAATTGTCTATTTGGTATTGGTAGCAGCTAAAAACACCATAGTTTGCTATTAGCTTTTATTCAGAGAAATTCATTTGGCTTATTAATGTCAGCACATGTGTCTCAGTCAAAGTTCCTTCATTCTCAAATGTTACCCGGTGGATACGTGATTTCATTGGCAGTAAAAATGCTGCTTATGCTTATGTTAAAGCACAGAAGATGAACTTGGTGATTGCTCTGGAGCTAAAAGAAGAAATATGGGGTAAGTACATTTTATACTGCAAGACCCTGCAGGTATTAGAATTGATGTAGTTCAACATATAGAAGCTTCAGGTAATTAGTCAAAACGAAATCTAACAAAGCCATCAAGCCTAGCACCTAAGCTAGGCGTTTTTTGTCTGGCTTGGCCAGCCTTCACGAAAAATGCTCCACTTCAATGGCGGCTTATAGCTTGCCTATCCGCTATCACCTCGTTTTATAACTGTTTAACCATAAAGTATTTACAGCCTGTTTTAGGGTAGCCTTTTTGTATCCACTGCACTTGATAGCCATGTTTTTCATAAAACGGTTTTGCCTGGAAATTAAGCGTGTCTAATAAACATTTTTTACAGCCTCTGTTTTTCCCTGCTTGTTCGACTTCTTTGAGTATCTGGCTGCCGACATCCTGGCCACGGAGTGCTTCTGACACCCAAAGTGTGTCTAATAATAGCCAGTCACCGAATGAACGTGCCGCGGCTCCGGCGATGACTTCGTCATTATCATTTTTAATTTGAATGGCTAACGGTAATCGCTCGTTAACTTCCCAGCGCTCCCAGTTATAATCCGCAATTTTTTTATTGAGATAATCGATGAGTTCTTGTTCTGGATTGTCTAGTACTTCAATTTTCATTGCTGCTCCATAATTGATTATTGTGTTAACGCTGTGATTGGCTGGGTAATAGTGCTTGCTTCATTGATATTGTGGAAGCTATTTTGTTTGATAAAGTGACTTATTGCCTTTAAAACATGCTCTGTATGGGTTTTATGAGGCATATGACCACAGCTTTTGAGCAACACCATTGAGGCCGCAGCGCCAGTATTGTTGACAATAAACTTTGGAAAAGCAATAGAGCCGTATTCATCATTTTCACCATGTATGGCGAGTACCGGGCAATGAACATCGGGAAGCCTAGTTAATCGCCATTGTCGAAATTCAGCGGCAAGCCAAATGTCAGTCCATGCGGTTAATACCCACTGCGCTTTATTACCGTGCCATTTAATTAGCTGGTTTAATTGTTCTTGCTTGTGAAAAATACTTTTCGCTTCTTCAATTCCCTGAATAGTGAGCTGTTCAACATAGGCCTGAGCAGCCATAGTAATAACGGCTTGGCATGATTTATCGGTAGCGGCAATATTTAACGCCATTGCCCCTCCGACACTATGACCAAGCAAAGTGTAGTGATTTAATTTTAGCGCTGACTTTAACTGGGGGAAGTATTGTTCTGCTTCTTGTTCGATAAAATTAAAAGCGGGCAAGGTAGTTCTCGCCTCCGATTTGCCAAACCCTAATCGGTCGTAGGCAATAACCGGCCGCGCTAATTCTATAGCCAGTTGCTCAGGAAATGAACGCCATAAATCAACGGAACCGAGTGAATCATGCATAAGGATCACTGGCGCTTTAGCCTGACTATTGGCTGGCTTCCATTGCTTGATAAATAATTTGCCAAAAGAGGTAGTGAGAAAAAATTCTTTAATATTCATCGTTAATGTTAGTTTGTTATTGAAAATTAATATTAGTTTGAATTGACTTAACGTAATATAGCGATATCGGTCAATTTTACAGTCTGATTGGGCCATTTTGGGGTGGGTTTGAAAAAAGTCGCAATCGTTGCATATCAAGGTTGTTGGGCTATGAGCCTATTTTTGGCGAAAGATTTTTTCCGAATCGTCGCTTTACTGGAAGCTCGTAATCAACAATCACATAGCTTTGAAGTTGAAATTCTAACGTGTGGTGGTGAGCAAGTCATGAGTGCATCTCACTCGCTAATTACTCCCGATGGGGCGCTGAGTGAAAAGTGTTTTGATTGGGTTATTATTCCCCCGGTAGAAGGCATAAGGTTAATGAATATGCCGCCGGAAAGTGCCGAAATTGTTACATGGCTTAAACCGTATATTGCATCTAATACTAGCATTCTGACGCTAAGCACTGGTGCGTACTTTTTAGCCGCATCTGGCATGTTAAACTCAGTGACTTTTGCCACTCATTGGGCCTTTGTTAGTACATTGGCAGCAATTTTTCCTGATAGTCATTTTACTGCTCATCAATCCTATTTGAAAAGTAAAAACGTATATACTACAGGCTCGTTTGAAGCGGGGATTGATGTGTTACTTAAGCTGGTTGCAGAAGTTAAGGGAGATCGTTTTTCTCAGTTATGTGCTACTCATTTGTTGCTTTTTGAGCCGCAAAAACTGACCCCATTTTTAGCTGAATATCGGGCTCATAACGATAAGCGAATCAGCTTAATTCAAGATTGGATAGACAGTAATTTTCAAAATCATGTTTTGATTACTGAATTAGCAAAGATGTTCGGCTTTTCTGAACGCAATATTAAACGTCGCTTTCAAAAATCAACTAGCGTCTCAATTATTCGATATTTACAAGATGTTCGGATTGATAAGGCAAAGAAATTACTATTATCAACTGAAAAGAGCATTAAAGACGTGTCGATTGAAGTTGGCTATGAAAATGATAGTTTCTTTTCTAGATTATTTAAGCGCAGTACCGGGGTTACGCCAGCTGTTTGGCGTAAAGGGAGTTAACACAATAACTATTGGATATAGCTGACATTATCACGGTTAGCGAGTGTTTTTTGGCGGTTGCTTTTGCTTGCTACGTTATAAATTGGTCGATCATCAAAATAAGCTAGAAATAACTGTAACTTGTCGTTAAATATTGCAGACAGCTCATAAAGCTCATTTTTCTTTTTTGCATTACATTGGTTATAGGTTATTTCTTCTTGCGATGGTTTTGTCACTAAAAGCGGATTGTAACCTTGGTAACGAATTGCGCTTGTTCTAAATAATAAAGATGAAGTATTTTTCTGCTTTTTATCAGTAGTTTGCTGCATTTCATGGCTGATATGAGCTTTGGATGCTGCATAGACAAAACTACATGCAAATAGCGCAGCGCAGCAAGAGCTGGTGAGTAAATAAGCTTTAGCTGAATGTTTCATTATTCCACTCCTTTTCACTGCGACATAATATTAACAAATGTAACTAAATAAGTTACATGCTAACGATAAATCTAAAACACGACTAATGCCAACCATATGGGATAAGTGGTGCTATTTATAAGATTAACGACTTATTTCGTATTAATCTTTGCTTTACCTGAATGTTTATTCAAAATTTTAGGCGAAAATGAATAAATGCAAGTTATTGAGTAGAACAGCTAAGGTGGAAAATACTTTCAATTACCTCGACCTTAGCTTGATATTAATTCGCTTTAGCTCGCAAGCGATATTGATGTAATAACGGCTCGGTGTAGCCGCTCGGTTGTTGTTCGCCTTTAAATATTAAGTCACAAGCTGCTTGAAAGGCGATGCTATGCTCAAAATCGTCACTCATGGCTCTGTAATCAGCATCGCCACTGTTCTGCTGATCGACAACTTTTGCCATTTTCTTCATGCTGGCAATGACTTGTTCTTTGCTACAAATATTATGTTTAAGCCAGTTAGCCATGTGTTGGCTGGAAATGCGCAGTGTTGCTCTGTCTTCCATTAATCCGATATGGTTGATATCTGGTACTTTTGAACATCCAATACCTTGTTCGACCCAGCGCACCACATAGCCTAAAATTCCTTGAGCATTATTATCAAGCTCAGCGTTAATTTCTTCTTCACTCCAATGGTGATCTTGCGCTAAAGGTATAGTGAGTAATGCGTCCTGAGCTGCCGTTTGGCCTTGAGTAAGTTGGTTTTGGCGGGCAAAAACGTCGATCTCATGGTAATGTAAAGCGTGCAGGGTTGCCGCGGTTGGTGACGGCACCCAGGCGGTATTAGCACCAGAGCGGGGGTGAGCTATCTTAGTGCTTAGCATATTGGCCATATGATCGGGAATTGGCCACATGCCTTTACCTATTTGCGCTTTACCACTAAAGCCACAAGCGAGCCCAATAATGACATTGTTATCCTCATAGGCGCTGATCCATGGCGTCAGTTTAATATCAGCTTTACGTGCCATGGGGCCTGCAGCCATAGAGGTATGAATTTCGTCTCCAGTACGGTCTAAAAAGCCGGTATTGATAAACACCACTCGCTCTTTTGCCTGATAGATGCAGTTTTTTAAATTAACACTGGTACGGCGCTCTTCATCCATAATACCCATTTTAATGGTATTCTTCGGTAACTCGAGCGCAAGTTCAACTTGCTCAAATAATTGGTTAGCAAAAGCAACTTCTTCAGGGCCATGCATTTTCGGTTTTACTATGTAAATAGAACCGGTTTTACTATTGGTTAAGCTATTTTGCTGATAAACATCGTAAAGTGCGATTAAGGACGTCACCATAGCGTCGAGGATACCTTCAGGTACCTCCTGATTGTCAGCTGTAAGTATGGCATTGTTGGTCATCAGGTGCCCAACGTTGCGGACAAACATCAGGCTGCGACCTGATAACACGAGTGGTTGATTATCTGGCGTTAAATAATGGCGATCCTGATTCATCGTGCGGGTAAAAGTGTGTCCGCCTTTGGTTACGGTTTCACTTAATGTTCCTTTATTAAGTCCAAGCCAGTTTTTATAAGCTACCACCTTGTCTTCGGCATCAACAGCGGCGACAGAGTCTTCACAATCCATAATGGTCGTGAGCGCAGACTCCATTAATATATCGCAAATGCCCGCCTGATCTTGTTGGCCAATTTGGCTATTGGCATTTATGTTAAGTTCAAAGTGTAAGCCGTTATGCTTAAATAATAATTGCTGTGGATGATGTTGTTCACCGTTGTAGCCGATAAACTGTTCTGGCAGTTGCAATGTACTTTGCTGTTGTTCACTTAATTTAACAATAAGTCGTTGTTCTTCAATAAGGTATTGTGCTGCTTGACGATGACTGCCGTGAGTTAAGGGTAAATATTGGTCTAAAAAATCACGAGCAAAGTTGATTACTTTTGCGCCTCGCACTGGATTATAAGTACCTGATTTTTCTGCTCCATCCGTTTCATCAATCACATCTGTACCATATAAGGCATCATATAAACTGCCCCAGCGAGCGTTAACTGCATTGAGAGCAAATCGCGCATTCATTATCGGTACTACTAGTTGTGGACCGGCCATTTGTGCAAGTTCGGCATCCACATTTTCTGTGCTGATAGTAAAGTCGCTAACCGGCTCTGTTAAATAGCCAATATCGGTTAAAAACTGTTTATAGTCTGCAAAATGAAAGTTATTACCTTGATGCTCACTATGCCATTGATCTATTTGCTGCTGTAATGATGCTCTGGTGGCTAACAGTTGCTGATTGAGTGGCATGAATGTTTTAATAATAGTGGAAAACTTATGCCAAAAGTTATCAGAGCTAATGGGTAAATCAGGTAATACTTGCTGTTCAATAAACTGATACAGACAGTCGGCAACTTTGAGGTTAGCAATATTGACTCTCGACGACATAGTAGCTCCTTAGCTGAAAATGAGATAGAAAACTTTCTATTGAGGTTTTAACTCTAATAACAGGGAATTTATGGGGAAATGCCAGTGCTGACAATAGCAGCCTGAGCGAGATGATGTATTTTTCAGGCGTTTTAACAGTTTTATCTAAAACTGTGTACCTTTTAACCTTTTGTAATAAAAGTATTATTTGATAATTTTTGATACTGAATATGCCTTGTATTGTTATTAATGATAATTGGTATTCATGAGGGTTATGAAAAATATTTCATCATTAGTTTTTGTAATAACAGTTAAAGCATTATTGATAAATAGTGAATCAGGCCTGGTGCTATCACTGCGGTAATTGTCGCCGATAAAATCAGCGCTAATGAGCTATAGGCTGCATGTTGATAGCTAAGCTGACTAACAGTGGCTGTACCTAGTGCATGACTGGCTGCGCCTATTGCCAAGCCTTGGGCATTGGCAGAAGATACGCCAATAAAATTGAGCCATTTTATCCCCCATATTGCCCCAAATAATCCGGCCAAAATAATGGCGAAAGCAGTGATAGCACTATTGCCATTGAGTTGTTCTGTTAATGCAAGCCCAATGGCTGTAGTGATTGATTTTAATGATAGTGATACCGCAATAGCGGACATTTCTATTAGCATTACGGTAATTAAGTAACTGACGCTAATAGCTACAGTAGTAGCTAGTGTAAGTAAGAGTGTGATCTGCTTCCATTGTTTGCGAATGCTGGCTAGTTGTTGATAAAGTGGATAACCAAGGATAACGACCGCGGGCTCGAGTAAATAGCTTAATAGTTGGGTAGATTCTTGATATACCTGATAATTCACTTTTGCTAATAATAAACAGCCAATGAGAGCTAATACCGTTAATAACATCGGGTTTAACCACAATATTCGGGTCTTTGCCTGTAGCCAGGAAAACATTTGGTAGACGGCAATAGTAAACATTGAGTAGCCAATGGAAGAGAGAATTAATGCCATATTAGTGTTTTGCTCGAGCATTATTTTCGAATTGCTGAAAGCAGATGCCGACTAGCGTTAATAGTAGATACGTGGTGAAAAAAATGATTGCAACTAATAAAATGCCGTGTTGTTTGAGCAGCGAGTAATGGTTAATAATGCCAACCCCGGCAGGGATAAAGCAGACACCCATGTGTTGTATGCCCCAGCGGATACTTTGCTGTACTTTATCTGCCCGGCAAAGGCGAAAATGTAACAGCAAGGTAAAAATGATCATGCCATACAGGCTCGCAGGTAATCCGTTAATTAGTGCGTAAATACCATGGCCCGCTATAAGGCTTATCGCTACAAAAAACACACTGTAAAAGACATTTATCATAAGTAAGTGCTAACTATTTTCGTGATCTTTCGCTGTTTCTATCACTAACTGCCTAAACCAGATATGGCTGGCGTCATGATGGAGCAGTGGACTCCATATCATTTTTAACTCAATGTCCGGGATCTCAAATGGTGGCTTTAAAATAGTATAGTTAGGATCGTCTTTATGTAGCATTGCCGCTTTAGTAGGAAGAGTTGCCACTAAACCATCTTCATAAGCCAACTGCATTGCGACATGATAGTTACGAGTAAATACTTTGATATTGCGTTTCTTTCCTAAACGGGCCAATGCTTCATCAACCCAGCCAAGCTTTTGCACGTCTTTCGGGTCCATACCGACACCAACGCCAAAGCCGGTTTTTGAAACCCAAACATGCTTAGATGCCAGATAGCTGTTGAGATTGAACTTAGTCACTACCTCATTATCGGCACTTAACAAACAGGAAAAGCCATCACGCCAGATAGTTTTTTGATGAAAAGATTGCGGGAGTTCATCAAAGCGGTTGATCGCCATATCAATTTTACCGGCTTCAACATCGTGAAAATTGACGTCACTTGGCGTCATGATATCTATGGTGACATTAGGGGCAACACGATTGACCTTTTTTAATAATCCCGGTAGCAAGGTCGATGCAGCATAATCACTGGCCATTATCCGAAATACCCGATGGCTGTGCTGTTCGTTAAACTCTTCTTCTCCTTGCAGCGCTTCTTCCAGTTCTAACAGAATTTTTCTGATCACCGGCGATAATGCGCGAGCACGTTCTGTTGGCACCATACCGTCTGATGTTCTTACTAGAATAGGATCATTAAATAATGTTCGTAGCCGTTTAAGGCCGTTACTCATTGCTGGTTGGGTAATATTTAACTGGCTAGCGGCCCGGGTAACGTTTTTCTCTCTTAATAACACGTCTAGATAAATCAGCAGATTAAGATCGATTTTAGAGATATTCATACCGTAAATACTTTTTATAAGAATGATAAATAAACTATATGTCATGATTTAGCTAACAGATCAAGGGGATTTTAGTCGTACATAGGCAATTTTCTAGCAGGTAGAACAAATGGGGTTGTTATTAACTAATTGAATTTTAATGTTTATTTTGTTCGTCTTTAACTTCTATTTACAATGTGAATGGTGATGATAATAAATATATATTTCATTAATGGTTGGTGAGTGGTTTAGTCTTTTTGTTGTTCGCTATGACAACTTAGCAAGTTACTTACATCATATTGTTTAAGCACAGCAGTGCCGGGAGAAGAAGAAATGACTAACTATCGCCAAGAAATTGAAAATTTAACCACACAACTGGGGTCACAAAAAACATGGCAAGCGATTAATCCTGAATCTGTTGCTCGTATGCGCATGCAAAACGGGTTTAAAACCGGGCTGGATATTGCTAAATATACGGCTGCCATTATGCGCAAAGACATGGAAGCTTATGATCAAGACCCGAGCAAATACACACAGTCACTAGGTTGCTGGCATGGATTTATCGGTCAACAAAAAATGATTTCAATTAAAAAGCATTTTGAAAATACTGATCGTCGTTATTTGTATCTTTCTGGTTGGATGGTAGCGGCACTACGCTCTGAATTTGGTCCTTTACCGGATCAGTCAATGCATGAAAAAACATCTGTTGCTGGTTTGATTAAGGAACTATATACCTTTTTACGTCAGGCGGATGCTCGTGAACTTGGCGGGTTATTTCGAGAGTTAGATGCAGCGCGAACAGCTGGTGATCAACTCAAGGAAGTAGAAATACAAGCGAAAATAGATGGTTATGTCACTCATGTTGTGCCAATCATCGCCGATATTGATGCCGGCTTTGGTAATGCCGAAGCGACTTATTTAATGGCTAAACAAATGATTGAAGCGGGGGCTTGCTGCATTCAAATTGAAAACCAGGTGTCAGATGAAAAACAATGCGGTCATCAGGATGGTAAAGTAACAGTGCCTCATGAAGATTTTCTAGCAAAAATCAATGCTGTGCGTTATGCCTTTATGGAACTTGGCGTTGACGATGGTGTGATAGTGGCCCGCACTGATTCTTTGGGAGCCGGGCTAACTAAGCAGATCGCCGTTACTAAAGAGCCTGGAGACTTAGGCGATCAATACAATAGCTTCTTAGATTGTGATGAAGTGAGTGAAGCAGAGTTAACTAATGGTGATGTTATTATTAAGCAAAATGGCAAACTAGTTCGACCTAAGCGTTTACCTAGCAATCTTTATCAATTTAAAAAAGGCACAGGTGAAGCACGCTGTGTACTAGATTGTATTACTTCATTGCAAAATGGTGCTGACTTAATCTGGATTGAAACGGAGAAACCGCATATTGGTCAGATTGGTGGCATGGTGAGAGAGATCCGTAAAGTAGTGCCAAATGCCAAGTTAGTTTATAACAATTCGCCGTCTTTTAACTGGACACTAAATTTCCGTCAGCAAGTATTCGATGATATGGCGGAAGCCGGACAAGATGTTACCCAATACGATAAAGAGCGTTTAATGAGTGCTGACTATGATAATACCGAGTTAGCAAAAGTCGCCGATGAACGTATTCGTACCTTCCAGTTAGATGCTGCAAAAGAGGCGGGTATATTCCATCACTTGATCACCTTGCCAACTTATCATACAGCAGCGTTGTCAACAGATAACCTAGCGAAGGAATATTTTGGTGAACAGGGGATGTTAGGTTATGTCTTAAACGTTCAGCGTCAAGAAATCCGTCAAGGGATCGCCTGTGTAAAACATCAAAATATGGCTGGTTCAGATATGGGAGATGATCATAAAGAATACTTTGCCGGTGAAGCCGCTTTAAAAGCTGCGGGTAAAGACAATACGATGAATCAGTTTGCGAATATCGCCTGATAGCATACTTGCATAGCAAAAACTAAAAAGCGCTGTTGAATTAAATAAAGGCAGCGCTTTTTTGATCGTGGAAAGATATTGCTATTTTTTATCAACTCAGTAGAATACTGTTATTATATACAGTTTTAGTGGCGTTGTATTGAGTGATTTATCATCACTTTAATTGCGCCAGCGCCTAATTTAAGATAAAACGAGCAATATTACATTTGGTTAATTTAAGGGAAAGCAATGGCAGTTGAAAGTCGATTTGTTGTCATAAGACAAGGTGTGGAGGTAGAAACATTTATGGATAAGAAAGCCGCAGACGAATATGACAAGATGTTAGATATGGCGGACAATCTTGCTGATATGTTTGAAACTGCACCGGTAGAGTTATCTGAAGCTGTTCGTGAAGAACTAAGTATTTATCTGGCCAAGCACCGTGAAGAAGTATTGATTGCCTTGCAGGCGAAAAAGCCTAAACCTGTTAAAAAGCCTGCCGCAAAAAAAATACCGGAAAAAGTCAGTGATAATAAAACAGATGACGCCGCATAGTGAGTTAATTGCTCAGTTGAACAATAACAGACAAACATTGATTAAATGTCGTGCTTGATTATCAGCTAATCAGAAGTGCCCGGCGTAAAAGCATTGCTCTACAAATAACCTCAGGCCAGCTGGTGGTCAGAGCTCCCCTTGGTGTGGCTGAAAGTTACATTGAACAGCTGATATCACGTAAAAGACCATGGATTTTAGCTAAGCTGCAATTGGCCCAGCAAAATCATTTAGCTGATATTGAGAGTATTAATCAACTCAAGCATGGCGGATTGCTGTGGTCAAAAGGAGTGAAGAAACAGCTAAATATCACTTTTTCTCAACAAAGCATAATCACTGAAGATAGTCATACCATCACTGTAACACTCAAAAAACGCTATCAAGCAGTAAGTGAACAGGCACAACAACGCCAATTAAAAAAACAGCTGGAACTTTGGTTCAAGCAACAGCTTGAGCAAATAATCGAGCAAAGATTCGTAAGATTAACTCAACAAATACAATTAACCCCGAGTGCGGTTAAAATCAGACGTTATAAAGCGCGCTGGGGCAGTTGTGATAACCGCGGTTTAGTCAGTTTTAACTATTTGTTGGCGATGGTGCCAGATTGGGTTATCGATTATGTGATTATTCATGAACTTTGTCATTTAAAACACCTTAACCATAGCGCTGATTTTTGGCGTTTAGTTGAACGCTATTCTCCTAACTACCAAGATGCTAAGCATTGGCTTAAACAACATCAAGCTTATCTTATCTGGCCGTGCAAGATTTAAAAAATAGACCATAATAATTAAGACGTTATTGCAGATTTCTATTGCTATAAGCATATTTTTTTTGCGAATTGACGTCTAATATTTTTATGCTTGTTGCGTATAACCTAAGCGTTTTACGCGTATTTTAAGGATATTGGCATAAAATTTGTTTGTTTAAAGTACTGATTATAAAAAATAATAATAGTGTCAGTTATTTGACTGCAAACTAATAGTGAGGAGTTATCATGAAAATGCGTCGTTACAACTGGAAAATAGCAACGGTTTATATCGTATCTGCTACTGCTTCATTGGTTGTTTTACAGTATTTAATTAATTTGTAACTGTGCCAATAGTTAAATAACCTCTGTTTCGCATATTTAATGCGTTTCTAGCAGTTATTTTCACTCATTTTCGTGTTTTTTGCATGAAATAGCGGGCTATTCCTACATCAAACCGTCTTGAATTGCGATAAAAAATAAAAGATAAGCAAGGTTATTGTTTATTTATTGTCTTATATTTTAAGTGATTGTTACGTGGTTTAAGGTCAGGTTATCAGAGCAACTTTGCTGGCTGTTGTCTGCAAAGGGCTAGTCGTTTAAAAAAAAATCAATATCAGGTTAATTAATCATTAACACTTAGGCTATTTTAAGGTAAATTAATAGGACAAAAATAATAATATAGGAATAGCCATTTCATGAGCTCGTCAGTATTAATCTGTGATGACTCGAATTTAGCGCGTAAACAAGTATTGCGCAGTTTACCTGAATCACTATCGTCTAATGCTCAGCTGGCCACTAATGGGGCTGAAGCACTTGAATTACTTAATAAGCAAAAATTTGATGCTCTGTTTTTGGATCTGACAATGCCTGAGCTTGATGGTGTTGGTGTATTAGAAGGGATCAAACAAGCTGGTATAAAGGTTAATGTTTTTGTTATCTCTGCTGATATCCAACCAGAAATGCAAAACAAAGTATTGCAGTTGGGGGCGAAAGCTTTTTTACGTAAGCCGGTTCAAATAGATGTCTTAAATAATCATTTGCAAGAATATGGCTTAGTATGACCCATTTGACTCTAACCGAAGAACAGCAAGATTGCTTACAAGAAATTATTAATGTTGCCATGGGTCAGGCAAGCGATCAACTTGCCCGTTATTTGGATACCTTCGTCTACTTAAAGGTTCCTAGTATTGAACAAGTGAGCTCGCAGCATTTAACTGATGCTTTACATCAGGAAGAGCAAGCCGTTGCTGTTGTTAGTCAGGGTTTTTTCGGTTATGAAGGGATTCGCGGCGAAGCCCTATTGATGTATAAACCGAAAGATTCAGATCGTTTGGCGGATTTATTAGGTTATGAGCCAGACGAACTCTCGGTTGAAGAACAGATCATTGACTTAAGCTCAATTTTGACGACAACGTTTTTAAATGTCTTTGCTAGTCAGATTGATAATCAAATGTCGTATAGTGCCCCGAGGTTGTTGTCATCAACAACATCGGCTATTTCTGAGCATGTTGATCATCAATCATTTAGCTGGGACGTCGCACTAAAAGTAAAGATCAGCTATCAAGTGACGGACTATTCCTTTAACTGCGACATGATTTTATTGATCCCTGAATCCGCAATTGTCCATATAGTTGCAGTGATTGACCGGATATTGGAAGCATACTAATGTCGGTAAGTGTTTGTAATCTCATTGCTGAACAACTCAATACCGGAATTTTAGTCGTAGATGTCGATTTCACTATTACCGAATGGAATCGCTATTTACAAATTCATGCCAATAAAAGCGCTGAGCAGGTACTTGGACGAGTAATTTTTGATGTTTTTCCTGAACTCCCTCGTAAGTGGTTTGAACGCAAGTTGTCAAGCGTAGTGCAATTACGTACAACCAGCTTTTGTTCTTGGGAACAGCGTCATCATTTATTTGAGCTGCCCCATACTAGACCGATTACTACAGATAGCCACTTTATGGCGCAAAACTGTACTTTCTTGCCGATTGAGAATGACGGAGAAATTACACATATCTGCATTTTGATAGAAGATGCTACCGATGTCTGTCATTACCAGTCCAAGCTTAATAAAGCGCTCGAAGATTTAGCTAAGGCCAACAAAATAGATGGCCTAACACAAATTTTCAATCGTAAGCACTGGGAAGAATGTTTAGCGAAAGAGTTCGCCCGTGCACGACGTTATCAACACGGTTTAGCCTTGATCATGTTTGATCTGGACCATTTTAAGCTACTCAATGATACCTATGGTCATCAGTGTGGTGATATGGTGTTAATTGAAACGGCTAAACTAATTCAGTCGTTATTGCGCATTTGTGATCAGTTTGGTCGCTATGGCGGAGAGGAATTTGCCGTGATTTTGCCGGAAACGGATCTGATTGGTGCTATTGATGTCGCAGAACGTATTCGTACCAGCCTGGAAAAATTAACGATAGAATACCAGGGTGAGCAGATTGATTTTTCTGCCAGTGTTGGTGTGGCTATGATGACAGCAGAAGATCAACGTTATGAAGACTTGATTTCAAATGCTGATATTGCATTATATCAAGCAAAAAGTTCAGGCCGAAATAAAGTATGTGTGACAAAAGATGTGGTTAATTGTTTAGCTATGTAAATATCTATACGATTTTTGCTTGTGTTTATTCATAAATCATCTAATCCTATTCATTTTAACTAGTTGACAGAAAATTACATTTAGGGCATTTTATATCTCATGAAAACTATTATTCGTCACACCAGCATTATTATTACTACCACCCTCACCGGGATGGTGGTCATTGGCTGACGTGTAAAAGAAAGTATTTTATCAAAGCCCGTGACCATTAAGGTTCCGGGCTTTTTTTGTTTGTAGAGGAAGTAAAAATGCGAGTGTTAAAATTTGGTGGATCGTCTCTGGCATCGGCTGAGCGCTTTGTTCAGGTCGCGAATATCATCAAAAATAAGAGTAGCCAGTCAGCAGTTTCCGTCGTTGTTTCTGCGCCTCAGGGAGTGACTAATCACCTTGTTGCTATGGCTGAAAATATTGCTGATGAAATAAAATTACACAATGATCTACAACATTTTCGCACCGCAATTGAAACCATTATTGATGATTTATCAGCAAGTGTCGCGGATTTTGACTCGCATCATGCTGAACAAGTATTAGCGAACTGGGAACACCAGCTTAGCCGTTATTTGCAAGGGGCGACTATGTTGTCTTATTGCCCTGATCATATTCGCGCCGTGATCATCAGTGTTGGTGAACGAATGAGTGTGGCCATTTTAGATTCAGTGTTAAAAGCAAATAATATTGATGTTTCGGTGATTGAACCGGAGAAATTTTTACGCACTAATGATGTCTCGTTAAATGCCTTGGCAGATCTGGTGTTATGTAAAGAAAAGTTCCTCGAGCAATACGAAAATTTAAATGCTGTGGCATTAATGCCTGGCTTTATTGGCGTTGATAGTGTCGGACAAGTTACTACATTGGGCCGTAATGGTTCAGATTATTCTGCCGCGGTATTAGCGGTATGCGCTCAGGCGGAATGTTGTGAAATATGGACTGATGTCGATGGCGTTTATAATGCAGATCCCCGTTTAATTAAAGATGCACGTTTACTCGAATACTTATCGTATCAGGAAGCGATGGAATTATCTTATTTTGGTGCCAGCGTGCTGCATCCGAAAACGATTGGTCCCATTGCCCAGTATCATATTCCTTGTTTGATCAAAAATACCGGTAACCCTGAAGCTAAAGGAACGCTGATCGCCAATGAAAATGATCAGCAAAAACAGGTCAAAGCCATTTCAAATCTTGATGACCTGACTATGGTCAATGTTTCAGGCCCTGGCATGAAAGGTATGGTTGGTATGGCAAGCCGGGTTTTTGCCACTATGAGTCGGGAAAATATTTCTATCGTTTTGATCAGTCAATCTTCCAGTGAGTACTGTATCAGTTTCTGTATCTATTCAGCGGACGCTAAGCTCGCTGAGCAAAGCTTAAAACAAGAGTTTGAGCTTGAGCTACTCAATGGTTTGCTTGAGCCTTTGGATCTTCAGCAAGATTTATCGATTGTCTCTCTGGTTGGTGACGGTATGCATCATCAGCAAGGGGTAGCTGCGAAGTTCTTCAGCTCGCTTGCTCAGGCTCGTGTTAATGTAGTGGCGATAGCGCAAGACTCTTCTGAGCGCAGCATTTCTGTAGTGATTGAAAAACGTAAATGTACTGATGCCTTGAAAGTTAGTCATCAAAACTTTTTCTCTCATAAGCCAACCATTGATGTGTTTCTTGTCGGCTGTGGTGTTGTTGGTAGTGAATTGATCGCGCAAATTGCCCGCCAGCAGCCTAAGCTGAGAGAGCAAAATATCTCACTCAAAGTTTATGGTATCGCCAATAGTAAAGGCATGGTGTTTGATAAAGAGGGCATTGATTTAGAAAACTGGCAGCAATTGTTAGGTAAAGAAGCGGTTGCTGTGACCGCAGATAATATCAAGGAGTTTGTCAGAGATAATCATTTAATCAATCCTGTGTTGGTAGACTCTACTTCAAATGAAGAACTTGCTATGAGCTATGTTGATTTTATCGAACAAGGCTTTCATGTCGTTACACCAAATAAAAAAGCCAATACTGATTCGTGGCAGTATTATCAGGCGATCAGACAAGCAACGCAGAAAACTAATCGTCGTTTCCTGTATGAAACGACGGTTGGTGCTGGTTTACCTGTGATTGATACCCTGCAAAGTTTAATTAAGGCTGGTGATGAATTATTGCAATTTGAAGGGATTCTATCCGGTTCACTTTCTTATATTTTTGGTATGCTGGAACAGGGCATGAGCTTATCTCAGGCAACAGCTATCGCTAAGGAAAATGGTTTTACTGAGCCTGATCCAAGAGATGACCTGAGCGGTATGGATGTCGCCCGTAAATTGCTCATTATGGCGCGGGAAGCGGGTATGGCACTGGAACTTGCAGATATCCAAGTTGATTCGGTGTTACCGTCAGATTTTGATAGTAGTGGTGACGTTGCCACTTTTATCAATAATCTAGCTTCCCTTGATGCACCATTTGCCGAGCGAATTGAACAGGCGAAAAGTGAAGGGAAAGTATTACGTTATATCGGCACTATTATTAATGGTAAATGCCAGGTATCGATCGATGCCGTCGGGCCTGAGCATCCGTTATATAGTATTAAAGACGGTGAAAACGCGCTGGCTATTCACAGTCGTTATTATCAGCCATTACCGTTTGTCTTGCGTGGTTATGGCGCAGGAGCTGCGGTCACTGCCGCCGGAGTTTTTGGCGATTTATTAAGAACATTAGCCTGGGAGCAACAGCATTAATGTCGAAGGTAAATAATAAAGTCTCAGTTTTTGCTCCGGCATCTATCGGAAATGTCAGTGTTGGTTTTGATGTCCTAGGCGTTGCAGTTAAACCAGTTGATGGCACCTTACTTGGTGATGTCGTTAGTGTTGAAGCCAGTGAGCGAGATGAATTGATAGTTATTGGTGAATTTGCCAATAAGTTACCGGGTGAGCCAAAAGATAATATTGTCTGGCATTGTTTGCAGTTATTTAATCAAGCGCTTATCGCTCGCGATTTACCTGTGCAAACCGTTACATTAACCTTAGAGAAGAAAATGCCGGTCGGCAGTGGCTTAGGTTCCAGTGCTTGTTCTGTCGTTGCGGCATTAGCGGCACTTAATGCATACTATCGGGATAACTATCAAGTTAGCTTTGAGCAAGAAGCCATGCTCCGTATGATGGGAGAAATGGAAGCAAAAATCAGTGGTAGTCTACACTATGATAATGTGGCTCCTTGTTATTATGGCGGTATGCAGTTAATGGTGCCGGATAGTGAGATAATCACTCGCCAATTACCACAATTTGGTGATTGCTTTTATGTCATGGCGTACCCGGGGATAGAAGTCTCAACAAAAGCAGCGCGCGAAGTGTTACCTGAACATTACTCAAGAGCGGAATTGATAAGCTTTGGGCAAAATTTAGCGACCTTTGTCGATGCCTGTCACCGTCATGATAAGCAGCAGGCATTCTCTGTGGTTCGTGATATTGTGGCCGAGCCTTATCGCCAACATTTATTACCGGGGTTTGAACAGGCCTGTCAGTACTTGAACGCTCAGGGCTGTTTAGCGGTAGGAATTTCTGGCTCGGGTCCGACACTTTTTTGTGTGACGGATAGTGAGCAACAGGCCAATGAATTTGCCAACTGGCTAAAAGAAAATTATTTACAAACATTAACATCGGGTGAGTGTGAAGGATTTGTTCATGTTTGCCGAGTCGATGAACAAGGCGCATGCCAATTAGCGCAATAATGCAGTAAAAGCGCATGAGTGCGCGGTAAGTATACTAGGAAGAAATACGTGAAATTTTATAATCTGAAAGAAAACGATGAAAAAGTCAGTTTTGCTGGCGCGGTTAAGCAAGGTCTGGGACGTAATCAAGGTTTATTTTTCCCTGAAGAGGTTCCCCATTTCGATAATATTGAACAGCTATTGGCGATGCCTTTTGTCGAGCGCAGCGTTAAGGTATTACATCCATTTGTTGGTGAAGATTTAACGGAACAGGCGTTAACGCAAATTATTACCGATGCTTTTAACTTTCCGGCACAAATCCAGCCGATCAATGAAAGTCGTGCTATTTTGGAGTTGTTCCACGGGCCAACATTAGCGTTTAAAGATTTTGGCGCTCGCTTTATGGCTCGCTGTTTACAAACTTTTAGTGCAAATAAAAAAATTACCATTTTAACGGCAACGTCGGGTGATACGGGCGCGGCAGTGGCTCATGCCTTTCATGGTATCGATAATATTCGCGTAGTGATTTTATACCCGAAAGGCAAGATCAGTTTATTGCAGGAAAAAATGTTCACCACCCTAGGTGGCAATATTGAAACTATTGCTGTTGATGGCGATTTTGATGATTGTCAGGCGTTAGTTAAGCAGTCATTTGATGATCAGAAGTTAAAAGATGCTATCGGTTTAAATTCTGCTAACTCTATTAATATTAGCCGTTTACTGGCGCAGATTTGTTATTATTTTGAAGCGGTGGCTCAGCTCTATCGTCAGCAAGGTAAGACCGGACTAGAGAACTTAGTTTTTTCCGTGCCTAGTGGTAATTTTGGTAATTTAACGGCCGGTTTATTTGCTAAAGCGATGGGACTGCCAATTAAGCGCTTTATTGCCGCGACCAATGCCAACGACACGGTGCCGCGTTATCTTCAAACCGGTGAATGGTCGCCAAATGAAACTGTTGCTACTATGTCAAATGCCATGGATGTTAGTAATCCTAATAATTGGCCGCGGGTTGAACATATGCTTAAATCAGGCCTTGTCGATAAAGACTGTGTAAGCTCAGTATCGATTGACGAAGAACAAACGCAAATGACGATGATCGCTATCGCGAAATTGGGCTACATTACTGAACCTCATGCAGCGGTAGCTTATAAGGCATTGCAATACAATGCTAACAGTGATGAGTTTGGAGTCTTTTTAGGAACGGCTCATCCAGCGAAGTTTAAAGAAGTGGTAGAAAGCACTTTAGGGCAGCCAATTGCGTTACCTAAAGAATTAGCGGATTGTGCAACTGAATCTATTTTGTCTGTTGATAAAAGTAATGAGTTCAGTGAGTTGCGCGCTTATTTATTAGCAGATAATTAACTACTTTTTACCATTATGTGCATAAGGTACACTAAGGGCAGTGATCGATAACTGCCCTTTTTTTATGAATAATATCAAGCCGGTTTGGCAACAGTTAATTAGCGAGCAGCAACAGCAGCTTTATTTTCAAACACTGACGAACGAAATAGCTAAACAACGTCAGCAGGGAGACGTTATTTTTCCTTTAGAGGAGGACGTTTTTAATGCCTTTAGTTTTTGTGACTTACCTGATATTAAAGTAGTGATCCTTGGACAGGACCCTTATCACGGCATTGGTGATAAAGGTCAACCTCAAGCGCATGGTTTAGCGTTTTCAGTGAATTTTGATGTCAAAATCCCTCCTTCTTTAGTTAATATTTATAAAGAGTTAGCTACAGATATTGCAGGATTCGTTGCCCCCAAACACGGTAATTTAACCTTGTGGGCACAGCAGGGGGTATTATTACTTAATACGGTATTAACGGTGAAACAAGGACAAGCACATTCACATGCTAGCCTTGGCTGGCAAAACTTTACTGAAGCTGTCATTGCAAAATTAAGTGCGGAAAATAGTGGTTGTGTGTTCATTTTGTGGGGTAGTCATGCGCAAAAAAAGACGAAGATGATAGATAGTACTAAGCATTGTGTGCTTAACGGTCCGCATCCATCTCCACTGTCGGCATATCGAGGGTTTTTTGGTAGTCGACCATTTTCACAAACTAATGCTTGGTTAACCGAGCAAGGTAAAGCACCAATTAACTGGCAGCTCAGTGAGCGGAAATCAAGTGCTCAAGCTGAGTTATTTATTGACTAAATTATTTCTAATTTACGCATTTTATGAAAAATTATTTTAATAATTGAGCTATTAGTGGTTTGATTGGTGTGTTTTAACTCATAAATGTTGTTTTTGTAGATTGTATTTGCTTGTTTTGATGGTTTGGTGGTTTTATATTGCTGTAAATTCAATAAGTGCTAAAATTTATTTACTTTGAATTTGTTTGGGTAATCGGATGTCTCTAGAAAACTACTTTCTTCCATTTCGTCGTCACGTCATCGGTAATGACCTAAGCCATAGTATTAACGGTCAGGAAAAAGCAATTATCTATGCGGACTGGACTGCTAGTGGTCGTTTGTATCAGCCGATTGAAGATTACCTCACTAATACCTTAGGGCCGTTTGTTGCTAATACCCATACGGAAACTAACTTAACCGGTAGTGCTATGACTCATGCATATCATGAAGCACAGCAAGTGATAAAAAAACACGTCAATGCCTGTAGCAATGATATTTTGATCACTGCTGATACCGGAATGACCGGGGTGATAAATAAGTTTCAGCGTATATTAGGATTACGTATTCCTGAGCGTATGCAAAATCAAGTGCATTTTAACGAAGAAGATCGTCCTGTGGTGTTTATTACCCATATGGAACATCATTCTAATCAAACCACCTGGTACGAATGTGATGTCACGCTGGAAATTGTCGATCCAGACAGTAATGGTTTGCCGTCTTTAGCGCATTTATCACAATTACTGGAACAGTATCAGCATCGCAAATTAAAAATCGGTTCGTTTTCTGCGTGTTCTAATGTCACTGGTATAAAAACGCCGTATTATCAGTTGGCGGAAATTATGCATCAATTTGGTGGCTTGTGTTTTATTGATTTTGCTTGTTCTGCCCCTTATGTCAATATTGATATGCATCCTGCTGATCCTAAGCAGGCCCTTGATGCAATCTTCTTTTCTCCGCATAAGTTTCTCGGTGGTCCGGGGAGTTCAGGGGTGTTAGTGTTTAATAAAGCGCTCTATCACAATAAAGTGCCGGATCATCCAGGCGGCGGTACAGTGACTTGGACTAACCCCTGGGGTGAACATAGTTTTTTTCACGATATCGAGTTAAGAGAGGACGGCGGTACACCCGGATTTTTGCAATGCATACGGACAGCCTTGGCGATTAAATTAAAAGATGCCATGGGGGTGGAAAATATTGAACAGCGTGAACAGGAAATTACTCACTATGTCATGGAACAGCTTGCGCAAAATCAGCAGGTCGTGATGCTGGAACCAAATATTAAAGATCGGCTGGCGATCGTTTCGTTTTATGTTAAAGGTGCTCATCATAATTTAGTTGTGCGTTTGTTAAACGATCGGTTTGGCATACAAACTCGGGGTGGTTGCTCTTGTGCCGGCACCTACGGCCATATTCTATTAAATGTTGATCATGATACATCCTGTGAAATTACCAAGAAAATAGACTCAGGTGATTTTGCTGAAAAACCAGGTTGGATTAGAGCATCATTTCACCCTACGATGTCAGATAAGGAAGTGGCGTTTATTGTTGATGCCATTAATCAGGTTACCGCTAATCTAATAGAATGGAGTAAAGATTATCGTTTTAACCCATCAACGGGTGACTTTGAACATAGACAACTGGAGGTGAGTTTTCCCCAGTTGGCACAATTTGATCCGTTAGCGACTACACAGCAAACTAATGGCTCAACGTCGATATTACATCGGATATTTGGCTAAGCGAGTTGTTTTATTGAAAATCTACTTCAACCGATACTAGTTGAAGTAGATGATCATTTCTGCCGCACTACAGTGGCAGTCACTGGCACAAATTGGACAGATATAGCCTTGAACACACCATTCATTCCATTTGTCTGGGTGTTCCTGTACTAGTTTTCCACCACATTTAGTGAAGTATTTAACGGCACTATTGCCTGGGCTTTGCATCCATAAATGACTTACTCCGGCTGTAGCACCTTGCTGTTTTACTGCCTTAATGGAAAGTTTCAGTAGTTCACTGCCGATACCGTAGCCGCGATAATTTTCATCGACAGTATTGCATTTAAAATAACAAACATGCTCAGCAGCAACTTGCCATAATTGCGGGCTACACCATTTGTCGATATCCCATTGTTCGGCAGCATAGGTTAAACGAAAGCCTACCAACTTATCTTGGTGATACGCGACATAACTGGCGTTGATATCTCCTTTGATCCCTTTGGCTACCCATTGTTTGATGTTCTCTTGGTCAATATAACCCTCGCCGTGTACTAAGGTACCGAGTGCAATAACGGCATCATAATCACCTGACTCTATGTTTCGATAAATAATCTCTGATTTCATATATTTGTTATTGGCTATTGTGGAATTAGTTGGTAGTTTATCATCGAATATTAACTAAAGGTAATACGATGTACGATCCGTTACATGATAAATCTCCTGGCTGCGGAGTTGCCTATCCATCAAGTTATTGGGCGGAAACTTCAGGTCAACCTCCGGAAAATGACCAGGCCTTGACGCAAGATATTAATGTCGATGTTGCCATCATAGGGGCAGGTTATACTGGGCTTTCTTGTGCGCTACATTTAGCGAGAAACTACGGCATTAATGCTACTGTGTTGGAAGCAAATCAAACGGCGTGGGGCTGCAGTGGTCGCAATGCTGGCTTTATTTTAAAGTCTTCTGGCCGAAAATCTTACTCTCAAATGCAAAAGCAGTGGGGAGAAGAGGTGATGCGTGGTATATACGACGAAATGTCCGCTGGCGTCGCGACGGTCAATCAATTGATTGCTGAAGGCATAGATTGTCAGGCACAGCAGCCTGGCTATATCAAAGTTGCTCACAAGGAAAATAAGCTACAGGAGCTGGTGGATTTAGCGAAACTGCAACAAAAAATGTTTGGTTATGATGTCCAGGTGCTATCACGAGATGAACTGCATCAGCAATATATGGCAGACCAAAATGCCTATGGTGCGATTCGTTATCAAGATGGTTATGGCATCAATCCATTAAAGCTAGCCTGGGGCTATCAAAAATTGGCTCGTCAAGCTGGAGCAAAAATACATTGTTCTTCACCTGTTGTTAACTGGCAAAGCACGGGCAATGGTCATCAGCTTATTACACCTAACGGCATTGTGTCTGCAAAAAAAGTGGTGATAGCCACCAATGGCTATACGCCGAAGGGCTTTCATCCTTTAGTCACCAATCGAACTTTGCCAGTGCTTTCTCAGGTGATAGTGACCGATGCCTTAACGGAACAGCAGTTAGCGGCCTGTAACTTTTTATCGTCAAATGTGGTGATGGATACCCGGGCGTTAAAATATTACTACCGTAAGCTACCGGATAATCGTATTTTATTTGGCGGACGCGGGGCTATCACTGGCAAAAGTGCAGAAGATCCTTATTATGCTAATCGTTTATTGCAGGTGTTAAAAACCAGCTTTCCGGCATTGCAAAATATTAATATCGCCTATGCCTGGTCTGGGTGGATTTGTATGGCGCTAGATGACTTGCCACATATCTATCAAAATGACAGTAAAGATGTGTTTTATAGCATGGGATATTGCGGCTCAGGAGTTTCATTTTCGGTGCAGGCGGGTAAGCGTTTAGCTGATAAAGTGGCTGAAGCCGCGGTTCCTGATTTGCCGCTTTATAACTGTGCGTTACCTAAATTTCCCTTAGCGCCACTGAGACGAGTTGGTCAATGGGGCTATTTCCATTACGGCAAAATCAAAGATACCTGGTTTTAGTCGTTATGAGTATAAGAAAAAGCCGTTAATTAACGGCTTGTTATCAAAGAGTTATAACTTTAGAACAGGCTATAAATCGACCCGGTTGGTTGTTTGTCCTTGCTTAAACGCTGCAATATTGTCACCGACTAAGTCTAGTAATCGTTGTTGTGCTTCTATACTGGCCCAGGCGATATGGCCGGTGATCGCTAAATTTTTCGGCTGATTTTGCAGTAATAGGTGATTTGCTTTAGGCGGCTCTTCACTTAGTACATCCAGAATTGCGTAGGCGATGTCGTTTTGCTTAAGTGCAGTGAGTAAATCTTGCTCATTAACCAATGCACCACGTGCGGTATTGATCAACACTGCGCTGGACTTCATTTCACTCAGTACTTGAGCATCGATCAGATTTTCTGTCGCAGGTGTTTGCGGGCAATGTAAAGTCAAGATATCAGCTTCGCGTATCACTTGATTAAATGACTTTCTATTGGTTCTTACCATTGCTGCATTAGGGCGCTCACTTATCATAACTTTCATACCAAAAGCGTGAGCGATTTGGGCTACTGCTTGCCCTAAGCTGCCATAGCCAATAATACCGATTGTTTTGCCGGCTAATTCACTACTACCATTACCATGCAGGCAAAAACTGGTCGATTGCTGCCATTGCCCGTGAGTTACATTAGCTATGTGGTGATTGGGCTGGCTGAAATAATTAAGTAGCTGAGCGAATACATATTGTGCGACGGATTGTTTGGCATAACCTGAAACGTTAGTAACTGCGATATGATGTTGTTGTGCAGCTAAGAGATCGATATTGTTTATCCCTGTTGCGCTGATACAAATTAATTTAAGTTTAGGTAATTGCGCTAATATTTTGTTATCTAATACCACCTTATTGGTGATCAACACTTCGGCATCTAGACTCCGCTCGACCACTTGCGAGGCTTGAGTTTGTTGGTAGCATTTAAGCGCTGTTACCTGTTTTGCGATACGCTTTAGCGAAACCTGAGTTGAAAAAGTGTCTTGATCTAAAAATACCGCTTTCATTCACTATGCTCCGTTAGCTATTGATCAAATCATTACTAGCCTGGACGACCGTCTTTGCGGGCACTGACTAACATCGGGGCATAATGATACACAAATAAACCAAAAGAGATATACCATAAACCAGCACTGGCATGATAAAACATCATGGTAGATGCAGGCATCAGGCTAGGTAAAATAGCGCGTACTAAAGCAGCAATAAAGATCAGTGAAAATGCCAAAGACATAGTTTTTGGTGGTTGCAGCATTCTGCCTGTGTGTCCTAATGAAACTCGGGATATCATTGCTAAAATTAACCCACCCATGCCACCAATGGTAAGTAAGTGCCAACTGTGATTACTGGCAAAGTTTTCTGAGAAATAGCTTAAAGCGATTAGCAACATGCCTAACGCGATGCAAATCACTGATAAATGTAATGACCAAAGTAGAGGGACTTTTATCGTGATCCACGGACGCCATCTCACTATTCTGTTTAGCTGTAATATACCTGCAACGAGCATTAGTGCGCCGAGCACAGAAAACTGTGTTGGGATGAGTGGATGAGCAAGCAGATAAAAAGCGATAAGAGCAATTGAGCCATTCGTTATTTTTTCTAACCAGGGAAGAGTTTCTACTTTCGGAGTTTGAGTGCCGTTAGCAGTAAACATGGGGCCAACTCGGCCAACCATTACTGACATCAAAAACGTAATTACCATTACGCCTGCATAGCCGCTTAACTGGCTTGAAACCATCGTGGAGTCTGTTAGTGCCCAATACATTTGACTGTTGATCACTGTGAGTAGTATCAGTAAAGGGACAAAAAATAAATTACGATATTGTTTTATCGCAATAATAGGTCGTCCTAAAAACAGCGCAACCGCAGGAAAAAAGGATAGATCTACCAGCATAGTGGCAGTGTGACCAAGTAGCGTTGGCATCAACAAGCTAACGCGCGCAGTGAGCCACAATAGTACTAAAAATAGTAATGATGTGTTTTGAATTCCCCTAATACCGGTCCAATTTTGTACCGCGGTTAATAAAAAACCTGCGATAATGGCACCGGCAAAACCGAAAATCATTTCGTGTAGATGCCACCAATAACCGCCACCTAAAGGAGTAAATGTAAGCTTTCCTTGCAGTATTGCCAGCCATAACATAATAGCAACTATTGCAAAAACAGCACCCAGTAAGAAAAACGGTCTAAAACCTAAACGTAGCAAAGGAATAATTTTTTGCTCTTTTTGGAGATCGGTTATTTGCATCATAATTTTTTGCTTCTTTCTAAGGTAAACGTGGTTAGTATAATGGTTTAGCTATTGATTATTATGCGCTAAATCAAATTATCGATTAACAGCTAATTAACTGGCTGTTCTAGTTCATAAATGGCATCACCCAATTGCTCGATTCGCTCGTTGAGCAGCTGTTGCGCATCAAATAGGCCACGATTATAGAAATAGCCGCCAATTTCTTCGGCAAAGAAATCGAGTAAAAATTCTGCATCAAACTGACCAAGTTCTTGTTCAAGTTCACGTTCAAAATAACGCTGAATTTTGCTCACGATTTGCACTTTTTCCTGAGAGGAGAATTTTATTGTTGTCATAGTCGGGTTATTTTTTGCTGCTATTATCTGATTGTTAAATTTTACCCTATACTCTGGGAATTGGCTTTATTAATAATTGAATTATATGAAAAAGAAGTTATTGGCATTATGGCATACAGACTGTGAATTTTGCCGTAAAACGCGGTTAATTTTATTTTGGTTACTACTGATGCTGATTGCCGACGCACTTTGGTTTCATTTGCTATTTTAATAAGGAATAGATCATGGGATATCGTTGGATAGATTCACAAGAACTGGCATTAGAGTTAATGGAGAAACACCCTGATGTTGACCCGTTTAAGCTGCATTTTACTGAACTACGAGAGTGGATTTTAGCATTAGACAGTTTTGATGATGATCCAAATCATTGCGGTGAACGTATTTTAGAAGCCATTCAGCTGGCCTGGATGGCAGAAATGGATTAAGAATAATTTAAATTCGTTCATAGTTTGCTTTATTTAGCTAACTTTTAGCTATTTTTTGCCAATCTCTGTTTTGCTGACTGTTGTCTTGAATTGCTATCGATTATACTATCGATAATTAATCTGGTGAATTTTCGTTATTCATTATATTTATCTTCAACTAACTAATAAAATTAAAGTCATTATGCCAAAGTCGCCGAATCGTCCGTTATACATCCCTTATGCTGGCCCCAGTCTGCTTGAGTCGCCTTTGTTAAATAAGGGGAGTGCGTTTTCCAAAGAGGAGCGCATTAGTTTTAATTTGACCGGATTACTGCCCCCTAGTTATGAAACAATAGAAGAGCAGGCGGATCGCTGTTACCGCCAATATAGTAGTTTTCGCACCAACCTTAATAAGCATATCTACCTGCGGGCGATTCAGGATAAAAATGAAACCTTATATTACAAGTTAGTACAAGATCATTTAGAAGAGATGATGCCAATTATCTACACACCAACAGTGGGTGATGCTTGCGAGCAATTTTCTGACATTTACCGCAGTAACCGCGGTCTGTTTATTGCCTATGATGAGCGTGATCAAATCGATGATATATTACGCAATGCGACGAAAAATAAAGTCAAAGTGATAGTGGTAACCGACGGCGAGCGTATTTTAGGCCTAGGGGACCAGGGCATTGGTGGTATGGGGATCCCGATCGGAAAGCTAGCTTTATATACCGCCTGTGGTGGGATCAGTCCGGCATATTGTTTACCTGTGATGTTAGATGTCGGCACTAACAATGAAAAGTTATTAAATGACCCTATGTATATGGGCTCACGTCGTAAGCGTATCAGTCAGCCTGAGTACGATGAATTTGTTGATATGTTTATCAGTGCAGTTAAACGTCGCTGGCCGCATGTAATGTTACAGTTTGAAGATTTTGCTCAGCCAAATGCGACACCTTTATTAACGCGATATCGCGATAAAATTTGCTGTTTCAATGACGATATTCAGGGCACTGCGTCTGTTACTGTCGGGACCTTATTGGCGGCTTGTCGTTCTAAAGGGAAAAAGTTGTCGCAACAAAAAGTCACTTTCGTTGGCGCAGGATCTGCCGGTTGTGGTATTGCAGAGCAAATTATTGCCCAAATGATCAGTGAAGGCATATCGCCCGAGCAGGCGCGTAGTCAGATCTTTATGGTAGACCGTTTCGGTTTATTAACCGAAGGTATGGCAGACTTGCGAGATTTTCAGCAAAAATTAATGCAGAAATCTTCGGCGTTAAATTCATGGCAAATTAGTGGTGATTATGCATCATTATTGGAAGTGATGGAAAATGCCAAACCAGATATTTTAATCGGTGTTTCTGGTGTCTCAGGTTTGTTTACCGAACAAGTAATAAAAACCATGAAAACGCATTGTGAACTGCCAATTATTTTCCCGTTAAGTAATCCGGTAAGGCAAGTAGAAGCAACGCCAGAGCAAGTGATTCATTGGACAGAAGGTCAGGCGATTGTCGCGACAGGTAGCCCGTTTGAGCCAGTTGAACATAATGGTAAACTTTATCCTATAGCTCAATGCAACAATAGTTATATTTTCCCGGGTTTAGGTTTAGGGGTAGTAGCAGCGAATATTAATCGTATTACCGATGAAATGTTGATGGTTGCCAGTAAAACGTTAGCTGAAGCCTCACCATTAGCTAATCATGGCACTGGCGAACTGTTACCGCCGTTAACAGAAATTGCTAACTTAAGTAAAAAGATAGCTTTTGCTGTTGCGCAAGTGGCATTTGATCAAGAACTAGCGCTACGTATTGATGATGATAATCTGCGGGCAAAAATTGAACGTAATTTTTGGCACCCCACATACCGTTATTATAAACGTATTAGTATTTAATCTCAGCTTCGCATAAGTAATGGGATTTCAACGGGTATTTAACCATTTGTTGGTTAAATACCGCGAATAATGCTCGGTTGGGGTTTATTGCAAATTTATAACAGTAGGCATTTAATTGTTATTGGTCTATAATCGCGCCCAAATTTTTTAATCTAATTTATTCAAATTATTAATAGGGGCTTATTATGGCTATCGAACGTACGTTTTCTATCGTAAAACCAGATGCAGTAGCAAAAAATGTTATTGGTCAAATCTACAACCGTTTTGAAACTGCTGGTTTAAAAATCATTGCATCAAAAATGGTTCATTTATCTAAAGAACAAGCTGAAGGTTTTTATGCTGAGCATAGCGAACGTCCTTTTTTTGGTGCTTTAGTTGAGTTTATGACTTCTGGCCCGGTAATGGTTCAAGTGTTAGAAGGCGAAAATGCGGTACTTAAAAACCGTGAAATCATGGGCGCGACTAACCCTGCTGAAGCATTAGCGGGTACATTACGTGCTGATTACGCTGATTCAATTGATGAAAATGCTTGTCACGGCTCAGATGCGTTAGAATCTGCGGCTCGTGAAATTGCCTATTTCTTCTCAGACGAAGAGATTTGCCCACGCACTCGTTAATTCAGCGTTAATCTTCGCTGTTAATAAATCTTCTTTGTCGGTGGTGCTCACGTAGTAAACTACGCTTTGCACCACTTTCGCGAATATTTCCTAACAGCTGTGATTATCAACTGAATTAAATATTGAAAGGATTTTGCTGATTTTCAGTGAAATCCTTTTCTACGTATAGTGGTTTCACTTTTGTCATTAAATTTGAGTATTGCTTGGCGGTGATAGTATCTGCATTAATTGCCTGAGCATATTAAAATTTAGCGATAGTTCGAATTCAAATTGTCTGCTTCGCCTAAAAAGTGTACAATTTGCGCCCTTTAAATTTTGTTATATTGAGAAAGTTCTTTCATGAGTGATGTTACCGAAGTGGTTACGCCATCTGCGACTAAAAAAGTCAATCTGTTAAATTTTGATCATCAATCGATGCGTGAGTATTTTGCTTCTATTGGTGAAAAGCCGTTTCGTGCTGATCAAATCATGAAATGGATATATCACTTTGGTTATTCAGACTTTGAGTTAATGACCAATCTTAATAAAAAATTGCGGGAAAAGTTACAGCGAAATACTGAGATTAAAGCGCCGGAAATATCACAAAAGCAAGTATCTTCTGATGGTACGATAAAATATGCCCTTAAGCTCGAAGGTGGGCAGGAAGTGGAAACTGTTTGGATCCCGGAAAATGATCGCGCAACTTTATGTGTCTCTTCTCAGGTAGGTTGTGCTTTGGAATGTACCTTTTGCTCTACTGCACAACAAGGTTTTAACCGTAACTTGTCGATGGCTGAAATCATCGGCCAGGTCTGGCGCGTAGCAAATGATATTGGCGCTACCCGCATTGCCGGTAAACGTCCTATTACCAATATTGTGATGATGGGCATGGGCGAACCTTTGCTTAATATGAAAAACCTGATCCCGGCATTAGACACCATGCTAAATGATTTAGGTTATGGCTTATCAAAACGTCGCGTAACAGTTAGTACTTCTGGTGTGGTGCCTGCGCTTGATATGCTGAAAGAAAAAATCGATTGCGC
Source organism: Thalassotalea insulae (assembly GCF_030161395.1). NCBI lineage: Bacteria > Pseudomonadati > Pseudomonadota > Gammaproteobacteria > Alteromonadales > Colwelliaceae > Thalassotalea > Thalassotalea insulae. The sequence continues at coordinate 3,031,194 of NZ_BSST01000001.1, forward strand.
GTTGGCAATCTCAATTCATGCACCGGATAATAAACTGCGTGATGAATTAGTACCACTCAATAAAAAATATCCGTTAGAAGAGTTTTTGCAGGCAGCTGGCCGTTATATTGATGGTTCTAAAGCCAATAAGCAGGCGACGATAGAATATGTGATGCTAGATCATGTCAATGATAGTACCGAGCAAGCACATCAATTAGCGCATGCACTAAAAGATTTACCGAGTAAAATTAATTTGATCCCCTTTAACCCTTACCCGGGATCGCCGTACAAACGTTCGAGTAATTCACGTATCGATAGATTTGATAAAGTCTTGCAATCTTATGGACTTACAGTGATCACTCGTCGTACTCGAGGTGACGATATTGACGCTGCTTGCGGTCAACTAGCCGGGGATGTTTTAGACCGTACTAAACGTACTTCCGCTAATGCGGAAAAAAAACAGGTGAAAGCTGAACAAATTTCAGTAAAAATAGTCTGATAATGTACAAATAAAGAGTGACGTCAGTAATTTATGGAAAAATATAATCGGTTTATTCTCAGCTGTTGTTTAGCAATGGCCGTTTCAGGCTGTGTCACTCAAACTTACGAAAACGATAACGCAACCCCTGTTGTCCAAAATGAATCTTCTAATAATGAAATCGCCATGACGCGTATTTCACTTGGACTTGGTTATTTAAAAATGGGCAATACCACTCAGGCGAAATTGAATCTGGAAAAAGCAAAGCGCTATGCGCCTAAGCTAGTACAGGTGCATACGGCATTTGCTCACTACTATGATAGTGTTGGAGAACCAGAACAGGCAACCGCAGCGTATGAACAAGCATTATCGTTAAAGTCGGATGATGCCGATACCCTGAATAATTATGGTGTCTTTCTCTGTAAGCAAGGCAAATATGCGGCCGCAGAAAAACAAATTTTAAAGGCGATAGCCGTACCTAGCTATCTGCTAGTGTCACAAAGTTATGAAAACTTGGCGTTATGTCAATTAAAGGCAAATCATTTCGATGAAGCTGAACTGTATCTGGAAAAAGCGATTTTACATAGTCCAAGTGATGCATCGTCATTACTAAATATGGTCAAATTGCAATATGCCAAAGGTGCTTACAAATCGGCGGAAAATCATTTACATCGTTACGAAAAAGCAACTCGACGTTTTTCACCTGATTCGTTAGCTCTGGCTTATAAAGTATTTGCACAGCAAAACAAGTTAAAAATGGCCAAAAATTATGCTGCCATGTTAGTGAAAATGTTCCCTCATAGTTATCAGGCAAAGCAGTATTTACTGAATGGCCTGAGAGAAATTGAAGCAGATCGTATAGCGAAACAATATTATTTGGCTAAGCAGAACAGTAAACCTAAAAAGCAAAAGCGTACGCTTAAGTTATCGCCTAAGACTCAAAGTACAGCACCTAAGCTGGAGAGCCAAGTTAATAAGCCAGTAGTGAAAATGGAAAAGCCAGAGGTAAAATCCGCGAGTCAAACTGTTGATAAAGTCATAGTCGAAAAGACGACCCAGACTGATGCTAAGGTTTCTGTACCAGTGCATGTTGTGAGCAAGGGTGATAGTTTATACTCGATTTCGAAAAAGTATAATATTCATATGAAAGCGATTGAACGCTGGAATGGTATTAAACGTAGCGACTTGATAAAAATTGGTGACGTGATTTACCTGGCAAACCCAAAAAAAGTAGCAAAATCTTAAGGGTTAGAACTAGATGAGTAATGAAAATACAGTAGCAGACTTGTCAGAAGATATTGAAGTAGTTGGCCCTGGGCAAATGCTGGCAGAAGCGCGAACGGCTATCGGATTAAGTCAGCAACAAGTTGCTGATAAATTAAATTTTCGCACTGCCTTAGTGAAAGAAATTGAGCAGGATATTTTTGATAAAACGCTGCCTGATACGTTTAATCGTGGTTATTTAAAAAATTACGCTAAGCTGGTCAATATCTCAGTAAGTGACGTGTTGGCAAGCTATGAAATGCTCAATGTTGCGCAGCAGCAATGCGCTGAAATGCAAAGTTTTTCTAAGCAAACAGAAAAGCAGGCAGAAAATAATCGTATTATGTGGCTCAGTTATTTGATCTTGGCGTTGTTAATCGGTTCAACCATAGTTTGGTGGTTGCAAGACAGTAAACAAAATCAACCACAAGCAACAGCTAAAGTAACAACCCGTTCTGTGCAAAAGCCGCAAGTGGAACAAGAACAACCAGTTGCAGGTGATCAACAAATAACGATAACCTCACCAGCAATTAACGACGATAGTGCTAGAGCACCGTTAGCAGATACATTAGTGACACCTTCACCGCAAGAGACTAAAGCTAGTGTTGAAGCTATTCAACCGCTGGTTGAACAAGACCTTGATGCTAGGGAAAGTCAGGTGGAAAAAGTAGCTGTAACACAAGATAATGTCGCTGAAACTGAAACAGATTTTGGTACATTGGAAAGTGCCCAATTTACCTTTTCCGGTGATTGCTGGGTTAATATTTATGATGCTACTGGTGAGCGTATTGCCTGGGGCATTAAAAAGTCTGGTTATGTAATGAATATTAGTGGTCAGGCACCGTTTACTATCACTTTAGGTAAACCTGAATTAGTTAGTATCGTATTTGAGCAACAAGCGGTTGATATGTCGCAGTTTAGCCAAGGTAATATTGCTAAATTTACCTTACCTATTGAATAACACGTTTCGATAATCTTTTGAGTTATTATGTTTAAAGAATCTCCAATTATCCGCAGAAAGTCTCGACAAATCATGGTTGGTAATGTCCCTGTTGGTGGCGATGCGCCAATTAGCGTACAGTCGATGACCAATACCTTGACCACAGATGTTGCCGCAACCGTCGCGCAAATCAAATCATTGGAAGCGGTGGGGGCAGATATTGTCCGGGTCAGTGTGCCGACGATGGACGCAGCTGAAGCGTTTAAAGAAATTAAAAAACAAGTGAATGTGCCGTTAGTGACTGATATTCATTTTGATTATCGTATTGCACTTAAAGTGGCTGACTATGGCGCTGATTGTTTACGTATTAATCCGGGGAATATTGGTCGGGAAGATCGCGTCAGAGCCGTGGTTGAGTGCGCCCGAGATAAAAATATTCCAATTCGTATCGGCGTTAATGGCGGTTCACTGGAGCGGGATATTCAGGAAAAGTATACAGAGCCAACACCGGAAGCTTTATTAGAGTCAGCGATGCGTCATGTCGATATTTTAGACCGCCTGAACTTTCACGAATTTAAAGTCAGTGTTAAGGCTTCTGATGTATTTCTTGCCGTCGGCTCATACCGACTATTGGCCAAACAAATTGATAACCCGTTACATCTAGGAATAACGGAGGCTGGCGGTCTACGTTCTGGTTCGGTAAAGTCCTCTGTGGGGTTAGGCTTATTATTATCTGAAGGTATCGGTGATACCTTGCGTGTGTCATTAGCGGCGGATCCGGTAGAAGAAATTAAAGTTGGTTTTGATATTTTAAAATCGTTGAAGTTACGTAGCCGGGGCATTAATTTTATCGCATGTCCAAGTTGTTCACGTCAGGAATTTGATGTTATTAACACCGTTAATCAGTTAGAGCAAAGGGTGGAAGATATCTTAACTCCAATGGATGTCTCTATTATTGGCTGTATTGTCAATGGTCCGGGAGAAGCAACGGTTTCTGATCTTGGCTTAACTGGCAGCAGCAAAAAAAGTGGTTTCTATTTAGACGGCGTTCGTCAAAAAGAGCGCTTTGATAACAATGATTTAGTCAATCAACTGGAACAACGTATCCGCGCTAAAGCGGCAATGTTGGATCAATCAAGAAAAATTAATATCCAAGAAATCGAATAGCAACTTCCGTGCTTATATCATGGCTAGTTTACGTTTGGTGGTAAACTGCCTATAATGCGCGCTTTATTTTAATATTTCTGTGAGAGAGAACACTTAGGTGAGTAAAACAATTCAGGCGATTAGAGGGATGAACGATTGTTTACCTTCTGAAACAAATGTTTGGCAAATGGTTGAATCTGTATTGCGTCGTGTTGTGAGCAATTACGGTTTTGCTGAGATTCGGATGCCGATTGTTGAATCAACCGCTTTGTTTAAACGTTCTATCGGTGAAGTAACTGATATCGTTGAAAAAGAAATGTACACTTTTGACGACCGTAACGGTGATAGCTTAACCTTACGTCCGGAAGGCACGGCATCTTGTGTGCGTGCTGGAAATCAGCATGGGCTGCTATACAATCAGGAACAACGCCTGTGGTATATGGGGCCGATGTTTAGACATGAAAGACCACAGAAAGGGCGCTATCGTCAGTTTCACCAGTTTGGTGTTGAAGCGTTTGGTATCGCTACGCCGGATATTGATGCAGAAGTGATCAGTTTAACGGCGCGTTTATGGCGTGAATTAGGCATTAGTGACTATGTTACTTTAGAGATAAACTCGTTAGGCTCGAACGAGGAACGTGCTACATACCGTGATGCCTTAGTGGCATTTTTAACAGAAAGAGTCGATCAATTAGATGAAGATTCTAAGCGTCGGATGCATACTAATCCATTACGCGTACTTGATAGTAAGAACCCGCAAGTTCAGGAAGCACTAGAAGGTGCGCCTAAATTAGCCGATTATTTTGGTGACGAATCGCGTGAACATTTTGCTCAGGTTTGTCAGCGCTTAGCAGCGGCAGGTATTAACTATGTGATTAACGACAAGCTCGTACGTGGTTTAGATTATTATAATCGCACCGTATTTGAATGGGTCACTGACAGTTTAGGGGCTCAGGGCACGGTTTGTGCTGGTGGTCGTTATGATGGTTTGGTTGAACAGCTTGGTGGCAAAACAACACCAGCGTTTGGTTTTGCTTTAGGTATAGAACGACTAGTACTAATGCTGACCAGTTTAGATAAAGCGCAAAACGTTCGTTCACAAGTGGATGCTTATGTCATTATGTTAGGTGATGACATAAGCATTAGCGGTAATGCATTAGCAGAAAAATGGCGAGATCTGGTACCGGATATTCGCATTCAATGCCACTGTGGTGGTGGCAATATGAAAAAACAAATGAAACGTGCAGATAAGTCAGGTGCACAAATTGCACTTATCTTGGGAGAAGATGAAATAGCTAACCAAGAAGTGACAGTAAAATATTTACGCGGGCAAGATGAACAACAAAGTGTGGCATTTGACCAAATACCGCACTTATTAACGACATTAATTTAAGGGTAAACTGTGGCAGATCATCAAACAGAAGAACAACAAGTCGAAGCACTTAAGGCATTTTGGCACAATAATGGTAATGCTATTATTGCCGGATTATTTATCGGCTTTGGTAGCTTTATTGGTTATGGTAATTATCAGGAGCATAAGCTTGAAAGTGAGATTAATACTTCTGAAGCCTACCAAAATGTGCTTGAACTGGCTGATAAAGATGACGAAGCATATCGCGAAGCGGGCGAAAAATTTATTAATGAAAATGCTGATTCAAGTTATACCGCGTTAACGGCATTTGCCTTAGCCAAAGATGCCGCTGAGCACCAAGACTGGCAACAAGCAGCAAAATACTTAACCACGGCGATTGAAAAATCATCTGATAACAGTTTAAAAGCCATTGCTACTGTCAGACTGGCTCGAGTACAAGTGCAGTTAGAGCAATATGAGCAAGCCATTGCAACTGTTTCTCAAGCATTGCCTGAATCATTTAAAGCCAGTGTTGAAGAAATTAAAGGCGATGCTTATTTAAAGCAAGAGCAACTTGAACTTGCTAGAACAGCTTATCAGGCTGCTATTGAAGCGTCAGGACAAAATGTTGCGCCGGCACTGCAAATGAAGCTAGATGATTTAGCGCAGAATATCGTCTTAGCTAAGTAATTAGTCGTTAGCTTTATTCAGTAAATTGCTGATACCAAAAATTACCCTGAACTTTGGTTAAATTTCTGGTCAAAGAAGTTAATGCAAAAATATTGGAGCCATAAGTGCTTACTTTTATACAAATGAAAATAACAAAAACGAGTTTTGCCAAACAGCTGTTAGCTGGTTGTTTGTTGACGGGATTAGTGGCGTGTTCTTCAACTGAAGATGAAATTGATGAAACTGAACCGGTAGAGTTAACAGAAATTACACCACAGTTTAAAGCGAAAGTTTTATGGGAAGAAAGCGTCGGTGATGGCGTTAGTCATTATTTTTCTCGATTAAACCCAATTGTAGCCTACGATAAAGTATTTTCTGCCAGTCGAGAAGGTGATGTATATGCCTTTAATCTTAGTGATGGCAAAGAAGTTTGGCATGCAGACTTGCGTACGGAAACCCCAGACGGTGGCTTTTTTGCGAGTAAAAAATCGGCATTGATCAGTGGTGGTCCGGTTGCAGGCATTAACAAAATCTTTTTAGGCAGTGAAAACGGTAAAGTGATCGCATTAGATGCGGAAAATGGTGAGCTTTCTTGGCAGGAAAAGATTAAAGGGGAAGTGATTGCTGCTCCGGCTATTGATGCTGGTACCTTAGTGGTTAATTCCGCCTCTGGTGTACTTAAAGCATTCAATGCCAGTAACGGTGAAGAGCAATGGCAAATCGAACAAGATGTGCCGCCATTAACCTTACGTGGTATCAGTACGCCGACAATTACTGCAGGTGGTGTGCTGGTTGGTACGGCTGATGGCATGATGACCGTTTACATTCTGGAAAACGGCCAGCAAGGCTGGACCACTGAAGTGGGTGAAGCAACGGGTTCAACAGAGTTGCAACGCGTTGTTGATATCGACAGTAAACCGTTAATTTATGGTGATAAGGTTTATGCTGTATCATCACGAGGTCATTTAGTGGCGATTGATTTACGTTCAGGCCGCACTATCTGGAAACGTAAATACTCTTCTTATCGTCCAATTGCAGTGAGTGGTAATAGCTTATTTATTACTGATGTTAAGGGACACATTTATGCGGTTGATCGTAATAATGGCCTAGAGAAATGGAGCCAATTATCGTTTACTAACCGGGGGGTAACTGGTGCTGCTGTTGTGAAAAATTACATAGTTGTAGGTGATTTTGAAGGTTATTTGCACTGGCTAGATCAAGATTCAGGTGAAATCGTTGCCCGTCATCATGTCGATGGCAGTGGTATTTACGCAACTCCAACCGTCGATAACGATATACTTTATGTACAATCACGTGATGGTGATTTACAAGCGATAGAAACACCCTAACAGTTTTTATCAACTAAACTAAGAACGGTTCCGTCGCAATAGTGTCTTCGGAGCCGTTGTTTGTTATTAAACTTAATGAAAATAAATTTTTGAGGTCAACATGCTTCCTGTCGTCGCGCTAGTTGGACGTCCCAATGTCGGTAAATCTACATTATTTAATCGATTAACTCGTAGCCGAGATGCACTGGTTGCAGATTACCCTGGCTTAACGCGCGATCGCCAATATGGTCAGGCTGAGGTCGAAGAACATCCGTTCATTGTCATTGATACTGGTGGTATTCACGGTGATGAAGAAGGGATTGATGCCTTAATGGCGGAACAGTCCCTAATGGCGATTGAAGAAGCGGATGCTGTGTTGTTTTTAGTCGACGCCCGAGCTGGCTTAACCTCGGCTGATATAGGTATTGCAGATCACCTGCGCAAGCAAAATAAAAAAGTCTTTTTGGTGGCTAATAAAATAGATGGTATTGATGCTGATTCTGCTGTCGCTGAATTTTATCAGCTAGCGTTAGGAGAAGTGCATCAAATAGCGGCTGCCCACGGCCGTGGTGTTACCCAATTATTGACGTTAGCATTAACGCCACATATTGAAGCTTTGGGTCAGGAACAAACGCCTGAGTCAGAAGCTGCGCAAGATAGTGAAGAAATAGATGCGCCAGAAGAAAACGACAAGATTAAATTGGCGATTATCGGTAAACCAAACGTTGGTAAATCAACATTAACTAATCGTATTTTAGGGGAAGAACGGGTCGTCGTTTACGATATGCCTGGTACCACCCGTGATAGTGTCTATATTCCAATGGAACGTAATGGTCGTGAATATACCTTAATCGATACTGCTGGTATTCGTCGTCGTAAGAATGTCACCGATGTGGTAGAAAAGTATTCCGTGATTAAGACCTTGCGGGCGATAGAAGATGCTAACGTTTGCTTACTGATTATAGATGCTCACGAAGGCATTACTGATCAAGATTTAAGCTTACTAGGATTCATCTTAGAAGCTGGTCGCTCTTTAGTATTGGCGGTAAATAAATGGGATGGTTTAGACGAACATGTCAAAGATCGGATTAAGACCGAACTTGACCGTCGTTTAGGTTTTATTGATTTTGCCCGTATTCACTTTATATCAGCATTACATGGTACCGGGGTCGGACACCTTTATGAGTCGGTGGAAGAGGCCTTTGTGTCTGCGACTAAGCGTATTTCCACTTCTATGGTCACGAAGATTTTGGATATGGCAGTGTTTGATCATCAGCCGCCAATGCATAATGGTCGTAGGATCAAGTTAAAATATGCCCATGCCGGTGGTTATAATCCACCGATTATCGTGATTCATGGTAATCAAACTAAGCATTTACCGGTTTCTTATAAACGTTATTTGATGAATTATTACCGTAAATCACTCAAGGTAATGGGGACACCAATAAAAATAGAGTTTAGGGAAACGGCTAATCCATTCTCAGGTAAGAAAAAACTCAGTTATACCGATCAGAAAAAATTAGCGCGTAAAACGCAAGGTTATAAAAAAACTGACGATTAACAGTTGGGTGCGGTTATTCATAGTCAAAGTTAATAAAGATTGCATTTATGCGTTATCTTGACTAGTGTAATGATTATTCCTAATAAAAATTAAGCGCTTAGTGCAACCTTAGTTATGCCTTCAACTGCCGTGAAAGTAAATACCGCATCTCGTTTGCAACGAAACCTATCGCTTATGCAGGCGGGTTCTGTTGTCACAATTGATATTGCGACACCCGCCGGGCAAAAAGGTAAATTTCGCACGACTTTTGTCGGTTATCTGCCGAAGAAATACGTGCTGCTCCAGTATCCTGAGACCAGTAAAATAGGGAAGTTTAGCCACTTTATTACTCAAGGTATGGGAGTGACTGTCAGAGGTATTATCGAGCATGAGGGCGCTGTTGTCGCTTTTGTTAGTAGTATTAAACAAACGTTGCAACTGCCGTCTAAGATGATCGTGTTAGAATTTCCAAAAACCTTAAGCATGCAATGTTTGCGCAAATCGATTCGTATTGAAATAGAGCTTAATGCGAAAGTGAGAATCGAAAAAAAGTTTTGGCAGAGTTTAATTACTGATATCTCTATTAGTGGTTGTCAGCTGCTGATAGAAAACGGTGACGAAATCTTGTTAGTGCAGGATAAAGCCATAGATCTGGCGTTAGACAGCGGCGAGCTAAATAATTTAAAGCTATCAGGACAAATTTGCAGTATGAAATCATTAGCTAATGCCATTTCTCTCGGCGTACAGTTTAATGAAAGCAGTAAAAATGCCGTGATCAAGTTACTTCATCATGTAGTGACACTCGAAGACTAATTCATATCGAGTTAATTAACTCAGCTATCAGTTAACGTGCCCGATAATTGCTCTTTTGCAGCGACCTGCGCGTGAATACGGCCATCGCTGAGTTGCACGCTAATTTGTTCATTCACTGTCACATCTTTGATTGAATTAATGATCTTTCCCTGTTGATTTCTGCTAACGCTATAGCCGCGGGCTATGGTCGCGAGTGGACTAACCAACTGTAATTGCTCTATAAGGTGAACAAACCTCTCTTGTTGATGGGTTAGATAGTTGTTAGCGGCAGAAGCAAGCTGTTTATCTAATTGCTGGCGCTGCATCATTAGTTGTTGCAACTTAGTGTTAGGAGATGCTGTTTGTAATCTTTGAGCTAACTGTTTGAGTGGGAAGCCAGCAAGCTGAGTTTTTAGCAATATTGCTTTTGTTAATCGCAAACTGAGTTCATCGGCGCGTTGTTGGTGATTTCGCAGTATCTGCTCGGGATGCGCCTGATGTAGTCTATGTGATAAATACAGAGCGCCTTGCTTAGCATTGTTAAGTGTTCGCTGTGCTTGTTGCTGAAGCTGATGATTTAAGCGACTAAAACGCTGACGGAGCTCGCTGCTGTCTTGTGAGACTAATTCTGCTGCGGCAGACGGAGTCGCTGCCCTGACATCGGCAACATAATCACTTAGTGTGGTATCTATTTCATGACCAACCGCGCTAATTACAGGAATAGTACTGTTGAAAATGGCTTTCACTACCGTCTCTTCGTTAAATGACCAAAGGTCTTCTAATGAACCACCACCGCGACCGACAATTAATACGTCGCATTCATTACGTTGATTAGCAAGTGAGATAGCGGATACGATTTCTTGTTTTGCTTGCTCTCCCTGCACTAACGCCGGGTAGATGATGATGGCGATCGCAGGGTTTCGTCTTTTGAGCACCGAAATAATATCTTTAACTGCAGCACCGCTCGGGGAGGTGACTACACCTATTGTGGTTGGCGTTGCTGGTAATAACTTTTTGTGCTGTAGAGCAAATAGTCCCTCGGCATTCAGGCGTTGTTTAAGTTGTTCATACTGCTGACGTAGTAAGCCTTCGCCAGCTTCTTCCATTAATTCGATGATCAGTTGAAAATCGCCTCTGGGTTCATACAGAGATACTTTTGCTTTTACCAGTACTTGTTGACCATTTTTAGGTTGTAGGCGCACGCGGCGGTTGTTGCCTTTGAACATCGCACACTTGACCTGAGATTTTTGATCTTTTAATGATAAATACCAATGACCTGAGCTTGCCGCAACGAAATTAGATATTTCACCAGATAACCAAACATAATTAAGCTCACTTTCCAGTATAAACCTTACTTTTTTTGTTAGTTCACTTACTTGTAGAATGTGCTGTTGAGCCATAAAAGAGTGCTTTTTCAGGTGTTAAGGACGAATTTAGCCCATATTATCTAATTGTCTAGGTAAATAACAGGGAGTTTTTTAATAAAAAACGAAAATTTAAGTTGTTCTTAGTTAATAAAACGGTTAAAATTCTGCCGCAATATTTCCTCCCTAACCACACCTATTTAGAGAGATGTTGCGATGCTTAGAATTGCCCAAGAAGCCTTAACTTTTGATGATGTACTATTAGTACCTGCCCATTCAACCGTACTGCCTCACACAGCTGAGTTAAAAACTCAATTAACACGTAAAATTAGTTTAAATGTGCCTATGGTTTCCGCCTCTATGGATACGGTAACTGAAGCGCGTTTAGCGATCACTTTGGCACAAGAAGGTGGTCTTGGCTTTATTCATAAGAATATGACTATTGCTGAACAAGCAAAAAATGTTTCGTTAGTGAAAAAATATGAAAGTGGTATTGTCTCTGATCCTGTGACTGTTAACCCTGACGCTACCATTAACACTGTGATTGAGTTAGCACAAGAGCTTGGTTTTTCAGGCTTCCCTGTGGTGGACAAGGATAATAATCTGGTCGGTATTATTACCGGTCGGGATCTACGTTTTGAATCAGACTTATCTAAGCCAGTATCCGCATTAATGACGCGTAAAGAACGTTTGGTGACGGTGGAAGAAGGGGCTGAACGAGAAGAAATTTTACGTTTAATGCATGAGCATCGTATTGAAAAAATCTTAATGATAGACGGTGCCTTTAAACTAAAAGGCCTGATCACAGTAAAAGATTACCAAAAAGCAGAAAGCAAGCCGAATGCTTGTAAAGATGAATTAGGTCGCTTACGTGTTGGTGCTGCGGTAGGTGTTGGTGCCGGTACGGATGAGCGTATCGATGCTTTGGTTGCTGCTGGTGTTGATATATTGCTAATTGATACCTCGCATGGTCATTCACAAGGTGTTATTGATCGTGTTAAACAAACTCGCCAAAAGTACCCTGAGCTACAAATTGTTGCCGGTAATGTCGCAACTGGCGCAGGTGCTAAAGCGTTAGCCGATGCTGGTGTTGATGCCGTTAAAGTGGGCATAGGTCCTGGTTCTATTTGTACGACACGTATCGTTACCGGTGTTGGTGTGCCGCAACTAACTGCTATTTCTAATGCGGTAGATGCCTTAAAAGGCACTGGCATCCCTGTGATTGCCGATGGTGGTATTCGCTTTTCGGGTGATATAGCTAAGGCGTTAGTTGCTGGTGCTCATTGCGTTATGGTTGGCAGCATGTTTGCCGGTACCGAAGAATCACCAGGTGAAGTAGAGCTTTATCAAGGCCGTTATTATAAGTCTTATCGTGGCATGGGCTCGTTAGGGGCAATGTCACAAAAAGAAGGCTCCAGTGACCGTTATTTCCAAAAGTCGGATGGTGAGGCGGATAAGTTAGTACCCGAGGGTATTGAAGGTCGCGTCGCTTATAAAGGACCTGTTGCTGCTATTATTCATCAGCAGATGGGCGGTTTGCGTTCATCTATGGGCTTAACTGGTTCTGCCAATATTGAAGAAATGCGTACTAAGCCTGAGTTTATGAAGATCACGGCGGCAGGTATGGGTGAATCACATGTTCATGATGTAACCATAACCAAAGAAGCTCCTAACTATCGTATGGGCTAAATTGAACAGATTACTTCCTTTGCTATCACTATGCAGAAGTGGATCTACAATTGAATTAACAATTTTTCACAGGCTGAGCTGTAGATATGGTGGCTCAGCCTGTTCATTTATTAACGCATATTATTAGGAACAAAACACATGAGCAGAGATATTCATGATCACCGCATACTAATATTAGATTTTGGTTCCCAGTACACCCAGTTAATTGCACGTCGTGTGCGTGAAATTGGTGTGTATTGTGAGCTTTGGGCTTGGGATGTTAGTGAAGCTCAAATTAAAGCATTTAACCCTACCGGTATTATTTTAGCCGGTGGTCCTGAGTCAGTCACTGAGGATAACTCCCCACGTGCGCCTGAATATGTGTTCAATGCCAGTGTACCTGTACTTGGTATTTGTTATGGCATGCAAACGATGGCTGAGCAATTGGGTGGTGGGGTTGAAAGCTCATCACATAAAGAGTTTGGTTATGCATCGGTAGAAGTGATTGAGCAGTCAAACTTATTTAAAAATATCGAAGATTCTGTTGGTAGTAATGGTAATGCCTTGTTAGATGTTTGGATGAGTCATGGTGATAAGGTTTCACAAATCCCTGAAGGCTTTACTACGATTGCGCAAACACCAAGCTGTAAATATGCCGCAATGGCCAATGAAGATAAACAGTTTTATGGTGTGCAGTTCCACCCGGAAGTTACACATACTAAACAAGGGATGCGCATTTTAGAACATTTCGTTATCGATATTTGTCAATGTGAAAAGCTATGGACATCAGCATCTATTATTGAAAATGCGATAGAAAAAATTAAAGCGCAAGTTGGTGATGAAGAAGTAGTATTAGGCCTTTCTGGCGGTGTTGATTCATCTGTCGTCGCTATGCTGTTACATCGAGCTATTGGTGACAAATTAACTTGTGTTTTTGTTGATAATGGCTTGCTACGTTTAAATGAAGGTCAGCAAGTAATGGAAATGTTTGGCGATCATTTTGGTCTGAATATTATCCATATTAATGCAGAACAGCGTTTCTTAGAACGTTTATCTTCCGAGGCAGATCCAGAGAAAAAACGTAAAATTATCGGTAATGTCTTCGTTGAAATTTTTGATGAAGAAGCGGGCAAACTTGTTAATGCAAAATGGTTAGCTCAAGGTACTATCTATCCGGATGTTATTGAATCAGCGGCCTCTGCTACTGGTAAAGCGCATGTCATTAAGTCACATCATAATGTTGGTGGTTTACCTGAAGACATGGAGTTAGGCTTAGTTGAGCCGTTACGTGAACTGTTTAAAGATGAAGTACGTAAAATTGGTTTAGAGCTAGGTTTACCATACAACATGCTTTACCGCCACCCATTCCCAGGTCCTGGTTTAGGGGTTCGCATTCTAGGGGAAGTGAAAAAAGAGTATGCCGACTTATTACGTCGTGCTGATGCTATCTTCATTGAAGAACTTCATAACCATGATTTATATAACAAGGTCAGTCAGGCGTTTACCGTATTCTTGCCAGTACGTTCGGTTGGCGTAATGGGGGATGGCCGTAAATATGATTGGGTGGTGAGTTTACGCGCAGTCGAAACGATCGACTTTATGACCGCACATTGGGCGCATTTACCGTATGACTTCTTAGGTTTAGTCTCAAACCGTATTATCAATGAAATCGACGGTATCTCTCGCGTGGTTTACGATATTTCTGGTAAACCTCCTGCGACGATTGAGTGGGAATAAGCAATAGCGACTATGCCCAATTAATCATTGTTAAAAAGCCTCGTTAGAGGCTTTTTTTATAACGTAAATAAATCATTTCCGCTATGAAATTATCTGAAACATTTAGTGACAACATACTGGCTATTGTTGATAATTAGCGCTAGTTGATAAGCGTTCAATGGATTGAAGGAATCTTTTTGAATATCCGTATTTAGTGACGTTTAAATTATTAACAATCATTCAATTATAAAAACAAGGAACCTTTTCTATGTTAAGAAGCGTTATTTTAATTTTGTCGCTTTTTATTGCAGCTTCGCAAGCGATGGCTAAATCGCAGCAAATTCCATTAGAGTATTTTAATCATTTACCCGCGGTTGAACAGCCGTCTATCTCCCCAGATGGTAAACACATTGCGGTGATATTAAATCAGGCTGAATTTACTCAAGTGGCGATTGTTGATTATGATAACCACTCAAATGTTCAGGTAATTTTACAATTAGGCGCTGATAAATATCGGATTGATGAGCTTGATTGGGCTAATGATGAGCGCATCTTAGTGACTGTTAGCCAACCGTACAAAATAGAAAATTATCGTTTAAGAACTACTCACCTCTATTCTGCCTCTATTGATGGTAAAGATGTCTTTGAACTGAGGCAAAGAGCATCAAAAGGGCAATCTAAGCTAGATTTTTATTTTGCCAGCCCAGAGTTATTAAGTTTGCTACAAGATGATTCTGAGCATGTCTTGGTAACGATTAATGATCGCAGGGATAATAATTATAGTTCTGTATTTAAAGTCAATGTCACTAATGGTGAGTTTGAAAAATATCTTCCTAATGGTAACCGTATTGTAAACTGGGGAGTGACACCTAAAGGTGGAGTTTTGTTGGCGATAGGTGTCGATAAAGATCCTGATACCGATATTAGTTATATTTATACACGTAAAGATTCTACAGCTGATTGGCAATTGGTGAAAACGAGAGAGTCATATAAAACAGAAACTTTTTCTCCCCAGCTCTATGATCCTGTGACTAACACGATTATTGTATTAAGCGATCATATCGAAGACGAAAGTAAGCCCAGAAAAACAGCGCTTTGGAAGTATGATATTAAGCAAAACAAATTTGTTGAACTATTAGGGGAAGCACCTGATGGTTATGATGTTACTGGCACTATTACGCGGTTAGAAGGTAATGAACGTAATATTATAGGATTTACTTATAATGATGGCTTTGTTCAGCGTAAGTATTTTAATAATACTAGCGATTTATTGTCCCAACAAATTGCTCAGCTGTTTTCAAAGAAAGGATTGACAGCAACACTTTGGGATTGGGATCGAGCAAAAAACCATTATATCGTAGCCACAGTCAGTGATACTAAACCGGTTAAATTTTATTTGTTTGATAAACAAAATAAAAAACTTAATCCCTGGTATGGTCAATATCCAAGGCTAAACAAAGTGCAATTGACAAGGGTGCAACCTTTTTATTTTGAAGCTAGGGATGGAATGAAATTAAATGGCTACCTGACATTACCTGAAAATGTAAAAAATCCACCGGTCGTATTGTTTCCTCATGGCGGTCCTTTTGCGCGTGATAGTCAGTATTTTAATCCTTTTGTGCAAATGTTTGCCAGTCGAGGCTATGCGGTATTGCAGGTGAACTTCCGTGGCTCTACGGGGTTTGGTAATGATTATGAAACAGCTGGTTATTTGCAATGGGGGAAGAAAATGCAAACCGATCTTATTGATGCATTAGATTGGGTCGCAGAAAAAAAACTAGCAAATACCGAAAGTGCCTGTATTGTTGGTGCCAGTTATGGCGGGTATGCTGCGTTAGTTGCTGGCTATCAAACCCCTAAAAGGTTTAAATGTATTGCTAGTATTGCAGGGATTGCTGATTTAACGTCACAAATTGATCAGTGGAAGCGATTAGGTTATCGAAATTATGTTACTAATGCGGTGAGTACGGATATAAAAGAGCAAAAACAATTGTCGCCAGTAGAGCATGCAGACAAGTTTAAAGCACCTGTATTATTAATCCATGGTAAGGCTGATACCAGAGTGAGTTTTTATCAATCTGAAGCCATGTTTGATGCCTTGGAAAAAGCGGATAAAGAAGTGACTTTTGAGCTCTTTGATTTTGGTACCCATCATTTAAATGATTCGGAAAACTTACGCAGAACCATGATTTTATTGGATGCATTTTTAGCGGATAATTTGGGGTAGTTTTTTATTAAATAGTAGCATTTCGTTATTAGTAAAAAAAACACCACTGTAATAATTTACAGTGGTGTTTTTTTTATATACACTCATCACGTATATTAAATACGGAACTATGAGTTAAAGGAGTAATTATGCTCAAATTGTACGGTTTTGGTAAAGCGTTCAGTATGGTGGACGCGAGCCCGTTTGTCGTTAAAGTGGACTTGTTTTTAAAGTTGGCTGCGATTGAGTATCAGTTTATTGCCGATTTTAACGCATTGAAAAAATCGCCTAAAAACAAACTGCCATTTATTGAAGATAAAGGAAAAAAAATAGGCGACTCGGCATTTATTTTGAAATATTTAACCGAAAAATATCAACTTACCTTGGATGATGAATTATCTATAGAGCAACGCGCACAGGCGAATATCTATAGTAAAGCATTGGATGAAAGCCTTTATTGGTGCCTGGTTTATTCAAGGTGGGTAAAAGAAGACAGCTGGCCCGTGATTAAGGAAACATTCTTTGGCACCTTGCCAGCTCCTTTAAAATGGTTTGTACCAGGTATCGTAAAAAAAGATGTGAAAAAAACACTTTATCGGCAAGGTTATGGCCGGCATAGTGAATCTGAGTTATTATCAATTGCTGATGAACATTTTAGTTCTCTTGCTGTTTTGCTCTCTGATAAACCATTCTTTTTTGGTGAAAAGGCTTGCAGCTTTGATGCTGTTGCTTATGCATTTTTAGCGGAATTTATTTCCGTCGATTTTTTTAACAGTTTTAATCAGCAAGCGAGAAAATACGACAATTTAGTACAATATTGTCAGCGAATTGAAGCCCAGTATTATCCCAATTAAGGTATTTGGGCGGGAGGTAACAAACTCGCCTTAGTGATCATCAATATGACAGTAGATCTTAAGCAGCAGTTACGACAATCTTTTGGTTTTGACGGTTTTCGCTCTGGACAACAGCAGACAATAGAGCAGCTGTTAAATGGACATTCCTCATTAGCTATCTTTCCTACAGGCTCGGGTAAGTCTTTGTGTTATCAACTTACTGCGCTGAATTTACCTCATTTGACTTTAGTGGTTTCACCATTAATTGCGTTGATGAAAGATCAATTGGCGTTCTTAACCAGTAAGGGCATTCGAGCTGCCAGCCTGGATTCCAGCCTAACTGGCGAACAGCATCAGCAGGTCATCGCAGATGTACGTGCTGGTAATGTTAAGATTTTAATGGTGTCGGTGGAACGTTTTAAAAATGAACGCTTTCGTCAGTTTATCGATACTGTAGCAATTTCGATGTTGGTGGTGGATGAAGCGCACTGTATTTCAGAATGGGGACATAATTTTCGTCCCGATTATTTAAAGCTACCTCATTATCAACAAGAGTTGAATATCCCTTTGATACTGTTGTTAACTGCGACAGCAACGAAGAAAGTCAAGCTTGATATGGCAGCAAAATTTTCGATTGCGCCTGAACATATAGTGCAAACAGGATTTTATCGTGACAACCTAACATTGTCGGTACTATCTACGGCTCAAAGTAATAAAAATAATCAGCTAGTGAGTATTATCGAGCAGCAATCCGGGGCTGGCATAGTTTATGTTACGTTACAGCATAGTGCAGAAGCTGTGGCTGATTTTTTACAGCAAAATGGTGTTAATGCCAGGGCGTATCATGCAGGTTTTGATAGTGAGAAGCGCCAGTCGATCCAGCAAGCGTTTATGAGTGGTGAAGTTAGGGTTATAGTTGCGACTATCGCCTTTGGCATGGGCATAGATAAGTCAGATATCCGCTTTGTCATCCATTATGATTTACCTAAGTCGATTGAAAACTATAGTCAGGAAATCGGACGTGCTGGACGAGACGGCCTTGCTTCTCACTGTATTACTTTAGCTGATCTTGATGGCGTTAATGTGCTGGAGAACTTTGTCTATGGCGATACCCCAGAATCATCAGGTATCGCCAATGTGCTAACGTCAATAGCCAATGAAACTGAGCAGCAAAAATGGGAGTTACAAGGATTAGCTTTATCTACAGCGAGTAATATCCGTCAATTGCCGTTAAAAACTTTATTAGTGCAGTTGGAACTTAAAGGTGTACTGAAACCGTTATATTCTTATTTTGCAGAGTTTAAGTATAAGTTTATCGCAAGCGAACAAGATATTTTAGCGTCGTTTGACGGTGAACGTCGTGAGTTTCTGGCAGCGATATTTAACCATAGCAGGTTTAAAAAAATATGGGGTGAGCCTGATTTTGAACAGTTAATGGCAAATTATCAGTGTCAGCGTAGCCGAGTGGTCAGCGCGCTAGAATATCTGCAGGAGCAACACTTGATCGCGTTAGAAAGTAAGAAAATGACGGAAGTGTATCAAGTTAATCAAGAAGCATTAGCTGCACCTGAGTTAGTCGAACAACTCCAAGGTTATTTTTTACAAAAGGAACAAAGTGAAATCAATCGTATTGCTGCTTTAGTACGTTTTTTTCAGTTGGATAAGTGTTTGAGTCGCAACCTTGCCCTATATTTTGACGATAGTGAAGCACCTGAACATTGCGGTCATTGCTCTGTTTGTCACGGCAATATTGCTAAGTTAAGTTATTCTCAACAGTGGCTTTTGCCTGATGATGAATTGTTAACTCGCTATATTGATGGTCTAGTAACGCATATGACTGAAAAAGGTTACCAACAATTATCGTTAGCGACAATAACCCGCTTTTTGACTGGATTAATGGTACCGATATTTACTCGCAATAGGGTTAAGCAGCTGTCCGGCTTTGCCAGCTGTGAGCATATTCGTTTCACAGAGGTTAAGTCTAAGGTCGAACAATTATCAACGGGATGATTAAAAAGCCTTGCCGACAAAAAAGGAAAGCTTGTGCTTTCCTTTTTATTTGAGTGTTATCGTAGCAACTAGCTATTAATGTTGATGGCCACAGCCGCCTTCACCATGAACGTGACCATGAGCCAATTCTTCTTCGGTAGCGTCTCGGACTTCCAGTATTTCGACATCAAATTTTAAGTCAATACCAGCTAGCGGGTGGTTACCGTCTACCGTAATTTCGTTATCTTGAACATCGATGACGATCACCGTTTGCTCACCTTCGTCAGTAGATGCACGTAATTGAGTGCCGACTTGTAAGTCATCAATATCGGCAAATAATTCTTTGGGTACGGTTTGCACATAGCCATCATGACGTTGACCATAGGCATCATCAGCAGCAACCGCTACTTCAAATTTATCACCGGCAACATGATCGGTCAGTGCATTTTCTAAACCAGGGATCAAATAACCACTACCGTGGATAATTGCTAGCGGTTGATGGTCGTATGAGCTATCGATTAGGCTATCTTCACTGTCAGATACGGCGTAGTGTAATTTGACGACTTTGTTGGCGGTAATTTTCATGTAAGTTCCTAAGTTGCTTAGTCTTGGGTAAGTGAATAAGGTAAGTTAACTAATGACAGATCAGCATCAGTTTGCTCTTTAAGTTGTAGTTTTATTTCTTGGTTGCTGTCGTTAGCTAATACTGCTTGCAGATAGCACTGGTTATTCTCACTGATATAGCAGGCGATAACGTCACCGGCTTTACGCCAGTTTTCACCAAGTTGCTTTTCAATGATAATCTCAGCAGAGGGATTGGTTAGCTTACCCGTAAGGGCAAATAAGGCTTTTTTATTTTTTCCTAGGTATTGCATACGAGCAACGGTTTCTTGCCCCAAATAGCAGCCTTTGGTAAAGCTAATACCGTTAATTGCCTGCATATTAAGCATTTGTGGCACATATTCGCTATGGTTGTCGTTATCGAGGTAGGGAAAGCCTTCGACAATTTCTAATAACTTCCATATCGGGCTTGGAAATACAGGCAAAGAAAAGGCACTGACTAATTGCTCGACATTTTCTTTAGTATCAATAATCAAATAACGTTCAATATTACCGGCAATATATACTAGGTTGGTTGAACCTGTTTGAATGACTGGTGTCATGCTATCAGGAAGAGTATTGAATTTTTCTTTCAGTATTGCTGGTGCATTTGTACCAACTAGACAGAAAAAGGCTAATTGCTCAGTGGTGTTAATATCTACTTTGGCAAAAACACCAAACTTTTTCAGTTCAGCCAGTGATTGTTCTATTGAACTTTTTGGCTGAAATAACAGGTAGCTGCCATCACGTTCAAACAAACGAAAACAGGAAAACACTTTACCTTTGGCATTACAGTGAGCACCGTGTAGCAAGGTTTCTGGTGTCAGGGTATTAACATCACAGGTGACTTGCCCTTGCAGATACTTTTGTTGTTCTTCACCCGTCAGTTGAATCGCATTACACTCGGTTAAGGCGATAAGGTAATTTTCTGGTAAATTTTCTAATGATGGTTGATGATTTTCTAGTGTTAAGCTCATATCAATTAATGAAAACGCATTGTTATAGTCTATAAGTATGGATGAAAATGAAGAAAACAAGTCATTATTGCTAGGCAATTGTTATCTGCTGGTTAAGTTGGCTAAATAGATAGCCTTTATTGTCTGCAATTTGTTAAACTTAACATCCGTTCTTACGTTACTAACTGATAGGTTATTATTAAAAAATGACTGTTGATATGAATTCAAGCGCTAAAGAAAAGGCCAAATTAAAATGGGCATGTCGCCGTGGGATGCTAGAGTTAGATGTATTGTTTATGCCTTTTGTTGATGAAGCATGGGAACAGTTATCTGAAGACAATAAACAGATTTTTGAGCGTTTGTTAACTTGTCAGGATCCCGAGTTATTTGCCTGGTTTATGGGACACGAGGAATGTGAAGACTCAGAGCTTAGATCTATGGTCGAACTTATACTTAACCGAGTCAAAGTATAATTTATTAGTCACTCCTGTTAACCGGGCGCGTTTAATGTGGCCGGTATTTTTGCTGCTTAATCTATTTGTCGTTATTTTTATCGCATACTGGCCAAAGTCGGTGTTAATTATCGAATGTTTTCTGGTAGTAAGCTATAGCTGCTGGTATTGGTTAGCAGAACCACAAAAAGATGCGCCAATAAGCGTTATCTTGTTACAAGCTGATGGCGAAATTACATTAGATGGCGTTTCCGGATACCGATTGCACGCTAATAGTCGTGTTGGCTGGTTAGGGTGCTGGTTATTATGTTACTCGCCAAAGGCGAAAACTAGCGCAAAGTTTATCCATAAATTCTATGCTAAGCAGCAATTTTCGCCTCAAGATTATGCTCGCTTATCCCGCATCATTTTATGCAACAATGCGGAACTTAACCATGCTGATGTGTTGGTGAAATCACCGTCGGCTGCGGATCATCGCTGAGTTCAGGGTAATCTAAAGTGTAATGTAACCCTCGGCTTTCTTTACGCGACATGGCACTACGAATAATAAGCTCGGCAACCTGTACTAGATTTCTTAGTTCAAGTAAATTATTACTAACCCTAAAGTTGCGATAATATTCATCAATTTCTCGTTGCAATAATTCAACGCGATGTAGCGCCCGTTCTAAGCGTTTAGTGGTGCGCACTATACCGACATAATCCCACATGAAGAGCCGTAATTCATGCCAGTTATGTTGGATCACCACCTCTTCATCTGAATCTGTTACTCGGCTTTCATCCCAGGCTGGGATTTTCAGATAGTTTTGCAAAGTAGATAGTCCTTGTTCAATATCTGTAGCCGTTGCTCGGGCAAATACTAGACATTCTAATAATGAATTACTGGCCAATCGATTAGCGCCGTGTAATCCTGTATAGGCAACTTCACCAATTGCGTATAAGTTATCTATGTCGGTTTTTCCTTGCTTGTTGATCATCACTCCACCACAGGTATAGTGTGCAGCAGGAACGATTGGCATCGGTTGCTTGGTCATGTCGATACCAAGGGACATGGTTTTTTCATAGATGGTTGGGAAGTGTTGCTTGATAAAATCAGCAGGCTTATGACTGATATCAAGGTACATACAATCGGCACCCAAACGTTTCATTTCATAGTCGATTGCACGGGCTACTATATCGCGTGGCGCTAGTTCGGCTCTTTCATCGAAACTTGGCATAAAGCGACTACCATCAGGACGGCGTAAAATCGCGCCTTCTCCGCGTAGTGCTTCGGTAAGCAGAAAATTTCCCGCATCAGGGTGAAATAAACAGGTCGGATGAAACTGATTGAATTCCATATTGGCTACCCGACAACCTGCGCGCCAGGCCATGGCAATACCATCACCGCTGGCAATATCTGGGTTCGATGTGTATTGGTAAACTTTAGACGCACCGCCAGTGGCTAAGATAGTTTTTTTCGCGAAGATCCGCTCAACTTTTTCACTGTTTCGGTTCCAGATATAGGCGCCGATACATCGCTTATCTTCAGGTGTCGCTTGATCACACACTAAGTCGATAGCATTATAACGTTCAAAAATACGAATGCGGCTATGATTTTTTACCCTGTCGGCTAATGTGGTCTGTATTGCCTGACCTGTGGCATCTGCTGCGTGTAAAATCCGCCGGTGACTATGACCACCTTCTTTGGTTAAATGATAACGGACATCGTCAATGGCACTTTCTTCTTGATCGAAGTCGACTCCTTGACCGATTAACCATTCCAAGCAAGCTTTGGCATTTTCAGCAGTATATTGCACTACGTCTTGCTGACATAATCCTGCACCAGCTACTAAGGTATCGGAAACATGAGACTCAACACTGTCATTTTTATCAAAAACGGCAGCGATCCCCCCTTGAGCGTAAAAGGTTGAACCATCGTTCACTTTACCTTTACTTAAAATAACGACATCGGCATTTTTAGCTAAATGTAGCGCTAATGACAAACCTGCCGCACCACTTCCTATGATTAGCACATCACAATTATGTTGTTGATTCATATATGCTTGGAATTAAGGTATTCTATAGTTAAGCGAATTTTAACGTTTATTCGCAGATGAGAACAGAGAAATAAAAGCGACTCTATTGATTATTTTTATTTTTTTTGAAATTTTTTAGAACTTTTTTGCACAAGACTAGTCCTACTTGATGCGTTTGCCATGAGCCAGATGTAAAAAGTTAGTGGATTTTTAGGAGAAATGGCTCGAATGAGCGAACAGAACGTCGACCAAACATTGGTTGAGCGAGTGCAGCGCGGTGATAAGAACGCGTATAACTTGCTAGTAACGAAGTATCAACATAAGGTGGCAAATTTAGTTTCACGCTATGTTAAGAATCATAGTGATGTACCAGATATAGTACAGGAAGCATTTATTAAAGCGTACCGCGCTTTACCTAATTTTAGAGGGGACAGTGCTTTTTATACTTGGCTATATCGAATCGCGGTTAACTGTGCAAAGAACCATATGGTTGCCAGTAGTAGAAAACCGCCAGGTTCAGATGTTGAAATTGAAGATGCAGAGATTTATGATGCAGGTGATGCGCTAAGAGAAAATGCATCACCTGAAAAATTATTATTAACCAAAGAAATAAAGAAAGTAGTATTTAAAACTATTGAGCAGTTACCCGAAGATTTACGTACAGCGATTAATCTTAGGGAGCTCGAAGGTTTAAGTTACGAAGAAATAGCGACGATAATGGAATGCCCGGTTGGTACGGTGCGTTCTAGAATATTTAGAGCACGTGATGCTGTAGATAAGAAAATCCGACCATTACTTCAGCGCTAATTTATGGTTTTTTAAGGTGTGTTTATGAGTGAAAGTAAGTTCGAGACAGTGTCATCATTAGTTGATAACTATCAAAGTAATGATGAAGTCTTTGATGAATTAATCAAAGATAATCATATGTCAGAAACTTGGCAACGGTATCATCTTATTGGTGATACTATGCGTGATGAAATTCCTGACTCTCTAGAGTTGGACTTAGCTGCCAGCATTGCCAGTGCCATAGCTGAAGAGCCAACGGTATTAGCACCAGTGGCTAAACCAAGTGTTGCTGAAGTGGTTAAAGCAAAAGTAGTACAGTTTGCTAAGCCATTTGGTCAGGTTGCCATAGCGGCATCTGCTGCAGGTCTGATGGTTATTGGTGTTCAGCAAAATGTTGCTCAGCATGAAACTATTGTGCCTAGTCCTGTGGTGCAAACCAATCCGTTAGGTGGTGTGGCTCAGCCGGTTAGTCTGAATTACCAAACCAGCGATCGAAGAACTCAAAAGCAGGCAATAGTTGAACAACAAAGACGTTTTCAAGCGTTATTGCAAGATCATAAACAGCAGATTAAATTTGTTGCTTTAAGCAAAGAAGAAGTGCAAGAGCAAGAAAGTAAACAAAAGGATAATAATACTTCTAAATGAAATTAGTCACCTGGTTATTGCTACTGGTAAGCGTAAGCTTACCAGTATTGGCAGTAGAAGTAGATTCAGCTGAATCCGATTCCCCCGAAAGCGCAGATGTCTGGCTTGCCCGTCTTTCCCAATCATTACAGTCGTTAAATTTTAGCACTTCGTTTGTTGTTGTTAAAAACAATCATGCGGATCCTTATCATTGGTTTCATGGGCTGAAAGAAGATAAAGTCGAGTTGGAAATATTGTCCCTGCTCAACGGGCCAAGAAGGGATATCCTGCGTAAAGATAATATTGTTAGCTATATCGAGCCGGAATTACCGCCTTACTCTATTTACTCGACGTTAGTTAGCAGCCCTATTCCCAGTATTTTAAGTGGTGATATCCAGACTTTGACGGAAAGTTATGACTTTGTTTCTGTTGGCAAAAGTCGCGTGTTAGGACGCAGTGCTCAAATCATACGAATAGTGCCTAAAGATCAAACTAAATACGGTCATTGGCTATGGTTAGATCAAAAAACAGGTTTTTTACTGAAATTAGCCATTGTCACTAAACAAGGGAAGCAACTCGAACAAATTCAATTTACTCACTTAGATATTACTGAAAATCCAGCGGAAAGCTTATTACAGCTGGCGACAACAGAATTACCTGAAGTGGTTGATATCCCCGATGGTTACCAAGATCAAGAACTGTCTTGGCAGGTAAATTGGCTGCCGCAGGGCTTTAAAAAGCTCAGTGCTAATCGTCATCGCATTGTCTCAACTAAGCAACCGGTTGAATTTGCTTTATTTGGTGATGGTTTAATTGATGTCTCTGTATATGTCACGAGCAGCAAAGAGCAACAAAGAACTGCAGATTATGTTCTAGATGGTGCGACCTTAGCGCTTAATCAGGTGGTTAATGGGGTAGAAGTCAGTGTGGTGGGTAAAATACCTTCACAAACCGCAAAACAAATTGCGGACTCTGTCACTTTAATTACTCGGCCGGCGCCATGATTGAAGAACAGGCCAAAGTGATTGCCGTCGAACAAGGCTACGTTGTCGTTGAAAGTCTGATTAAGTCAAGTTGTAGTGGTTGTCAGCAGGTTGATAATTGTGGCAGTGGTCAAATTGCCAAAGCATTTCCACAAAAAAAAGTCAGTTATAAAGTTGTTACCGAGCAAGCAATGTCTCCAGGTGATACCGTAATTATAGGTTTATCGGAAAAATTATTACTTTCAGCGGCCTGGCAAGTTTATTTATGGCCACTAATCGGCTTAATCGCTATGGGGCTGCTTGGTCAGTGGCTGGTAGAACAATTGATTTTGCCGCATGAGTTGTTTGCTGTGTTGCTAAGTTTAGCTGGCGGTTACCTAGGTTTTTATCTGGCTCGCCGTAAGCAGTTCAGCTTATCTGACTCGCCACAATGGTCGCCAAGCCTAGTTAAAATATTATCAGTAAAGTCGCTGGCAAGACAAATCAGCAGCTAATCGATAACAAAAGATAGCCCCAGCGCGCTAAATTCGTTAAAATCACGCCACTATTGAATTAACAACACGTTTAACTGAATTTTCATCTATGAAGCATATCCGAAATTTTTCCATTATTGCCCATATCGACCATGGTAAATCAACACTTTCCGATCGTTTGATCCAGCATTGTGGAGGATTACAAGAACGAGAAATGGAAGCGCAAGTTCTTGATTCTATGGATATTGAACGTGAACGTGGTATTACCATTAAAGCGCAAAGTGTTACGCTGGATTATGAAGCAAAAGATGGTGAAGTTTATCAGCTAAACTTTATTGATACACCGGGACATGTCGATTTCTCTTACGAAGTATCCCGCTCACTTGCATCTTGTGAAGGGGCGTTATTAGTTGTTGATGCCGGGCAGGGGGTTGAAGCACAAACGGTAGCGAACTGTTATACCGCGATAGAAATGGATCTTGAAGTACTACCTATTTTAAATAAAATCGATTTGCCTCAGGCTGATCCTGACAGAGTTTGTGAAGAAATCGAAGATATTATCGGTATAGATGCGACGGGGGCAGTGAGCTGTTCAGCCAAAACCGGTTTGGGTATCGAAGATGTATTAGAGACAATCGTTGAAAATATTCCACCACCTGAAGGCGATCCTGATGCAAATTTACAAGCACTGATCATAGACTCCTGGTTTGATAATTATCAGGGGGTAGTTTCACTGGTACGTGTCATGAACGGCGAAGTGAAAAAAGGCGATAAAATGGTGGTGATGTCAACCGGTCAAACTCACCTCATTGACAAAGTCGGGGTTTTTACTCCTAAACAGTTGGAAACTGGCATATTAAAAACCGGTGAAGTTGGTTTTATTATTGCGGGTATTAAGGAAATTCACGGTGCGCCTGTGGGTGATACTATCACCATTTCGAAAAAAGAAGCTGAAGCACCTTTACCAGGCTTTAAAAAAGTGCAGCCGCAAGTATATGCAGGTATTTTCCCGATCAGTTCTGATGATTATGAAAACTTCCGTGATGCGCTAAATAAGCTAAGTCTTAACGATGCCTCCTTGTTTTTTGAACCGGAAAACTCTTCGGCGTTAGGTTTTGGTTTCCGTATTGGTTTCCTCGGTATGTTACATATGGAGATTATTCAGGAGCGCTTAGCGCGAGAATATGATCTCGATCTTGTCACTACTGCGCCGACAGTAAATTATGAAATCGCCTGTACCAACGGTGATGTATTATCAATTGATAATCCAAGCGATTTACCAGCAATTAATAATATTGATGAAATTCGTGAACCGATAGTACAAGCAAATATCCTAGTACCACAGGAACATTTAGGTAATGTCATTACCTTATGTATTGAAAAACGTGGTGTACAAAAAGACATTATTTATCACGGTAATCAAGTCGCGGTAACTTATGAGTTACCTATGGCTGAAGTTGTGATGGATTTTTTTGATAAGTTAAAATCAACTAGTCGTGGTTATGCTTCATTGGATTATCATTTTGTTCGTTTTGAAGCGGCAGATATGGTACGGGTTGACGTGATGATCAATGGTGATCGCGTAGATGCGTTGGCGATGATCACTCACAGAAGTAATTCAGTGGCACGTGGCCGTATGCTGGTAGAAAAACTGAAAGAGCTTATCCATCGTCAGATGTTTGATATTGCCATTCAGGCGGCGATTGGTAACAACGTTATTGCTCGTACTACGGTTAAACAATTACGTAAAAACGTGACGGCAAAATGTTATGGTGGTGATGTTTCTCGTAAGAAGAAACTGCTCCAGAAACAAAAAGAAGGTAAAAAACGTATGAAACAGGTGGGCAATGTTGAAGTACCACAAGAAGCGTTTTTAGCGGTACTGAAACTCGATAACTAATAGGGACGTCATGGCTGTTTATTTTTCAATTTTTTTAGTGGTATTAACCTTAATCACGGGACTGGTTTGGCTTGCGGATAAGTTTTATTTAGCGCCTCAGCGCCGGTTAAAACTGGCGGATGCTCAAGCGCAATGTAAAGAAACCTTATCGGAGGAAGCGCAGGCGAAACTCGCAGAGCCATCAGGTTTGGTGGATACCTCAGTACAAATTTTCCCGGTGATCGCATTTGTCTTGATCTTGCGTTCATTCTTGTGGGAACCGTTTCAAATACCTTCTGGTTCTATGATGCCAACTTTGCTCGATGGCGATTTCATTTTAGTGAATAAGTTTAATTACGGTTTACGTGATCCAGTGGCTCGCAATAAATTTGTTGAAATTGGTTTGCCAGAGCGTGGTGATGTCGTGGTGTTTAAGTACCCGTTAGACACGAAAATTGATTACATTAAACGTGTCATTGGCTTACCGGGCGATCGTATTATCTATCGTAATAAATCACTTTATATTAAACCTGCTTGCACTGATACTCATAGTGATTGTCAGGAATTCAAGCAGGTTGAACAAACCTTTGTTAGTAACGGCGATTATAGCGACGGTGGTATTGAATTAACTCGTTATTCATCGGCAATGCCAAATAAAACTCATGATATCTTAGTCAATAATCAAATATTGCCGCGCACGCCTCATTATTATAAACAGGCTGGCACGCAGCGGGATGAATTTGTTGTGCCACAGGGGCACTATTTCGTTATGGGTGATAACCGTGATAACAGTTTAGATGGTCGTTTCTGGGGCTTTGTTCCGGAAGAAAACCTTGTTGGTGAAGCGGTATTCATTTGGATGAGTTTCGATTTTGACCGTGATGAAAGTAGTGTTTTACCACATTGGGTGCCAACCGGTGTGCGCTTTGGTCGTATAGGCAGCATTAATTAGTATGAATAACCGTGAACTGGCGTTACAACAGTTATCAAAAAAGCTTGGCTATCAATTTAATGCTCCTGAATTATTATTACAGGCGTTAACTCATCGTAGTGCCAAGGGAGCGCATAACGAACGATTAGAGTTCTTAGGAGACTCTATTTTAGGTTTTGTTATCGCACAAGCCTTGTTTGAAAAGTTTCCGCGAGAAAATGAAGGTGATCTGACACGTATGCGCTCTAGTTTAGTTAAAGGGGTGACGCTGGCAGAAATCGCGCGAAATTTCGGCTTAGGTGAGTATCTGATCTTAGGTCCGGGAGAGTTAAAAAGTGGTGGTCACCGACGCGATTCCATATTAGAAGATGCGGTGGAAGCGATAATTGGTGCGATCTTTTTAGACTCAGATATTGAGACGTGCAAAAAGTTGATCTTAACTTGGTTTGCGCAGCGGCTAAATACTATAAAACCAGGGCTAGAACAGAAAGACCCAAAGACTCGTTTACAGGAATATTTGCAGGGCAGAAAAATTCCTTTACCTTTGTATGAGGTGATAGCCACTAGTGGGCAATCTCATAATCAGGAATTTACTGTTAAATGCACCACCAGTGAAATAGACACTGAAGTGATCACTAAAGGCTCAAGCAGACGTAAAGCTGAGCAGGCTGCTGCCAGTAAAGTGTTAGATATTATTATGGCAAACCAAAGCAGTAGCAAAGCAAAAGCTAGTATTAAACAAAAAGGTAATAAAGCATGAGCCAAAATCATTGTGGATTAATCGCCATAGTTGGCCGTCCAAATGTCGGTAAATCAACGCTACTTAACAGTTTACTCGGGCAAAAAATTAGTATTACCTCACGTAAACCACAAACCACGCGTCATCGCATTTTAGGTATTTTGACTGAAGCTCATCATCAGGCGGTGTTAGTGGACACTCCAGGGCTGCATAGTGAAGAAAAACGCGCGATTAACCGCTTAATGAATCGTGCTGCCAGTAGTTCCATTGCTGAAGTGGAAATGGTGCTGTTTTTGGTGGAAGGCACCCACTGGACCGTGGATGATGAACTGGTATTAACTAAGGTTAAGCAAAGTGGTGCTCCCTGTATACTGGTGATTAATAAAGTAGACAATGTGCAGGATAAAGAAGAGTTATTGCCTCATTTGCAAAGTTTAGGTGAAAAATATAACTTTACTGATATCGTGCCGATCTCAGCCAGTAAAGGGGATAATGTCGATAAAATTAGAACCATGTGCCTCTCTGCATTACCTGAAGGGGACTTTTGGTTTCCTGAAGACTATATTACCGATCGTTCCAGCCGCTTTATGGCATCAGAAATTATCCGTGAAAAGTTAATGCGCTTTACCGGAGATGAACTGCCATACTCTACTACTGTTGAAATAGAACAATTTAAAGTGGATGACAAAGGGATATTACATATTAATGCCTTGATCCTTGTTGAGCGTAACAGTCAGAAACGTATGGTGATTGGCAATAAAGGCGAACGATTAAAAACTATCGGTCAAGAAGCAAGACGTGATATGCAGGAACTGTTTGGCCAGCAAGTGTTTCTAGAAAGCTGGGTCAAGGTTAAATCTGGCTGGGCTGATGACGAGCGCGCGTTGCGCAGTTTGGGCTATGGCGATGATTACTCTGGCTAATTTGACTAACCCTAGTCAGTTAAAAGATAAATGAATGAACGAGCTGGAACAGAATGCTTTTTTATTACATTCGAGGCCTTATCGCGATAATAAGGTCATTGTTGAGTTTTTAACTCAGCAGCAAGGAAAAGTGTCAGCACTCGCATATATTGGCACTTCTGTTAAATCTAGCAAAAAGGCATTATTACAGCCTTTTATCCCGTTACAAATAGTGCTTAAAGGCCAAGGCGCGCTGAAAACATTAACCCGGATAGAGAGCCAGAGCAAATCGTATTTATTGACCGGTGAGCATTTATATAGCGGTTTTTATTTAAATGAGTTACAAGTGCGGCTGTTGGGAGAAAATGTTCCGGTAGAAGTTTTGTATCAACAGTATCAATTAAGTTTAGTTCGGTTAAGCGAACGGGCACCGCTTGAGTCAATTCTACGTGAATTTGAAAGTGTCTTATTAGATGAACTAGGACTAACTATTGATTATTCAGTGTTGTTTGAGCAAGATCATCCATATTACCATTATCTACCTGAGCAAGGTTTAGTACCAGCAGCAGAAAATATTGCCGTTAAGTTGCCTAAAATACATTTGTTACAAATTGCTGAACAACAACTCGCTGATAAAGCAGTTAGAACAACCTATAAATTATTAATGCGTCAGGTGTTTGAGTATCTGCTTGACGGCAAGCCATTAAATAGTCGTAAATTATTTAAACGGAACTAGAGAAAATCTTATGAGTGAAATTCTATTAGGCGTTAACGTTGATCATATTGCAACCTTACGCCAGGCGCGAGGTACAACTTATCCTGACCCGGCTCATGCAGCAGCAGTTGCTGAGCATGCTGGCGCTGACGGTATTACTATTCACTTACGCGAAGACCGCCGACATATTCAAGATCGAGATGTGTGGGTAATGAGTGAAACCCTGCAAACCAGAATGAATTTAGAAATGGCGGTAACGGATGAAATGCTTGATATCGCCTGTGAAGTTAAGCCAACTTTTTGTTGTTTAGTACCGGAAAAGCGTGAAGAACTGACCACGGAAGGTGGATTAGATGTTGCCGGCCAGTTAGATAAAATAACGCAAGCGGTGGCAAGGTTATCGGCAGCGGGGGTTGAAACCAGTCTGTTTATTGATGCAGACAAAGCGCAAATTGATGCCGCAGTTGCAACAAAAGCACCGTATATTGAAATTCACACCGGGCATTATGCCGATGCTGAAACTGAAGCTGAGCAACAGGCGGAACTTGTCCGTTTAACCGATGGTATTCGCTATGCACATCAGCAAGGCTTAAAAGTAAATGCCGGTCATGGCTTACATTATTTTAATGTTAAAGCGATCGCCGCTATTCCTGAAATTATTGAGTTAAACATTGGCCACGCGATTATTGCTCGTGCAGCAATTGATGGTTTAGAAAAAGCGGTACGTGATATGAAACAACTGATGTTAGAAGCAAGAAGGTAGCTTGGTATGTCAGTGGTAGGGATTGGCACAGATATCATTGAAATATCGCGCCTGGAAAAAATGTCGGAAGCGGCGCTAGCCAAACTGGCTGTGCGGGTGTTAACACCCGCTGAACTAAAGCATTTTCAGCAGTTAAAATCACCAATTCCCTATTTAGCCAAACGTTGGGCTGGTAAAGAAGCCACCGCAAAAGCGCTTGGCACAGGGATAGCTGCCGGAGTTTCCTTTCAGCACATCGAAATTCAATCATTAGCAACTGGCCAGCCCGTGTTAGTGTTAACCGATGAAGCGTTAGCAAAAGCGCAAGCTTTACATGGGGAAAGTTGGCATATTTCACTCTCAGATGAAAAAGCCTACGCCACTGCCTTTGTCGTCATATCGAGTTAAAATATATTTACATAGTGACGGTCACACTTACTATTTGCAAAATTAATTATGCGCTATTGTTTGGATTATTCTATACTTACTTATAGGTTTGTCTAAAATTTAATCAGTGGTGTGTTATGCAGTCACAAAAACAGCCGATTGTTGAGAGACGACATGAAGCACCAGAACAGTCGATTTGGTGGTCAAAACTCTCATTGGCACAGAAATTTTCAGCGAGTAGCCTAGGTAAGTTTGGCTATGAGCTGGCGTTTGTTCGTCATGAAAATGGTAAAAGTTTGGCCGTTTTACTCTGTAATGGTGGCGTAGCTGTTATCTCAGAAGACGGTGATATAAATACTTCGCCAGATATTAACATTCGCTAAGTACGTTTAACTTTCCTGTAGCTTCACCAGTAAGTGGTCAATCTCCTGAAACGCTGTGTCTGAAAAATTCAATACTTGTTCGATATGCTCAAAAAATTCAAAAAACTCTGGCTCAAGGTCATCTATCGTATTTTCTTTTTTTAATTCGGTTTCTATCACATGAGTAATATGGCTTAAATCTGGTACCCCTGTGTAGCAACAGGCGCCATTAAGTTTATGGATCAGCGCTTTAAGTTGACCTAGATCTTGTGAAGTCAATGCCTCAGAAATCGATAGCTTAGTATCTGGCAAGCTTTCGATTAAACCACCTAACATGTCTTTTGCTAACGTTGGTCTGTTGCCCCCCCGTTTTAATGCCAGCGGCCAGTTAATAACTGTTGAGTCATTTAGTAATTCGATATAATAGTTTTGATCGCAACTGAGTTGTTCTTCTTTTTTAGTGCTGTCGCTAGTGTTATTGAGATAAGCATTGGCATTTGATACTTGGTTACTTAACAACTCTAAATCACAATATTCATAAATAATGTGACGTAGCATACTTTCATCAATTGGCTTAGTCATATAAGAGTCAAAGCCGTCATTAAGCAGCTTGTCTTTTTCTTCGCTTAAGGCATGTGCGGTAACGGCAATGATTGGTGTATCATGATTAAAAGTGTGCGTTTTAATATGTTTTAGTGCCGAAATACCGTCCATCACCGGCATTTGTATGTCCATAAATATCAGAGCAAATTTCTCATTTTGACAAATGTCCAGGGCTTGCTGGCCATTGGTTGCAGTCAGTACTTCTTCTACTTGCTCACTCAACAGGGCATGGATTAATTTTAAATTAGCTTCATTGTCATCTACTGCCAGAACCTTTATCGGTACTTTAGTCGTTAGCACATTATTTAATGAGTCTGCAAAATTAAATTGTTGTGGCTCAAACGCTTTGGCTAATTTGTCGGCGGTCAGTGGTTTACTTAAACAGCTGCGGGCACCAGCAGCAATCAAGGCTTCCTGTAAGTTTGGGGAATTACTGTTGATTGCTACGTGAATATTGCTCACTTGCTTATTGAGTGAACGCAATAGCTTTTTCAACTCATTTAGTGCCGTTGGTGTGATATCGTGACTTATTAACGCAAATTCATAATGTTGACCGTTAACTAAGGCATTAGATACCTGCTCTAGACTAACGGCAGAAGTGACTTGCATTTGCCAGTTTTCCAGAATTTCATTAACCGAGATTCTGCTATGGGTATGAGGTTCAAAATAAAGAATATTTTTGCCTTGTAGGTTCGTTGGCTCTATCGAGATATCATGTGGGATCGGGTTAATCTCACATTGAAAGGTAAACCAGAAGGTTGAACCACTTTTCTCGTCGCTGATAAAGCCAATATCACCATTCATTTCACTGACTAAGCGTTGCGAAATAACCAGCCCTAAACCGGTACCGCCATACAAACGGGTAACGCTTTTATCTGCCTGTCCAAATGCTTCAAAGATACTGGCTTGTTGTTCGTTGTTCATGCCAATACCGGTATCATTAACCGTTACTTTTAATATCGCAGCGTGTCTGTCGATACGCTCACAATCGATATCTATATTGACTGAGCCTTTATCGGTAAATTTTATTGCATTGCCGGCTAAGTTAATTAGTACCTGTTTAATGCGCATTGCGTCCCCGATCAGGAAATCAGGCAGCTGACGGGCAACACGTAGTGATAATTCAATATTTTTCTTGTGAGCACTTGGGGCCAGTAAGGTGATGGTTTCTTCTACTGTTTCGCGAATTGAAAACGGCAGTTTTTCGATGATCATTTTACCGGCGTCTAATTTTGAGAAGTCGAGAATGTCATTGATAATGGCTAACAAGTTACCAGCAGATCTTTCTATTGTTTGCAGGTAATCGCGTTGGGTATCAGTAAGCGGAGTTTTTAATACTTGGCGGGTAAAGCCGATCACACCATTTAATGGGGTACGAAGTTCATGACTCATATTGGCCAAAAATTCAGATTTAACTTTGTTGGCTTCTTGGGCTTTGCGCTTGGCAATATCGAGTTCAACGTTTTGAATTTCAAATTGCTCCAGGCTTTCCCTTAAATCTAACGTTGCTTGATCTATGCTGCGTTGCATTTCATCCTGATAATCACCAAGAGACTGGGCCATGGCATTGACGCCATTTTTCAAGAAATTGAGCTCGCCAATTAACTGACCACTGACCCGGCTGTCGAGTTTTCCTTCCCGTATTCGATCCACCGCTTGCACCATAGAGCTGACCGGTCTGGTAACATTTGTGATTAGCCGAAAGGAAAATATGCTACTAATTAACGCTCCGAGAAGTGCAATACTAAATGCCATTAGAATTTGATTTTGTTGATCAAATTTTACTTTATTGCGATCTATTTGCATCGCTATATAGCCAACTGTCGCCTGAGTCACACTATTGCTGCTGATGATAGTAGCATCACTTTTTTCATTGATGATCGGCGCGCGAAATATCATGTAATCATCATTGATATTGGTTTGTGTGGTGAGTGGGATCTGCTCTCCTGGTTGAATACGCATTAATTCGGTATCACCATGATAGGCACTGGTGACAAAAACCTGATTATCTTTGGTAAATACTGTAATGCTTTTGATGATGGATGATTGACTGCGGTGAGCAAAACCAATTAATGCTCGGAGCTTTTCTCGGTCTTTATTAACGATAGCTTCTGTGCTGACTATGGCTAAAGGTTCTATAATACTGGTTGAGCGTTCAATTAAATAATTATCCAGTTCAACGTAACGATTGTAGGAAAAATAGCCGGCGATAGCTAAACCTATAATGATCGTTGGTACAACGGTTACTAATATGACCCAGTCTTTTAGACTTAATTTATGCATTAATTATCAGCACTCTTTATTGCAGAGATATAGTATTATATTCTTGTTTATCATCGCACAAGCAAATTCTAATTTCATTATTTAGTCGCAAACACAGAAATAATAGTAGGCGATTTAGTGAAGATAGAGACGTTAGAGTTAATGAATCTTAGGGAAGTTAATGGTTTCGGTTCGAAAATCTCACCAAATGACACAGACAAGTTTTGCTCATTGGCTTAAGACATTGGAAATTGACGAGAGCAAACGGCAGCTACTAGAGCAAATCTGGCAGTCAGCAGAAGCTGACTTTGAGATTGAGCAGGAGTGTCAGACCAAATCGCTAGAGATGGTTGAAATTCTAGCGAGTTTAAATCTTGATAAAGATTCACTGGCTGCGGCATTTTTAATTCCGTTAATTGAGTATCAGCACCTGACACTGGAAGATGTTGAAGAGAAATATTCTAAAGACATCTTATTACTGTGCCAGGGAGTGGGTCAGATGGATGCTATTAAAACCTTACAGCAAGGCCAGCGTAGCAAAGTCTCAGAAAATCAGGTAGATAATATCCGTCGTATGCTATTGGCTATGGTGGAGGATGTTCGTTCAGTGGTGATCAAACTGGCCGAACGCTTATGCTATTTGCGGATAGTGAAAAATGCCGATGAAGAAACCCGGGTACTGGCGGCAAAAGAAACCAGCAATATTTACGCGCCGCTTGCTAATCGTCTTGGTATTGGTCAGCTAAAATGGGAGCTGGAAGATATCGCGTTTCGTTATCTTCATCCAGATGTTTATAAAAGTATCGCTAAGCAATTGGACGAAAAACGTTTGGACCGCGAACAGTACATGGTTGATTTCGTAGACAACTTATCGAAGCAACTAGATGCCGCTAATATCAGTGGTGAAGTCTATGGCCGACCTAAACATATTTATAGTATTTGGAAAAAAATGCAGCAAAAATCGCTGGATTTTGAGCAGTTATTTGATGTCAGGGCAGTGCGCATTGTTGTTGATAAACTACAAGATTGCTACGGCGCATTAGGCATAGTACATACCAGTTGGAAGCATTTAGCAAATGAGTTCGATGATTATGTCGCCACGCCTAAAGCTAATGGCTATCAATCGATTCATACTGTGGTGGTTGGGCCTGAGGGCAAGACGGTTGAAATTCAAATCAGAACTAAACAAATGCATGAAGATGCTGAGCTAGGGGTCGCTGCTCATTGGCGCTATAAAGAAGGCTCTGCGCACGGTAAGACCAGTGGCTTTGACGAAAAAATTAGCTGGCTGCGCAAAATTTTACAATGGCAGGAAGATGTCAGTGAAAGCGGCGAGATTGTCGATGAGTTACGTAGTCAGGTATTTGAAGACCGTATTTATGTCTTTACCCCTAATGGTGATGTCATCGATTTACCGAGCGGTGCGACCCCGCTGGATTTTGCTTACTATATCCATTCCAATGTCGGCCACTGTTGTATCGGTGCGAAAGTATTTGGTCGAATTGTACCTTTTACCTATAAATTGCAAACTGGCGATCAGGTCGAGATTTTGACGACTAAAACGCCGAATCCGAGTCGGGACTGGCTTAATCCCAATTTACATTATATTCATACGCCACGAGCGCGAGCGAAAGTTCAGCACTTTTTTAAACAGCTGGACAGAGATAAACATATTACGCTTGGAAAAGAGCAATTAGAGCAAGAGCTGGCTAAGCTCTCACTAGAAAAAGTCGATTTATTGGCCGCTACAGCGCGTTATAATGTTAATAATATTGACGATTTATATGCCGCTATTGGTTCGGGTAATGCAAGATTACAGCAAGTCGTCAATTATCTGCAGCTATTGGATGATAAAACCAAACCGCCAAGTGATATCGATCCTCAAAGCTTGGTGAAATCTCCCAGTTCACAACATAAAACCGCCGTTGATAATAATGGTATTACTGTCTCAGGTGTAGGTAACTTATTGACACATATGGCGAAATGCTGCCATCCAGTCCCTGGTGATGACATTCTCGGCTTTATTACTCAAGGACGGGGAATATCCGTTCATCGGCGCGATTGCGAACAATTGGGCCATTCGCTGCATCAACACCCTGAACGGGAAGTGGAAGTGCAGTGGGGGGAGCAAGGTAATCAAGGCTATCGAGTGTCGATTCAAATTCTCGCGGTTGACCGTCAGGGCTTAGTTCGTGATGTATCCACTATAGTGGCGAATGAAAGGGTGAGTATTTTTGGTATGGAAAGTCACTGTGATCCTGGTAGACAAACTGTGGTGATGTCACTGAAAATCGAAATAGCCAATAACGATATGCTTACCCGTTTAATCGCCAAATTACAGCAACTTGATGATGTTGTTGAAGTTAAGCGTAGCTAAATTTGTGACCTTAGACTGTAAAAATTAAAGTGAAAATAAGATGTTAAATGATAAACCTTCTATTGAGAAGTTACGCTGGATCATGGCTCAGCTTCGTGATCCTGCTATCGGTTGCCCGTGGGATTTAAAACAAGATTTCGCCACTATTGTGCCTCATACCATAGAAGAAGCATATGAAGTCGCGGATGCAATTGAACAGGCGTTGAGTTCTGGAGACTTTAGTGAGTTAGAAAAAGAATTAGGTGATTTATTATTTCAGGTAATTTTTTATAGTCAGCTTGGACAAGAGCGGCAAGAGTTTGATTTTGATTCTGTGGTTGCTGCGGTTTGTGAAAAGTTGATTCGCCGGCACCCGCATGTGTTTGCTGATAAGTCATTAGCAACAGATGCTGAAATCAAAGCTAACTGGGAAAATGAAAAAGCAAAAGAGCGTCAGGCAAAAAATAATGACCAGCCGCTTAGTATTTTGGCAGATATTCCGAATAGTTTACCGGCGCTCTCCCGAGCAGCAAAAATACAAAAACGATGTGCGCATGTTGGCTTTGATTGGCACTCTATCGATGATGTTTTTGCGAAAGTGCAGGAAGAAGTGACAGAAGTTGAACATGAATTGCACGATAATCCACAAGCATTGGCAGAAGAGTTAGGCGATTTGATGTTTGCCGTGGTGAATTTGTGTCGTCACGCAAAACAAGATCCTGAACAGCTATTACGTCAGGCAAATACTAAGTTTACTAAACGTTTTCAGCAAGTAGAACAACAAGTATCTGCCGCTAACAAAGCTTTTACAGAGCACACGCTAGATGAATTGGAAGCATACTGGCAAGTAGCGAAGAAAGAGGAATACTAAGATGGATATCCCGGTACTGAGTGATTGCTTATTAGAGCTAGACAAGCAAATAGCCAGGTTAACTTTTAATCGTCATGATGTACGTAATGCCTTAACCGGTACCGCGATTACCGATGATATAGTTAAAACGGTCAACTGGATCAATAAAAAGCAAGATATTGCGGTGTTGATTATTACCGGCGAGGGTTCGGCATTTTCGGCTGGCGGTAATATTAAAGATATGGCGCAGCGTAGCGGAGATTTTTCAGGCGATGTTGCTGAGTTAGCATACAGATATCGACTGGGTATTCAACGAATTCCGCTGGCGTTACATCAATGTGAAGTACCTGTGATTGCTGCGGTTAATGGCCCTGCGATAGGGGCGGGGTTTGATGTCGCTAATATGTGTGATCTGAGGATAGCTTCAACAAAGGCTAAATTTGGTGAGACTTTTGCTAATCTTGGCTTGATCCCCGGTGATGGTGGTGCCTGGTTTATGCAGCGCAATATTGGTTATCAACAAGCAGCGGCATTAACTTTTACCGGGCGGGTGATAGATGCAGATGAAGCACTGAAACTTGGTGTGGTATTGGAAGTCGTAGAGCCAGAGCTATTACAACAACATTGCTTAACGTTAGCGACTGAAATGGCATCAAAGCCAACCGCATCATTAAGATTAACTAAACGTTTAATGAAGATAGCACAGCGTACGCAATTACCGGACTTTTTGGATATCTGTGCTGTATTTCAGGGCATGTGTCATAACAATCCAGAACATTTAACGGCGGTTAATCAAATGCTTGATAAATTAGCGAAGTAGTTAATTTAAGTCGTATAAGTAAGTTATTTCTTATTGGTTTGACCAGTTGACAAAAAAAGGTGTTCACAGTTTAATGGGACTTTACTAATAAAAATAAGAAAGGCCTGCTGTGTTACATCATCTTGTCATTGCTATTCGCCGCTATCTTAATCAGCTGATCACTATTCCTTTTCCTCAACTGATATCCGGTGAAGGTCAATTATCTGCGGTCACCGATGCACTTCAACAGGCTAACCGGAAAAAAGTGCTGATTGTTAGTGATAAAGAATTGTCTAGGCTTGGTTTCACTTCGCAGTTAAGTGAAATAGTAGCGCATGCGGCGATTGAGTTTTATATTTTTGATGATGTCACACCAGATCCCTCAATAGAAACTGTGGCTCAGGGAGCGCAATGTTATCAAGAGCAGCAATGTGATAGTGTGATTGCGCTTGGTGGTGGTTCCGTGATTGATTGTGCTAAGGCAATTGCTGCCAGTGTCGTGAAAAATAAACCGATTAAAGCATTAGCTGGTTTATTTAAAATACGTAAGCCATTGCCGCTTTTTATTGCGGTGCCAACTACCGCAGGCACTGGTTCTGAAGGTACCTTAGTCGCGGTGATAAGTGATAAAGAGCAACAAAAAAAATTTACTGTCGTCGATCCTTGTTTGGTGCCAAAAATAGCAATTTTAGATCCGTTATTAATGCTCGGTTTGCCAGCATATATCACCGCACATACCGGTATTGATGCTCTTACTCATGCGATTGAGTCTTATATTGGTCGCCATAGTAATAGCTTAACGAAAGATTATAGTGTTGGCGCGATCAAACGAATATTTGAATATTTACCACTTGCTTTTACTCAAGGAAATAATGTTAAAGCGCGTAGTGAAATGGCGTTAGCTAGCTACTATGCAGGACTTGCTTTTACTCGAACTTCTGTCGGCTATGTGCATGCCATTGCCCATCAGTTAGGGGCTATTTACCATATACCTCATGGGCTGGCAAATGCCGTTGTATTAACTCATGTACTTGATTTTTCTTTCGACAAGGCATATCCGGCGTATGCGGACATTGCTTATCAAACAGGACTTGCTAATAAAACAGATGATAGCAAGCAAGCGGCAATGGCATTTGTTGAAAAAGTAACATCA
Source organism: Thalassotalea insulae (assembly GCF_030161395.1). NCBI lineage: Bacteria > Pseudomonadati > Pseudomonadota > Gammaproteobacteria > Alteromonadales > Colwelliaceae > Thalassotalea > Thalassotalea insulae. The sequence continues at coordinate 3,072,022 of NZ_BSST01000001.1, forward strand.
CTGGCTAAGCAACTTAACATTCCTGAAACTTTCCAAGAACTTAAGGCCGAGGATATTGATGATATCGCGCAACGGGCAATTAAAGAAGCGTATTGTGATTATCCGGTGCCTAAAGTCATGTCGGTTAACCAATGCCGAATAATACTAGAAAAACTGCTCCCGTAAATTAAGTTGGTTACCCCCCCATATAGTAAGTTAAAACAACTCTCGAATAGTTAAATTATTGCTCCTAGGAGAGCAATGTTATGGTATTTATCTTGCTCTATTGCTAAGTATTATAAATAGTAAATAAGTTATAGTGCGCAAGCTTTACATCGGTTGATAGATAAACACGCTATTATAAAGAAAATATCAATGTTGGCTGGCTAACTGGCCAAGGAACTAAGGATTTTCATGAATCAGAAAGCTATTGCAATACTTGGTGACTATAAAGAATTTTATACATTACAGGCCCAACGGTTACAAAAACTTGGTATTGATATAGAAGGTTTAGCGGTCAGTCATTTGGCTTTTCGTACTGAGACGCTTGCTGAATACTTGGTTGTCCGCAAGAAACTTGAAACCATATGTTCAGCTAATGTTGAAAATACTTGGAATGGCAGACCGATATCAAAGCTTCTTTTAAAAGAGCCATTACAGTTATCTCAAAAGGCTACAACTTCTTTGATAGAACTTATTCCACCAGTTCATCAATGCGTCTATAAAATGGGCTTGGAACATTTAGGGATTGTTATAGGAGCAACTTTTGCAGAGTTTGGGAGATTGCATTGTGATAAGTTTTCGGGACAACAAGAGCAAAGTGAATTTTGTCAGCCGTACTTTATAACGTTTCCAGACCATACCAATGTAAAATTTTACCGATATTCATTACAGAAGGTATGTGTGCTGGAAGGAAAACATTTCGATGATTTTTATCATGAAATTAATTAAAACATCATAGCTTTTTAGAATACTTGCCAGATAAATGGGCATCCCAAAAATCTATTCAGAACATTGCCAAGCAAGGCTAATTAGATATTTCTTTGAGGGGGACGTTGAATCATCGACGCGGGCTTTTGACACCGAGGTTGTTTTATTACCAAACTCAGTAAATTGAATAACTAACAGCCAAACTTGATAAAGTGTTGCAATCAAATTTGGCTGTTTCAATTAACACTATTAGGATAGATTAATGTTGCTATTAATTTATCTTTATCCGACGTTTTTCCTGTTCTTGCTCAACCACTTTGGGGGCGCTGAGTTTAAGCAGACCATCTTCAAATTTTGCATCAATGTCTTGAGCGCTGACATTGTTACCAACAGTAAAACTTCTACTGAAAAAGCCGGTGCGACGTTCTCTGCGGATAACTTTGTCTTTTTCAGATTTAGTTTCTTCATTGGTTTTCGCTTCGATGGTGAGAACGCCATCGTGCAATTGCACAGAAACATCATCTTTTTTAACTCCAGGTAGTTCGGCGAGAATTTCGTAATGATCTTCCTTGTCGGTTATATCGACTCTTGGCGCAAAAAAGCTTTTTTCATCGCTTTTATGCTTATTGCTTAGGAAGTTATCAAAGAAATTATCCATATCGAACCATTGTTCACGAGGTAATAAGCTCATCATTTGCTCCTTAACTTTATTTGGATCACGCTATTAATATAAGGTTAAAATTTAATCATTAAAGTCTATTTTCCAATTAAAATAACGAATATTGATCCAGATTAATAAATGAACTATTTTGTAAAAGTAGGTCAGTTTCTGGAATGAAATTTGACGCAAATTTTGTAAGAGCAAACAACAAAAAAGCACGCTAAATTAGCGTGCTTTAAGTTATCTTAATTATTGAGGTCTAAATTAATCTTGCGGTAGTTCCGCATTATGATAAACGTTTTGTACGTCTTCACAGTCATCGAGCATTGCTAAAAACTTTTCAAAGTTTGCAATGTCATCTTCATTGGTTATTTCAGTATAAGTTTGCGGTACCCAAGTAATTTCTTCTACTTCCAAATCATACTCTGGCATGCTCTCGGTAAACGCAGTTTTAATTTTGAAAAATTCGGTATGTGGTGCATGGACAGTAATGATTCCGTCTTCCAGCTCTACATCGGTGACGTCAATATCTGCCATCATCAGGTTTTCTAATACCGTTTCGTCGTCTTCGCCTTTAAATGCAAAAACTGCTTGATGATCAAACATATGCGATACCGTACCCGTGGAACCAATTTTTGAATTGGTTTTAGTAAAGCATTGACGGACATCTTTAATGGTGCGGTTGTTGTTATCGGTTAAACAATCGATGATCACCATACAGTTACCTGGACCAAAACCTTCATAACGCGCCTCGGCATAATCTTCACCGCCCGTACCTTTAGCTTTTTCAATCGCTTTTTCAATAACGTGGCTTGGAACCTGATCTTTCTTCGCTTTTTCTATGGTGCGGCGCAGCGTTAAGTTACCGTCAGGGTCAACACCACCATTTTTCGCGATCACATAAATTTCTTTACCGTATTTAGAGTAAAGTTTGGTTTTTTGGCCCGCAGTTTTGGCCATGGATAATTTACGGTTTTGGTAAGCTCTGCCCATCTTTTTTGATCTCGTATCTTGTTTAAAACAAACTGGCAGAATTCTAACAGCCTATCGTCAGGCTTTCTAGGGGCGAGGTGTTTTTATTGGTGAAAATTACCGCTGGCAGAGTTGAAGAGTGTAACGATAAAAAAAGGCGATAAGTGAGAATGTGCTTATCGCCATAATCAATAAGGAGTGCTCATCTTAAGTTACCTTATGCTGTCGATGTGTGCCCAAGGTGGATAATTGATAATGCTCCATATTCCATTGCGAGGTACTTAAGTGTTTAAGCTGATACAAAAACAGATAATATTGAGATACGGTTGTTATGATAATGTTCATAATTCCCTCTAGTCTGCTAAGCTTTCAACGCTATTGTCAGGTGAGTCAATCACGCGGATTGCTTTTTTGAAATACCTGATATTGTCGATAACGATCTTATTACTTGATAAGGCTTTTGCCGTAGAGAAATCTTCATAGGCACTTAAGTTATCGTCATTTAAAAATCGGGCAATACCACGGTTGCTATAGGCCAGCGCTTTTAATTCTTTACCTTTTCTTCCTCGGGCTGCGTTGGAAGAAAGTGCAGATATTGCGCTAGTGCATGAACTTTCGGCAGCGGCTAATTTATAGGTTTTTATATGAGCGACACAGTACCCCATTAATCGTGCAAAACGATCGCTTGAAACTTTACTTGATAAATCTGTGAGTCCTTGATGGTAGTTGCCGGCAATTAAATTTTCGCTCCCAACAGCATCTTGGATCACCGCGACGGTAAAGTTTTCATTGTTGGTGTTCGCTATTGCTGAGCTAGTGCAAAGTAATATGGTAGCGGGTAAGAAATTACTAAACAGTGAACTTATTTTTGAGCGTGTTTTTGAACTTGGCTTCATGGTGTTTTCCTTAATTAATCCGTTGAAAGAAACGTCAACTCAATTGACGTTTATCACTTTAAAAAAACACTGTTATGCTGACAAACGATTAAAATACACCTATAAAGTGAAATTTTTTCATTTATAGTGCAAAGCTTTGCTTAACCCAGTTTGAAAAGGTTTGTAGTGGACTGTTGAGTTCAATGTGTTCATGCTGGATGAGATAATATTTATCTTTGGTGACTAATTCATGGTCAAAGAGCTTAACCAGCAGCTGTTCACTGAACCAGGCTTTGCTCATTGGTAAAGGCACTAAGGCGATCCCCATGCCTTGTTGAGCGGCCCGGGCAACGCCGAACATGCTGTCAAATTGAATGATCTGTTTTGGATCAAAATCATCAATATCAATGCGGTCGGCCCATTGATGCCATGACCAGGGACGGGCTTGATGTAAAATTAAGGGCACATGTTTTAATGCTTCGTAGCCTGCGCTGGCCCATTTTTTATAAAGTTTCTTATTACAAGCCGGTGCATAACGGATCGGAAATAACTCATGGACAACGGCGGCATTGGGCTGACCATTGGCTAGTACGATTGACAGGTCTGCTGTGGTGGCAGGTTCGCTTGCTGATTTCACTGTTTCCAGCTGCAAGTTAATTTCAGGATTAAGTGAGGTCCACTCGCTCAGCTTAGGAACAAAAAGTTCACTGGCGAAAAACTCCGGCATACTTATGATAATAGTTTGATTTTGCTGACTTTGGGTAAAATCAGCAATGGTGGATTCTAACTCGGTTATAATAGGTTTTACTGCGTTGTAAAACTGTTTACCAGCACTGGTTAAGGCGATGGCACGGGTCTGCCGTTGAAATAACTCGAAACCTAATTGCTGCTCTAGTTGCTTAATTTGGTGACTGACAGCCGATGGGGTTAAAAATAATTGTGATGCCGCATGTTTAAAGCTTAAACATTTGGCTGCAATACAAAAGGAGCGTAGTCCTCTAATTGGTGTTTGAATGGCCATATAAAAATAAATGTTGTTATCCCATCAGTGCATGAGCAAGTGCTAAGCCAGTTAGTTATATTTTATAACACTATGATATTTAATGATTAAAAATAGCACCTATGACTTATTTTAATCTGTGCGCACTAACTTGGTGCAAGAGGTTGACAGAAAAAGGTAATAAGCAGGATAAAAAAAAGGCGCTAAAACTAGCGCCTTAAGTTAAACAATATTAACGAATAGAAATCTGGGGAGATTTCGAAAACAAGTTCATCATAATTTGATGAACTTAATATGACAAACGAGATAAAATAATGCGATGGTTGAGAAATATTCACTTATTAACTTTAGGTTTGTATAATAAATTGCGATGACTAATAAAAAAGTAATAGTGATTGTCAGTGATATCTTTGGTTCTACGCCAGCACTGAATGAGTTTGCTTTGGCCATAGCAGATGGGCAGCAGTCGATCATCATTGAACCTTATCAAGGACAACAAATGATCTTTAGCTGCGAACAATCAGCATATCAATATTTCACTGAGCATGTTGGCCTGGAAAATTATGTGATTGAGGCTAAGCGTCAGTTGAGCCGTTTATCTGATGTCGATGTGGTGATTGGTTTTAGTATAGGTGGTTCAGTGCTCTGGCAATTGTCGGCACAAGCTCCTCAGCTATTATCGTCAGATTTGAATATGGCGTTTTATGCGAGCCAAATACGAAATATGACGGAGCTGAAACCCCAAGTGCCGATTGAATTGATCATGCCGAAAAGTGAAACACATTTTGATGTTGCGGCATTAGCCAAAAAGCTTGTCACATACCCTAAGGTTAAAGTACGACATACCAGCTATTTACATGGTTTTATTAATCGATGCTCTGATAATTTTTCGCTTCAGGGCTATCAGCAGTTTTGCCAGCAATTAAAGCCCCTAGTTACTAAATAATCGTACTAAAGGCTGAGCATGGGTAAAGGTTTAATCGTTATCGATCAAACCTTTTAGTCCTTTTTTAGCAAAGCTTGGCAATGCAAATGCCGCACTATGTAATTGCTGATTGTAATAGTCAAACTCTAAGCCACTGTCACTAACCCGCTGCGCTTGAAAATCGTTTATCGGATGATAGCGTTTACTGGCAAAGGTAAAGCTCCAGAGCCCACCGGGATAGGTGAGATTACTGAAACTATATAAATAGCTTTGAGGAAAGACCTTATTTAGTACTTTTAACAGTGACTGTTGAATATCCATGGCGTACCAGGACGATTCTCCCTGAGAGACAACAATACCGTCTTCTGTTAGGCAGTTAAAAACATCTTGATAAAACTCTTCGCCAAATAAGGGTTGAGCCGGCCCGATTGGATCCGTGCTGTCAACGATAATGACATCAAATTTTTCGGTAGTTTCTTTAACAAATTTTACGCCATCGCCAATGATTAAGTTTACTTTAGGGTTCTCTAATTCTTTGGCGGTTTGTGGAATATGCTGCTTACAGGCGTCAACTACCATGGCATCGATTTCCACCATGGTACATTGTACAACACTGCTATGGCGGATCACTTCTCGTGCGGTACCGCCATCGCCACCACCAATGACTAACACGTTTTTGGGGTTAGGATGAACAAATAACGGCACATGGGCGATCATGTCGTGATAAGCAAATTCATCTCGTTCGGTTACCATGACTAAACCATCATTGAGTAACATCTTACCGTGACCTTTAGTTTCTACTACATCGACGGTTTGAAATTCACTTTTACCCGAAAATAGGACATTTTCTACTTTAAAGCGCAGACCAAGAAAATCAGAAAATTTTTCTTCTAGCCATAGATCAGAGTGCATGATTCTCTCCTGTTATATCGAGTATTGCTGGCTTGTTAAAGCTTAACTGGGGTTTAATAAAGTTAGCGAAACAGACAAAGTAACCGTTAGTTAAGGTCTCTTTGACAAGTGACTTACTGACATAATTAGCAGGAATAATCTCTGGTATCTTTTCAACAAAATCAAATTCGTTGAAGGTTAATAAGTCAAATGATGCTGGTTGCAAAATAGCTAATATTGTTGGGGCCAGTTCAATTAAATTGAGATTGGACTCAAAACTGACATAACTACTGCCTTCTTGTGGCGTAACATGAATGGTTAAGTATTTCTCTTGTTTAATGGCATTTAATGAATAGCCATAAGGCTGAAAGACAAAATCATCAATGATAAAGTCTGGCAAGAGCTGTTCTATATTTAAGAATTGGCGAATGGTCGCAGCTGATAAACCCGGTGTGGTTAAGGTTTTTGATGCTTGTTCACTGATTTGATAGGCCAGTAATTCGTAAGTTTTATCTTCTTGAGCTGCGATAAACTGGTTCTTCTGATGAAACACAAAATTATGGTGGGCATCCATTTCACCAAAGCGATAGGCCCAGCCATCGATATATTTCGCTAATAGCTGAATATCATCACCAAAACAGCTTGGTTGCTCGTGAGAGAAATATTCATTTTTACGTTGATAGATGACTTGCTTAATATGCTGGTGAGGAATATTTTTTAATAAATGCTCAACAGAATTAACTAAATGGGTCACCCCGCAAGTTAAAATTAACAATCGGTCATGCCAAACGAATAAACTGGACTCGGATAGTAAAAAAGCTTTGCATTGGTCATTACTGATGCTCGATAAAATCTGTGCATTACAGCAACTGACCAATTGTTGCCAAAACGTATCATCAAAATCAGAAAGTAGTGATAACTTGTTGCTATCAATAACTATTTCTGCTTTTTTTTCAGAACCTTCAAAGTACAAGCGCGTATCCTCTTATAATGCCTGTATAGGGACCCTACATTAAATCGGCGGCTATTGTACGAATAAAAAACAGAAATACAATCTTTATTCGTTATGCTGGGGTTAACGGGGTTTATTTCTATTTATGCGCAAAATTACCATATTTCCTGCGCGTTATAATCAAAAATTACTATACTTTATAAGCTTTTTTTGCATAATTGCCAAAATTTTTAAGTGATTAACTTTGTGAAAAAATTAAAAGACGTTAATGTTGAATTGGTTGCGCCAGAATGTCGCTATGAATGTGCTCAGCACGCGTATGGTATTTATGAAAATACTACCCATATCATAGGTTTTGGATTTGATGGCACAGCTTGTTTTCGCAAAGGCACCTTTGCTGGACCGGATGCTTTGCGAGCAGTCTCTGATGGCATAGAATCTTACTCCCCTTATTTAGATGCAGACATTGAAGAGATTCAGTTTGTTGATTTAGGTAACCTCTCTATTGATATTAACCATGTTTGTGATGATCAACATCAGTTGATTGAGCAGCAATGGCAGCAGGCAACTAATGATTATTTTACCTTGTTTGCTGATGTCGATTTTGTCAAAACTGGGGTGAAAACGCTAATGTTGGGGGGGGAGCATTCGGTTTCGTATGCCCCGATAAAAACTTATTTAGCGCAATATCCGGATCTGGTGGTGATTCATTTAGATGCACATGCCGATTTACGAGATGGTTATTTAGGCTTTCATTATTCTCATGCTGCCATTATCCGACGCATTGTTGAACACTTTGGTAAACAGCATCAATTGATTCAGTATGGTATTCGTTCCGGCACTAAGGAGGAATATCAGTGGATGCACTCACATCAAACCCTGTATCAATCTCGTGCCAGCTTTTTGTCGGCTATTGCCGATATTGATAATCAACGGCCGATTTATCTAACCTTAGATCTGGATTATTTTGACCCGAGTTTTTTCCCCGGCACCGGTACACCTGAACCTGGCGGTGAAGATTTTCATTCTTTTATCAGTTTATGCAAGCTGTTAAAAGAGAAAAATTTTGTTGGTTGCGATGTAGTAGAACTGTCGCCGGAAATCGATCCTACCGGTAATAGCGACGTGTTTGCTACCAAAGTCGTGCGTGAACTACTCATTTGTTTAAATACCTGAGATAAAAAAGTTGAATAAAACAGATAACAAACTAAAGCAAGCCCCGTCCACGGCTTGGTCAATCGAAGATGCAGAAAATGTTTATCGAGTTAAACGTTGGGGCAATGGCTATTTTGATATTGGTGACAATGGCAATATTCAGGTGATTCCTCGCTATGATCAACCGGGGGTTAAAATCGATATGCGGGAGGTGATCGATGAAATGGTGGATTCAGGCATCGAATTTCCTGCGGTTATTCGGTTTCACGATATTTTACGTTCCCAGGTGGAATTATTAAATAAAACCTTTCGTGACACTATAGAAGAAGCGCAATATCAGGGGAAATATCTCGGTGTTTTTCCGGTAAAAGTTAATCAGATGCGTGAAGTTATCGAGGAGATTGTCGATGCCGGTTCACGTTTTAATTATGGTTTAGAAGCTGGTTCCAAGCCTGAGCTGATTGCCGCACTTGCTTATAATACGAATCAAGACTCATTAACTATTCTCAACGGCTATAAAGATGAAGAATATATACGTTTAGCGTTACTAGGGTTAAAAATTAACCGCAAGATAGTGATTGTTATTGAAAAATTCAGTGAACTGAAAAAACTGATTGCGTTAGCTAAGCAGCTCGATGTTCAGCCTTTTATTGGCCTGAGAGTCAAAATGATGGTGAAAGGGCGTGGTAAATGGGAAAGCTCTAGTGGTGAACGGGCTAAGTTTGGTTTGAGCATTGCTGAAATTTTAAATGCTGTGAAGTTACTGGAACAAGAGCATTTAACTGACGCGATTAAGTTATTACATTTTCACATCGGCAGCCAGTTAACAGATATTCGTGCGATTAAAGAAGCAGTGCAGGAAGCGTCTTTTGTTTATAGTCAATTAGTTAAACAAGGTGTGCCATTGGAGTATATCGATGTTGGTGGCGGGTTAGCGGTTGATTATGATGGTTCTCAGTCAACTAATGATTCTTCCTGTAACTATAGTTTAGCGGAATATGTTGCTGATATAGTCTATGGCTTTAAGCAAAACTGTGACTTAGCCTCGGTGCCACATCCTCATATTGTCAGTGAAAGTGGCCGGGCGATGACAGCTCACCATTCTTGTGTAGTAACCAAAGTGATCGGTGAAATTCACCCAAGCGGCACTCAGTTTTCTACCCGTAAAGTGACCGGCGAACACTTTATTGTTACCAATATGCGAGAACTGGAGCAAAATTTTGATGAGACTAATTTTCAGGAAACTTATAACGATAGCGTGCAGTTAAAAGAGCAAGCACTGAATGCCTTTAAACTTGGCATTTTTACTTTAGAAGAATTAGCCAAAGTTGAAACCATCTATTGGCGTTTATTAAATGCAATCGCTGGACATTTGGAGGAATTAACCTTTATTCCTGAAGAGCTGAAAGAAATTCCAGAAATGTTATCGTCGCAGTATCTGGCAAACTTTTCAGTGTTCCAGTCGGCCGCTGACTCTTGGGCGATTGATCAGGTGCTGCCGATAGTGCCGATATCACGGTTAAATGAAAAACCGCAAAAGCTATGCAGTTTAGTGGATATTACCTGTGACAGCGATGGCAAAATTGATAAATTTATTGGTGAAGAAGCTGTTGCCAGCCATATCCCATTACATCAATTGCGCAGTGGTGAAGATTATTTTATCGGCGTGTTTCTAACAGGCGCTTACCAAGATGTGATGGGGGACATGCATAATTTATTTGGCCGGTTAAATGAAGTACATGTGGTTAGTTATGATGATGACCCGAAAGACTTTTATGTTGAAGAGGTGGTAAAAGGTTCATCGGTGGAAAATGTGCTTTCTACCATGCAATACACACCAGCAATGATGGCGCAAATGGTGAAAAAAGAAATCGACCAGCAAATACAACGAGGCTTGATCAAGCCGAGGGAAGGGGTGCAGCTAATCGATTTTTATGAAGACTGTTTGTTGAGTTACACCTATCTAAAATAGGGCCAGAAACGATTAAAACATCGTTTCTGTTGTTGCTTGATGAAAATATTTTGCTAGTACATCGGCGTATTCATCCGGAATAAAGGTTAAATGAGCATTGAACAGTATTTTATTATCGTAAAGACGCTTTAATGTTTGATTAACCTTTTCTATAAATAGCTGCATTTCTGCTGAGTTTGTACACATTAGGCGACCAGCGACAAAAGGCGGTATACCTGCTATTTCATACGATCTTAATGGTGTTTTTATATTTTGTTCGCTAATTTGTTGTGGATAAAGCAGGGTATAATTGACGCGTTCAAACACTAACATATCCACTATTGCTGTTTCATGTGCAGCGCCTCTACGATAGGTTTTGTTTTTATCTGGTAAGTTCGCTAAAAGGTTATCGAGCGCATTGCCATAGGAAATTTTATGTGACAGCAGTAGTTTTTTATCAGGATATTTTTTGAAAAATGCTAATAAATCGAGTGCACCATCAATCAGTAACTCGGGATCATTAATGACTGGAGCGTGAATATTTTGATAAAAGCGTCGACTGAGATAAAGGTTTACTGGCAGACTAAATAAGTATTTACTCGCTCTTAATGGGGTTTTGATACGATCGATCAGGCAGATGTTTTCTCCTTCGTCCATTTGGGTTGTCGAGCGTTGAGTCGTCATATAATTGAAGTTCAGCTTGATGGCTAAGTTAGCAAATAGTAATTGATTCGTTGTTACAGACAGTGCTGAATTATGCGCTTGATTGGTAATACCGAGAAAATCGTTTAAGTTGTCAGTATGGATGTTAACCGTAATTGATTCAGAGCTAGCCGATGCTGCCGGTAAATAAGTTAAGCAGCTAACAGTGGATATGATAATTGCCATTATATTGACTGTAATACACTTCATTATCAGCACTCAAATAATCGTCTAGCTTGATTTAATAATAGCAAAGTGACAGCTGGTTAGCATAGCAGAGCCAATTTAATATATAGCATGTAGCTTTTTCGTAACAGCAAGCTGAGCAGCTAAATGAAGCCACTAATAAAAAACTAGTTTGAATAATCGCTAATTATAGCTTTATAACGCTATTTATTAATCCGTTAGTTAACGTTACAACTTAATGCTTTTCTATGAACTACTTTATGCTGTTCTATGAACTAATTGTACAGATAATTGTTGTTTTTCATCATCGGTAAATGGTTCATTATCATGCTTTGACACTAAAAAGACATTTTCTGTCGATTCACCCAGCGAACTGATTTTAGCCGAATGAATAGTAAGCTCACGCTCAGCAAAGACCGCACAGATTTCTTCCATATAGGAGGGGTCATCCAGAGTATTTACTTTTAGCAATGATTTGTTCTTTTTGCTGGATTTTAAGAACTCGACTACCGTGGTGTTATCAAAGTTTTTGACAAAGCGAGGTGTCGTTAAATTATTTGTCACTTTTTGACTATTAATCGCTTTTTCTACTCTGCTGACAATTTGCTTTATTCTGAACTCTTCGGTGATCGGCTCATTATAGTTATCCAGCAGTTTAATGATTTCTAACACCATACCATCTTTGGTTTGCATAATTTGCGCGTCTTTTACTTTTAATTTAGCACTGGCGAGGGTATTAAAAATATCAACAAACAGCTTAGGTCTGTCTTTGGTATAAACGGTCAAACAGGTAGAGCTCAGTGACAGGTTTTCACTGATAAAAATGGTATCGTTTTCTGGTGTCTTGTTTAAGATTTTCTGGCTGATCTCAACAATTTCTTCAACATTGTTACCGCTGAAAAAGTGATTGGGTAAGCTGCTCCATAATGTTTGTAATGCCAACTGATCTATTGCTAGTTCGCTTAACTGAGTTTTAGCATCATTTTTATTTTCCCTGATCAAGGTGCGAACCTCAAAAATATTCTCTATTCCCTGCTTTAACGCATCTCGGGTCGCAAGATACAGCTGTTTCAGCTGACATTCGTGCCATTCATTCCAGTATTCGTCATTGGTCGCTATCATATCGGCGACGGTAAATACGTAAAGCGCATTGAGTTTATCAACAGAACCCACTTGTTTAGCGAGTTGTTTGATCACTTCGGGGTCGGTAATGTCCTGACTTTGGGTGGTGGTGATCAACAGTTCCTGATTAGCCACTAACCAGAAGATACGTTTAATTGTGGAATTCTTTATCTGATGATTCTCGGCAAATTCCTGCGCTATGATGGCATTAAGCTGATTATCGCCAACGGCCTGCTTGCCGGCAATATGGTGACACAGCGTGGCTAAAATCAGTGCATTACGATCTTTTATATATTGATTAATATTATAAATAAAGCTCTGCTTATTTGCCCGATCACTGAAGCTATCTATCGCTTGTACCGCTTTAAAGGTATGTTCATCAATGGTATAGGCATTATGCATATCGTATTGCATTTGCCCCTCAATTTGTTTCCACTGTGAGGAGTACGAAGCCAGTATGCCATAACGATGCATTAAACTGAGGGATGTTTTTAAGCCGTTAGGGTGCTGTAATAATTTAATAAATTCTTCACGGCAGCCTTGATAGCCGCTAAGCTCACCGAGTAGCCGGCGTCTTGTCTGTCTTAATAGTCTAAGTGTTTCCGGTGCTATGCCCTTAATGTCATCATGCTCGGCAATCAGTAAAAATACCCGGATCACCTGGCGTTTATCGATAAAGACTTCATCATAACGAGCTTCTAGCAGATTGTTTCTGACGACAAAATAGTCATCGATAACGCAATCTGGTTTTGGCCGTTGACTCTTTAAAATATCAAATTCAAAAGAATCACTGAGCATTTGATTTAATTCACGGATACGTGTCATTGCTCGAAATAGATAGCCCATCAGGCTTTCAATCGCCTGTTGTGAATTATCACCGCTACCAAAGCGCATAAACTTAGCCACTTCTGACTGATAATCGAATAATAAGATCTCTTGTGGTCTTTTGACGACACTATGTAATGCCCAACGTACTCGGCAGACAAAATCATAAGACTCTAAGAGCTCTGAGGTTTCATCTGAAGTTAAAAAGCCGGTTGATTTTATGGTTTTAGGATTGTGAATGAGAAAATGTTTTTGCGCTATCCAATGAATCGTTTGCACATCTCTCATACCTCCTGGGTTATTTTTTAAATTAGGCTCTAGATAGAGTGCGGTGTTTTTTGCTTTTTGATGGCGCTGTTCCTGTTCTGCTAATTTGGCATGAAAAAACTTTTCGCTGGTCCAGATGGTATCACTGAACATTGCCTCTTTGATGGTTGAAGCATGGTTTTGGTTGCCGATAAGTGGGCGAATATCCAGTAAGTTTGTGGCAATAGTGATATCTGTTTTTGCCAATTTTGTTGCTTCTTTCACAGAACGGACAGAGTGACCTATATCTGTTCCTAAGTCCCATAGTTTGGTTAAAAACTGCGAAAGCTTTTGTTCAATATCTCGTGGAATTTTACCATCACTGACAATGGCTAGATCGATATCTGATTGTGGATGCAGTCGTTTTTGTCCGTAACCACCAACAGCATTAAGCGATAAAGGTGATTGTTCAAGCTCGCTTGATTGCCACAGCGCAATTAATAACTGATCAAAAAAATCTGCTCTTTTTTGCATCAATGACTGAATTGAGTCGGTATGAAAGCTTTCATTTAGCGTCTGGTCAAACTGTGCTATTTGCTGACGCAATTCAGTTCCTGGAGTATTTAATGAAATTAACGACATACTGGCCATCCTATGGTTATACCAATTTGATTATTGACTTAGTCAATTCAGAGCTATGTTAGCGGTGTGGGAACAAATAAAATCTGCACAGATATAGTCATTCTACATCAAGTCATTTTTCAGCAGTTATCGCGCCGCCAAAAAGCTCCCGAACGGCGAGTTTAAAAGCCTTATATGCTGCGTTGTTGATGATAACAAAGCTATAAGCATTTTTTGCAATCTACGCTTTGTCTCTAAGCCTTTTAATTCTCGCTGAGTGAGAAAATCATTAATCATATGGGTATTAGTTTCTCGAACCAGGTAGTTAAAGAGCTCGCTTGATTGAATTTGCTATTGCTTTGAAAGATGGTCATAGCGCAGAAGAGGGGAAGAAACAAGTGACTTGCAGGGGATAAGCGATAGTTTTGTTGAGTTTTTTTAATGTGCTGAAAGCTCACAAAATGTCCTGCTAAATAGTTTGAGTTCGAATAGTATCAGTTTTGGTGTAATTGTTCAAATCTTGCGCCAAATTCACATTGGTGGTGGTGAGGAGTTGTTGATTAATTGTAAACTGATTAGAGTTGTAACTATGGGGGAAAGTTAACATGTGTTGGTTGAGTTGATGTTATTAAATCGTACGGAATTGATGGTGACATTTTTTGATACTTTTTTAATTATCACAACTGTTTCTTACGTATGATTGTCTTTGTATAGTAGATGTACAGATACCCGATAACTAAATTATTAGACGGTAAATCGATATGAGCAATTTGCTAAAACGAGTGTACATTAGTGCTGTCGTAGTGAGCGTTTTTATCAGTCAATTGGCGAAGGCGGTTGAAGCCGATGATGTACTGATGTTAGCTGAAAAAACAGGCCATTGGCTCGCCAGCACTGCGGTAAAAAAAGCACAAGGCATTGCCTGGCCTGATAACGTCAATAAGCCAGAATTACAGGGATATGATTTAGGTTCAGGTGCGGCAGGTAAGGTCATCTTTTTTACCGCATTATATCAGGCAACGGGTAAGTCATTTTATTTAACGCAGGCAAAGCAAGGAGCTGATTATTTAATATCGCTACTTGCACAGCCGACATACTTTAATAGTAATAATCGTAAAGCCAGTTTGTATAACGGCATTGCAGGTATTGGTGTTGCGTTAATGGAGCTTAATCATGTTCAAGCTAATGAAAAATACCATTTCGCATTAGAGAAAATAGTCGCTTTACTGGTTAACTGGAGCCAAGTAAAAGGTAAGCAGCGTCATTGGAGTGATAAATTTAATGACCTATTATACGGAGATACGGGAACCATATTATTCTTATCGGATTACGCGAATCAGTATAATGCTCCTCAAGCGCAGAAAATGGCGCAGCAAGGAGCATATTTTCTGTTAAGTCAGGTGCAAAAAACGGAACAGGGGGGATACTGGTTTTTCCGCCGAGATAAAGCGTTTAACTTACCAAACTTTTCTCATGGCACTGCAGGTGTTGTTTATACCTTAGCCACCGTTGGCAAGCAAAGCCGTGATAAAACCATCATTAATGGGGCAATTGCTGGTGTTAATTATTTAACGAGCATTGCCGAAATTGAGCAAGAAACCATCCGATTTCCTTATGGCTGGGGAAGTGAGAACTGGCAAGGCTTGTATCAGTTTGGTTGGGCCCATGGCTTAAGCGGCGTCGCATTAACATTACAGCAGGTAAAGCAGTCTGGTATTGAAGTGAAACAAAGCGAACATTTACTTAAGTTAATTAAGCATACGTTGCTTAACATCAATGTGGCCGGAAAAGTGAAAGTACCATTTTCAGAGCCGTCGACACCATTGGACTTTAGGTTTGGTCGGGCAGGTGTGTTGTCCTTAGTCAGCCATTGGAGCCGAGAGTCAGCGGGCGATAAGAAATTAATTAAGATTAGGGATGAGCTGTGGGCAACCATTGCCCGTGCCGCTATACAAGATGATAAATCAGCCTATTGGTTAGTCGATGCTCCTGCATTTATGGGGGGCGGTAAGGCTAAATATACCGGATTGTTACATGGTGCAGCTGGGGTTGGTATGACATTACTTAATATGCACGCCGCTATGGTCAATAAGGCGTCTTATGTTCGCTTACCAGATGATCCTTATAGTCGTTGATATTGTTATACGTTAAGTTCAACATGCTATTAGTCAGCATAAGCTTTTTCACCTGCCAGCTAAAACCTGATATAAAAGCTGGGCATTAGCTGGCTGGCGATTTTAAACTGTTTTATTGTGCCATCAGCATCTCGAGCTGCTTTGTAGCGTGAGTGTTATCAGGTAAAAGCTCCAGTACTTTTTGGTAGTTTTCGATTGCTTTTTTCTTGTTTCCTAATGCGGCATAGGTTTCGCCTAAGCTGTCATAGGTATTGGCATTTTCGGGAAATAAATAAACGTTTAATTTAAATATTTCCAAGGCTTTTTCTAATTGCTTCTTAAAGACATAGCGGTAACCCAAAGTATTTATTTTAGCGACATCAAAAGTTAAACCTTGTTTTTGTTGTAACTGTTTAGCAACAGCAATCGCCTGAGTAAAGCCTTTAGCTTTTATAGATTGATAGAGGCTAAATAAAGCCTTTGACATGCCCCAGCCATTTTCTGCTTTCATTTCAGGGAAGTAAAAACCGGCAATTTCGTCGATAAAATTGATCGGCAAACTGCCTAATTTATTGGTTAATACCACAATAGCTAAATCATCGTTCGGGTATATCACCATGGAGTTGGCATTACCACCGCTGGCACTGATTGCCGGGTGTTGATTTCGGCTGATGGTTTGCCAGCCTAGGGCATAACCATTTTCAAAATCATTGAAGCCGGCTGTTTTACCGTTTGTTAAAATGTTTGGTGTCCACAGAGTATCAAGTTGTTGTTGGGTTAATAATTTTTCTTGTTGTAGCGCCAATATAAACTGCGCCAGTTCGCTTGCAGTAGCACTCATACCTGCGGCGGTTCTGAAAAATGGATCAAAGGTGATTTGCAGATTTTCTAGTTTGCCGCTGGCACCAGTAACATAGGGTTGTGCCTGATGTGGGATTATCTTTTGGGTATGAGCAAAACCGGCAGCCAAGGTGATCGGCATTGGTACTTCTTTTAGTTGATTTTGCTGGATGTGATCAACAAACGGTTGACCGGACAATTTGTCGATAATTTTGCCGAGTAGAATATAACCAGTTTGGTTGTATTCAAATTGGGTGTTAGTTTTAAAGCGCATCGGCAAAGTTAGTACTTTTTGCCAAGCTGGATCCGGCTGGCCATTTGCAATCAAATCAACCCCGTGGCCATTTAAGATCTTAGGCAGTCCGGAGGTATGGCTAAGCAATTGTCTTATGGTCAAATCCTGCCACGCTTTAGGTAAATTGGCTAAGTGCTTTGAAATTTTATCGGAAACGGCCAGTTTATTTTCTGCTGCCAATTGCATGATAGCGACACCAGTAAACGCTTTAGTCATGGAAAATATTGGAAACGGCGTGTTATCTGTTACTTGCACCTGATGTTGGATATTGGAAAGACCATAGTGAGCTGTTTTGACGATTTTATGGTCTTTAACAATCGCTAGCTGCAACCCTGGAATGTTCTTTTCCTTCATGGTTTTAACTAAAAAGTCGTCAATTTGATCAGCGAATGCTGTTGATGTCCAAGCAATCAATAAGAAGGCGGTTAAGCTTAACTTATTGATTTTTCTGGTGATAATGTTTTTATGCATCTTATTGTTTTTTCCTTGCGATTAAATACATAGTGAAGTTGGCAATTTTTGCGCCAGAATCCATAAACTTTATTTTGTCTGGGTTTATCTAAGATAAACAGTATCTTACTAGCTATTTGGTCGAATTATGACGAAAAAGTTATCCAGTTTCATGCGTTGTTTGTCTGAAATTTACCATTAACGGTCGTTTTTTTACTATTTTTGAAAAATATTATTAATTATCAAACAGTTTGGGGAAAGAGTTACGGCGAATTCTATCGACAAAATTAGCTGTGTAGATAAGGTCCGATTTGTACTAAAAATTGTCGTGTTTTGACTAGTTAACATTTGTATTTTCTATAGATTTTATAGGACGTTAAACATCAGAAACTGATATTGGTAAAAATGCTGATAACAGCTTGTTTGTTTCAACGGACTAATAACAATAACAAAAGATAAATCAAAAGTTCTAGAACGCAATAGAGGATAATACATGAAAATGTTAAAACCAGTGGCAGCGGCCATCACTCTTGCATTAGCGACAACGTCGGTGATGGCAATGGGTAATAACGTAAAAATTCATAATAAAACTGAAAAAGGTCGTCCGGCATTTGTGAGTGGCAAGTTAGGTAATCTTGCACCAGGTCAAGAAGTCGCAGCGTTAAAGAAAATTGTTAATGAAAACGCTAATTACCATGCTCATGGTAATGAAAACTTTAAAGTAAAGCACCAATGGAAAGATAACTTAGGTAAAGGTCACAGCCGTATTACTCAAACGATTAATGGTTTGAATGTCTATGGTACTAACATGATGATGCATACCGATAAAGAAACCGGCCAAGACTTAGTTAATATCTATGCGGTCACCGGTAAATTAGCGGTAAATCCTGATCCTGAAAGTAAGGTTAATGTACATAAAGGGAATGGAAAAAGCCGTAAGCTGGCAAAAGAAGTGGCAGCACAAATCGGTGATATCCAAGGGAAACCTGAATTATCTTATATCTATTTACCACTAACGGATGAAACTAAGTTAGCTTGGAGAGTTCGAGTTACTTGGAATAACGGTGGTGACGATTTTGGTGATGATTTCCTATTTATCGATGCTGAAGATCAATCAGTATTAACACGTCACGCACAAGTACATCAGGCGAAAAACTGGCAAACCGATGATATGAATCACATCAGTGAAAGTACTGTTGGTCCATCGACGCCTCGCGGTACATTATTATGTACTAATAATGAAGCTTGTAATGAAGACTCTGCACAGCGTGCACACGATGCGGCTTCAGAAGTTTATGACTATTATCAAGAACAGTTTAACCGTTTAAGTATCAATGGTTCAGATATGACGGTGGTTTCTGGGGTACATGTTGGCGTTAACTACAATAATGCGTTCTGGTATAACAACCGTATGTGGTACGGTGACGGTGACGGTTCTCAATTTATTGATTTAACTAATGGTTTTGATGTTGTTGGTCATGAATTAACGCACGGTGTCACTGAATATACCGCAGGTTTAGTGTACGAAAATGCCTCTGGTGCGTTGAATGAAGCTTGGTCTGATATTTTAGGTATGTCTGCTGATGCCTACAAAAAAGGCAGTACACAGCCAGACTGGTTATTAGGTGAAGAAGTGATGGCATCAGGTAGCGGTGCGCTACGTTATATGAATAACCCAACCCAAGATGGTTATTCAACAGACTGGTATCCAGATCGTATCTCATTTACTAGCAACCCAACTAACTCAAATGATCACGGTGGTGTTCACGGTAACTCAGGTATTGCTAACCTTGCATACCAATTAGTAGTTGATGGTGGTACTCATCCTCGCGGTAAATCGTCAGCGGTTGTACCTAGTATTGGTTTAGCAAAAGCTGAGCAAATTTTTTACCGTGCATTAACGACTTATATGTCATCAAGTACAGATTTTGCTGGTGCAAGAAGTGCGACTGCACAAGCGGCAACTGATCTTTATGGTGCGACAGAAGCAACAGCTGTTGAAACTGCCTGGTGTGCCGTTGGTGTAGGGTCATGTCCAGGAACAACAACTCCAACAACTGATGTCCTAGAAAATGGTGTTGAAATGACAGGGTTGGAAGCTTCTACCGGTCAAGAGCTTGATTTTACGATGGAAGTACCAGCAGGCGCTTCAGATTTGAGCTTTAATATTTCGGGTGGTTCAGGTGATGCTGACCTTTACGTGAAATTTGGCTCAGCACCTACGACGAGTAGCTATGACTGTCGTCCATGGAAAAATGGTAATACAGAATCATGTAGCTTTAGCACACCACAAGCCGGTACTTATCACGTGATGGTACGTGCTTATTCAACATTTGACGGTGTAGGTTTAACAGGTAGCTTTACTGAAAGCACAGGCGGTGTTACAGGTGGTAGTGAATCAAAAACCAACCTGAGCTTATCTAGAGGTCAGTGGGATTATACTGCACTTGATATTCCTGCGGGTATGTCAACATTAACTGTCACTATGAGTGGTGGTAGTGGCGATGCTGATTTATATATCAGACAAGGTTCTAACCCAACAACTTCTACTTACGCATGTCGTTCATGGGCCAGTGGTAATACTGAAAGCTGTACTATCAATAACCCAGCAGCAGGTAATTGGAATGTTGGTATTTATGGCTATGCTGCTTCTAGCGGTATGAATGTAACAATGGAATGGCAACCTTAAGCTATTCAGTAACCTTGGCTTAAATGATGTCATTCATTTGAGTTAACAAAGATAAATGCCCAAGACCGTAATGCTTATAGCATGTAGGTTTTGGGTATTTTTTTTAGGATCTTTATTTTCTATTTCTGAACAAAATAATACGCATCACATCATTCATTTTGATGACAAAATGTATTATGTACGGCTCAAGAGTTAAAAGAATTCAAATGGGCTAAGAAATCAGAAGTATTAGCTGAGATTTTAGCTACTACTTCTAAATTTATTTGGCCGTTAGCGAGCAACAATTTGCTTGTTAATTGTAACCCAAGATAAAGCTATAATGCTCATCGTCTTCTTGCTCGTTATTACAAGCCACAACGTAGGGGGCTCTTTCTTTAGCGCTAAGCTCTTGCTCTTTTAGTATATCGGAGCTTTTTTTATCATCATCTATATTTTGTGCTGAAGGGTTATTGCTAGCTGCCATTTGATTTACCTGTTGTATTCTCTTTGTTGTTAATTTAATAGGGCATTAGCAAATGCCCTTGTTGGTTAATTCACCTGTGAAATACAGCATTATTCTTCTTCAACCAAGGTCATTAACGAGGTATTGCCACCAGAAGCTGTGGTATCAATACTGATGGTTTTTTCTGTTAATAAACGTTGGATCAAATTATCAAAATATTCAGAGCTGATCACAGGTAAGATAGCACCTTGACGTTCAGCCAGCTTTTCACTGATATAGTGCTTTCTGTCACACTGACTATCAACGACTACACCTGACAAGGCAGGATGAGCCAGCATCGTTGATAAGTGGCGTAATTTTGCTACTTGAAAGACATTTTTATCAGCACCCGTGGCGATGAACTTTTCTCTAAACGCTATTGCTTCGTCGTAAAATAAATCAGAAACTACTGAGATTACGGTATTACCTGTGGCTAATGCAGTCACAATCGACAATGTCCAAAAGTGAAAGCTAACATTTTTATCGGCAAAACAAATAACATTCCCTCGGTTTTCCAGATAAAGAATATTGGATTCACCTGTTGGTCCCGGGAGTATGGTTGGTTTTTTCAAACGTTTTTCAATGCTAATTAATTGTGCACGCGCCGCAGTTAAAGTGCGGTTTAAATCGTCGGCTAAATCATCGACGATATCAACATGAGCTATTTTCGCTAATAATTGACGCACATATGAAATACGAGTATTAAGCTCAGTTAAGCGCCAATCTTTTTCTGCTGTGTTAGCTTTGTCCATAAACAACAAGGCTTCAGCTGCCGCGGTTTCATCTCCTTCTAAAGCTTCTGCTTGTGCAGGTAAAACATTGAATTGTTCTGCATCTGGAGTTGCTTTTTCTTTCACTAAACGAGCTAAATAATTCGGGCCACCAGCTTTTGGCCCTGTTCCTGAAAGACCACGGCCACCAAAAGGCTGAACACCAACAATGGCGCCAATCATATTACGGTTGACATAAACGTTACCTGCACGTGATAGCTTGGCCAATTCAAGTGCTCTATGGTTAATTCGGGTATGAATACCCATGGTTAAGCCATAACCTGTACCATTTATCTGGTCGACTACTTTTTCAATGTCTTCACCGTTAAAACGAATAACATGTACACAAGGACCAAACACTTCCCGTTTTAAGACGTTAATATCATTTATTTCATAAAGACGCGGTGCAAAAAAGAAATGTTCATTATTTGAAACTTCATCTGAAATATTGCACTGGTAAAGTAGCTTGCCATTAGTTTTCATATAATCACTATGGGCATTTAGTGCATCTAAGGCTTTTTGATCAATGACCGGACCAATATCTGTGCTTAATTGTGCAGGGTCGCCAACATGTAATTCGGCAAGTGCACCTTTGAGCATAGTAATGACATCATCGGCAATATCGTCTTGCAAATATAGCACCCGCAGTGCTGAACAACGTTGACCAGCAGATTGAAATCCGGATGAAATAATATCATCAACCACTTGTTCAGGTAGCGCTGTAGAATCGACAATCATACAGTTTTGACCACCAGTTTCCGCAATCAAAGGTACTTGATCTCCGCCGCGCTCTGCCAAGGTTTGTGATATTCGAGTACCGGTTTCGGTTGACCCGGTAAACATAACGGTTTGAATGCGCTCATCAGGTACAATAACACTGCCAACTTGACTGCCTCGGGCAATGACCGCTTGTACAACTCCGTCAGGTAAACCAACGGATTTCATGAGCTCAATAGTATATAAGGCGATTAAACCTGTTTGCTCGGCAGGTTTGGCTAATACCGTATTACCCGTTGCTATGGCAGCGGCTACTTGTCCTAAGAATATCGCTAATGGGAAGTTCCATGGGCTAATACATAATACTACGCCACGAGGTTCTAGCCGTTCATCTTCTGCAAGTTCAATCGCTCGTTCGGCATAATATCGACAAAAATCAACGGCTTCTCGTACTTCATCAATTCCATCTTGGGCGACTTTTCCGGCTTCTTTAATACACATGGCAATTAGTTCATTCATGTGACGTTCAAGAATATCGGCAATACGGCATAATAACTGAGCACGTTCAGCAACCGGGGTTTGTGACCATGAGCTAAACGCTGCTTCTGCGCTATCTATCATTGCCAGCATATCATTTTGGTTATGAAATTGATGATAACCAATGACTTCACTATGATTTGCCGGATTTTTCACCGCAACGGAACCTTCAGGCAATTCGTCTTTATTGAGTAGGTTATTGGCAAACCAATTATCGAGAGACGTTTTTAACGAAGAGATTTCGTCAATATCGTTTAAATCTAATCCGATAGAGTTATCACGGCCGACACCATTTTTATCATGATATAAGGCAATAGGTTTAGTGATTTGATGATTGTATTTCTCTTTTAACCGTTGTGTTCTTTCAACCGGGTCTTCAAGTAACGATTCTACGGGTTGCGACTCATCAACAATGGCATTAACAAATGAAGAATTCGCGCCATTTTCTAATAAGCGACGCACTAAATAAGCTAATAAATCTTCGTGATGACCAACAGGCGCATAAATGCGACATTGAATGTTTTCACCTGACACGATTTGATCATATAACGAATCCCCCATTCCATGTAAACATTGGAATTCAAATCCCTCTTTATCGTCGCCAGCAAGCTCAACTATGGTGGCTGCGGTATAGGCATTATGGGTGGCAAATTGCGGATAGATACTATCTCGATAATCTAGCAATTTATTGGCACAAGCGTGGTACGAAACATCAGTAGAAGATTTACGGGTAAATACTGGAAAATGCTGATGGCCATCTTTTTGAGTATTTTTAATTTCGGTATCCCAGTAGGCACCTTTTACTAAGCGTACCATCATTTTTCGGTTAACACGTAACGTCAAAGCACGTAACCATTCAACGACCCATAGTGCACGTTTTTGATAGGCTTGCAAGGCAATACCAAAACCGTTCCAGCCGGCTAAATCGTTATCACTAAATACTGCTTCTATGATATCAAGTGAGATATCGAGTCGTTCAGATTCTTCGGCATCAACGGTTAAGCCAATATTATAGCTCTTTGCCTGTAAACACAGTGCTTTCAATTTGGGAACAATTTCAGCCATGACCCGTTCTTTGTGGCTGAATTCATAACGTGGGTGGATGGCAGAAAGTTTCACTGAAATACCAGGTACTCTGCGTGGGTCGTTTTTACCTGAGTTACGAGCAATGGCACCAATAGTTTCTATCGCATCTTGATAAGATTTTAAATAGCGCAGAGCGTCATCCATGGTACGCGCGCCTTCGCCGAGCATATCATAAGAGTAGACATAACCACTTTGTTCTTTAGTGGCTGCACGTTCAGTTGCTGCGGTAATTGTTTCGCCCATAACGAACTGTTTGCCCATAATTTTCATGGCATAGTTCATTGATTTACGAATAACCGGTTCACCAAGGCGGCCGATGGTTTTTTTCAATAAGCCAAAATTGTCTTGTTTACGTTTATCGGCATAATTGACCATAGAACCGGTAATCAATAAGCCCCAAGATGACGCATTTACAAATAATGAATCACTGCTTCCTAGGTGTGAACTCCATTGTCCTTGAGAAATTTTATCACGAATTAATGCATCTTGAGTTTGCTTATCTGGTACTCGTAATAAAGCCTCAGCCAGGCACATCAATACCACGCCTTCTTCACTCGATAGTGAGTATTCATTTAATAAGGCGTCTATTGCACCGTTACCTTCTTGGTCTTGGCGAATTTTCAATACCATTTTTCGAGCTCGTTCCCAAGCCCTGCTTCTGGCACTGACATTAACTTCTGCTGCAGGTAGAATGTGATCTACAGCGATATTTTCATCGATACGATAAAATTCACGGATTTTCTGCCGAATTGGACAGTCAGAAATTAACGGATCATTAAAAAGCATTTATTTGCCCTCAAAAATTAGTAAATAGCGTTTGAAACTATTTATGCCATTTGCAATTAATTTACATCATATTAAAAGTGATTGTATATGTTATACACTAACTTTTAAATGTCATACTTCACAATTTGTTATCTTTTAGCTGTTGAACTCATTAGCTACTCAGCCTAAATCTGATCATCTTTAACCATGATGTCTTAACATTTCATCATGCTTGAGCAATACCTTCACTTCCTGTTGTGGTGAGAAACTGCTGATCACGTAGATCGCTAACGATGATAAAATAAAGCCAGGCACTATTTCATACATCACAGAACTTAATGACTGGCCATTAATAGTGATCGGAGCATAAATCCACAATAGTACTGTGACAGCACCCGTCACCATACCTGCTAAGGCACTGTTTCTGGTCATTTTTCTCCAGTATAAACTGCCTATTACTACCGGACCAAACGCGGCACCAAAACCTGCCCAAGCGTTACTGACTAAAGATAATATAGAAGAATCTCTGTCATAGGCTAAATAGATTGCCACTAGCGCGACGATAAATACTGAAATCCGTCCAACCAATACTTGCTGTTTGTCACTGGCACTTTGATGCAAAAAGGTTTTATAAAAATCTTCAGTTAAAGAACTTGATGTCACCAAAAGCTGTGAAGATATTGTACTCATAATAGCTGCTAAGATAGCCGCTAATAAAAAGCCAGCAATCAGTGGATTAAATAATATTTGCGATAATAGAATAAAAATAGTTTCAGCATCATCGAGTTTTAGATCGGTTTTGAGAACAAACGCAATACCGGCAAAACCTGTCGCCATAGCGCCAATAATAGACACTATCATCCAACTCATACCAATACGACGAGCAGTAGGCATGTCGTTAACACTGCGTATCGCCATAAAACGAACAATGATATGGGGTTGACCAAAGTAACCTAATCCCCAGGCCATTGCTGAAAGAATACTGATTAAACCCATACCACTAAAAATATCTAATAGGTCAGGATCTAAAGTATTAATGCTTGAATGCATTGCCGATAAACCACCCACTTCATAAATAGCGACGATGGGGACTAATACCAAAGCGATAAACATGATACAGCCTTGAACAAAGTCCGTTAAACTGACCGCTAAAAAGCCACCAAATAGCGTATATGCGACGACAACACCGGCAGTAACATATAAGCCGATTTCATAATTTAAACCAAAAGAGCTTTCAAACAATTTACCACCAGCAACAATACCGCTTGAGGTATAAAGTGTGAAAAAAATCACAATAACCAGCGAAGAGACAATTCGTAATAGCCGAGAGTTATCATTAAAGCGATTTTCAAAAAAGTCAGGCAAGGTGATAGAATCATTCGCTATTTCGGTATAGGTTCTCAGGCGAGGGGCCACGATAAGATAGTTTAAAAAAGCGCCAATCACTAAACCAACCGCTATCCATAAACTACTTAGACCTGAAATATACATAGCGCCAGGTAGTCCCATTAACATCCAACCACTCATGTCAGATGCGCCGGCAGAAAGTGCAGCGACACTTGGACTTAAGCTTCTACCACCAAGCATATAACCAGAAACATCACTGGTTGATTTCCGGTATGCATACAAGCCGATGCCAAGCATGGCGGTAAAATAAAGACCTAAAGAAAATAGCGTTTCAAATTCCAAAATAATTTCCACCTTTTTATTTTTTGTATAAGTGTTTCACTCGTCGATACGATTAAAGAGTGGCCTTATTGATGAATCCATAACTATTTATGACAAAATTTAAGTTGTGCATCTGATAGTTAATCTAAGTCATTATTTTATGTTGCTTTATCTCTATCATTAGTGCTGAAAGTAGCTTGCTTTTTATAGTGAATTGCGACATTAAAAATGTAGGGGGAAATATTTTGATAATGAAAAGTGCTAAAATAACAGATGTTCTAAGATGAAAAGTAAAAATATTTATGGATTATGCTACCAATACACTCTTTAAAAGAAGCGTGTATTTTTGGAAACATTAAATGCCAACAAATAAACAGTCGAATAATAGAGTGTTAAAAGCATTTCAGTCGTGCCGAGATGGTTTAGTGCGCTCTATTATGAAGATGAGTGTCGAGCAACAAGATGTCGATGACATTTTACAAGAAACTCTTATTCGAGTTTTACATTCAGATGCGAAGCAACAAATTAACTCTCCTAAAGGTTACTTGTTTGTTGTCTCAAGAAATATAGTGCTTAAAAAATTGATGCAACAATCAAAAGAAATGCATATAGAGCTCGATGATGCCTTATTAGAAAATGATGAGGGAGATTCAGTTGAACAAGCCTTGTATCAAAAACTTAAATTTAAACGTTTTAATCAAGTATTGAGTTCATTACCAGAAAAGCACCGCCGCGCGATATTGTTGAGAAAACTATATTGCTTAAGCCACAAAGAAATAGCAAAGAAGATGGATGTATCAGTAAGTTCCGTTGAAAAATATATCGCAGCGGGGTTAAAACAATGTAAACAGTCTCTTTATGCTCAAGGATATGAAGTGAATGAAACTATACAGTCAAAGTCAGATAGTCAATCAAGTGAAGAGCGTGCCAAATGAATATAGATAATAACGTGGTTTCACTTCATAACGGCAATACGATTGATGACGAAGCGTCTCTTTGGTTGGTCAGATTAGATAATGGTCATTTATCAGAACAATCGAAAAAAGAGCTCAAGCATTGGTTAGCAGCGGACAAAAGACATCCGGCGGCATTAAAAGCGATGGCTGATATCTGGGATGATATGGATGAAGTGCTCAATAGTCTCGATGATAAACATTCCGCCCCAGAAAGTGTGACTTTATGGCCAATTTTAAAGCCTATTTTCACTCCTTTCGCTTTAGCCGCGTCGATTAGTTTTTTCGCTATATTTATATGGTTACTAACACCTGGTAGCGTAGAGAAAAATTCCTATGCAACTATCACAGGACAGCAGTTAGATGCCACATTCGATGATGGTTCAATTATTCATTTAAATACCAATAGTCGAATTGAAACAGAATTTTCTGATGAAAAGCGGCTGATTAAATTAGTCAAGGGTGAGGCGTTATTTGAAGTGGCTCACGACCCTGAACGTCCATTTATTGTTTATGTTGGTGATCGTCTGGTGCAGGCGATAGGAACAAAATTTGTTGTCCACTTACACGCTAAAAATGTTCAGGTAACGGTAACAGATGGAAAAGTAAAAATGTCAAAAGTGAACGTTGATAGCAAACTAGCCGACATTAAAGCAATTAATACTGCTGACATTCAAAAAGATGATATATATCTGGCAAAAGGCGATAATGTATTCGTGGCAAATGAACAAGCCCCGATAATCACCCAGTTTAAGCCAGAAAATATAGAGCGCGAACTTTCATGGCTTGATGGCAAATTGATTTTTGATAATGAAGAATTGTTTGATGTGATTGAAGAAGTGAATCGTTACTTTAATATAAAAATCGTGTTAAAAGATCCTTCTTTACATCATATACGTATAAGTGGTCGTTTTGACTTAGACGACAGTGACGCATTAATTGAAGCGTTAGAACTTTCCTTTAATATTCAGTCTCAACGACTGGATGCCAATAAAATATTGCTGACTAAAAAAGCATAATTACGTTCTAAACATAGATTTAACGTGTAGCGCACGTTAAATCTATGTTTTTTTGCTGTGCCAGCCTTGATAAAAACGGTATTTCTTCGCTAGCAGTAAATAAATAAAGAAAATATTTTACGGTTTTTCCTACTTACCCACTCTTTAACTTAGGTTGCTAATAGATAGCAGTAAAGCGGCCACATTAAATAATTATAAAATTTATTAACATTGGGAAGGAAATAACATGTCTACTAAATTCCGCTCTGGAACTCTAGCGCTGGCGATCAGCATGGCGTTAGGTACTTTATCTACACATGCTGCTGAAGCTGATAGCAGCAAAAAAGCAGAACAAGAGGTTGAACGCATTGCCGTTGTCGGCTCGCGTGGTGCCCCGCGTTCAGTGGATGACTCTCCTGTACCTATCGATTTAATCGGTGCTGAAGAACTCGAAAAATCCGGTAATACCGATATGTTAGAATTAGTGAAAGGTACGGTACCGTCATTTAACGTACAAACGAATCCTATTTCAGATGCAGCTAGTTTAGTGAGGCCTGCTAACCTTCGAGGCCTATCTTCTGATAGCACTTTGATACTCGTTAATGGCAAACGTCGTCATCGTGCTTCTGTTATCGCATTACTTGGTGGTGGTATTAATGATGGTGCTCAAGGACCTGATATATCAGTTATTCCTAGTGCAGCGCTGAAACAAGTAGAAGTATTACGTGATGGTGCTGCTGCACAATATGGTTCTGATGCCATTGCCGGTGTAATGAACTTTGTCTTGAAAAATGATGCTGACGGCGGGTCGTTTACTGTGCGTCATGGGTCATATTATGAAGGTGACGGCGATACTACTGAAATCAATGGTAATATTGGTTTGGAGCTGACCAAAGATGGCTTCGCTAACTTAAGTTTCCAGTATAAAAATGCTGATGCCACCAGTCGTAGTGTTCAACGCCCTGACGCGCAAGGTTTGATTAATGCAGGCAATACCAGTGTGTCCGATTTGGCACAGATTTGGGGATCGCCTGAAATTAACGATGATATCACTATTTTTGCTAACTTTGGCTTAGATTTAGGCAATGATCGAGAAGCCTATATGTTTGGTAACTATTCTGAACGTGATGTCCGCGGTGGTTTTTACTTCCGTAACCCACACATCCGTGGCGGTGTTTATTCCAATGATGGCGGTAATAGCTTACTTGTCGCTGACCTCGATGGCTTAAATAATGGTATTGAATGTCCTGCGGTTAACATTACAACCGACAATGTTTTAGGCCAAGCGGATTATGGTTTAATCGCAGATCCTAATACTGCTGTCGGGCAAAACTGTTTTGCTTTTAACGAAATGTTGCCAGGTGGTTTTACGCCTAACTTTGGCGGTAATATTATTGATACCTCAATAACAATGGGAACTCGTGGCGAAATCAATGATAGCTTAAGTTACGACATCAGTGGTTCTGTCGGACGCAACGCATCAAGCTACGTTATCTTTGATACACTAAACGCTTCTTTGGGACCTGAGTCTCCAAGGGATTTCCACCCTGGTGAACATATCCAATTAGAAAAGTTTTTTAACGTCGATTTAGTGAAAGAGTTAGAGGTTGGAATTGAAGCTCCACTAGTGATCGCTGGGGGGTATGAATATCATCAGGAAAGCTTTGATGTTATTGCTGGAGATGTTGCTTCTTATACAGCCGGGCCATTAACAGATCAAGGGTTTGGTATAGGTTCAAATGGTTTCCCTGGTTTTAAACCTTCGGCAGCTGGCTCATTCTCTCGCCAAAACTATGCATTTTATGTTGATGTTGAAGCTCAGTATACCGAAAAATTTTTAATGGGTTATGCATTGCGCTATGAAGATTATAGTACCTTTGGCGATACGACTAACTATAAAGTGTCTGCGCAATACAGTGTAACCGATGATTTTTCACTACGAGCGTCAATGAGCTCAGGATTTAGAGCGCCAACGGTTGGTCAAGCAAATTATTCAAATGTGCAAACGTCGTTAGAAGGTGGTTTATTGGTTGATTCTGCGTTATTACCAGCAACGAACCCTGTTGCTAAGCAGTTAGGTGCAACAGAATTAACCCCGGAAGAGTCTGATAGCATAGCATTTGGCGCTGTTTGGCAATTAGAAGGGTTTCACTTCACACTTGATTACTACCATATTGAAGTGACAGATCGTATTTCTCAATCGACTAAATACAATTTATCAGATGAAGATAAAACAAAATTAAAAGCCGATGGTGTACCTAATGTCGATTCAATTCAACAGGTAAGCTTCTTTACTAATGATTTCGATACTACAACGGAAGGTATTGATTTTATAGCTAACTATACTACTGGGTTATTAGATGGTGATGCGGTATTTAGCCTGGCCTATAATTGGAATGAAACTACAGTAGATAGCTATACGGCAATCACTGGTGAAGGGAAAGTTTCTCGTTTAGAAAATGATTTACCTAATCATAGAGGCACTTTTACTTGGGCACAAAGTTGGGAAGATATCAATATGTTCGCCCGAGTTAACTATTTCGGTGAATTTCAAGGTGTGCATGTTGACTGGATAGGTACCCCAGAAGAGCCGGGAACAGAAATCAATGCCGATGCAGAAGTAACGGTTGATGTTGAAGTGACCTATTACGCGACAGATGAGTTAAGTGTTAGCCTTGGCGCACAAAATATCTTTGACGTCTATCCAAGCAAGTTAGATTTTGAAGAACAAACAGGCTCACCTAACAACAGCTGGGGGGGGAAATATTATGAAACGTCACCGTTTGGATTTAATGGTGGTTTCTATTACCTAAAAGCCACTTATCGTTTCTGATAGATTGATAATCCAATCATCCAATCATCCAAGTATTCGATTAGAATGAGTTTGATTTGAAGCTTATTTAACCGGTATAGATAAAAAACCTCAGCAATTGCTGAGGTTTTTTTACAATGAAGGAGGAATCGCTAGAAATTTGGTGCAAACAATGGTCATAATATGATCTTTAAAGAGGATCACCGTTCAATGCCCATTAACGAACATCGAGATATGTATTAAGTGTTTAATTACCTAACAAAAAACAATAAAGGGAAATACACACAAATTTTTATCATCTTTGGCTTATTATTGTTAGGCAACTCTTTCTGTAGTCACGCCGCTGAGCGTTATCAATTTAACATTCCTGCAATGAATGCTTCAGCTGCATTGGAAAAATTAGCTGATATAACCGGGTATTCGCTTATTTACCCATTTGATGAATCTGTTGTTGTTATCACGAATCCGCTCGATGGCGAATATTCCATTGTAGATGCCTTAGAAAGGTTATTGTTAAATACTGCGCTAAACGCTACCGCGACTGAAAAAGGTGTCATTGCTGTCTCGTCCTACTTGAACAAAGACAATCAAACCAATAAAGCGGCTAGTTTACCAGCCAAAAAAACAGCCACTGCCGTTACCGAAAATGTCAGTCAAGAAAACACCAATAAAGAAGTTAAAGCAGAGCGGATCCAAATTATCGGTTCTCGCCGCCTCAACCGATCGCCGAGTGATGCCTTGGCGCCGTTGGATATTATTAACAGGAAAAGTTTAACGGCACGTGGTAACCACGATATTATCTCGACACTTTCAAATGTGATCCCCTCATACAATGTCAGGCAAGAAGCTATTAGTGATGCGGGCACGATAGTAAAACCAGCAAATCTTAGAGGCTTACCAACCGATAGCACTTTAATTCTCGTTAACGGTAAACGGCGTCATCGTAGCGGTGTTATTTATGAATATGTCTCCGGATTAAATATTGGTGGTCATGGGGTAGATTTAGAGCCTATTCCAAGTATTGCACTGAAAAGTGTAGAAGTGTTAAGGGATGGTGCTGCTGCGCAATATGGCTCTGACGCGATTGCCGGAGTTATTAATTTTCGTCTGGAAAATAGTGCAGAGGCCCAACGTATTGAATTGCGTACTGGTCAATACTATGTTGGAGATGGTGCTAATGTTGAACTATCTGGAATACTGGCAAGCAATATTGGTGACAGTGGCACAGCTAACTTTTCATTTGAATTATCACAAAGTGATGCAACGTCTCGAGGTATACAAGACCCAGCTGTTCAGAGCTTAATTGACAGTGGAATTAGCAAAAATGATATCCAAGACCCTGTTGTTATTTGGGGCGCTCCCGAAATAAAAAACAATATTAAGATGTTTGGCAATTTCGAACTAGATATTAGTGAGAGTAGTCATTATCAGCAGCTTTATCTTTTTACTAATTGGGCACAACGTGATGTCGATGGCAGCTTTTTTTATCGCAACCCTAATACCCGGGCAAGTATATTTACTAACCCTAATGATGGTACTCGTCTGTTCTTTGACATGACACAAGATAAGACCGGAGGTTGTCCAACACCTACTATTCCAGGCAGTATTGGCGATGCTGAAGCCTTAGCCGCCATTGTGGCCAACGATAACTGCTTTGCTTTTAATGAACGTTTCCCTGGTGGCTTTACCCCAAGGTTTGGCGGTCACGTTACCGATGCTAGTTTAGCTGCTGGTGTGCGAGGGGCATTGGCGCTAAGTGATGGAGAATTAACTTATGATATCAGTATGGTGGTCGGAGAAAACCAAGTCGATTATGAATTACATAATAGTGTTAATGCATCATTAGGTGAAAATTCACCGGTAGATTTTAAATTAGGCGCTCAAATTCAAACTGAACGTATATTCAATGCCGATTTCACTTATCCGGTCGATGTCGGTTTTGAGTCAGAGCTTAATGTGGCTTTTGGCTACCAAAATCATTTTGAACAGTTTGAAGTCGTCGCAGGTGAGCAAGCTTCTTATCAGGCAGGAGTTTTTTCAAATCACGGTGAAGCGATAGGGGCCAATGGATTTCCGGGGTTTTCTCCTGATACTGCTGAGGTCAATAGGCGTATATCAAACGCGGTATATCTAGATATAGAAGGTGACGTAACTGATGCGCTTTTACTCTCACTGGCTATGAGGTATGAAGAAATAGGTAAGATAGGCAATACCTTCGATGGTAAAATCTCAACGCGTTTACAAGTTACTGATGAAATTGCTTTTCGTTCAACGCTTAGCAGTGGTTTTCGTGCTCCTACGGTGGGGCAGTCAACCCTGCAACGTATCTCTACTTCGAACTCTATTGTTAATGATGTTGTCGTTCAGCATAGCTCTCAACTGGTTAGTGCATTGAGCCCTATTGCGACAGCGCGTTCTGGAGGAGAACTTAAGCCTGAAACAGCCACAAGTTTTAGTTTCGGAGTATTATCAGAGTTAGGGCCTGTGAATGTCACCTTAGACTATTTTTATATTGAGGTAGACGATAGGTTATCACTGTTCACCAGTGAAATAGTAGCAAGTGATGCGCCGTTATTAGCTGCCTCAGGGGTCAGTTCAAAAGTAACCAATATCCAATATTATGCCAATGATTTTAATTCTATCACTCAAGGTGTTGACTTAGTCGCAAGTTCGTCGTTTGACGTGCTAGGAGGGAAAGATACCTTATCGCTGGCATTGAACTATACCAACACTGAGTTGGAAGTAACTAACGATAAAAGCCCAATCGCCGATGCTAATGAACGTAAGGAGCGCGAGCATGGCGTGCCGAAAACGCGTGGCGTGTTATCCTACTCTCACGTGCAAGGAGACTTAAGTACCACCATTGGCATTAATTATTACGGTAGTTTTTATAATGCACAATTTAATGATGTCTCTTTGATTGAAAAATTCGCTCCTATGGTGATCACAGATGTCGAGGTTTCCTATGATATCACCGACAGCTTAGCGGTCGCTTTGGGGGCTAAAAATCTTTTTAATGTTTTTCCTGAAGAATACAGTGAAGGTCGTACTGCTGGGTTTTTAGGGGCAATATACCCTTTAAATTCACCTGCTGGTTTCAATGGTGGGCATTATTATCTTCGTATGGCGTGGAATTTCTAGTAGGGAATATTTACTTTAAATGTTTTGCGCTGTTAGCGAAATATGACGATATGAAAGGTTAAACTGACAGTTCAATATAACGGTTTAATTTATCGTTAGTGAGACGTTGTGGCGAAATTTTATCCACCAGTTCTAACGTTTGATAAACCTTAGTTAAACCAACTTTATCGTCTAGTGGCATTTTTTCAAACGAGGTTGCATTAATGGTGTCTTTAATAAAGCTCATTGAGTTTGCTAACGTTGCCTTAAAGTCAGCGTCAGTTTTAGCCTGATCGAGATTCGAGATGATATTTTTTGCGGCATTTAATGCTTCTTTCAATGCGGTTAAGGTCTCACTTTCCTGTGTTGTATTGTCTGTATCGTTAATCTTACCTGCATCCGTTTCATCTAAACGCTGTAAAAAATCACCGATATAGTTTGCTACTCCTTGAGAGGATAGGTTATTGCTAGCAGCTAGCTCATCGTCGGATAATTCTGTATCTGTTAACTGGGCATACTCTTGTTTAGAGATTAACCCTAATTGGTAAATGCGTTGCTTTAAGCTGTCCAGGTCATTAAATGCTAAGTTACCACCAGAGAAAAATTCATTACTAAGCGCACTAATTTTTTGTGCTTTGCTGCTTAAATATAAATTACTGTTTGAAGCTTCAAGCTGGCTATTGTTATCAGGCTTGCTTTGTTTATGGCTGCCAATGATCTGTTCTAATTCAGAACTACTGTTAGTGGTTGCAGTATTAGTATTAAAAAAGCTCGAGTACGGATTAATGTTGTTGATCATAAAATCGTTAGCAAAAATTTGACATGCATTTTATAAGCAATTATTAAGCCGTTTA
Source organism: Thalassotalea insulae (assembly GCF_030161395.1). Classification (NCBI taxonomy): domain Bacteria; kingdom Pseudomonadati; phylum Pseudomonadota; class Gammaproteobacteria; order Alteromonadales; family Colwelliaceae; genus Thalassotalea; species Thalassotalea insulae. The sequence continues at coordinate 3,107,164 of NZ_BSST01000001.1, forward strand.
AGTAAAAGTATTATTAGCGCAAGCGTTGCAATTAATGATAAATTGATAAGCCAAGAGTTTCGGCAATATCAGTAATTAAATTAATACCTACCACTGAGTTACCATATGGGTTTAATGGTGGACTCCAGGCACAGATCACCCCGAAACTTGGAACAACGGCAATAACGCCGCCGCCAACGCCACTTTTAGCCGGTAAGCCGACTGAAAAAGCAAACTCACCCGACTGATCGTACATGCCACTGGTCGATAATATTGCGTTGATCCGGTGTGCGTCTTTTGCACTACAAATATTACTGTTAGTGTATGGATCTTTGCCTTTATTGGCGAGAAAAAGTAAGCTGCGTGCCAATTGTTGACAACTCATAGTAACTGAGCATTGAGTAAAATAATGACTTAATACTGATGGGATCTCAGCGTCAATATTCCCAAAACTTTTCATTAAATAGGCCAAAGCAGCATTGCGATTACCATGAGCAAGCTCTGACTGATACACGTTACGATCGATTTGTACGGCCTCGCTACCTGCTAATTGGCGCATAAAGCTTAAAAATGCCAACTTGCTGGATGAAAAATGACTGGCTAACACATCAGCTATCAATAAAGCGCCGGCATTAATCATAGGGTTACGGGGGATGCCTTTTTCCCACTCTAACTGAATAATCGAGTTAAACGGTTGGCCGGAGGGCTCCATATTGATCCGTTGCCACAACGAATCACCAATACGATTCATTGCCATTACTAAACCAAAAATTTTAGAAATACTTTGAATAGAGAAAGGGGTTTTATCTTGACCTGCTCCAATAATTTGTCCATCTATTGTCGCTATTGCCACCCCCATCAACGCTGGATTAACTTCAGCAAGTGCTGGAATATAATCAGCGACCTTACCTTGTTGATATTGCATGTGCTGCTCACTCAGTAATGCCTGCAATTTTTCTCGTAAATCCGTTAAATCTTGTTTCATTGTGGTGGAGTCTAAAAATATTTTGGATTGGAATTATCATCGACTAGGTTAAGTAAATAAACCATTTTTAATGATAAATTCAGCTTGCTGTGTTTTGTACTCGGTGACTGACATAGAAAAGCTATATTACGCGCCGAACGCTGCGACCAGGCAGCATTTATTTTAAATAGTGGCGAATAATATTTTCTGGTGCGACAGCAGAGTTAAGTTCTAGGTTAACGGGGCGAAACAGGTGGATTTTACCTTTAAGCTGCACGTTTTTAGCTAGTTTTAGCGTCGGTGTTTGGTTTTCAAACTTGGCCATTAAAAACCCAAGTGGTTGAAAAATAATATCGCCTTGAATTACCACGCCTGATGCTATGGTTATGTTGCCAGTAACTGTACTAATTGAAGAGTGTAATTTGGCCTGTTGGCCTATATCAATATTGCCATTGCTATTTTTAATCTCGCGGATAACAGTAGTGTTTTTACCGAGCAAAATATTTCCATTAGTGGTTTGCACTGATAATACTTTGCTATGGTCACCAATACTAATATTGCCATTGGTTGTTGTGGCAGAATTGACTTGTGCGTGATGACTAACAGTGATATTGCCATTGGTGGCATCTAAAATTCCTGCACTGCCATAATCTGTGACATCAATGTTGCCAGCAAAGGTCTGAACATTTTCACCATGCTGCACAGCGTGATTACCAATAGAGCACCCGGATATTCCTAATGCAAGTACCGACACTAAAATTAAATTAGTTTTTCTTTTTACCATTCTCTTTATTACTCAGGTCAATATTTGATATCGCAGGTAAGAGTAACACAACTTAATTAAAATAGATCCTTCGTTATATCGGCATTAACTGTTATCACAATTTATCTTTTGCTCATTGATAATAAATAGTGCCAATTTTAAGGGAGGAACTGCCATGACGGCTTAGTTGCAGGTTGCAAGTTTCTGTTTAGCGTATTTAACTCGGTGTAGTGGCTAATTGCTTAAAGTGAGTTCTGCTACTTCTTTCTTGGCGGTAATGCGCAACGTCGTCAGTATGTCTGTATTATTAATGTCATTAAGATAATCAAGGTTTTTTGGCATATTACCGAACAGGGTAAAAACATTCTCATTAAGGGAGTATGACCATAATTGCCATTGCTCATTAACGCCCCAAATTACATTGTCTTTCATCACGAATCGCTTATCGCTTCCTTGACTGTTTAACGCTTCAATAAGCCGGTCTTCAGCTGGCCCTTGCTGCCAAAATCGGTCCATATGATCGGTATAAACTAATTGACCATCTTCACTTTTTAATGCCCAGTTAACTCGCTTGTCAGTGATCACCTTAAAGCTTGAGTTATTTAAATTAAGCTCAACCAGCCTTAATATTCCGCCTATACGCGCAATTAATAAGGCGCTATTGTCTTTGCTATCCCATTGAAATAGTTGCTCAACGCGGTACTCGAATGGCACGGGTCTCTGTTGTGAATTTAACAGTACTTGAACTAACTGGTTATTGGCATTTACTAAAAGACTTTGGCCATCAGCGGCCCAATTCATCCCCATAATAAAAGTATCTACTGGGAAATGCGAAAGCTGATGGGAGCCGTTGCCATCGGTTAGCCAAACTTGACTTTCACCTGAGCGTGCTGACATAAAGGCAATAAATTTACCATGAGGTTGGTAAATAGCATTACCTTCTTCAAGTCGGGAGCGCTCTATAATTGAGTAATGAGTATTTCCTTTAGTTTGAGTTTGCACCACTTGAGCTTCTACTGTTTGTGGTTGAATTAACTGGGCAAGGGAGGTGGCTGCAATATCGCTATCCCAATGACCTTTTATCACCAGCATGCGTTGACCACCAGGGTGAAATATAGGCGATCCTATAGGCTCATCCAGAGGCAGGCTAATATTGGTGATTTTACCCTGATAAGATAAGGTGAACAGCTGCCTGCCGGTGCTAAAAATTAGTTGTTCATTTATTGGCGTAAAGTTTGGGTAAATAAAGCGCGAATTAGTGATTTCTGGCGGGTATTCAATTTGATGGCTAGATAAAATCTGCCCATCAGGTGTTAGTCGTTCAATATAATTCTGGTTATCACTATGGGTGCTGGTTAAAGCAATAACATTCTCGCTGACTGAGTAGTCATAATCTATGATGTTACCGTCTTCAATAGCATATATGGTGGTACTTTTATTGTCGGCTATCGAATAACTAGCTAACCGCCATCGATTGCCAGTACTGTGCAAATACGCAATGTTATTATTATTTAACCAGGTGGATTTTTTTATGCTTGAATGTTTACACTCCATTAAAATATTTGGTGATTGTGGTGTTTGCAGTGCCTGGTCAAAATCTAAGAACATGAGTTTATAGCAATATTTCTGAGTGACAGGCGCCTCACAGTTTTCAGTTTTGATGACTACCAGCTTTTTGCCGTCTTTTGAAAAACTAAGGCCGCGATATACCCCCATATTTGTAGTCAGTTGGGTTTCTTTTTGGGTATTAATATTTTTTGCCCAAATATTACTGTGAATACAAGTCTTTTCTGAATAACGCAGGAAAACAATATATTCACCGTCAGGCGTATAGATACCGCCAGTTTCTTTATTGTCAGTGGCGGTTAATAAACGTAACTCGCCAATGGACAAGTCAACGGTTTTAGTAGGTGAGAAATAGTGAGTGCTAACAAGTGCCAGCATAACCAGGATTAACAGCATAGCTATCAAAGCTAATGCTGATCTGGCAGGTTTTTTCGGGGCAGGATGGACATTCTGTAGTGGTGTATTGCTATGTTGTTGCGCATTATCAACTGTTGCTGAATCTGTATTTAATGCAACTTCAGTATGAACTGTCGATAATTGTTCCTGCTCTTGTTTAACAAGCGATTCAACACCGTTATTTTCTTGCCACCGTACTTCACACTCTAGGCTATATCCTTGTTTGGCATGCGTTTTAATATAGGATTGGCTGCCTTCTCCCAGTGCCTTTCTTAATTGAGCGATACTTCGTTGCAGGGTATTTGGGGTGACTACTGTATCGGGCCAGACCTCGGATAATAACGTATCATGGCTAACCACTTTATTGGCGTTCTTAGCAAGGCAAGTTAACACCGCTAATGCTTTTGGCGGAATGGTTTGCGATTGCATTTTTTGGGTGATTTGATTGCGAGTCAAATCGATAAAAAAATCACCTACCCAATATTGTGTTGCCATTTATACGCTTTCCAAGATGAAAATGATGTTTAAATAAAACCACTCACACTAGCATACCGCCTGATCCTTTTGAGATCTATATTTTTAACCATTTGATAAATAAAGATCTTATTGATTTCATTAAGACGTCATATAAAAGTCAGACGAACGTCAGGTATTTGTGAACGGCTTCAAATATATTCAATGCCAAGCCCAATTTAACGGGCACAAATTGTGTAATCAGAGGAAAGACCGTGCATAAATTAATAAAAATAAACCAGCGCTTAATCGCCGTATTTTTTACCTTGCTGTCTTGTATAGGTGTGCAGGCTAATGAAGCTAAATTATACTCAATGCCCAGAACACAGGTAGTGCCTATCAAAGATAGCCAATCTAATAAGCAATATGAGCTTCTTATCAAATTGCCTGAACATTACGCAGAAAACAAGGAGAAAAAGTACCCGGTTATTTATTTCACCGATGCGGTGTGGCATATCGAATTATTGTCTTCCGCCTCATTTTTCATCATGGAAGACGTGATTCTCGTTGGCATATCGTGGCAGAAAGACATAGCAGAAGATTTAACGCAACAGTACGGGGAACATTTTAGCCGCTATGGTGATTATTCATTTAAGCAAACCATTAATCCCAAACACCCTAACATAAAGTTTGGCCAGGCGAAGAGCCATTTGGCTTTTATTCGCAATGATGTTTTTAACTACGTAGAAAAACATTATCGAACCGAGCCGACTAATCGCAGCTATTTCGGCTTTTCTGCTGGTGGCCTATTTGGTGCGTACATACTAATGACGCAACCTGATAGCTTTAAAAATTACCTGCTCGGAAGTCCAAGCATATGGCGCAATGGTCCTGAGCTTATTGCTCAAGAAAGTGCCGCTTTAAAAAGTGCAGAGTTAGAAATTAACGTTTTCATTTCTTATGGCGAATTAGAGAAAGAGCTCAGTTTACCTCTCGAGGCATTTATTTCAACGTTGAAAAATAATCACTATCAAGGAATATCTTCACTGAAACACATCGTTGTTGGGGCCTCTGGACATAGTGATTCGTCGCCACTGATGGCAATTCAGAGTGTGAAATGGTTAAAAAGCTTGCAGTCAAAAGAGGGAGAGTAATGAAACCAACGGATATTTTTATGGTGCTGTTGTTTTCTACATTATCTGTGGATAGCGAGGTACAGCGCTTTTCTAAAGTAACTCAAATACAAACTATTAAGTAAAAATAGGAATTTTTATGGTCATCTATTTAAATTTTAACAAGTTACTCGTTATTGCTTTGTTAAGCGCTATGAGTAGTTTTACTACAATAAGTGCTAAAGAAAATAATGATCTCGCACCAGAGGTTACTGCCGAAGAGGCGGCGATCTCATTCTGGGAGCTGCCTTATCTCGAAAACGCCTTTATTGATACTATGCCAGCAGAAAGAGAAGATGGTTTAGTCGTTAGCTCTATGGTCGCAAATGGCGGCAATAAGGCGATGATGGTCAAGCTTGCACAAGAGATAGCCGGCAAGCAATATGGTAAATTAGACAGCCTGCTCGTCGCGCGACAGGGCAAGTTAATCTTTGAGTCTTATTATTTGCGTGGTCGTGTCAATCTGGCTCATGGCCAAGCGTCAGCTGTTAAAGCTTACACCAGTCTGGCTCTAGGCCGGGCGATTCAATTAGGTTATTTAACCATGGCCGATTTAGACAAGCCGCTGATCCATTTTCTTAAAGATCTGGACCGGGAAAAACTTGTGCAAGGGGCAGACACAATCACACTGCATAAGGCATTGACTATGCATGGTGGGCTTAGCCTTAGCGAGGAGCAGAGTAAAGCTCTTGAAAAACCTGCTAGTAAACTTAAAGGTCAAGGGTTCGTTCAGACCCTGCTTGAACAAAGTGCACCTATTACTCCAAAATCTCAGATCTATCAATATGGTAACTACAACCCAATGTTAGTGATGACAGTGATTGACGCCGTCGTACCAGGCAGTGCCAAGGAGTTCATCAAACATGAAATTCTCGATAAATTGGCTATCACCAATTATAGCTGGGATGAGCATGTTAGCGGATTACCAGAAGCTGGCTGGCGCGTGAGCATGACATCGCGGGATATGCTCAAATTAGGCTTTTTGGTCGCTAACAAAGGTAAGTGGCAGGGAGAACAACTTATTTCAGCAGATTATCTTGCCAAGGCGACCAGCGGCCTTGTTAAACCGACTCAAGACTGGATGCCTGACAACTATCGTTACGGCTATTTTTGGTATCAAACTGTTATGACTGTCGATGACAAAAGCTATGACGCCACATTTGCCTGGGGAGGAGGTGGACAGCGCGTCATAGTGATAGCGGATCTTGACCTCACTATAGTGATCACCGCCCATGATAGGGAAGATCAAATCATGGCTCAGATTTCAAATACCGTTATACCAGCCTTTGCTGAAAAAGGAAAAAATCATGACAGCAATGTATTGGTTAATAGCCCTAAAATAAAAATTGACTCAATCTAAGTGCTGGACTTGTCTGAAAAATAAACGGTTATTTTTAATTAAATGATCTGTTACCTCGTAGCAACCAATAAAAAAGGCTTAACGTTAATAGTTAAGCCTTTTTGTCGGTAGGGTTATGCCAAATTCAGCTTAACGACCGTCGCGGCCATTATTCACTGTATTGGGTTTCACAAATACCGCTGTGGTTCTTGCTGGTACAGTAAAGCTTGCTTGTTTAGCATTAAATTTAGCCTGTCTGACGATTTTGTCTTTTGCGCTTTTTTGCACCGGGTGCAGCATAAATTTCTCTTTGTTCGTCAGCGCTTCAAGGGTAAAGGTTTGTGCTTGGGTGCTGGCGTTAAAGAGCACGACATGCTTAATATCATCATCTTTACTTAAACTCATCACAATCAGACCGGGTGTTTGATTTGGCCCGGTATTATGAAAGCGCAGTTGATTATTCACTTCATCTGCGGTTTGCAACCTGAATAACGAACTGCTGCGGCGGATGGTCATCATCTCCTGCATATGTGCTACTGCCGAGGTGATTTCGCTACTGCCGACAGCTAAATCAGGGTTAGCCAGGCGCGGTTGACTAACCTGCCAGTTAGCTTCGTTGTCACCTTGTAAGGGTAAACCTCTTGCCCAGCCGTTTTCCGTGTAACTGAAATCTAGAATGTTAAACCAGTCACCAGCATCATAACTGTTTCTGTCAGATGATTTCGAGCGCAACATATCCTGGCCGGCATGATAAAACGGAATACCTTGTGCCAATGCGACAATGGCATTACCCAGGTTTTGCACCCGTACCCGGTCGGCTTTACTGGTGCTTAACGGCAGTTTGTATTGGCTTGCGTCAAATAAGGTTTCGTTATCGTGCGCAGCAATATAGTTAATGGCTTCTTGCGGATCACTGGTGTAGCCACCAATAGCTGAGCTGGCTATTTGATTACCCAGATGATCGGTAAACTGATAATTTGACAGTGTGCCGGCTAAGCTCATTCTGACTTTGTCGGTGGTGTGTAATAAATCAGCTAATGTTGCCTGGCTTTGACTATTGGCATCGTAATACAGACCATTAATAAAGCCTTGGTTGGCGACATGCGCATTGCCTGAATCGAACGGGCCACCGCCGCGAACGGCGTCACGAATATGATCATTAAAAGAGCCAATACCGGTGTGGTCACCCATATTTCTTTGACTGGCCTGCTCAAACCGGGTGTTGTTTACTACTTCGCCAAAATTCCAGCCTTCGCCATAAAGATAAATGCTGCTGCCGTCTACGCCATCGTGTTCAAGGGTTAATGAATGCAGCATGGCCTGTGCTTTTAACAGGTTTTCCTTGGTATGATGCCCCATTAAGTCGAAACGGAAGCCGTCAACTTTATAGTCGGTTGCCCAGGTTTTAAGCGAGTCTAACATCAGTTTTTCCATCATATTGTGCTCGGTAGCAGTGTTGGCACAACAGCTACTCATTTCAATATCGCCGATGCTATTTAAGCGGTGATAATAATCAGGCACGATTTTATCGAGTACCGATTTTTCTCCTTGTAGGCTACCGCTGGTGTGGTTATAAACCACGTCCATGATGACGCGTAAATTGGCTTTGTTTAGTGAAGCAACCATGTCTCTAAACTCGCGAATGCGCGTACTACCATTGGCATCGGTGGCATAGCTGCCTTCAGGCACAGTGTAGTGATAAGGGTCGTAGCACCAGTTAAATCCATCTTGTCCTCTGATGGCGTCAACAGCGGCTTGTTGCTCGGTGGAATCCCCCGAAAATACCGATAAATCATCCGTTACTAGCTGCGCGGTTTTATCTTCTTCAATGGTGGCGCAATCAAATGCCGGTAATAAGTGAATACTGGTTAAGCCGGCATGAGCTAGTTTACGTAAGTGCTCACTGCCATTACTTTGCTGATAAGCAAACGCCTTAAAGGTGCCCCGCATCTCTTCAGGCACGGTTTGATCATGAATACTAAAGTCGCGAACATGTAGTTCGTAAATCGCTTGATCTTCAGGGGCATTTAATCTTGGTTTCGCTAACTTATCCCAGCCAAGTGGTTTAAGTTGCTCATCGTTTAAGTTAACGATTTGGCTGCGCTTACTGTTGATTGACAAGCTAACGGAATAAGGATCGGTGACCAGGTTGTGTTCAATATTGCCGGTGGCTCTGCTATAAACTTCAACCTCGAATAAGTAATACTTACCTTGCCAGCTGCTATCGCCTGCAATGTGCCATACACCTGTCGCGCTATCTTCCAGCATCGGCAATACTTGTGCGGATGTAGTGGCATCACTGTCATCGAATAAATGCAATTTTAATGAACGAGCACTGGGTGCCCATACCGATAGGCTGACATGGTTTTCGCTATCAAAGTTTTCGCTATCAAAGTTCACACCGAGCTTACCATCAAAGGTATAAAGATCGTCTAACACGCCTGGTGGTTGAATGCCGGTTGCACTTAGTGGCTGGCCTTCACTGTCCTGGGCAACTAGGGCATATTGAGACTTTAAGATCGCTGGCACTTTACTGAGATCTTGTGCGCTGATTTTAAATGCGGGCAGGCCGGCTAAATGACGGAATTTTTCGGCAATATCACCTTCAATTACACCATTTGCTTGCAAAGTAATGTGCTCGCCACCGACTAAACCGTCCGGAGTAACGGTAAGTGCGGCGCTTTCGCTATAATGAAGCGTTACGGTAGTATTTTGTGGTACATCGTAAGCTAGCGTGTCTTCGCTTAGCCAATAGGCTTTTGCCTGTTTGAGGTTAGCATCAAAGCCTGAACTGCCAATGGTCAGCTGATGGCTATCTGGCTGATAGGTAAAAGTGACCGGCGCGTTATCAATGCTAACGGTAAAGTCGATATTGGCACCATTTTGTGCGCCATTGGCACCGTAGTTTTCTTGCCAGCTTTCATTATGAGCAACTTTGACCTGATAATTTCCAGCAGTAAGTGCTGTGGTGGTAAAACTATAGAGGCCATCGCCATCAGCATCTTGCAGCCAAGAACGTAAACATTCGGGTTGCCAGTCACCAGGGCAGCCCAACTGTGCCTGAAAGTTACCGGCAAGCGTGGCAATGACGTTGGTTTTATTATTTGCTAGCCAGTGGCTGGCATGGTCGTAATAAAACTTTACGCTTGTTGACTCTGCCAGTGGCAAATTAATATTGCTGCCATTACGGGTGGCATTGGCACCGTAGTTTTCATCCCAACTGCCATTTAATGCGGTTTTGTATTGCCAACTACCTGCAGGAATATTAAAGGTGCCTTGCCAGATAAGATCGCTTTCATCCAAAGTAAGCTGAGTAGCCGTACATTCGGGTTGCCAGTCACCGCTACAGCCTAACTCGCTTTGTAAATCACCGACCAATGCTACTAACGCTGGTTGTTTAATAACCACCGGGGCATCATCACTGACTTGGTGACTACTGTGGTTATAACTAAAAGTTACTTCACGGGCTTCGGGCAAGTATAAGCTGATGTTATCACCATTGTTGCCATAACTTTCATCCCAGCTGTTGTTAACGGCAATTTTGTATTGCCACTCTCCGGCGGGTATAACAAATGTTGCTTGCCAGTTATCGCCATCTTGAATGAGCTGGCTGGCGGAGCATTCAGGTTGCCAGTCGTTACTGCAACTTAGCTCTGTTTGCAGATCGCCCACTAACGTGACATTGCTGGGGGGAGACGTATGATCGGCAAAACTCGTAAAAGAAATGCCTGCCACCAGTAAGGTCGTAAAAGTAACTGCTGTCTGGTTATTATTGCGTTTATTCCAAGGTGAAAACGTTCGTTTCCTAAACAGATTCATTGTGAAGCCTTTTATTTTTTTTGTAATTGATGCTCTACAAACTGCGAGAAGCATAGGGATTTATTGCGTTTGTTTTTTGCTCAATTAAACTAGCAAGCAAAAATTACTGCGACAATTGACTACATACGTATTCATTGAAATATACGCATGTTGAATAAGAAAGAAGGGATGAGCGCAGCGTAAATAACCTAGCTGAGAAAATGAAAGCCATGATTGATTGGTTTAATGAATAGTATCACTTGTGTCTATAGGTAGACCTTCATTAGCCTATTTGTTGATTCGCTTGTTAAATTTATTTTTGGTCCACGTAGATTAATTGTTCAACATCAAAGCCGTTTTGCTCTGCCAGTTGTTCAAACTTTACAATAATACTTGCGTTTACCTTTGGTGAGCGTGATAACAGCCAAAGGTAGCCATTATTCGGACCTGATACAAAAGCATACTCGTAGTTTTCTTTTTCTAGTTCAAATATCACATAGGACCCATAGAATGGACCAAAAAATGACACTTTCAAATAGCCGACGTTTGGGCTTTCAACGAAGTATGCTTTGCCTTCAGCTTCTTTCCATTCTTTGGTTTCAGTAGCGTAGCCTCGATTTAACACAGAAATACCGCCATCTTCACGCAAGGTATATTCGGCAGTGACCTGACTCAAGCCTCGTTCAAATGAATGATCTAGGCGGGCTATTTCATACCACTGACCTAAGTAATCATTTAGCTTAAAATCTCTAACTGGTTCTATTGTTTGAGGCATACCCAAACAGCCACTTAGAGATAGCAAGACTATGAACTGAAGTGCTTTTCTCATGGTTTCCTCCGTAAAAAGCCAACTGTAAATCTTCCCGCTTGATTGGCTTGTATGACAGATTTTACATTAATGGCCATAACTCACAACGCGAATAAGCTTCCAATTAAGGTTATCTTTCTTCCATATGTGAATAAACTTAAATATCCCACAATCATTTTTACCCTTTTCCATATGGCAAAATTGATGGCTTGCCTCTTGAATAGCTCCAAAATTATTAATTGGGAATACTTTTAAAGACTCCTTTATAAGCTTCCTTTTTAACCCCAACTTCTTATCACAATTGGACTTTGAAGCTGACATCGTTTGTTCGTAATTCGAGACGCCACCTTTGTCATGATAAAACTCTAATTCTTTTGAAAAAACATTACCCATAACTGTTAAGTCGCATGAATTAAAAGCGTCGAATAATACTTTATCCATTTGTGATATTTCGTCAAATAGCATCTCATTTTCATTAGAATGCGTATTGAATACTAGAAAACTTAAAGCTATAAAAATATATATTTTCATGATATTTCAGTGATACTCGATTATATGTAAATTAACGCCGCATTAAACGGCAACGTAATGCTTGCTAAAATGTGAAGCTAAGCGAAACCGAGCAAGCTGTTAGCCGTCCCGCTTTAAATTATTGTATAGGCTATTTACTCAAGCGATATTTTTTATTGTTAAAGTTACAAATAATAGCACCTATGCAAAGGCCAATTATTGGCGTAAAGACAATACCTAGCCCAACAACTCCATACACACCTATCTGATACATATCCAGAAACATTCCGATGATTGAACCTACTACTAAGCCGAATGAAATGTATGTTGTACGTTTACTCTTTTTCATCATGCCCCTCTAGTCTAATAAATTAATACTAATTAAAAGTGATAACTGGAAAACAATCCACTCAATATTTTTGATGAATACAATTATGCATATAACTTATTCGAGAGTATTTTTCTCTGTTGCCTTTTCTTTAGGGCTAGCTACCATTTTTGTTTTATCTGGCTTAGTTTAATTCAATTCTTTAAATGCCAAGCTTTCTCTTAATAAAGCATTTTGCTAGGTGATGTTATTACCGAAGCTGATTGGCGGTTATTTACTACGCTGGTGCGCTTTGATCCGGTTTATGTCGGCCACTTTAAGTGTAATAAAAAGCGTATTGTTGATTATCCCAATCTTTGGGAATACCTACGAGATTTATATCAACAACCTGGCATCGCAGACACCGTAGATATTGACTATATTAAAGAACATTACTATGCCAGTCATAAAACCATCAATCCGACTCGGGTTATTCCTGTTGGACCTGTAATTGATTTTACTGAGGCACATAAACGCGAGAAATTTACATTGCCAGCGTAACAGTGAACCGGAGGGAAAACTGTGCATCAAGCCATGGTGTGATTGTAAAAGCACTATTAAAGATAAATAACCAGATTTTCAATGAAGGAAACGACGATGAATAAACCTATTATTGCAGCGGTGGCACCGAAAAAGGTCAGCCTGGAACAAGGGCAAGAGTATTATTTTTGTGCCTGCGGACGTTCTAAAAATCAGCCATTTTGTGATGGCTCTCATGCCGGTACGGGCTTTAAGCCTAAACCCTTTAGCGCTGAAGAGTCAGGGGATGCGTATTTATGTCAATGCAAACATACGGCGAATGCGCCATTTTGTGATGGCAGCCATAAACAATTTGATTCAAGCCAAATCGGGCAAGAAGGCCCTGATGTGCAAATTCAAGCCACAGCAACGCCTGTAGCTACCGCGACTAAGGAAGAGCCAACCGTAGAATTTATTCACCAATTAGCACGTGAAGGTTTATCAAAAATGGGGCATCACGGCCCTATGGTCTCCATGGGAGTGCCTCGCTATCAATTACCTCAGTGGGATGATTTACAGTTAATGGTTGCTCAAATGGCCACTAAACCATTGATGGAAGAGGTCAAAGTAAATACTGAATTAGTCATTGGTCCTCGGGCGAAAAAGCCGCTGAAACTTGATATACCTTTATTTGTTTCTGATATGAGTTTTGGCGCTTTATCTGAAGAAGCCAAAATTGCTTTAGCAACAGGAGCTGAGCGCGCGGGCACTGGTATATGTTCCGGCGAAGGCGGTATGCTACCCGAAGAGCAGCAAGCGAATTCTAAATACTTTTATGAATTAGCAAGTGCAGGTTTTGGCTATGATGAACAAAAGCTTAAAAGCGTACAAGCGTTTCATTTTAAAGGTGGCCAAGGGGCTAAAACCGGCACTGGCGGTCATTTACCTGGCAATAAAAATGTTGGTAGGATTTCAGAGGTACGCGGTATAGAGGAGGGCACCCCGGCAATTTCTCCACCTACGTTTAAAGATCTAAGTACCACAGCAGATTTTAAAAAATTTGCCGATAGGGTAAGAGAAATCACAGGGGGCATTCCTATCGGATTTAAACTAAGTGCAAATCATATTGAACAAGATATTCAATTTGCTTTAGATGCCAGTGCTGATTACATCATTTTAGACGGCCGTGGTGGCGGTACTGGCGCTGCGCCTGAAATATTTAGAGATCACATCAGTGTCCCTACAATTCCGGCGCTAGCTCGTGCGCGTAAATATTTAGACGAGCAAGGAGCAAGTGAGGTTACATTAATTATTACTGGCGGTTTACGGCTGCCGATTGATTTTGTTAAAGCACTAGCGTTGGGAGCTGATGGTGTGGCTGTAGCAAATAGCGCCATGCAAGCTATCGGCTGTGTCGCCGCACGCATGTGCAATACCAATAATTGCCCTGCGGGCATAGCAACCCAGAAAAAAGATCTGCGCCAGCGTTTAAATGTAGAAAAATCAGCGAACCAATTAAAGAACTACTTTGTAGCATCGACAGAATTAATGTCAGTGATGGCAAGAGCATGTGGTCATCATTCATTATCTGACTTTAATTCAAAAGATTTAGCAACATGGCATAATGATATGGCGCTATTATCTGGAGTTAGCTACGCGGGAGTCAGTAAACTTTAAAGACAAGAAAATATTGACTAGATACAGAAAAGCTCAGCTAATGCTGTCATATCGCTCACCTTAAGTGAACGGCATGACAGCTAATCTAACCATTTTATATTGACTTCAAATTCTAAGAGCTGCGACATGATAAGTTGCCTTCATTGTATAGATGTTTATCTTTTTATAGTGACCGAGGCTCTCAGTATACCTGTTAGCGTTATCATGGGTTGCTATGGGCTAACCAAATAGTGGCTGGGGCTTGTTTAGATAATGTGGTTGTTGAAAGCCTTTTTGCTCGTGTGAAAAATGAATGGCTGCTAAATGTTTACCATTTAACCAGAAAAAGCATGAAAGTCGATGTTGAAAAATACATCCATATGATAATTCGGTTCGGTTACATACGACGTTACATGATATGTCGCCAATTGAGTTTAAAAGTGTAAGGAAAAAGTGTGTGGCCTAGCTTGACCAGCCCAGCGATGCCCATACTTAAGTGTTAAACCAAGTTTAGCTTACTGGTTATATTAGTGTTCAGTTTCGATAGTTTTATTTATTATTCCGGTAGTATTTATAATCCTTACCCAAGTACCACTTAATTAACTTATAGAACAAAGGATAGGCTATCAAACCTAAAACAAGATAGAGTCCTGCTCCAACAAAACCCAATAATACCAAAAAGCTAACTGTTGCAACAATTGCGGCCTTTTTAGATGGTAACGTAATGGAATAATGCAAAGCCGTTTCTCTAATTGTCCATAAAAATATCCCTATAGAAATAAACAAAATAAACCAAATAGACAAAATAAAATTCATGTTCCTAAATTCCTCTGTTAATCTCACGTAAGATATGAATGTAGGGTTGACAATCGATTTCATCAGCGTGCCCAGGTGGTCTTCGCCCGAGCTAGGGTATTTGAATGGCTAAACTTTCTCTAATTCCCTGCTTCAACAACCACTGCTGGTATTAACCCATCCGGATATACCCCTTGCCCAATAGATGGGACAGCCAGTAGCGAATGTATTTAATCTCTTGTTGTCTTGAAACGGGCTTATGTACTTCGATACCTGAATAATGATCAACTTGTTTTTGAGTCAAGTTAACTGGTATCGATTTTTTTAACCAATCACAGGAGCTTAACGCAATAGGCGAAATTAACGCCCGATATTGATGGTGTCAGTTTCTTTGCGAAAAGCTTATACCAGCGCCAATCTAAGGCAATTAATGCACTGATTGTTTCTGGCTCAAGCCTCCACATAGCCGTTATATTGCCTTGTCGGAAATAATAATTTCTACTCGTCGATTAATTTGACGTCCCATGACCGAGTCATTAGTAGCAATGGGGGAATTTTTCCCCTTTCCCAGCGTAGTCATACGACCATCTGCAATACCTTTACCTAGTAAATAAGACTTTACTGATTCAGCACGCTGCTTTGACAGTATGACATTATACTCATCATTGCCGACATTATCGGTATAGCCTTCAATCAGTAATTGACGATCTTGGTATTTGTTAAGAAATAATGATATCTGATTGAGATCTCCAGACATGTTATTAACTAGGTCTGACTTGCCAAATTCAAATAGCAAATCCCCTAAGGTCAGCACCATGCCGCGATCAGTTTTTTTGGCATTAAGTTCAACAAGTTGTTGCTCTAATGCGCTATTTCGTTTTTCAGCGTCCAACATATTTTCTCGACTAAGCTTAGCTTCTTGTGTTTGAGCATTAAGTTGCTTTTTTAATTCTGTACTGCGTTTTTCAGCGCTCAACATATTTTTTCGACTAAGCTTAGCTTCCTGTGTTTGAGCATTAAGCTGCGTAGTTAATTCTGTACCGCGTTTTTCTGCGTTTAACATCTTTGTGCGAGCTAAGTAAGCTTCACGTGAGCGAGAATCAAGGCGAGCGGTTTCACTTTGCTCGTTTAACCCAGCACGTTGATCTTCAAGTAGACGACGTTGCGCAAGCGCTAAGGCAATTTCGACTTTATGATCAGCGATAAAGACCCGGTGCTCAGCGAGTTGTTGGTTTTTTTCTGGCACTTCAGCAATACGGGTTGCACTTTCTGCTTCTTTAATGGCTACTTGTGCCCGACTGGCTAATGCGGAATTTGCTTGTAGCGCAGATAATTTTTGACGCACTATATCGGCACCGTCCGGTTGTGTTGGTGCCACTGAACAAGACATTGTTAACATTATCGCGGTGGTTAGCACGACTAGTTTTTGAGGTTTTAACGGTAAATTTTTCATTTTAGCTCTCCTTTATTGCGCTGCATTTCCTGTTTCAAGACGTCAATGCTTTTTATCATGTCTTTGTTGATTTGGTCGGCTTTTATGTAAGCGGTTTTTGCCGAAGCGAGTTCGGCGCTTATCTTAGATTCATCGGCAAGGTACTTAGCAAGCTTCATGTTTTTTTTGTGTTCGGCAGCGCGGGCGGCAGTTAACTTGTCACGCGCTTGGCTTAACTCCGGCAGCGCATAGCCCGACAGTCGATTTTGATCCGCATTATCAATGGCAAATTGTGCGGCTTGCATCGCTTGACTTGGATCTTGTTTATTTAATGCGCACGCTGAAAAGGTGAGTACCAATAGTAGGGGGGCTGTCTTAATAAAAATGCTGATAACCTTACTATTACCTCGGGATGACATATCGCCGTTTACGGCTTGTTTTTTCATTTTCATGGTGATTTCCTCTGAGGATACAGGGTATCCATCCGTTTTTAATGCACCAATGTAACTTAAATGCTTTCGCTAGGTCGGTTCTGTAACGTACAGACCAAGATAAAAAATGCCGCTAATCTACCGTTAATGTCATTAACAGGAAGACCTCATGCTAGAAACAATAGCTATTGTATTAATTATTTTATGGGCGCTGGGGCTGTTTTCTGCTTATAGCCTGGGCGGATTGATTCATATCCTTTTAGTCTTAGCGTTAATTATTGTTGTTGTTAGGATGATACAAGGTAGGAGGTTGTAACATGAGTCTGCAAAAAATAATCGCTACCATGTTAATTATTATGGGTATTATCGGACTGGCCTATGGCGGGTTTAGTTACACCAGCGATGTCCATCAGGCTGACATAGGTTCGTTACACATGTCACTTTCAGAAACGCAAGATATCAATATTCCGATATGGGCCGGTGTGACATTTATTATTGCTGGCGGTGTACTGTTGCTATTACCTAAAAAGCTTTAGCAGAATTGCTAAATCCGAATTTTATTAATTTATTTAACATTGATTTATCTAACACTGGGCGAGGGCTTTTGAGACCAGAGCTTAGCAGCCCCTACGAATAATGGAATCTTTATCTGGCAGAGTAGCGTATCATGTTTGCTAGTGTCGTGTGTCAACTTGTGTCTTACAGAGATACTTTCGCTATTTACGATACTTACAACTACACTGTTTATGTACCGCTGCAGGTATTTATTACGTATAAAAAGGGATGTGGATATGATCAAGGCCAATAAGAGTATCCCTATTCCTATCATTATCCCTGCACCTGAACCAAAGCAAAACCATCTAATTGCCACTTTATCTAGTGAGGTGCAAAAACGCCTGATACCGCATCTTCAACTGGTTCATTTACCCCTAGGTAAAGTGCTTTATGAATCTGGCGATACTTTACATTACGCGTATTTTCCCACTGACTGCATTATTTCCTTACTTTATGTTACGTTAGACGGCGCTTCGGCAGAAATATCTGTTATCGGTAACGAAGGTATTTTAGGGACAACGTTGTTTATGGGCGGTGAAAGTACCCCCAGTAGAGCGGTTGTCCAAAGCGCAGGACATGCCTATCGTATATCAGCACAAAAATTTAAGGATGAATTTGCGTTGCATAGCGACATGATGACCTTACTTTTGCTTTATACACAAGTGTTGATCACCCAAATGGCGCAAACTGCGGTGTGCAATCGTCATCACTCTGTTGATCAGCAACTGTGTCGTTGGATATTATTGTCTTTGGATCGTTTACCGACTAATCATTTGATCATGACTCAAGAATTAATTGCCAATATGTTGGGTGTGCGCCGGGAAAGTGTTACCGATGCTGCGGGGAAACTGCAAAAACTCGGCATTATTTCTTACCATCGTGGCCATATTATTGTGCATGATCGCGCGAAACTCGAGCAATTGAGTTGTGAGTGTTACGCGGTAGTAAAAAAAGAGAGTGAGCGTTTATTGCCAGAAATACACACTCGCCAAGCGCTCACTTGCAACTAGTCTAGAGCGTGTTGATCTTTGAGGTACAAATTTTGTTCAATTTGAGCGTGCTTTGATCGCGACGCTCGGTTCGTAGCATAGTTGTTCTATGTAAAAATCGAGCAACAATGAGCAAAGTACGCTCAATTGAACCCTTTGGGCAACGCCTGTTTAACATTTATACTGTGTTATCGCCTTACTTGAGGAGAATAACTACACTACGAAGGCGCTGCCTTGTCTAAATGCTAAACAGTCAGCTGCAAAAATGAACAGCAAAGATCAACACGCTCTAGTAAAAGTTGGCGCTAACGAGTTATTTTTGACACCTTAGAGCCTTCGATACTAACACTCGACATCAATCCTTGTTGATCGAAAATAAACGCATATGCATCATCTTGTAAGGTTGATGACGACAAATTTTTAGCGACGCCTTCAGTGACCACGACTACGGTTGGTCCAACACCTATTTCCCAGCCATGGGAGTCTTCAAGATATTTAACTGCTTTATCCGTCATCATAAACACCGCATAACCATAAGATTGGGCGCCTGCCTGTAATCCCCAAGATCCGGTAACTGAGTTGTAGTAATCAGTATATTCGTCTTCCTTGATTAGCACGCCTTCACCGTAACTGCCGCCAAACACAAGGCCAGCCTTGACAATATTGGGAAATACCAGTACTGCCTTGGCTTGTTTGGACAAATCACTCGCCAGCGGACTGGTTTTGTATAAATATTTTAGCGCTTGTGCGGAATCTTTATTGAGATCCTCGGCAGTCGCCGCATATGCAGTGTTAACCGTGGTACATACTATCGCTGTCATGAACGCGGCTCGTAAAACTTAATAGCTAACTGTGGTTTACTAGGATGTTGGTAACCTGGTTTTATGTTATGGCCTGTAAATAAAGTGGATATATACATGGTGTTCTCCTAAGTACAAAAGTGCAATGATGACAAGACCCAACACTATGCCAATGGTTGGTTAAGCTATAATAAAAACAAATATGGCAAGGGTCGGTACGTTATCGCACACGGATCATTAATCATGATGTTGTAAAACCATTCCCACCGCGTTTTTTAACGTGATACATGGCATGATCGGCATGTTCAATAAGCGTTTTAGCATCAGTGCCATCTTGAGGATAGATTGCCACACCAATACTGGCGGCCAAAGGGATAGTATGTTCATTCATCACACTAGGCTGAGCTAATACAGTGATCATTTTTTTCGCCACTTTTTCAACATCATCAAGGCAAGATATTTCATTGAGTAAGGCGATAAATTCATCACCCCCATAGCGACTTAGCGTATCACTTTCACGCATCACAGCGCTTAAGCGATTTGCAACGTCTTTTAGAATTTTGTCGCCCATGGCATGACCTAAGTTATCATTGACGGGTTTAAATTGGTCGAGATCGATAAACAACAAGGCAAAATTTTTGTTATGTCGCTTGGTCGCATTGACTGCAAGGCTGATGCATTCCAGCATAAATGCTCGATTGGCTAAGCCAGTAAGCCCATCTCGTTGGCTATGTTGCTCAAGTTCATCATATTTAAGGTTTGCCATATCTTTTTCAGCAAAAGCGTTTAATGTTGAAAAAACCAATTGTTGGTTAACTTCTCTAAGTTGCTCTAGCAGTGCTTCATTTTTATCCACTAACTGCTTAATATTTTTTTGCTCAGCACGTAATTTTTTATTTTCTGCCGTCAGTTTTTTTATCTGACGTTTTAATTGTACTGAATCGTTTTGTAGCGCATTTTTTTGAGTTTGATCGGACATCAGCGTGGCACTTTACTTAATGACTGGTCGTTAAGCTGTTATTTACTAAATTGGGATTAGTAAAAGTTTTATTATCAATTAATTTAACTGTCGCTGATTTTTGTAACAGTTGATGAGTGAGCTTTTGGCCAAATAATTTAGTCAGCAGTAGGCAGCTGTTATGCCATAACGTCTGTTGCGCTGCTACCGTGATAGTGCACGGTTTTGTCAGTAATTGGTGTTGTAAGTTTGCTAGCGGATCAATGCTCGATTGTTCACTCGATAACCAAGAATATGCGGTTGCACTTAACGATAAACACCGTTGAAATACCGCCAATGCAGCACTTTCACCGATCAAAGGCCTAAGTGCTGCCATTAAGTTACGCCACTGACTTATGGTTAAATGGGTTGATATATTGACCGGATTTTTTTGCTGATGATAAATTGCCGCATTCCTACGTCGTCGAGAAATACTAGCTGTTGGACTGGTAAGCATATGTGAATAGGGACGCTTGTCGGTAAATACTGAGGCATGCATTGCCATCGCAGGTAACGGTTTATGTAAGATATATTTCATTGAGCTTATCCTCCATTTTATTGCTCATTATTGCTCAGATTATGTTGAAGATTTATTTGATGTTCGCTGGTTGTTTAAGATGAAAATCAGCGTGTAATACTAAGCTTCTTGACGCGCTGTTTTTAATGTTGCTACTTCTGGTTTCTGGTAAAGAAACAGTAGAGCTGGTTCATCGCCACGAAACGATTTACCTGCCGTTCGTCGGCATCGTATATAAGTGAAAAGCCAGTTTCACTTGGGAGCATAGTTGTTGCCTGTTCTTTTGGTGTTGAGCAAATAGTAGAACTTTTCGCTGCATGTTGAGCGAAATAGGGTGTTGTTGTCTTTTTCTCGTAATTTTTGTTCATGGTATTTCCTTTAAGATTTAAACGCGCTGGTAAATGAACATTATTTACTTTGCTAAGACACTAAAGTCTCAAAAATGGTAAGAGACTTCTGTACGCTAGCTAGCATAGCGCTGTTTTTTTTTGAAATATTGTTTAAAAAAGTGCGATCAATGAGTAATGATTGATTTTTGATGTTAGTTCATTCATTTGCGACGGTGATATCGGTAGCCTATTTGAAGGAAAAAGCGTCAAGATAAACGATGTCTGCTTAACCTGCCGCCCTTAAATATTAGATGAGGTGTAAATGTTAGATGTGGTGCTTGGTAAAGAAGCCATTTACCTGTTTATCGGCAGCATCGTGAGTGATTGCATAGCGAGTTTCTATCATGTCAGCCAATTTCTTTTTATTACCGGCCGTTTTGACTAATTCCTCTTCAGTTAGTTTTTTCCATAAATCTTTTGCAGCGTTTACCTGTTTTTTTGACCAAACAGCAATGTTTTTAGCCTCCTGTTTAATTTGCGTTTCAGGTGATGCCGTTTTGGCTACTTGGGTCATTGAACTGGGTGAGCGTGGTGTTGATTTGTTTTCGTAATTCTTAGTCATGGTGTTTTCCTTTGCACTAATGTGAAGCACGGAAATGTGCATCAATCATGTGGCTAGAATAGGCAATACGGATCGATTACTCTGTGCGCTAGCGAGCTTAGCCATGGAAATTTTTGCGCTATGCTAGTATTGTCGAGAGGTTGAAACGTTGGTGAAATAAACAAACAGAGCTACGCAAGCGCTATCTTTTTGAACTCAAAGACAAAAGCGCCTAATGTCGATATACTTAAATTATCCAGTTGAGCACGCTTTGCTAAACTTCCTAAGCTTGATGTTTGTGACTTAGGAATAACAGAGGAAAATATCATGTCAGCTCCTTTCTCACCCGATGCTCGCTTAGCTGTACCTAAACAGTTGCGCCTTAGAGCCGAGCAATTGTTAAAAGGCAATAGCATCCAGTCATCAATGAGTTCTCCCTTAAGCCCTGATGTATTGGCATTTCTCTATCAAATTGCCAGTTCGCCAGAAGGGAGTAGCGATGCACTTAAACTCTTGCATGAATTTCAGGTACATCAAGTGGAGTTAGATTTACAGTTCAAGCAACTTGAAACGAATGAGCAAGAGTTAAACAAAATAGTCACGTACTATCGATCACTGTTTGCTCTCGCTCCTGCAGCTTATTTAGTGACATCGCTTAGCGGTCAGATCATTGAAGGCAATAAAGCGGCAGCCGACTTACTGGGTATTGATCAGTTAGCGTTGGATGATTTTTCTATTGTTAACTTAGTTGATATCCAAGCTAAACCACAGTTACAACAACAGTTACAAACATTGCTTGAAGGCGCGGTGCGGGTGCAGTGTGAGTTGATAGTAAATTGCCAACAGCGAGGCATGCAACCCATGCTGATGGTTGCCAACCTTGGTCTTGATGGCGCATCAGTCCAGATGGTGTTGTTTGAAGGTGTTTCAGCTATTGCTTAAGGTGTTCGCGGCTTGTGTTAATATACCCTATTTCAATGTTTTAAGGCGATTTAAATGAATTTACCGGCAACAGACGGTATGACTTCTGGTACCGATGACAATGTTCGTATTGTCGGTATTGGTGCATCGGCTGGTGGCTTGTCTGCGCTCGAACTATTTCTGAAAAATACCTTAGAAAATA